>NZ_JVMD01000002.1 GCF_001056295.1 Corynebacterium halotolerans
CTCACTCAAACCCCCCTCTTACCCGACGAGGAGTCCCCAATGTCATCCCAGGTCATCCTCCCGGAGCTCGTCGAACTCGACATCGCCCCGGGCGGTACCCCGGAGTCCGTCATCCGGCATCTGGCGTCGCTGGTCAGCACCTCCGGCCGCGCCGCGGACGCCGATGAGCTCGCCGCCGACGCCCTGGCCCGCGAAGCCAAGTCCGGCACCGGCGTGCCCGGCGGCGTGGCCATCCCCCACTGCCGCTCGGAGTCCGTCACCGAGCCGACCCTGGCCTTCGCCCGCTTGACCAACCCGGTCGATTTCTCGGGACCCGACGGCCCCGCCGATCTGGTGTTCCTCATCGCCGCCCCCGCCGGCGGCGGCAAGGCGCACCTGAAGATCCTCTCCAAGCTCGCGCGCGGACTGGTCAAGAAGGATTTCCGCGCCGCCCTGCGCGGCGCCGCGACCCCGGAGGAGATCGTCGACGTCGTCGACGCGCACCTCGCCGGAACCGCCCGCAAATCCGCGACCGAGACCACCGCGGCGTCGGAACGCTCCGCCCCGGTGCCCGCCACCCCGTCGACGCCGGTCACCCGCATCGTCGCCGTCACCGCCTGCCCGACCGGCATCGCCCACACCTACATGGCCGCCGACTCGCTGACGCAGGTGGCCGACGAACGCGACGACGTCGAGGTCGTCGTGGAAACCCAGGGCTCGTCGGCGGTGAAGGCCCTGCCGGCCGAAACGATCGCCGCCGCCGACGCGGTCATCTTCGCCACCGACGTCGGGGTGAAGGAACGCGGCCGCTTCGCGGGCAAGCCCGTCATCGAGTCCGGCGTCAAGCGCGCCATCAACGAGCCCGCCGCCATGATCGACGAGGCCGTCGCGGCCGCCTCCGACCCCAACGCCAAGCGCGTCGCGGGCACGGCGGTCTCCGAGGACGCCGCGTCGTCGTCAAGCGAAGGCGGTTCCGGCCTGGGTTGGGGCAAGCGCATCCAGCAGGCGGTCATGACGGGCGTCAGCTACATGGTGCCGTTCGTAGCCGCGGGCGGTCTGCTGCTCGCGCTGGGCTTCCTGTTCGGCGGCTACGAGGTCGCCGGCGTCGCCGAGCGCGTGTCGCAGGACTACACGCTGTGGAACCTGCCGGGCAACGACATCACGATGGCCGACGGCACCGTCACCACCGTCGAACGCTCCGGTTTCCTGCTCTACCTCGGCGCGGTCCTGTTCGCGACGGGCAACTTCGGCATGGGCGTCATCGTGGCCATCCTGTCCGCGTTCATCGCCTACGGCCTCGCCGGCCGCCCCGGCATCGCGCCGGGCTTCATCGGCGGCGCGATCTCCGTCGCCATCGGCGCGGGCTTCCTCGGCGGCCTGGTCACCGGCATCATCGCCGGACTCATCGCCCTGTGGCTGACGTCGCTGTCCGTGCCGCGCTGGCTGGCGTCGCTGATGCCCGTGGTCATCGTGCCCCTGGTCGCCTCCGTCGGCGTCGGCCTGCTGATGTTCCTGTTCCTCGGCCGCCCGCTGACGTCGCTGATGAACTCCCTGGCCGCATGGCTGGGCGGCATGTCCGGCAGCTCCGCGATCCTGCTGGGCATCATCGTCGGCCTGATGATGTGCGCCGACATGGGCGGGCCGATCAACAAGGCCGCGTACCTCTTCGCCACCGCCGGCCTGTCCACGGGCGACGAGGCCTCCATGCAGATCATGGCTGCGGTCATGGGCGCCGGCATGGTGCCGCCGCTGGCGATGGCCCTGTCCTCCGCCCTGCGCCCGAAGCTGTACACCCAGGCGGAGCGCGAGAACGGCAAGGCCGGCTGGCTGCTCGGCGCCTCGTTCATCTCCGAGGGCGCGATCCCCTTCGCCGCGGCCGATCCGCTGCGCGTCATCCCGGCGATCATGGCCGGCGGCGCGGTCACCGGCGCGATGTCCATGGCGTTCGGCGCGGCGTCGCGCGCCCCGCACGGCGGCGTGTTCGTGTTCTTCGCCATCGACAACGTCCTCGGCTGGTTCGCGGCGATCATCGCCGGTGCGATCGTCGGCGCGGTGCTGGTCAGCGCGCTGAAGCAGCTGTGGCCCCGGAAGGTCGACACGGCCCCCGCGGTTTCGGGCGATGCCCCGGCCGCAGTCGCCGCGACCGCGTAAAGTCGGTAACCAAGGACAACCACCGAAAGGATCACCACCACCATGGCCTCCAAGACCGTGACCGTCGGTTCGACCGTCGGCCTGCATGCCCGCCCCGCGACGCTGATCGCCGATGCCGCCGCCGAGTACGACGAGGAGATCCTCATCGAGCTCGTGGACGCCGACGAGGACGACGAGCCCGCCGACGCCGCCAGCTCCCTCATGATCATGGCCCTGGGCGCCGAGCACGGCGACCAGGTCACCGTCACCTCCGACGATGCCGAAGCGGTCGAGAAGATCGCCGGCCTCATCGAGCAGAACCTGGACGACGAGTAGTCCCCCGCTTCTGCTTTGCGACGCCCGCGTGAGGGCGTCCACCCGAATGACGCGGCCCCGCCCGGAAGAGTGTCCGGGCGGGGCCTTCGCGTTCGTGCCGGGGCGCGGGGGCGCGCCATTCCTTCGCGGCGACGCTCTTGAGCCGCGCTACTCCTTGACGCCGGTGAACTGTCCTTCGCCGACGCGGCGGTAGAGCCACCGGAGCACCGGGTAGCCGGCGATGATGCCGACGGAACCCCAGGCGATGCCCTCCAGCTGAAGGGAGCCGATCGACAGGGTGAGGTTGCCGATGCCCGCGATCATCGCGGTGGCCGCGGCGACGAGGTTGACGGGGTTGTTGAAGTCGACGCCGTTGTCCATCCAGATGCGGATGCCCAGCATGCCGATGAGGCCGTAGAGCACCAGCGTCGCACCGCCGAGGACGCCCTCGGGGATGGTGAGGATCAGCGCGCCGAACTTCGGGATGAACGCCAGGGCGATGGCCGTGGCCGCGGCGACCCAGTAGGCGGCGGTCGAGTACACGCGGGTGGCGGCCATGACGCCGATGTTCTCGGCGTACGTGGTGGTGCCGGAGCCGCCGGCGGAACCGGCCAGCGTCGTGGCCAGGCCGTCGGCGATGAGGGCGTCGCCGGCGAGGTCGTCGAGGTCGCGGCGCGTCATGGCGGACACGGCCTTGACGTGGCCGACGTTTTCGGCGATGAGCACCACGATCACGGGCAAGCCGATGAGCATGGCGTTGAGGTGGAACTCCGGCGCGTGGAAGTCCGGGAGCCCGAACCAGGCGGCCTCGCCCACCGACGCGGTGGCCTCCGGCGACAGGTTGCCGGTGGCGGTGGCGAATGCCCAGCCGACGACGACGCCGATGAGCACGCCCAACCGGGCGATCATGCCGCGGCCGGCGACGGTCGCCACGAGGATCGTCGCCGTGGTCACCGCGGCTACCAGCGGCTGCGTGGCGAAGTTCTTCGCGGCGACGGGCGCCAGGTTGAAGCCGATGAGCGCGACGATCGCGCCGGTGACGGCGGGCGGCATGACGGCGTCGAGGGCGCGGCGGCCGGCCTTCTTCACGATGAAGCCGACGACCATGAGCACCGCGCCCGCGGTGACGACGACGCCCGCCTGCGCCCCGATGCCCTGCGCCTGCGTGGCGGTCAGCGGCGCGATGAACGCGAAGGACGAGCCGAGGTAGCTGGGCAGCCGGTTGCGGGTGATGAGGAGGAACAGGATCGTGCCCACGCCCGAGAACAGCAGCGTGGTGTTGACCGGGAAGCCGGTCAGCAGCGGCACGAGCAGCGTCGCGCCGAACATGGCGATGACGTGCTGCATGCCGATGCCGATGGTGCGCGGCCAGTCCAGGCGCTCCTCCGGTGCGACGACGGCGCCGGGCGCGATGGTGCGGCCGTCGCCGTGCACGTCCCAGCCGAACAGCCGCCCGCGGGCGGCCGGGTGGTCGGGGTGGTTCGGGTCGGCGGCGGCGTCGGTTCGCCCGATGGCGGCGTCCGGCTCTGCGGAATTGCTGTCCGGGCCGGGGTCCGTGGGGTGATGCTCGTTGGTCACGCGCGTGATGTTACGCGCCCGGCTCCGGCAAGTCGGGATCGACGATGAACTCCCCGAGTTCCCGTGCCATCGACTGCGGCAACCGGACGTCCAGGACCGTGCCGTCGGCGCCGTACTGCTCGTCGAGGACGGTGGCCTGCTCGTGGAGGCGCGACACGACGTCGCCGCGGTCGAAGGGCACGAGGACCGAGACGTGGGCGTCCATGGCGTTGAGCGCCAGCTCGATGCGCGTCTCCAGCTCGGCGATGCCCTCGCCGGTGGCGGCGGAGGTGAACACGACGTCGTCGAGCGCGTGGCGCAGTTCGGCGAGGGTCGCGGGCTCGGCCAGGTCGATTTTGTTGACCACCAGCAGCTCCGGCGGCACGTCGGCCTTCTGCTCTGCGGCGATGTCCTCGATGACCGTGTTGACGGTGCGGATCTGCTCCAGCGGGAACGGGTCGGAGCCGTCGACGACGTGGAGGATCAGGTCCGCCTCCAGGATCTCCTCCAGCGTCGAGCGGAACGCCTCGACCAGCTGCGTGGGCAGGTGGCGGACGAAGCCGACGGTGTCGGTGACGATGACCGTGCGGCCGTCGCGGAGCTCCGCGCGGCGGGTCGTCGGGTCCAGGGTGGCGAAGAGCGCGTCCTCCACGAGGACGCCCGCGCCGGTCAGCGCGTTGAGCAGCGAGGACTTGCCGGCGTTGGTGTAACCGGCGATGGCGATCCGCGGCAGGTGGCCGGCCTTGCGGCGGGCGCGCTTGACCTGGCGGGAGGTCTTCATTCCCTCGAGTTCGCGGCGGATGCGGGCCATGTCCTGGCGCAGGCGCCGGCGGTCGGTCTCGATCTTCGTTTCGCCGGGGCCGCGCAGGCCGACGCCGCCGTTGGAGCCGGCGCGGCCGCCTGCCTGGCGGGACAGCGAATGGCCCCAGCCGCGCAGTCGGGTGATCAGGTACTGCATCTGGGCGAGCGACACCTGCGCCTTGCCCTCCTTGGACTTCGCGTGCTGGGCGAAGATGTCCAGGATGAGCATGGTGCGGTCGATGACCTTGGCGTCGAGCTTGTCCTCCAGCGCGACGAGCTGGCCGGGAGAGAGCTCGCCGTCGGCGATGACGGTGTCGGCGCCGGTGGCCTTGACGATGTCCCGCAGTTCGGCGACCTTGCCCGATCCGATGTAGGTGCCGGGGTCGGGCTTGTCGCGCCGCTGGAGGACCGATTCGAGGACCTCGGAGCCGGCGGTTTCGGCCAGCGCGGCGAGCTCGTCCATCGCGGCTTCGGCTTCGGCGAGGGTGCCCTGGGTCCACACGCCGAGCAGGATCACGCGTTCGAGGCGCAGCTGGCGGTACTCGACCTCGGTGATGTCCTCGGCGTCGGTGGTATGCGTGGCCGCGCGGGTCAGGCGGCGCAGGGAGGAGCGGGCCTCCAGGTCGAGATCGCCGACGGTCGGCTGCGCGGCCGGGTTGTTGGGCGCGCCCCCGTCGGGCTTGCCGACGGTCGCGTCCCCGGCGAGGTCCTCGCCGCGCGCCTCGTCGGGGTAAATGTCATTCATGGGGGTTTCAGTCATGTTCCGGCCATTGTCTCACGACCACCGCGAAAGCCCATATCGCCGTGCACCCCGCCGTCCGCGCCTACCCCGTTTCCCCGGCGGTCAGGGCCTGTGGGTGAGCACGAGGGCGACGGGCCCCCGCTCGCCCGCGCCGTTGCCGGACGACGAGCACGCTCCCCCGTCGGCCGTCGCATGGGCGCAGCCGCCGCAGCCGCCGGACGGGCACGACGACGCCATCCGCTCGCGACGCAGCGATCCGGTGCGCTCGAGGTGCTCGATGGCCGCGTCGACGGTGGCGCGGGACAGCCCGGTGCGCTCGGCGATCTCCGCGCGGGACGCCTCGCCGGAGGCGATCGCCTCGCGGACGGCGGACAAGGGGGTGCGCGCGGGACCGGGCGCGGGTGCGGGCACCGGTCGCCTGCGGGAAAAGAGGTTGGCCGGGAAGATGCTCACAGGAACAACCTCAGCACCTGGAAGACGGCGACGGCGAGCAGCCATGCGCCGAGCAGCTGGGCGACCAGGCCGAACAACGTCCACTTCAGGCCGATCTCGCGTTTCTGGGCGGCCAACGTGGCCACGCACGGGGTGTAGGCGAGCAGGAAGATCATGAACGCCCACACCGCGGCCAGGCCGTGGCCGCCGGAGGTTTCGTCGAAGTCGGCCCTGATGTTCTCGGCCAGCGGGCTCGTGCGCTGCTCGTCGGGGTCGGAGTCGGTGACGTCCTCCACCGCGTAGGTCTGCGCCCACGTGGAGATGACGGCCTCCTTGGCCACGAACCCGGTCAACAGCGTGCCGGTCAGGGACCAGGATCCGAAGCCGGCGGGGGCGAACACGGGTGCCACGGTTTCGGAGACGGCGCCGTAGGCGGAGTCGCGGGGCGGCAGATTTTCGTCGGCCAGGCCGTATCCGGGGGCGACGGGCACGGACATGAGCGCCCACACCGCCACGACGGTGACCACGATGATGCCGCCGGCGGTGCGCAGGAAGCCCTTCAGCCGGGTCCAGGCGACCGACAGGGCCAGCCGCGGCATCGGGAGCTGGTACCCCGGCAGGTCGATGACCAGCGGCTCGGAGGGCATCGCCCGCCACAGCGTGTGGCGCAGGATCAGGCCGGTGAGCACGACCAGGCCGATGGAGATCAGGTACATGAGGAACACGACCGTGCCCGCCGAACCCGGGAAGAACACGGCGGCGAGCATGACGTAGACCGTCAGGCGGGCGCTGCAGGACGTGAACGGGATGAGCAGCGCGGTGAGCACCCGGTGCCGCGGATTGCCCAGCACGCGGGTGGCCGAGATCGCCGGGACGTTGCAGCCGAAGCCGACGATGAGCGGGATGAACGCCTTGCCGGGCAGCCCGATGGCGCGCATGACGCGGTCGGTGACCACGGCGGCGCGCGCCATGTACCCGGAGTCCTCGAGCACGGCCAGGCACAGGAACATCAGGGCCATCAGCGGCGCGAAGGTGAGCACCATGCCCACGCCGCCGATGAGGCCGTCGACGACGAGCCCCGTCGGGACGGGGCCGCCGAGGCCGATGGCCCCCATTCCCGAACGCGCCCAATCCGAGATCGGACCGGTGACCAGCGATTCGAGGCCGTCCTGGAGCGGCGCGGCGACGACGGTGGTGATCTGGAAGACCACCCACATCACGCCGAGGAACAGCAGCGGCCCGACCAGGGGGTTGAGCGCGACGCGGTCGATGCGGTCCGACCAGGTGGCCTTTTCGCCTCGGTCGGTCGTCGATGCGGCGACGACGCGGTCGATGTACGCGAACCGCGCCTCGTCGGCGGCGTCGGGGGCATCGGGGTCGCCGTCGGCGTCCGTTTCCGCCACCGCGCGGATGACGCGCGGGCACCCGGTCATGGCGCCGGCCACGGCGGTGCGGACGTCGTCGACGCGCGCACGGCGGCGCGGATCGACGGCGACGACGGGCACGCCGAGGGCGTCCTGCATCGCGGCGGCGTCGACGTCGACGCCCTGCGCCGCGGCCACGTCGGTCTTCGTCAGCGCGACGACGATGCGGTACGGGTGCTCGGCGATCTCCGAGAAGAGGTACAGGCCGCGGGCCGGGGCCGTCGCGTCCACGGCGACGATCACCAGGTCCGGGCGTTCCGCGGGTTCCCGGTTGATCAGCATCTCGCGGGTGAGCTCCTCGTCGGGGCTCATCGCGTCGAGGGAGTAGGCGCCGGGGAAATCGATGACGTCGTAGGTGACGTCGCCGGCCCGCCAGGCGCCGCGGCTGACCTCGACCGTCGTGCCGGGCCAGTTGCCCATCTGGGCCTTGGCGCCGGTCAGGGCGTTGAACAGCGTCGACTTGCCCGAGTTCGGTGCGCCGACCAAGCCGATGACGGGCGAACCCGACGGAGCGGGCGAACCGCCGGCGCAGGCGTGGCAGCTCGGCGCGGTGGCGATGGGCTTGGCGGTGGCCTTCGGCGACGCGTTCATCGCAGGACGTCCATCAACTCGAGCGTGGCCCTGTCGATGGCGTAGCGGGACGTGCCGGACTTGATCACGCGGCCGCCGCCGGCGGTCTTCGGACCGACGGTGACGCTCATGCCCGGGCGCAGGCCCAGCTGGGCGAGGCGGCGGCACAGGCGCGGCTCGGTGCGCGGGGCGGAGAGCACGACGGTATCGCCGACGGCGACGTCGCACAGGCGATCGGGGGTGGGCGGTTCGGTGACGATCGGTTCCGTTTCCGAAACCCGTGCGCGCGCGCCGCGCGCCTTCAATCCCGACAGGCGGATGGCCATGACCGTGATCCTTCCAGGTCAACGACGCCAGCCACGCAAGTCTCCATTCCGAAAGCGCACGCTGGCTCAAACAACTGAGGACAGCCTACTGCCGTCGATCGGTCCTATGCCAGCGCATCTACGCAACTTCCGATGATCATTCCGTCACACCGCCGCCGCGGGAATGGGGCGAATCGGATGCCCGCCGCGGCGGGACTAAGATCCGGGATCATGACTTCCGACCTGAAGAGCATCGGCCTCGACTACCCGCGCTGGCAGGACGCCATCGAAGCGGCCATCGCCACGGACCACCTGTCCGTCATCGGCGAGGTTCGCGGCGGCCAGCTCGTCCGCTTCGAGGACCCGTCGGGCGCGCGCCTGCACGTCCTGGGCGTCGAGCCGTTTTCCACGTTCGCCGGCTTCGCCGGGATGACGCAGGTCACCGCCCACGTTTCCGCGCTCGACGACGTCCTGGCGCTCATCGAGATCGTCGCCGACGACCCGTCGCACCCGGAATTCGACAAGGTCGTGGCCACCGCCACGTGTCATCTGGCGCAGTCGCCGCTGCTGGTCGACGAGGGCACGCAGACCTTCGAGCACGTCAATCTCGCGGCGCTCGGCGTCGACGTCGCGGTCGACGTCGACGCGGCCGCCCACGAGGGCCGCACCGGGCGGCGGCCCGGCGACGTCCGATTCACGGGCGCCGAAGCGGTCACCGGCGCGGCGGCCGGCGCGAAGTCCCCGGACGCCTCGGCGACGCTGTCGGGCGTGGTCAACGCTTCCGACGAGCGCGTCAACTCCCTGACCGGCCAGAAGTTCCGGGTGCTGCACCTCGACGTGCCCATGCCCCTCGACGTCCTCGTGCCCGCGGACCTCACCCCCGCCCCGGAGATCGGCACCGTCGTGTCCGGCACCTTCCTCCTCGTCGGCGAGGTCATCGCGCCCCAGGGCTGCGGCGATTCCTGCGGCGACGGCGGCTGCGGCTGCGGTTCCGGGGGCTGCGGCGGCCACTGACGGCCCCGGCACGGCGCCGACGAACACACACCGGCGCAGACGGTTCAGCCCGGCTCAGGCCCCCACGGCCGTCACGTCGATCTCTCCTCGCGCCACGAGCACGGAGGGGCCGGTGAGAATCGACGTCGCTTCGGTGATCTCCACCGTCACCGTGCCGCCGGGCACGTGGACGTCGACGATGCCCGTGCCGCGTCCCGCATCCGCCAGCGCCGACACGGCGGCCGCGACGGTGCCGGTGCCGCAGGAGCGGGTCTCCCCCACTCCGCGTTCGACGACGCGCATGTGGATCGCGCCCGTGTCCCCCGGCTCCCCCGCCCCTTCCATTGGCGTGGCCACTTCCAGGTTGACGCCCCCGGGGAACATCCCGGCGTCCACCTCGGGCACGCCGTCGAGGTTCAGGCGGCGAAGCCCCTCGGCGTCGAGCCCCGGCAGCACGCACGCCAGATGCGGGTTGCCCATGTCCACGCCGACGCCGGCGTAACGCCCGGCCCCGAGGAACGCCGTCGCCGCACCGAGCACCACGGGCGCCCCCATGTCGACGGAGACCGTGGCACGTGTGGCGGTGACGTCGTCAAGCGACACGACCTTCACGCCCGCGCGGGTGCCCACGCGCAGGGCCGCCGTCTCATCGGTCAGGCCGGCGGCCACGAGGTGATGGGCGAAGACGCGGACGCCGTTGCCGCACATCTCCGCGATGGAACCGTCGGCGTTGCGGTAGTCCATGAACCAGTCGTCGGCCCGGACCTCGTCGGGCTCACCGGCCCGCGGCAGCGCGTCGAGCACTCCCGCCCCGACCAGCGCCCCGGCGCGCGCCACGCGGAGCAGGCCATCCCCGCCGATGCCCGCGCGGCGATCGCACAGCGCCGCGACCAGGTTGTCCGGCAGTTCCAGCTGCGCGTCCGCGTCGGGGATGATGACGAAGTCGTTTTCCGTGCCGTGTCCCTTGGCGAAGGCGAGGGTTCCCGTTGCGAGGGTTCCCGTTGCGAGGGGTCCGGTTGCAGAGTTTTCGGCGGCGGCGTTTTCCGCGGCGATGTTTCCGGCGGCGGGGGTCTCCGATGCGGGCGTGTTCGGGCTCATTGCCCGAATGCTACGCGGCGGATGTTGCGCTCACGTTAACGCGGCCAGCGCCTGCTCCCGCACTGCATCGCCCCCGGTCCCGGCGGCGTCGAGCCACGTCACGCGGGGGTCGCGGGTGAACCAGGATTTCTGGCGGCGCACGTACCGCCGGGTGCCCGTGATGGTCCGCTCGATGGCCTCGGCGAGGTCGTACTCGCCGTCGAAATGCGCCAGCACCTGCGCGTACCCGATCGCCCGGCTGGCGGTGACGCCCTCGCGCAGCCCCTCGCCCAACAGCCCCTCGACTTCATCCAGCAGGCCCCGCTCGAACATGAGGCGGGTCCGCCGCTCGATCCGGTCGTTGAGCCACCCCGGCTCCGTGCCCAGCCCCAGGATCCGCGTGCCCCACCGCGGGGGCGCGTCGATCGGCGGCTTCGACGCCCCGAAGGGTTCGCCGGTCAGCTCGATGACTTCCAGGGCGCGCACGATGCGGCGGGGATCGCGCCGCTCGATGATCGCCGCGGCGGCGGGGTCGACCTCCGCAAGGTGGTCATGGAGCTTTTCGACGCCCACCTCCTCCTGCACGGCCTCCCACTTGGCCCGGACGTTCGCATCGGTCGGCGGGAACCGCCAATCGTCGACGAGCGCCTGCACGTAGAGCATGGAGCCGCCGACGAGGATGGGCACGTGGCCGCGCGCCATGATCGCCTCGACGTCGGCGACGGCCTCCTCCTGGTACTTGGCCACGGACGCCGGCTCGGTGACGTCCAGGACATCGAGCTGGTGGTGCGGGATGCCGCGGCGCTCCTCCACGGTGAGCTTCGCGGTGCCGATGTCCATGCCCCGGTAGAGCTGCATGGAATCGACGTTGACGATCTCGCCGCCGAACTCCTCCGCCAGCGCCAGGCCGAGATCGGACTTGCCCGACGCCGTGGGCCCGATGACGGCGATGGGCGTCCGCGCGCCGTTCACGCCCTCGATCATGACTCCCACTCCCATTCGGCGACGTGGTAGCCGACCCCGTGGGGCGCCCCGCGATACGTGGCCCGGGCGCCGAAGGACCGTGCGCCCGACTTCAGCTCCGCGCCGAATGAGGCGAGGTCCTGCCACACCCCCATCGTGTGCAAGCCGACTCGGTCGCAGGCGGCCGGACCGAACGCGCCGAAGGGGTCGTCGCCGGGCTCGCCCCCGAACTCCCCCGCCGCGATGGCGGCGCACGCGTCGTCGATGGGCTCGGCCTCCGGCAGCAGCGTCAGCGGGGCGCGCGCGGTCAATGCGGCCGGCCCCTCCGCCACGACGACGATCGGCGCGGCGACATCCGCCCCGTCCCCGCCCCCGGGCTCGAATGGGTCCGGCAATTGCGCGGCGACGTCGACGTGCTCCGGATCCAGCCCCGTCTCGCGGATCACCCAGCGGGCCACCAATTCCGGCAGATGCGTGCCCCCGCCGACCTCGACGCCCGCGCCCCAGGCGCGGAAGGAGCCGGCGTGGGCCGTCGCAAAGCGGTTGTCCGGCCGCCGCACGATGAGCGGCCGCGACCCGCCGGAGCCATCCCCCGCTGCCGGGCGCAGGACGCGCCGGGCGGCCGCCAACACCTCCGCGCGGACCTCCGCCGCACCGGAATCGGCGCCGGAAAGCTCCGGGACCAGCAGGGGCGCACCGGGGATGAGCAGGAGTCGTCGTGTCACGGCCTCGAATCTACCCGGCTCGCGCGCACCGCCCGGCAACCGTTGCGGCGCGGTCGCGCGTCCTTTGCGATACTCGGTGTGAGGAATGTGATCCGGCAGCCGTGCCGCGCGGCTAAAGCACCGATTGGATAGAACCCATGACCGACAACACCCCCGCCCCGAAGCCCGGCCCCCGCCCCGGCCCCCGACCGGGAGGCAAGCCCCGCCGCCCCGCGGCCGCGGCCGGCGCGCCCGCCGCGCCCATCGTCCCGCGCAAGACCGACCCCGCCAAGTGGGGCCGCGTGGACGACGACGGCACCGTGTGGGTCCGCACCGCAGACGGAGAGCGCCAGGTGGGATCGTGGCAGGCCGGCACCCCCGAGGAGGGGCTGGCCCACTACGGCGCCCGCTACGACGACCTGGCCATGGAGATCGAGCTGCTCGAGTCGCGCATCCGGACCCACCCCGAGGAGGCCGCGGCCGTGCGCTCCTCGGCGGCGGAGCTGAAGACGCAGCTTCCCGACGCCGCCGTCGTCGGCGACCTCGAGGCGCTGGACAAGCGGCTCGACGTGGTCCTGTCCCACGCGGACGAGGCCGGCGAGAAGGCGAAGGCGGACAAGGCCGAGCGCCGCGCCGCCGCCATCGCGAAGAAGGAGAAGCTCGCCGCCGAGGCCGAGGACATCGCCGAAAACTCGGAGGAATGGAAGGCCGCCGGCGACCGCCTCCGCGAGATCCTCGGCGAGTGGAAGCAGATCCGCGGCATCGACCGCAAGACCGACGACCAGCTGTGGAAGCGCTACTCCCGAGCCCGCGACGCCTTCAACCGCCGCCGCGGCAGCCACTTCGCCGAGCTCGACCGCAACCGCGCGTCGGCGCGCCGGGCGAAGGAAGCGCTCATCGAGGAAGCCGAGGCGCTGCAGCACTCCACCGACTGGGGCCCGACCGCCGCCGCCTACCGCGACCTGATGTCCCGGTGGAAGGAAGCCGGCCGCGCGCCCCGCGACGTCGACGACAAACTGTGGAAGCGGTTCAAGACCGCCCAGGACACCTTCTTCGACGCCCGCAACGCCGTCAACGCCGAGCGCGACAAGGAATTCGAGGCCAACGCGGAAGCCAAGGAGGCGCTGCTGGCCGAGTACGACGATCGCATCCGCCCGGACAAGGACCTCGACCACGCCCGCTCCGAGCTGCGCAAGCTGCAGGAACGTTGGGAAGAGATCGGCTTCGTGCCGCGCGGCCGCGTCCGGGAGTTCGAGGAGAAGATCGGCCGTCTCGAGCGCCGCGTGTCCGAGGCCGCCGATTCGCAGTGGCGCCGCACCGACCCGGAGGCCCTGGCCCGCGTGCAGCAGTTCGCCGACCGCGCCGCCGAGTTCGAGGCGAAGGCCGCCGAGTACGACGCCGCCGGCAAGACCAAGAAGGCCGAGGAGGCCCGCGCGCAGGCCACGCAGTGGCGCGAGTGGGCCGACGCCGCCGAGCGCGCCATCGAGGAGATGTAATCGGAGATGCCCCAGGGCACGACCGCCGGGCGCCGCATCGCCGTGGTCACGGGAGCCGCCGGGTTCCTCGGCGCGCACCTGTGCCGCAGGCTGGCCGCGCGCGGCGATGAACTGAGGGTGCTGGTCCACCCGTCCGACGACCTCACGGGCCTCGACGGCCTGCGCCTGATGGCCGTTCACGGCGACATCCGCTCGGCCGCGGACCTGGATCGGGTCTTCGCCGGGATCTCCTCCGGCACAGACGCCGACGCGGGCGCGGACGCCGACATCACGGTTTATCACCTGGCCAGCCGCATCACAATCGAGACGCGCGTGGACCCGGCGGTCCGCGACGTCAACGTCGAGGGCACCCGGCAAGTCGTCGACGCATGCCGGCGCCATGGCGCGCGGAGGCTGGTCTACGTCTCATCCGTGCACGCCATCCCCGAACCCGCCGACGCCTCCGACGCGATCACGGAACCGGACGTCTTCGATCCCGACGCCGTCATCGGCGGGTACGCGAAGACGAAGGCGGAGGCCACGCAGCTGGTCCTCGACGCCAACGACGGCGAGCTGGCCACGGTGGCCGTCATGCCCTCGGGCATCGTCGGCCCCGGCGACCGCGGCGGCGGGTACCTCACCGCCCTGGTCCGCGACATCGCGTCGGGATCGCTGACCTCGTACGTCGATGGCGGCTACGACTTCGTCGACGTCCGCGACGTCGCCGACGGCTGCATTGCGGCGGCCGAAAAAGGCCGCCCCGGCGCCGCCTACATACTCACGTCGCGGCGGATGAACATGGATGAGATCGTCCGGGTGTGCCGCACGGCCGTCGGCAAGCGGACCCTGAAATCCGTGCTGCCGATGTGGTTCGCGCGCTCCGTCGCGCCACTGGCCGAGGGCTGGTACCGGATGCTGCGCAAACCCCCGCTGTTCACGTCCTACGCGCTGCACACGTTGCGCTCGCCCGGGGTGTTCCGCACCGACCGGGCGCGCGCGGATCTGGGCTGGGCGCCGAAGGACCCCGCCGAATCGCTGCGCGACGTCATCCGGGAGACGACGGCACGCGGCTGATCGGCGGGGTCCGGGCTCCTTCAAAGGAGCGTCGGGACGGGATCGGGATCGGGGGCGGCGTGCGCCCCCTATTTCTCCTGCGCGTCGGAATGCTCGGGCTGCTCCGGCTGCTCGGACCGTTCCGTCTGCGCCGATTCCCCCGCGCGGGCCTCGGCCTGCTCCTGCTCGCGCTTCTCGCGGCGCCGCCGGGAGCGGTCGCGGCGATCGTCGACCATGGCGTCGACCTCCGTGCCGGTGTTGTCGATGAGCCCCGCGCGCAGGTACTGCTGCTGGGCGCGCTGCACGGGGTCCTCGTGGACCTCCTCCCGCCGCGCGGCGGCCAGCGCCGCCTGGAACGTCGACTTGCGGAAGACCACGAAGCACATCGTGATGGCCAGCAGGATGGAGAAGGCGATGCCCAGGGCCAGGCCCCAGCCGATGCCCTCCGACGCCTCCGACGGCGGACGCGACTGGCGCATCCACCCGGCGAACATCGAGTACACCGCCTGGATGCACGCGACCATCCATGTCACGAAGGCGACGACGGCCGACCGCGACAGGATCGTCGCCACGACCAGCAGCACGCCGACGAGCAGGATGATCGTGTAAATCCGCTCCGGCAGCATGGTGAAGTACCGCCGCGCCATGTCGGTGTCGAGCAGGACGTCGAAGCCCAGCACGTTGCCGGAATGCGGCGCGAAGAAAGTGAAGATCAGCCCCACGAGCAGGATGCCCATCGGGACGACCTGCTTGCCCAATTGGATTTCGCCGGCCGCCCTGCGCTCGGCCGCCCGCAGATCGCCGCGGAACTCGGCCAGCTTGTCGCTCGAGGCGCCTTCGGCCGGCGCCGCGTTTCGGTCAGTCACAACCGCAACCCCTGTCCTGGTTCATCGTCTGGCCCATGGCCGGCGTCGACGGCCGACCCACCGCGGGCAAGCCTAGTCCCACTCCGATCGGCGCGGTCGTCGGGGTGTTGCCCGCCTCCCACATGTCGCCCGCGCGGGTGCGGCGGTGACCGGTCACACCCGAGTCGGCGATGAGGAAGTGCGGCGCCGAATCGGTGACCGTGACGGTCACGAAGTCGCCGGGACGGATCTTCCCGTCGATGTGGGGGGCGGCGGCGTCGTCAAGCGACCCCTCCCCCGCGTCCCAGCCCGCGGGCACCGGCGCGAAGTGGACCAGCCTGCCGTCGACCGCGCGGCCCGACATGCGGCGGGTCTCGGCGTTCTTCTTGCCGTCGTCGGCGGTGACCAGCAGCTCGAGGGTGCGGCCGACCTGCTTGGCGTTCTCCTCCGCGCTGATGCGCTCCTGCAGCTCGATGAGCCGGCCGTAGCGCTCCTTGACCACCTGCGGCGGCACCTGGTCCGGCATGTCGGCGGCAGGGGTGCCCGGCCGCGGCGAGTACTGGAAGGTGTAGGCGGACGTGAAGCGGGCGCGCTCGACGACGTCGAGGGTCGCCTGGAAATCCTCCTCGGTCTCACCCGGGAAACCGACGATGATGTCCGTGGTGATCGCCGCGTGCGGCATCCGCTCGCGCACCTTGTCCAGGATGCCCAGGAATTTCTTCGACCGGTAGGACCGCCGCATCTCCTTGAGCACCTTGTCCGAGCCGGACTGCAGCGGCATGTGCAGCTGCGGCGCGACGTTGGGGGTCTCGGCCATCGCGTCGATGACGTCGTCGGTGAACTCGGCCGGGTGCGGGGAGGTGAAGCGGACGCGCTCCAGGCCCTCGATCTCGCCGCACGCGCGCAGCAGCTTGGAGAACGCGCTGCGGTCGCGCTCGAGTGCGGGGTCGTCGAAATGCACGCCGTAGGCGTTGACGTTCTGCCCCAGCAGCGTCACCTCGGTCACGCCCTGCTCGACCAGCGCCTTCACCTCGGCGAGGATGTCGCCCGGCCGGCGGTCGCGCTCCTTGCCGCGCAGCGACGGCACGATGCAGAAGGTGCAGGTGTTGTTGCAGCCCACCGACACCGACACCCAGCCCGCGTACGGCGACTCGCGCTTGGCGGGCAGCACCGACGGGAAGTCCTCCAGCGCGTCCTTGATCTCCACCTGCGCCTCGTGGTTGTGCGAGGCGCGCTCCAGCAGCGCCGGCAGCGACCCGAGGTTGTGGGTGCCGAAGACGACGTCGACCCACGGCGCCTTCTCCACCACCGTGGCCTTGTCCTTCTGCGCCAGGCAGCCGCCGACGGCGATCTGCATGCCCGGGTGCTCGTCCTTGACGGGCTTGAGCCGGCCCAGCGTGCCGTACAGGCGGTTGTCGGCGTTCTCGCGCACGGCGCAGGTGTTGAACACGACCAGGTCCGGCCGCTCGCCCTCGGCGGCGGCGACGTAGCCGTTGTCCTCGAGCAGGCCGGAGAGGCGCTCGGAGTCGTGGACGTTCATCTGACAGCCGAACGTGCGCACCTCGTAGGTGCGGGGCGCGTCCGGGGCATGGGGTGCGAGTGCGTCGTGGGTGGTGGGGCTGGCTTTCGTCACGCGGGAAAGGGTATCGCGCGGGGTCCGCGTTCCCCAATCGCCGGATCCGCCCCGTCGGCGGCGGGCGGCGAACGGTGGACGCGGCGTGACCTTTGCCTCTTTCCACGGCGAAGGTGATCGGAGTAACTTTCTCGATCATGACCGATACCCACGCCGGCGGCGGCACCGCCATGATCAGGATGGAGGGCGTCGAAAAGTACTTCGACGACTTCCACGCGCTGAAGAACATCAACCTCGCGATCCCCCGCGGACAGGTCGTCGTGGTCCTGGGGCCCTCGGGCTCCGGCAAATCCACGCTGTGCCGGACCATCAACCGGCTGGAGACCATCGACGAAGGCTCCATCCACATCGACGGCGCCAAGTTGCCCGAGGAAGGCAAGGAGCTGGCCCGGCTCCGCGCCGACGTCGGCATGGTCTTCCAGTCGTTCAACCTGTTCTCGCACCTGACCATCAAGGACAACGTCACGCTCGCGCCGATGAAGGTGCGCAAGATGCCCAAGGCCGACGCCGAGAAGCTGGCCATGCGCCTGCTCAACCGGGTCGGCATCGCCGCGCAGGCCGACAAGTACCCGGCGCAGCTGTCGGGCGGCCAGCAGCAGCGCGTGGCCATCGCCAGGGCTCTGGCCATGAACCCCAAGGTCATGCTTTTCGACGAGCCGACGTCCGCGCTGGACCCCGAAATGGTCAACGAGGTGCTGGACGTCATGGCGTCGCTGGCGAAGGAGGGCATGACCATGGTGTGCGTGACGCACGAGATGGGCTTCGCCCGCAAGGCCGCGGACCGCATCCTGTTCATGGCCGACGGCGAGATCATCGAGGACACCGACCCGGACACGTTCTTCGATTCCCCCTCGACCAATCGCGCCCGGGATTTCCTGGGCAAGATCCTCGGGCATTAGGGGGCGGCCGTGAAACGCAATACACGACTGCTACGGCGGGCCGCCGCCGCGGTGGCCGCCCTGGGCGCGGCGGCCGCGATGGTCGCCTGCGGGTCATCCGAGCCGCGCAGCGTCCTCGGCGACATCGAATCGGGGCAGGTGATCCTGGGCACCAAGTACGACCAGCCCGGGCTCGGCCTGCGACACCCGGACAAGACGATGTCCGGCGTCGACGTCGACGTGGCCACCTACGTGGTCAACCACATCGCCGACGCCAACGGGTGGGCGCACCCGGAGATCAAGTGGCGCGAAACCCCGTCGGCGCAGCGCGAGACGCTGATCAACAACGGCGAGGTCACCATGATCGCCGCCACGTATTCGATCAACGCCGGCCGCGCCAAGGCCGTCGACTTCGGCGGGCCGTACCTGCTCACCCACCAGGCGCTCCTGGTGCGCGCCGACGACCGCACGCTGGAGTCCCTCGGGGACCTGGCCAACGGCCGCAAGCTGTGCTCGGTGACCGGTTCCACGCCGGCCCAGAAGATCAAGGACGCACTGCCCGGCGTGCAGCTGCAGGAGTTCGACTCCTACTCCTCCTGCGTGGAGGCGCTGTACCGCGGCAAGGTCGACGCCTTGACCACCGACGCGACCATCCTGGCGGGTTACGCGACGCAGTACGACGATGAGCTGCGCGTCGTGCCCATGACCAAGCCCGACGGCGACCCGTTCACCAACGAGCACTACGGCATCGGGCACGCCAAGGGCGACCCGGAGTCGACGAAGGCCATCAACGACGCGCTGCGCGAGATGTACTCGTCCGGCGAGTTCCGGCGAATCCTCGAGCGCAACCTCGGCGCGAACGCCGGCACCGCGACCGAGGACGCCATCGGCGACCTGACCTTCACGGAAAAGAAGTAGGGGGTGCGAACATGACCGAACTGTTCACGGAAATCGGCCCGTCGCTGCTGGCGGCATTCTGGGTCACCATCAAGTTGACGCTCTTCTCCGCGCTGGGGGCCCTGATCCTGGGCACCATCCTCACGGCGATGCGCGTCTGCCCCGTCGGCATCCTGCGTTCGCTCGCGGCCGGCTACATCGAGCTGCTGCGGAACACCCCGCTGACGCTGATCGTGCTGTTCTGTTCGATCGGCCTGTACCAGAACCTGGGCCTCGCGCTGGCCCCGGAAAACGACGACTTCATCGTCAACAACAACTTCTGGCTCGCGGTGCTGGGCTTCACGCTCTACACAGCGGCGTTCGTGGCGGAGTCGCTGCGTTCCGGCATCAACACGGTGCCCTTCGGCCAGGCGGAGGCCGCGCGATCGCTCGGCCTGACCTTCGGCCAGGTGTTCTCCAAGATCATCTTCCCGCAGGCGCTGCGGGCGGCGATCATCCCGCTGGGCAACACCGCCATCGCGTTGACCAAGAACACGACCATCGCGTCGATCATCGGCGTCGGCGAGGCCTCGCTGCTGATGAAGGAGACGCTGGAGAACAACGCCAACCTGCTGTTCCCGACCTTCGGCATCTTCGCCCTCGGATTCGTCGCCCTGACGTTGCCGATGGGCCTGCTCTTCGGCCGGGCCGGACTCAACTTGGCGGTGAGGCAGTGATGAGCACACGGGCAACGGTCCTGTACGACACCCCGGGCCCCCGGGGGCGCAGGACGAATCTGACTCTCACGGCCGCCACCATCGCCGTCGCGCTGCTCGCGGCGTGGTGGATCGGCTCCAAGCTGGCCACCAACGGCCAGTTCGAGGCCGAGAAGTGGACCCCGTTCTTCAAATCCACGACGTGGACGACGTACCTGCTGCCGGGCCTGTTCGGCACGTTGATGGCCGCCGCGCTGTCGATCGTGCTGGCGCTGGCCATCGGCACGGCGCTGGGCCTGGGGCGTCTTGCCGAGGCCGCGTGGATCCGGTGGATCTGCGGCGCGCTCGTGGAGTTCTTCCGCGCGGTGCCGGTGCTGATCCTGATCATCTTCGCCTACCAGCTGTTCGCGCAGTACGCGGTGTTCCCGTCGGCGTTCCTGTCCTTCGCGGCGGTCGTGTTCGGCCTGACGGTGTACAACGGCACGGTCATGGCGGAGATCCTCCGGTCGGGCATCATGTCGCTGCCGAAGGGCCAGACCGAGGCGGCCCTGGCGCTGGGCCTGACCCGCGGGCAGACGATGGTGAAGATCCTGCTGCCGCAGGCCGTGGCCGCGATGCTGCCGGCGCTGATCGCACAGATGGTCATCGCGCTGAAGGATTCGGCGCTGGGCTACACCATCGGCTACGTCGAGGTGGTGCGCTCGGGCATCCAGTCGGCGTCGTACTACCGGAACTACTTCGCGGCGCTGCTGGTGGTCGCGGCGATCATGTTCCTGATCAACTTCGGCCTGACCCGGGTGGCGCAGCGCATCGAGCATCAGCTGCGGGCCGGCCGCGCGCGGCGCAACATCATCGCGGCGGTCCCCCACCAGCCCGATCAGGGCCTGGAGACCAAGGACGAGGTCAACGTCGACTGGCACGACCCGGACTACACGGAAATCAAGAACCCCGGCGAATGATCCCCGGGAAGGGCGCTTGACGACGCCCACGCGCACCCGACGCCCGCTACCCCGAGCTCAGCTCTTCGTAGCGGGCGTCGAGCGCTTCCCGCGCGATGGCAAGGGACATGCCCTCGCCGAAACCGCGCCTCGCGAGCACGCCGACGACCCGGCGCAGATCCTTGTCCCGCCCGGCCCGATCGGCGGGCGGCGCCTTGACGGTGCCGGCCTTCTTCGCCGCCAACGCGCGGGCCACCTCGGATTCATCGGCGTCGGTGACCTGCTCCAGGGCCTCCTCGCGCAGGTGCGGCGCGATGCCCTTGCCCGCGAGTTCGCGGTCGAGGACCATGCGCGATTTCCCCCTGGCCGCGTGTCGCTGACGGACCCATTCGCGGGCGAAGTGGGCGTCGTCGAGCAGCTTCGACCGCGTCAGGTCGTCGAGCACCTCGTCGATCGCCGCCGCCGGCCATTCGTCGTTCTCGGCGAGCCGGCCTCGCAACTCCTCGCGCGACCGCGCCCGCTGATCCAGCAGCCGCAGCGCGCGGGAGCGGATGGGGGCCTTCACCGCTTCGGCGTCGGCGTCGATGATGGGTTCACCGCCTTCTTCGGCGACCTTCTCCATCGCGGTGCGGAGCTTCTCCAGCTTCGTCTCCATCGCTGCGCCGTCCGCCACGGACGCGCCCCCTTCCATTGCTCCCGTCATCGGGGCCGGTGATTCCGACCCATCGTTCGGGTCCGACATTCGAACCCGTCATCCGAACCCGCCATCCGCCCGGCCGCCCCGCGGCCGGGTGCGATCCGCCCGCTACTCCTCGTCCTTGTCGTCGAAGTCGATGTCGGGCACCACGTCGACCGGGGCATCGGCATCGGGCTCGTCGGTGGCGTTGGCGTACTCGCCCACGCCGAGCTTGCGCTTGATCTTGTCCTCCAGGTCCGCGGCCAGGTCGGGGTTCGAACGCAGGTACTCGCGGGCCTTCTCCTTGCCCTGGCCCAGCTGATCGCCCTCGTAGGTGAACCAGGAACCGGACTTCTTGATGATCCCGTTGTCCACGCCCATGTCCAGGATCGAGCCCTCGCGGGAGATGCCCTGGCCGTAGATGATGTCGAACTCGGCGATCTTGAACGGCGGCGACACCTTGTTCTTGACCACCTTCAGCTTGGTGCGGTTGCCCACCGCGTCCTGGCCGTCCTTCAGCGTCTGGATGCGCCGCACGTCGCAGCGCACCGACGCGTAGAACTTCAGGGCCTTGCCGCCGGTCGTGGTTTCGGGGGAACCGAACATCACGCCGATCTTCTCGCGCAGCTGGTTGATGAACACCGCCGTCGTGCCCGAGTTGGACAGCGCGCCCGTCATCTTGCGCAGCGCCTGGCTCATCAGGCGGGCCTGCAGGCCGACGTGGGAGTCGCCCATCTCGCCGTCGATCTCCGCCTTCGGCGTCAGCGCCGCCACGGAGTCCACGACGATGATGTCGATGGCGCCCGAACGCACCAGCATGTCGGCGATTTCCAGGGCCTGCTCGCC
The DNA here is from genome assembly GCF_001056295.1 of Corynebacterium halotolerans. Classification (GTDB taxonomy): domain Bacteria; phylum Actinomycetota; class Actinomycetes; order Mycobacteriales; family Mycobacteriaceae; genus Corynebacterium; species Corynebacterium hansenii. Next base: position 21,929 of record NZ_JVMD01000002.1, read on the forward strand.
GGTGTCCGGCTGCGAGACCAGCAGGTTGTCGGTGTCCACGCCCAGCTTGCGCGCGTACTCCGGGTCCAGCGCGTGCTCGGCGTCGATGAACGCCGCGATGCCGCCGGCCCGCTGCGCCTCGGCGATCGCGTGCAGCGCCACCGTCGTCTTGCCGGAGGATTCCGGACCGTAGATCTCAACGATGCGGCCGCGCGGGAAACCGCCGATGCCCAGCGCCACGTCGATGGCGATGTTGCCGGAGGAAATCGCGCGGATCGGCGGACGCTCCTCGTCGCCCAGCCGCATCACGGCTCCCTTGCCGAAGTCCTTCTCGATGTTGGCCAACGCCACGTCGAGCGCCTTGAGCCGGTCGCCGCCGCCCGAAGCCGCCGTCGTCTTCTTCCTCGCCATGTTGGTCTCCTGTTCGCGCGCCGTCTCCGACGCGCCTAGATCCGTTTCGTCCCGTACCTGATGCGCGCCCGGCGCCAATGTTTGCGTCACGCCCTATTGGACGCGCCCCGGAGCGAATCGGTTCCATCTTCGTTTTCCGCGGCACCCTCGCCGCCCACACCCGTCGTTGTACCGGGCCGGGCGGATCAACGGACCGCACGCGTTCGACTATAGACGAATGCCCGTTCGAATGCGCGCCGAAACACGCCGACACGCCGTCTCGGGCGGCCGTCGCAAAGCAAAGGCCCCCGCTCAGTCGTCGGGCCCCAGCCAGCGCTCCTCCGGGACGTCGTGGTCCCGGCACAGCGCCCACCACACGTCACGGGGTTCAACGCCGCGTTCGATCAACTCGGCGGGCGTGGCGCCGTACTCGGCCAGCACATGCGACTCCAGCAGCCAGGGGCCGTGGGAATCGCCGAACTCGGCCTCGACGAAGCGGTGAAAATCGGCCAAACGCATGCCCACACGGTAACACCGCCCGCAGCCCGCCCTGAACGCCGATCAACCAGGCGACTAGAATCATTTCCCGTGCAGAAATCAGCGGTCCAATCCCTCGTCTACGTCGCGGCCTTCGCCGCCCTGATCATCGTCCTCGGCGCGGTGTCCATCCCCGTCGGCGGCGCGGGCGTGCCCATCGTCCTGCAGAACATGGGCATCGTCCTCGCCGGGCTGTTGCTCGGCTGGCGCCGCGGCACCCTCGCGGTGCTGCTGTTCCTGGGCGTGGGGCTCATCGGCGTCCCCAACCTCGCCGGATTCCGCACCACGTTGTCGGCCCTGCCCGGCACGACGGTCGGCTACATCGTCGGCTACGTCGTCGCGGCGCTGGTCATCGGCCTGCTCACCGTGCGCCGCCCGCGCAAGCCGGCCCCGATGATCGGCCTGTTCATCGCCGCGGGTCTGGTGGGCGTGCTCATCCAGTACCTGTTCGGCACCTTCGGCCTGATGGTTCGCGCCGAGATGGGCTTCGTCGAGGCCCTGCTGGTCAACATCCCGTTCATCCCGGGCGACCTCATCAAGGTCGTCGTCGCCGCCCTCATCGCCGCGCCCGTGTTGCGCGCCTTCCCGGATCTGCGCCCGACCGCCCGATGACCATCATCCGCTTCGACTCCGTCACCTGCGATTACGAAGGCCGCCGCGCCCTCGGCCCGGTGACCGTCGAGCTGTCCGAGCGCCGCATCGGCATCATCGGCCCCAACGGCGGCGGCAAGTCGACGTTCGTCCGTCTGATCAACGGCCTCGCGGACGCCTCGTCGGGCCGCGTCTCCGTCGGCGGCCTCGACCCCTCCCGCAAGGGCCGCGACGTCCGCCGCAACGTCGGTTTCGTCTTCTCCGACGCCGACAATCAGATCGTCATGCCCACCGTCGCCGAGGACGTCTCCTTTTCGCTGCGCCAGCGCGGCATCGCGCCGAAGGACCGGGAGGCGCTCACCGAGTCGGCTTTGCGACGCTTCGGGCTCGCCGACCACGCGGACCATTCGCCGCACCTGCTCTCCGGCGGGCAGAAGCAGCTGCTGGCGCTGACCTCGGTTCTCGTCCTCGAGCCGGAGCTGGTCATCGCCGACGAGCCGACCACGCTCCTGGACCTGCGCAACCGCAGGCTCCTGGCCTCAACGTTCGCGGGGTTGGAGCAGCAGTTGATCGTGGTCACCCACGACCTGGATTTCGTGTCCGGCTTCGACCGGGTGCTCTGCATCGAGGACGGCCTCATCGTCGACGACGGCGAGCCCGGCCCCGTCATCGACGGGTACGTCGCGCGGATGGGCGCCTGATGGCCGGCCGCCGCGCGTCTCTCGTGCCCCTGTCGGTGTACGTCAAACGCGACTCCCCCATCCACCGGATGCCCGCCGGGCCGAAGCTGGCGCTCGTCATCGGCTTCATCGTCCTGGCGACGATTTTCGCCCGCACCATCCCCACCGCGGCAGGGGCCCTGGCCATCGCCCTGGGCGGCTACGCCCTCGCGCGCATCCCGGTCAAGGTCGCGCTGTCCCAGCTGTTCGGCGCGGTGCCCCTCCTGGCGTTCATCGCCGTGATCCAGGGACTCACCGGCGACTGGGAGCTGGGCATCATGCTGTTCCTGCAGATCCTCGCCTGCGTGATCGCCGCGACGCTGCTGACCCTGACCACCCGCGTCTCGGACCTCATGGACACGTTCGACCGCCTGCTGGCGCCGCTGGGCAAGCTGGGCCTGCCGGTGGCCACGATCTCGTTGGCCATGTCGCTGACGCTGCGCCTGATCCCGCTGCAGGTGCAGGCGGTGCGCGACGTCCTGGACGCGCGGAAGGCCCGCGGCGCCGCAGCGTCGGCCACCGCCTTCGGCGTACCCGTGCTCATCCGCACCATCCGCCGTTCCCGCGCGATGTCGGATGCTCTCCTGGCCCGCGGCGTCGGGGACTGAGCGGGGACGCGAAAAAGCCGGCGGCCGACCACGTCATCGTGGTCGGCCGCCGGCTTCGTGGCGCGGAATCCCGCGCGAAACTCAGTTGCCGCGAAACTCAGTTGCCGCCGCGCAGCTCGCGCAGCTTGGCTTCGACGGCCGGGTCGGCGGAACCGGTCTGGCCGCCCTGGCCCTGCTCGATGGCTCCCTGGGCGCCGCCGGCGGACAGCTGGTTGCCGCCGCGCATCTCGGAGCGGATCTGCTCCAGGCGCGAGTGGCCCGCCAGCTGAATGCCGGCCTGCTCGACCTCGGCCATGCGGCCCTGGACCGAGTTCTGCGCCAGCTCGGCCTGGCCGAGGGCGTTGGCGTAGCGGCGCTCGATCTTGTCGCGCACCTGATCCAGATTCGGCGTCGAACCGGAGGACAGCTCGTTCATGGACTGCAGGGACTCGGAGACCTTTTCCTGCATCTTCGCCTGCTCCAGCTGCGACAGCAGCTTGGTGCGCTCGGCGACCTTCTGCTGCAGGGCCATGGAGTTGCGCTCCACGGCCTTCTTCGCCTGCGCGGCCTGCTGCAGCGACTGGTCGTGCAGTCCCTTGAGGTCCTCCACCGACTGCTCGGCGGTGACCAGCTGGGCGGCGAACGCCTCCGCGGCGTTCTCGTACTCGACGGCCTTGGCCTCGTCCCCCTCCCCGCGGGCCTTGTCGGCCAGCTGCAGCGCCTGGCGGGTGTTGCCCTGGAGCTTCTCGATCTCCGCGAGCTGGCGGTTCAGGCGCATCTCCAGCTGGCGCTGGTTGCCGATGACGGCCGCCGCCTGCTGGGAAAGCTCCTGGTGCTGCCGCTGGGCGTCTTCGATGGCCTGCTGGATCTGGACCTTGGGATCCGCGTTCTCCTCGATTTTCGAGTCGAACAGGGCCATCAAGTAATTCCACAGCTTGGCGAAGGGGTTAGCCATTGTTGCTCTGTACCTTCCTCAGGGGGTCGACGGATGTGGTCGGGAGACCTGGGCGTCCGGCGTCCCAGGATACCCGGCGGCGTGGCGCGGCGCAGCAACACCGCGCGCGAAAGCGTTCTACATCGCGGCCATCTCGGGCCGGGCGGCGTGCAGCGCCATGGTGCCCGCGGCGTCGATGATCACGTCGGAGACGGACACCGACAAACCGTGGCACACGGACGCCAGCAGCTCCGACGAGACTTCCTTGCGGCCGCGCTCCAGCTCGGACAGGTAACCGGGGCTGATGGCGGCGAGGTCGGACAGCTCGCGCAGGGTCATGCCGTTGCGGGTGCGGATGTCGCGCAGCGCTTCCCCGAGCGCCTCCCGCAGCAGCGGTTCACGCGCCGGTTCCGCGGCCGGCAGCGGCGTGCGCGCCGGAGCGGTCTCCGGCGCGGGGGCGGAAATGGTCATCGTGTCGTTGATCATCACCCCCATCAACGCGCGACGGCGCCGGATTGTTCCCGGCGCCCGGTCACCGCCCCAATTCCGCTTCGAGGAGTTCGAGGGCGGCGGCGACGGATTCGGCGCGGATCCCCCAGCGCCCGGCATCCGGATCGATCTCGAGCCGCTTGACGACGACGCAGTCCCCGGCTTCGCCCGCCGCGTCCCGTCCGCCGGGACGCGCCACCCCGCACCACACTTCGCCGACGGGATGGCCGTCCTGGGGGTCCGGGCCCGCCACGCCGGTCAGCGCGATCCCCCAGTCCGCGCCGCAGCGCCGCTTGGCGCCGGCGGCCATGGCCCGCGCGGTCTCCGCCGCCACGGGCCCCACGCGGTCGAGGACCTCGCCGGGAACGCCCGCCAGCGTCTCCTTGAGTTCGGTGGCGTAGGTGATCAATCCCCCGCGCAGGACGGCGGAGGCCCCGGGCACCCCGGCGACAGTCGCGCAGAACAGTCCGGCGGTCAGCGATTCGGCGGCGGCCAGGGTCTGGCCCCGGGACGTCAGCTCGGCGACGACGCCCGCCGCGGCGGTCGGGCCGGCCAAGGGGTCGGCGGCGTCGCCGGCCGGCGCGGTCACTGCGCGGCCCTGCGGGAATCGACGATGTAATGGATGCCGGTGACCACGGTGATGATCACGGCGACGATCATGACGATCCACGCGGGCCAGTGCAGCCACGCCAGCGGCATGAGGAACAGCGCGACCGCCAGCGACTGGGTGACGGTCTTCAGCTTGCCGCCCTTGGAGGCGGGCACGACGTGGCCGGCGCGCAGCTGGAACATGCGCCAGAAGGTGATGCCCAGCTCGCGGACGACGATGATCGCCGTGATCCACCAGGGCAGCAGGCCGATGATGTTCAGGCCCACCAGGGCGCCGATCATCAGCGCCTTGTCGGCGATCGGGTCGGCGATCTTGCCGAAGTCCGTCACCAGGTTCCGGCTGCGCGCGATGTCGCCGTCGATCTTGTCGGTGATCATCAGCGCCGCGAAGACGCCGAAGGCCCACCACCGCCACCCGGCGTCGTTCCCGCCGTCCTGGAGCAGCAGCCACAGGAAGACGGGGACGCCGAGAATGCGCAAAACGGTCAGCGCGTTCGGCAGGTTCCAGTTGGAGGGCGCGGCATCCGCCGCGGGGCGGGTCTGATCGGTCACGGGCACAACACTACCGCCGAATCCGAAACGTTCTAATCGGCGTCCCCGGCCGTAGACTCCGGGCATGACCATCTACGCCGTCTCCTACAGCTACGACCCCGAAGATCCCCGCATCGCCGAGGTGCGCCCCGACCACCGCGCGTTCATCGCCGGCCTGAAGGAAAAGGGCGCGATCATCGGCTCGGGGCCCCACCCCGACGCCGAAGGCGGGGCGCTCATCGTCATCCGCGTGGGCGACGGCGAGGACCCCGCCTCCGTGATGGACGCGGATCCCTTCCACGTCCGGGGCGTGCTCGCCGGCCGGACGATCCGGGAGTGGAACCCGGTCATCAACATCTGGGACGACTAGGCGTCCTGTCCACGAAGGGCCGGCGGCCTACTCCCGACCGCTCCCGCGGACGTCCCTCCCGGGCTCCGCGGCGTCCCGGCGGCGCGGCCGGGCGTCGTCACGCGAACGCGCGTCCGGCACGATCTCCTCGTGCTCCTCGTCGTGGCCGGTCCACCGCGGCGGGGCGATGCCGCCCATGTTCTCGTCGCGCTTGTTCTTCAGCCAGGACGCCACGACGGTCACCACGAGGACGAAGACGATGAACGCCAGCGACGTCCACGTGCCGATCTCCGGCACGGGCACGTCCTCGCCGCCATTGATGAACGGCAGGTTGTTCTCGTGCAGCGCGTGCAGCAGCAGCTTGATCGCGATGAAGCCGAGGATGACGCCGAGGCCGTAGGCCAGGTACACCAGGCGGTCCAGCAGGCCGTCGAGCAGGAAGTACATCTGGCGCAGGCCCATCAGCGCGAGCGCGTTGGCCGTGAAGACGATGTAGGGCTCGTTGGTCAGGCCGAAGATGGCCGGGATCGAATCGAACGCGAACATGATGTCCACGAAGCCGATGGCCACCAGCGCCACCGCCAGCGGGGTGAAGAAGCGCTTGCCGTCCACCCGGGCGAACATCTTGTCCTTGTTGTAGCCGCGGGAGATCGGCACGAACTTGCGCAGCCACTTGATGATGGCCATGTCGTTGGGGTCGACCTCGGGCTTGTCCGCGGCCTCGTCCCAGACCGTCTTGATGGCCGTGTACAGCAGGAACAGCGCGAACAGGTAGAAGACGTCGGACCACGCGTGAATGACCGCCGCACCGAGGACGATGAACACGGTGCGGAACGCCAGGGCCATGGCGATGCCGAACAGCAGCACCTTCTGCTGGTACTTGCGCGGGATCTTGAACGCGCCGATGATCAGCGCGAACACGAACAGATTGTCCACGCTCAGCGCCTTTTCGGTCACGTAGCCCGACAGGAACTCGACGCCGCGCTGGTGGTCCCAGAACAACCACACGAACCCGCCGAACAGAAGGGCGAGGACGACGTAGAAGGCGGTCCAGCCGCCGGCCTCCTTGAGCGTCGGCTCATGGGGCGTCTTGACGTGGGCGTAGAAGTCGAACGTGATGAAGCCGATGACGATCACGATGGTGATCGCCCATACGAAAATGGGTACGTGCACGGGTGCTGTGCTCCTCCGGTCGGTCAACGAATAACCGGAGGTCTCTCCCACCTGGCGGCTCGCGCCGGCCGATGGCGCCGGGGAAAGCGCGGCACCCGCCCTGCGGCGCGCACCCGTTTCCCGTGTTGACGACGGCCATCGCGGTGAAATCCGGGGATACTCCCCTCCACGCCGACCCACTGTACACGTCAACGAACCCCGCACGAAGTCTCGTGCGGGGTCCGGTGCGCCGTGCCGGGCGCGGGGTCAGGCCATGCCCTCCGTCGGCTCGGCGTCGACGACCTCGGTGTCGTCGGTGGGCGCCTCGGCCGGGTCCGCGCCGCGGATCATCCAGATGATGGTCTCCAGTTCCTCCGGCTTGACCAGCACTTCGCGGGCCTTCGAGCCCTCCGACGGGCCGACGACGCCGCGGGTCTCCATGAGGTCCATCAGGCGGCCGGCCTTGGCGAAGCCGATGCGAAGCTTGCGCTGCAGCATCGACGTCGAGCCGAACTGCGACGTGACCACCAGCTCGACGGCCTGGACCAGATCCTCGAGGTCGTCGCCGATGTCGGGGTCGATGTTCTTGACGGCTTCGGCGTTCTTGTCCTCGGTGACGCCCTCGGTGTAGTCGGGCTCGGCCTGGTCCTTGCACGCCTCGACGACGGCCTGGATCTCGTCGTCGGTGACGAACGCGCCCTGCAGGCGGCGGGGCTTGCCGGCGCCCTGCGGGATGAACAGCGCGTCGCCCATGCCGATGAGCTTCTCGGCGCCGCCCTGGTCCAGGATGACGCGGGAGTCGGTCAGCGAGGACGTGGCGAACGCCAGCCGCGACGGCACGTTGGTCTTGATCAGGCCGGTGACCACGTCCACGGACGGGCGCTGCGTGGCCAGCACCAGGTGGATGCCGGCGGCGCGGGCCTTCTGCGTGATGCGGACGATGGCGTCCTCGATGTCGCGCGGGGCGGTCATCATCAGGTCGGCGAGCTCGTCGACGACGCAAACGATGTACGGGTACGGGCGGTACTCGCGCTCCGAGCCGAGCGGCGCGGTGATCTCGCCGGACTTCACCTTGCGGTTGAAGTCCTTGATGTGGCGCACGCGGGTGGACTTCATGTCCATGTACCGCTGCTCCATCTCCTCCACCAGCCACTGCAGCGCCGCGGCGGCCTTCTTCGGCTGAGTGATGATCGGCGTGATCAGGTGCGGGATGCCCTCGTACGGCGTGAGCTCGACCATCTTCGGGTCGACGAGGATCAGGCGCACCTCCTCCGGGGTCGCGCGGGTCAGCAGCGACACGAGCATCGAGTTGACGAAGGCCGACTTGCCGGAGCCGGTCGAGCCGGCGACCAGCAGGTGCGGCATCTTCTGGATCGAGTGGCTGATGAATTCGCCCTCGATGTCCTTGCCCAGGCCGATGAGCATCGCGTCGTCGTTGGCCACGGTCTTCGGCGCCTCGAGGACGTCGGCGAGCCGGACCATTTCGCGGTCGTTGTTGGGCACCTCGATGCCGACCGCCGACTTGCCGGGGATGGGCGTGAGCAGGCGGACGTTGTCGGTGGCCACCGCGTAGGCGATGTTGGACTGCAGGTTGGTGATCTTGGAGACCTTCACGCCGGGGCCCAGCGCGATTTCGTAGCGCGTGACCGTCGGGCCGCGCGAGAATCCGGTGACCTGCGCGTCGATGTTGAACTCCGCGAAGACGTCGGTGATGGCCTCGATCATGCGGTCGTTGGTCGCCGTGCGGGTCTTCGGCGGCTCGCCCTGGATGAGCAGGTCGGTGGACGGCAGGCGGTAGCCGTCGGCGACGGTCGGGCGCGCGGGCGCGACGGCCGACTTCGGCTCCATCTCGGACTTCGGGGTCGCCGCGGGGATCGCGGAGGCGTCGATGCCCGACCGCGCGGCGATCGCGTCCATCTGCCGGCGGGTCGCCTCGGACACGGCGTCGCCGCCGGCCTTGCGCTCGCGGGGCTTCGGCGCCTCCCGCTTGACGACGCTCGTCTCGGCGTCGTCCACCGCGGGCATGACGGCGGTGTCCGCGTCGTCGTGATCGTCGGACGGCGCCGGCAGCGACACGGTGGCCGCGGCCTCGTCGTCGATGGTCAGCTGGCGGGTCTCCGAGTCATCGCCGTTGCCGTCCGCCGAATGATCGTCGGCGAATGCGGGGCGGCGCGATGCCCGCGTTGGGGCGTCGTCGTCGAGCAGGTCATAGAGATTGTCGTCGACGGGGGCCTGCGCGGCGCGTCCACCGCGGGTGCGCTTCGGCGCCGCGGATCGGCGCGCGGGACGCGGCCCGCGGGGTTCCGCGACCGCCGTGGGTTCGGGGCCGTCGGGACCGTCGTAGGCGTCGGCGCGCTCGTCGAGCATGCCGTCGACGGCCGCGTACCGGTCGTCCGGGTCGAACGGGTCGTCGTCGACTGCGCGGCCGCGGCCGACGCGGCCCGACCAGGCGCCGAGGTTGAGGTACTCGCCGACGACGTCGACCAGGCGGCGGACCGTGGTGCCGCTGAGCAGCAGCGCACCGTAGAAGATGACGCCGAAGAGGAGGATCACCGCCACCCACGGCGTGAATCCGGCGGCCAGCGGGGTGCCGATGTAGCCGCCGATGGCACCGCCCGCGGCGCGCCGGTCCTCCCAATCGGCGGGGCGGCCCGATCCGATGTGGACGATCGCCAGCATGCCGCCGGCGATCAGGGCGGCGCCGATGCCCGCCGCGGAGAAGCGCTCGCGCGGCGGCATGGTGCCGAGCATCATCATGACCGCGACGATTCCCAGCACCACCGGCAGCAGGTAGGCGCCGACGCCGATGAGCGTGCGGAAGAAGGTCTCCACCAGATCGCCGACGGGGCCCGCCAGCGAAAACCAGGTCGCCCCGGCGAGGATGATGGCCAGGGCGAGGACGAGCAGGGCGGCTCCGTCGCGCGAACCGCCGATCCCCGGTTCCTCCGGCGGGAGGTCATGCTCCCCGCCCGGCCCCGCCGCGCCCGCGGGGGCGCCCTGCGCGGCCGAATCCCGACCGCGGGACGTTCCGGCCGGGGGCTCGAGATCGTCGTAGCCGTCGGCCTTCTTCCGGCGCTTCGGCCGGGAATCAACGGGAGCGCCTTGACCGGCCTCGCCGTTGACGTTCGCGGACGACGTGCCGCGCCGCTTTCCCTTCACGTGCGCATCATCCGCGCCCCGGACCTCCATCTCATCTCGTCCATCGCCGCCGCGGCCGCCGAGTTTGCGGGCCAGGCCCGCCACGCCGCGGGCGGTCTGCGACCACGCGCCGGACAGCCCCTCCCCGACCGCGCGGTAGGCGCCGCCGGTGCGCTCGAACTCGATGCCGTATCCGTCGTCCATGCGTCGGGTCGCGTCGCGGGCGGAACGGGAATCCGCGGGCCGGCGCGCCGGACCACGCGAGGTGGGGCGCGTCCGGGGGCTGCGGGTACGGCTGGTGGCTGACATGGGCCCCATGCTAGTCGGTTTTCGCCCCTATTTTCACATCAGTCACACGCGTGTCAGTTCGCGCGAAGTCTCAAATCGACAGGCGCACGACGCCCGACTGGTCGCCGTCGACCTCGACACGGGCCTCATCGCGACCGAACAGCCACAGCACGAGCTCGCCGGGATCGCCCTTGACCGTCACGATCCCCGCACCGGCGCCCGAACGGTCGACCGGCGTCGTCGCCGCGCCGTCATCGCGCACGAGCACCACGGTGCACGTCGAATCGCGGAGCATCCGCCGCGACATAGTCGACGCGATGCGCCACAGATCCCGGCGCCCGGCCGGCGACAGCTCCCGCGGCTCCCACCCGTCGCGGGCCCGGCGCACGTCCTCGTGGTGCACGAAGTTCTCCGCGGCATTGACCAGCTGGTCCGCCCACCGCATGGGATTCCACACCGGCGCACCGTTGGCCCAGGTGTCCACCAGCTCCTCGAAGGGCTTGGCCTCGTACTCCGCCGTCACCTTCTCCAGGCGCTCCCGGAGCGCCGGCACGAACATGCCGCCCGCCGCATCCGGCCGGTTCTCCCGCACCACCAGGTGAACCGCCAGATCCCGGGTCGTCCACCCCTCGCACAACGTCGGGGCATCCGGGCCGACCTCGCGGAACAGTTCCGCCAACTGCCGTCGTTCTTCCTGCGCAAATGTCATGGCAACCAGTGTACGGGCATGGCGGGAGCGCGGCCGGGCGCGAAAACGCCCCTTTTGCGGCACAAGGCCGAAAAGGGGCGTCGCAAAGCACAACCGGGCCGGAACCCGGGACGGCGCGGAACCTACAGGCTCTCGCGGGTGCCGTCCACGTCCGCGTCGGAGACCACGTCGCCGGACTCCGAGGACATGGGCACGATGGTCGGGACGATCATCGGGCTGCGGCGGTACTTCTGGTTGATCATCTTCTCCGCGCGGCGGCGGACCTCCTGCGCCATGCGGTACGGGTTGTTCTCCCCGGAACCGGCGAGGTCGTACATGGTCTCGTCGACCAGCTTCTCGACCTCCGCGAGGACCTCCTTGACGTCGTCGGCGAAACCGCGCGCCTGGGCGCGGGGCTTCTCCAGCGGACGGCCCGTGCGGTTGTCGATGACCGAGGTGACCGTGATCAGGCCGCCCTCGCGCATCTCCGCGCGGTCCGCCAGGACGTCGGCGTCGACGTCGCCCATCGACGTGCCGTCCACGTAGAGCTGGCCGACCGGGACCTGGCCCACGACGCGGGCGCGGCCGTCGACCAGGTCGACGACGACGCCGTTCTGCGCCAGCACCACGTTCTCGGCGGGCACGCCCGTCGAAATGGCCAGCTCCTTGTTGGCGCGCAGGTGGCGCCACTCGCCGTGCACCGGCATCGCGTTGGACGGGCGCACCGCGTTGTACAGGAACAGCAGCTCGCCGGAGAAACCGTGGCCCGAGGTGTGGACCTTGGCGTCCTTGCCGGTGACGACCTTCGCGCCGATCTGGGCGAGCATGTTGAGGACGCCGAAGACGGCTTCCTCGTTGCCCGGGACCAGCGACGACGACATGATGATCAGATCGCCGTCGCGGACGGTGATCTGGCGGTGCTCGCGGCGGGCCATGCGGCTCAGGGCCGCCATCGGCTCACCCTGCGTGCCCGTGGTGACCAGCACGACCTTGTGCGGCGCCATGCGGGCCGCCTCGTTCATCTCGACGATCGTGCCGCGCGGGGCGGTGAGCAGACCGAGCTCTTCGGCGATGCGCATGTTGCGGATCATCGACCGGCCATTGAACGCGACCTTGCGGTTCGCGGCGACGGCGGCGTCGATGACGGCCTGGACGCGGTACACGTTCGACGCGAAGGCGGCGAAGATGACGCGCTGCTTGGCCTCCATCACCAGACGGCGCAGCGTCGGGATGATCTCGGACTCCGAGGCGGACACGCCCGGCGTCGTCGCATTGGTGGAGTCGCACAGGAACAGGTCGACGCCCTCGTCGCCCAGGCGGCTCAGCGCCGGCAGGTCGGTCGGGCGCTTGTCCGGCGGGGTCTGGTCCAGCTTGATGTCGCCCGTGTGGACGACCAGGCCGGCGCCGGTCTTGATGGCGACGCCCAGGCACTCCGGGATGGAGTGGTTGACCGCGAAGAAACGCACGTCGAACGGGCCGCGCTGCAGGCGGTCTTCCTCGGTGACCTCGATGGTCTTCGGGCGGATGCGGTGCTCCTGCAGCTTCGCCTGGATCAGGGCCAGGGTGAAGCGGGACGCGATGATCGGGATGTCGCCGCGCTGCTTGAGCATCCACGGGATGGCGCCGATGTGGTCCTCGTGGCCGTGGGTGACCACGAGCGCCTCGACGCGATCCCACTTGCCCTCCATGTAGGAGAAGTCCGGGAGGATCAGGTCGACGCCCGGCTCATCCGAGCTCGGGAACAGCACACCGCAGTCGACGATGAGCAGGCGGTCCCGGTACTCGAAGACCGTCATGTTGCGGCCGATCTCCGAAATGCCGCCGAGCGCCACGATGCGCAGGCCGTCCTTCGGCGCCTTCGGGGGCTCCGGCAGACGCTGCGTCAGGTCCGCGCCCTGCATGGACTGGACGACGTTGCGGCGGTTGCGGTTGCCGCCGCGGCCACCGCCCTTGTTGCCGCCGGACTGGCCCTGGCCGCCGCGACCGCCGCGGCCGGAGCCGCCCTGGCCGGACTGCCCGGACCGTTCCTGGCCGCCGCGCGCTCCGCGGCCGCCGCGGGCTCCGCGCCCGCCGCGGGAAGAACCGCCGGAGCGGTCCTGTCCCTTGTCTTGGCCCTTATCTTGGGCCTTGTCTTGCTTGGGCTGAGAGCCCTGATCCTGCTTGGGCTGCGAGCCCTGGCCGGAGTCGCGGTCGGCGTTGCCGCCGTCGTTCTTGGGCGCCTGCGACTCGGCGCGTGCGATCTCCGCCTCCTGCGGGGGTCCGGCCTTGCGGACGACCTTGCGGGGGCGGCTGCGATTCTCGGTCACTTAGAGGACACCGGCCTCTCGCATGTCGGAGGCGAGCAGTTCACGCTGCTCGGGTGTCGGGGAAATCTGCGGCAAACGGGGTTCTCCTGTCTGAATGCCCTGCAGCGTCAAAGCTGCCTTGGCGAAGCTCACCCCGCCCAGGCGGGCCTGGGCGCGGAAGAGCGGGGTCATGGAAGCGTGGGTCTCGCGGGCGGCGTCGAGCCGGCCTGCGTCGAACTGGGCGCGCAGGTCGGCGAGCTTGCGGGGCGCGGCGTGGCCGATGACGGAGATGAAGCCGGTGGCGCCGATGGACAGCCACGGCAGGTTCACCACGTCGTCGCCGGAGTACCAGGCCAAATCCGTGTTGGCGATGATGTGCGCCGCGGCACCGAGGTCGCCCTTGGCGTCCTTCACCGCGGTGATGCGGGGGTGCTCCGCGAGACGGAAAAGAGTGTCCGTTTCAATCGGAATGACCGAGCGCGGCGGAATGTCGTACAGGCAGACCTCCAGGTCCGTCGCGTCGGCGACGGCGGTGAAGTGCCGGTAGATCCCCTCCTGGCTCGGCTTCGAGTAATACGGCGTAACCACCAGGAGCGAGTCCGCGCCCGCGTCGGCCGAGGCCTTCGCGAGTTCGATGGACGACGCGGTGTCGTTGGTGCCCGCCCCGGCGACCAGCTTGACGGAGTCGCCGAGTTCGGCGCGCACGGCGCGCAGCAGCTCGAGCTTCTCCTCGGTGGTCGTCGTCGGGGACTCGCCGGTGGTGCCGGCGAGGATGAGCGAGTCGCAGCCGTTGTCCGTCAGATGGCCGGCCAACCGCACGCCTGCGTCGACGTCCAGGGCGCCATCCGCGTCAAACGGGGTCACCATGGCGACGGCGACGGTGCCGTAGGCATCGACGCCTCGGTTCGAAGCGAATCCAGTGGTCATTGTTGAGAGGCTACCTGTTCTGTGTCGCTGTGCCGGGCATTGCCCCGGCCTATCCTTCAAATGCGTACGGGCTCGACGCGACGACGGAGCCGTCGCGGAGGCGGTTGACCTCGAAATCGCCGAACGCCGTCGGCGCGGCCGCCTGCAGTTCCTCCAGGCACGCAACCGCCAGCGCCCGGATCTCCGAATCCGCGTGTTCCGTGGCGCGCATTCCGATGAAATGCCTCCACGAACGGTAGTTACCGGTCACCACGATACGTGTTTCCGTCGCGTTGGGCAGCACCGCCCGCGCGGCCTGGCGCGCCTGTTTGCGGCGCAGGAGGGCGTTGGGCTCCCCCGCCCATTTCTCCTCGAGTGCGTCGAGCAGTTCCTGGTAGGCGAACCGGGACTGGTCGACGACTCCCTCGAACAGCGCCAGCAGTTCCGGGTCCTCGGCGATGGCCGCCGGGGCGACGACGCGGTTGGCGGTGTCGGGGACGAACCGCTGGGACAGCTGCGAAAAGGAGAAGTGCCGGTGGCGCGTCAGTTCGTGTGCGCAGGACCGGGACAGTCCGCGCACGTAGATCGACGCGGAGGCGTGCTCGAACAGGCTGGTGTGCCCGACTTCGAGCACGTGCCGCAGGTATCCCCCGTTGGTGGCGGTGCGGGGGTTGGGCTTGTCCCAGGTTTCGTAGCAGGCGCGGCCGGCGAATTCGATGAGCGCCTCGCCGCCGTCGGCGTCGGTCTCCCAGTCGATGTCGGCCGGCGGCGCGAACTGCGTCGAGGCGATGAGCTGCGCGCTCAATCCCACGATTTCGGGCATGTCCCTTTCCTTACAGGCCGAGGTAGGACTCGAGGCCGACGGTCAGCCCCCGGTGCTCGGCGATCTTGCGCACGCCGAGCAGGACGCCCGGCACGAAGGAGGTGCGGGAGTAGGAGTCCTGCTTGATGGTCAGGGACTGGCCCTCGGTGCCGAAGATGACGGTCTCGTGGGCCACGGCGCCGGTCATGCGCACCGCGTGCACGGGAACGCCTTCGACGTCCGCGCCGCGGGAGCCGTCCAGGGACTGCTCGGTGGCGTCGGGCTGGTCGCCCAGCCCCGCTTCACGACGGGCCCGCGCGATTCCTTCGGCGGTGTGGATCGCGGTTCCGGACGGGGCGTCCTTCTTGTGCGGATGATGCATCTCGATGACCTCGGCCGACTCGAAGTAAGGGGCCGCGATCTCGGAGAAGCGCATGGTCAGCACCGCGGAGATGGCGAAGTTCGGGGCGATGAGCACGTTGGGCTTCCGTCCTTCGGCGCCGGCGTCGATCCACTCCCGGACCCGGTCGAGGCGCTCCGGCGTGAAGCCGGTGGTGCCGACGACCGCGTGGATGCCGTTGGCCAGGCAGTATTCGAGGTTGCCCATGACGGCGTCGGGCTGGGTGAAGTCGACGATGACCTCGGCGCCGGCGTCGGTCAGCGCCGCCAGATCGTCGCCGGCGTCGAGCCGGGCGACGAGGTCGAGGTCGTCGGCGGCCTCGACGGCCTCGCAGATGGTGGATCCGACCTTGCCCTTGGCGCCGAGCACGCCGACCTTGATGTTGCCCATGTTCTCCTGGCTCTCCCCTCGTGGCGGGCGCGTCCGCGGCCGCCGCTCTCGCTGTCTTGTTCCGTGCAACCACTCTAGGCCGCGTGCCCGGGACTTCGCGCCGACCCGCCGTTTTCCGGTTTCGGCGGGAGCGGACTGGCATTGTGGGCCGCATAGGCGTATGTTTAGCCGATTCGATGCGCCGCACGCTTTTCGCGGGCGGCCGCAGTTTCCTCATTTGGGCACCGGGCGGACACCATCGTCGCGGTGCCCGACCCATCCTTGAAGCGTCCCGGTACACCGGGGAAAGGAGTGGCGCATGTCCCGCGCCGAATCCGCCCAGTCCGGCGAACCCCGTCCGGCCGGCGAAGCCCGCCCGACCGCGGACGCGGCCAACCGGGGGGCGCCGAAGAAGCGCGCCCCGTACACGGCCATCTACGTCCTGCTGGCGGCCGCGTTCATCGCGATCCTCAACGAAACGGTCATGAGCGTCGCCATCCCGGTGATCAAGGCCGATCTCGACATCACCGCCGCCCTGGCGCAGTGGGTGACCACCGCGTTCCTGCTGACCATGGCGGTGGTCATCCCGATCACCGGTTTCCTCATCTCGAAGCTGACGCTGCGCCGGCTTTTCCTGCTCTCGCAGGGCTTGTTCGTCGCCGGCACGCTCATCGGGGCGCTGTCCCCGAATTTCACGGTGGTCATCGTCGGCCGCGTCATCCAGGCGGCCGGCACGGCCGTGCTGCTCCCCCTGCTCATGACAACCGTCCTGCGGCTGGTCCCGGAGAAGAGCCGCGGCACGATGATGGGCAACCTGTCCATCGTCATCGCCGTCGCACCGGCCATCGGCCCCACGGTATCCGGGTTGATCCTCAAGCTGGCCTCGAACAACTGGCACATGCTGTTTTGGACGATGCTGCCCATCGGCGCCCTCGCGCTGGTCGTGGGCACGGTGCTGCTGCCGTCGTTCGGCGAGCGCTCCGACAAGCGCATCGACGTGCTCTCGGTCGCCTTGTCCGCCGTCGGTTTCGGCATGACGGTCTACGGCCTGTCGCTCGTCGGCGCCGAGGCCGGCGCGAAGCTGTGGCTTTCCCTCGGCGTCGGCCTGGTGTCGCTGATCCTCTTCGGCTTCCGCCAGGTGCGCCTGGCGCGCACGGATTCGGCGCTGCTGGATCTGCGGGTGTTCCGCACGAAGAGCTTCGCGATCTCCACCGCGCTGCTGTCGATCGGCATGCTGGCGATGTTCGGCGTCATCATCATCCTCCCCCTCTACCTCGCCCTGCGCGGCGTCGAGGTGCTGACCATCGGCCTCATGCTCATGCCCGGCCCGCTGGTCATGGGACTGATGGGCCCGTTCGTCGGCCGCCTGTACGACAAGTTCGGCCCGCGCCCGCTGGTGCCGCCGGGGGCCACGATGGTCACCCTCGGCATTTTCGGCCTGTCTTTCATCGGCCTGAACACCCCGCTGTGGTGGATCGTGGCCGCGCACATCGGCCTGGAGATCGGCCTCGGCCTGCTTTTCACCCCGCTGTTCACGTGGGGCCTGGGCGACTTGCCGCAGAAGCTCTACCCGGACGGCTCCGCGGTGGTCAACACTCTGCAGCAGGTCTTCGGCGCCGTGGGCACGGCCACCTTCGTGGCCATCTCCGCGGCGACGACGGCGGCCATCGCGGCCTCGCCCACTCCGGCCGTCGACGAGACCATCGCCGGCTACAAGATGTCCATGTGGGTCGGCGTCGGATTCGGCGCCGTCGCCATCGCCCTGTCCACCAGGGTCAGGCGCACCCGCAAGCGCATCGAGCTGGAATGATCGCCGCCGGCTGAGCCGCGCAATACCCCCTCACGCCCGCAGCGCCCGGGTGCCGCCGAGTCTGGTCTGCCCGAGATCGGTGCCGTGCCCGGCGG
Source organism: Corynebacterium halotolerans (assembly GCF_001056295.1). Classification (GTDB taxonomy): domain Bacteria; phylum Actinomycetota; class Actinomycetes; order Mycobacteriales; family Mycobacteriaceae; genus Corynebacterium; species Corynebacterium hansenii. The sequence continues at coordinate 39,577 of NZ_JVMD01000002.1, forward strand.
CGCACCCGTGCATGTAGGCGTCGCCGTCCAGCCGGGCCTTCGACGTCGTGTGGCGCAGGAACGGGTACCTGCGGCGCATTTCGTCGCGCGCCCGCTGCGCGTCGTTCTTGAGCACCAGCGCGGTCTTCGTCGCGCGACCGCCCCGCGCGCCGGCCCGCTCATCCGACCGTTCCGCGACCCTGCGCTCCTGCACCGACAACCTCTCGCCCACCACATTGGCGAACCCCACCATGTAGGACCTGCGCCACCGCGCGGTCACCGCGGCCTCGCCGGCCCGCAGCCGCGCCGCGCCCGCCAACATCTGGGGGCACAGCACGGAAAACAGCAGCCGCACGCGCTCCACGTGCCTGGCGGCGCCGATCAGCGTGCCCCGGTCCGCGCCACGACCGGGACCCCGCCCACCGCCGGACCAATACACGACCTCGCAATGCAGCGCCTGCCCCAGCACGTTGAGCAGCGCGATCTGCTGGCGCTGGTAGGCGCCCGACATGTCGAGCTCCACCACCTTCATCTCCGCGCCGGCGTCACCCGGATCACCCAGCTTCGCCGGGTCGAGGCCGTACTGCGCGATCAGCGCGAACGCCTTGTCGCGGAACACGTCGCCCTCCGGCGTGCCCGCGCGGTCCTCCGCCTGATTGAGCAGCTTGCGCACCTTTTCGCGGATGTCTCCCCGCATCGAAACCACGTGAACCCTCCCCCTTCGGCGCGGGCCTTCGCCCGTGCCATCACGCGCGCCCCGCCCGCCGGGACATCGCACTCGTTTTCGATTCGCCGCCGACGCTACCCGATCGAACGGGTCTTCGCACGGCGAAGGGCCCGGAAGCCTCACATGGATTCTCCCGGGCCCTTTCTCACGCGCCTTCCGCCGCGCCGCCGGTCAGCGGATCACACGATCACGCGACCTTTTCCGCGCCGTCGGACGGCACCGCGACGAGGAACTCCGGCGGCCGGAACCCGGCCTCCGCATACGCGCCGGCGATGGCGTCGGCCACCGCCCGCACGTGGCCTTCTTCGACCAACGCAATGGCGCTGCCGCCGAATCCGCCGCCGGTCATCCGCGCGCCCACGGCCCCGTTGGCCATGGCGGTGTCCACCGCCAGATCCAGTTCGGGGCACGTGACTTCGTAGTCGTCGCGCAGCGACGCGTGGCTGGCGCACATCGATTCGCCGAAGGCGGCCATGTCGCCGGCCTTCAGCTGCTCGATCGCGGTCGCCGTGCGGTCGATCTCGGACACGACGTGGCGCACGCGCTTGACGACGACGTTGCGCCATTCTTCGGCGTCCGCGCCATTCGGGACGTTCCGGGAGGCCCACTCGGCCGCGGCGGCGGTGGCGTCGTCGACCTCGCGCAGGGAGCCCACGCCCAGCCCCTCGGTGACGGCGTCGATGACGCCGCGGCGGGAGGCGTACTGCCCGTCGGCGAGGGTGTGCGGGGCCTTGGTGTCGATGACCAGGATGGCCAGGCCATGCGACGGCAGGTCGCACGGCACCTGCACCGCGGAATCGTCGGCGTAGTCGATGGCCAGGGCGTTGCCCTCCTGCCCGAACAGCGAGATCCGCTGGTCGAGGCCGCCGGTCGACGCGCCGACGACGTCGTTTTCGGCGCTGATGCACGCGGCGACGAGGCCGGACCGCACATCGGCGCCCTTGTCATCGGCGGGACCGCCGACGGGGCCGACGGTGAGCTCGTACGCGGCCAGGGCCGCCGAGCACTCCAACGCGGCCGAGCTGGACAGGCCGCCGCCGATCGGGACGTCCGAGGTCACGGCGACGTCGAAGCCGCCGAGCTCCTCCGGCAACAGGCCGGCCCGCTGCTGCGCCCAGATGGAGCCGACCACGTAGCCGGTCCAGTTCTTCGGCTTGCCGGGGCCGACCTCGTCGACGCCGATCTCCGCGATCTGCGGGTCATCCCCGCCCATCGAGGACACGAGGCGGTACTTCCCGTCCTCGCGCGGCGACACCGCGACCCAGGTGCGCTGCGACAGCGCGAAGGGCAGGCAAATGCCGCCGGCGTAGTCGACGTGCTCGCCGATGAGGTTCACGCGCCCGGGGGCCGCCCACACTCCCGAGGGCTCGGTGCCGAAGGCCCTGCGGAACAGGTCGGCCGCATCGGCGGCGCCCGCGGCGTCGTCACGCGTCGGCGACCACTTTGCTCCGCCGATCTCGCGGAACCGGTCGGCGATGCGCTCCGGCGTCGTGTCCGAGATCCACGCGCCCTGCCCCGACTCGGAGCCCGCCAGGAATTTCATGCGGCCCGGCGAGCGCATCATCGAGTACAGCTGCAGATGCAGGCGGCCATGCTCGCGGTCCTCCCCCACCGGCGCCTGATTCCACGACGCGATGTACGGGGTGCGCTCGACGCCCTCGAAGAACCGGTCCATGCGGCCCAGCAGATCGAGGTACATGCGGGTCAGCTCGTCCTTCTCTTCATCGGTCAGCGCCGCGAAGTCGGGCACGTCGCGATTGGCCATGAGCATGACCTCCACCGGCCACTTCGCCGCCGCCGGGACGAAGGCGGTGAAATGCTCGCCCTCCGCCACGATCCGGCGGCCCGAACGCTTCTCGGCGGACAGGACGTCGTCGAAAAGCGAACGCCCCGTGTCCGCCAGGTGCTTCCTGCTCTGCTCCGCGATCGCCGCCGCCCGCGCCGGAAGGTACGGGTACGAGTAGATCTGGCCGTGCGGATGCTGCAGGGTGACGCCGATCTCCTTGCCGCGGTTCTCGAACGGGAACACCAGGCGCACGCCGTCGATCTCCGACAGCTCGCACGTTCGGTGCGCCCACGCCTCCACCACCGTGCGGGCGCGGCGGTACGGCAGATCGCGGAAGGACGCGGACACGTCCGGGGTGAAGCAGACGACCTCGCACCGGGCCAGCGCCGGGCGGCGCGGGAACAGGCCCTCGCCGTCGACCTCGGCCGCGAAATCCTCCGGGACGTCCATGTGCATGGACAGCGACGGGAAGCGGTTCTCGAAGACCACGACGTCGTAGTCGTCGGCGGGGATCTCCGTCGGCAGCTCGCCCGGCTTCGTCGGCGCGAGCGGATTCTCGTTCGCCGGCGGCATGAAGGTGCGGTTCATGCGGTGCGCGGCGTAGACGTTCCATTCCCCGGTGAGGGGATCGCGGCGCAGCTCGGACTCCGTCACCGCCTCCGGCAGCTGACGGTCGTCGACGGTCTTGCGGGTGGCGCGGCCCTCGACGTATTCGGGGGAATCGTCGAAGTAGATGAGCTCGCGGCCGTCGGCCAGGGTCATCCGCGTGGTGGAGAAGGGATGGGCGGCCATGGCGGGCTACGCCTCCTTCACGGCATCGGGGTGATGCGGGTTGTGGTGCGGCAGGTCATCCGCCGGCTCGGGGTCGGCCGGGACGATGATCGGGCGGACCTTCGCCCAGATCAGGAACACGGCCGCCGCCAGAACCAGGGCCAGCCCGGCCCAGGTGTTGTAGGCGGACTCCTTGGGCAGGCCCGTGTCGGGGTTCATGCCCGGATCGAGGAGGAACGCCGAGAGGAGCAGGACGATGCCGTACAGGCCCAGCAGCGCGCCGATGATGTTCCGGACGTCGAAGGCGCCTGCGGCCTTCTTCTTGGGGGTTGCGTTGGTCATGTCAGTCACTCCTAGGCGAACACGATGTTGAGAACGATGACCATGGCCATGCACAGGATGCCCAGGGGCACGGTGCGCTGGTACCACGGCAGCGTGGCTTCGTTGGCGTCGGTGAGGGTCTCCTTCGGCGTCACGGACTTGACGAAGCCGACGAGCTCGCGGTCGGGCTTCGGCTTGGTCACCATGGAGACGACGATGGAGAACACGATGTCCACCACGAAGGCGATGGACGCGGCGACGAACGCGGTGCCCTGGCCCGGAAGGTTGAACACGGCGGCCTCGGCGCCCGAGAAGGTGGAGATGGACCAGTAGGCGATGGCGGACAGCGTGCCCAGGACCAGGCCCACCCAACCGGCGGTCGGGGTCATGCGCTTCCAGAACATGCCGAGGATGAAGGTGGCGAACAGCGGGGCGTTGAAGAACCCGAACAGCGTCTGGAGGTAGTCCATGACGTTGCCGAAGTTGTTCGCGATCAGGGCGGTGAACACGGCGATGACGGCGGCGGCGACGGTCGCCCAGCGACCGAACCGCAGGTAGAAGTCGTCGTCCTTGTCCTTGATGATGTACGCCTGGCAGATGTCGTAGCTGATGACCGTGTTGAACGCCGAGATGTTGGCGGCCATGCCGGCCATGAAGGCGGCGAGCAGGCCGGCGATGGCGACGCCGAGCAGGCCGTTGGGCAGCAGGTCGCGCATCAGGTACAGGATCGCGTCGTTGGGCTCGGCGGTCTTGTTCATGATCGGCGTGACGGTCGCGGCGGCGATCATGCCGGGCACGACGACGATGAAGGGCACGAACATCTTCGGGAACGCGCCGATGATCGGCGTCTTGCGGGCCGCGGACAGCGAGTCGGCGGCCATGGAGCGCTGGACCTCGACGAAGTTGGTGGTCCAGTAGCCGAAGGACAGCACGAAGCCGAGGCCGAAGGTCAGGCCGATGACCGACACGACCGGGTTGTCGAAGCCGGAGATGTCGGTGCCGGGCCAGGTGTGGAAGTGCGACTCGGCGGCGATGGAGGCCTTCAGGCCGCTCCAGCCGCCGACGTTGTGCAGGCCGATCAGCGTCAGCGGCAGCAGGGCCGCGATGATGACGAAGAACTGCAGCACCTCGTTGTAGATGGCCGCGGACAGGCCGCCCAGGGTGATGTAGGACAGCACGATGAGGGCGGCGACCACGAGGGTCACCCACAGCGGCCAGCCGAGCAGCGAGTTGACGACCTTGGCCAGCAGCAGCAGGTTGATGCCGGCGATGAGCAGCTGGGCGACGGCGAAGGAGATCGCGTTGACCAGGTGCGCGCCGGGGCCGAAGCGCCGCAGCATGAACTCCGGCACGGAGCGGACCTTCGAGCCGTAGTAGAAGGGCATCATCACGATGCCGAGGAAGACCATGGCGGGGATCGCGCCGATCCAGAAGTAGTGCATGGTCTGGAAGCCGTACTGCACGCCGTTGGCGGACATGCCGACGATTTCGACGGCGCCGAGGTTGGCGGAGATGAACGCCAGACCCGTCACCCACGCCGGCAGCGAGCGGCCGGAGAGGAAGAAGTCGATGGAGGAGGACACCTTGGACCGTGCGGCCCAGCCGATGCCCAGAACGAATGCGAAGTAGAGGGCGACGAGCGAGTAATCAACCCAGCTCGCGTCCAGCCGGAGTGCGGCCTCAGCCTGAATCACGGCATTCTCCTGGTTCTTTGGTGATCGTGTGGATGGTGGAAAGTTCTCGGGGCCGTTGCTTTACGACGTCGGCCCGCCCGTCGAGCGGATGCCCAGGGACAATTCGACCCGGTCCCCCGCGCCGATCCGGATGAGGTCGCGTCCGGACCTCAGGGCGTCGGGCGGGCAAGTCATGGGTTCGACCGCCAGCGCCCTGCCGACGCGGGGGAATCCCTCGCGGCGGGCGGGGTCGGCGGTGAAGATCTGGAACCACCCGAACGCGTCGTCGGCCCACATTTCGACGCCCTCGCCGTCGGGGCCCACGAGGCGGGCCCGCGCGGGTGGCGCGGCGGAGGCGTCCGCGTCGGCGCCGTAGTCGCGCGAGGGCGACGCGAAGCAGTGGTCGAGCCACAGGCCCGAGGTCAGGACCCCGTCGGCGAGGCCCGGGACCACGGCGTCCGCGGGGACGTCCGGGCCGGCGGGCAGGTTGCGCACGGGTTCCAGCGGGAGGTTGCGGTCGACGTCGACGGACAGGACGCAATCGGCCAGGTCGGCGCCCGCGGCACTGAAGTACGGGTGGAACCCGAACCCGAACGGGCACGCGGAGGCGCCCAGGTTCTCGGCGGTCACGTCGGCGCGCAGCCCGGCGTCGGCGTCGACGCTCCAGCGCACCGTGAAGCGCATCGGCCAATTCCAGCCCGGCTGCGGCCCCGGCTCGATGGACAGGGTGACGTGGTCCTCCCCCGCCTCGACGAAATCCCAGGCGCAGTTGGCCACGAAACCGTGGATCGCGTTGGAGCGGCCCGGCTCGGTGATCTGCATCCGGTGGACGACGCCGTCGTGGATGAAGACCCCGTCCGCGACTCGGTTGGGCCACGGCGCCAGCAGCGTGGCGGCGCTCAGCGGCGGGAACTCGCCGCGCGGGTAATCGACCAGCAGCGGGCGGCCGGCGTACTCGAGGGAACGGGGTCCGCCGCCGAACGCGGAGATGTCGGCGCGATAGTCACCCGCCGAGATCTCGATGAACGGATGCTCGTGGCGGGGGCGCTCCGGCGCTTCTCCCACTCCGGTCGTGTCCATTGTGACGCTCCTGACGCGAAAGCTTCGGGTGTGATCCCTTTGACATGAAGCATAGCACCGGATTGTCACAACTGGTCATATCCAGTCTGTCGTTTCGGCCACACGGGGGAACAATTTCGCCTTGCGCACAGTTTACGCCCGTTCTCCCCCATCCGGCCAGGTCACCGCGACGAAAAAGGGGCCCCGCATCGCGCGTCACGCGATGCGGGGCCCCATGACCGGTCATGGCCGGTCAAGACGTCGGTCCGGTCACTCCTGAACCGGGACCAGGGAAATCTTGCCGCGGTTGTCGATGTCCGCGATCTCGACCTGCAGCTTGTCGCCGACGTTGACCACGTCCTCGACCTTCTCGATGCGCTTGCCGTCGCCGAGCTTCGAGATGTGCACCAGACCATCGCGGCCCGGCACGAGGGAGACGAACGCGCCGAAGGCGGTGGTCTTGACCACGGTGCCCAGGTAGCGCTCGCCGACCTTCGGCAGCTGCGGGTTGGCGATGGCGTTGATCTTCTCGATCGCCGCGTCCGCCGACTCGCCGGAGGTGGCGGACACGAAGATCGTGCCGTCGTCCTCGATGGAGATGTTCGCGCCGGTCTCCTCGGTGATGCCGTTGATGATCTTGCCCTTGGGGCCGATGACCTCGCCGATCTTCGACTGCGGCACGGAGATCGTGGTGATCTTCGGGGCGAACGGGCTCATCTCGTCCGGCTCGTCGATGGCCTCGGCCATGACCTCCAGGATGGTCAGGCGCGCGTCGCGGGCCTGCTCCAGCGCGTCGGCCAGCACCTTCGACGGGATGCCGTCGAGCTTGGTGTCCAGCTGCAGCGCGGTGATGAACTCGGAGGTGCCGGCGACCTTGAAGTCCATGTCCCCGAAGGCGTCCTCGGCGCCGAGGATGTCGGTCAGGGCGACGTAGCGGGTGTCGCCGTCGACCTCGCCGGACACCAGGCCCATGGCGATGCCCGCCACCGGGGCGCGCAGCGGCACGCCGGCGTTGTACAGCGACAGCGTCGAGGCGCAGACGGAGCCCATCGACGTCGAGCCGTTGGAGCCGAGGGCCTCGGAGACCTGGCGGATGGTGTACGGGAACTTCTCTCGCGACGGCAGCACCGGCACGATGGCGCGCTCGGCGAGCGCGCCGTGGCCGATCTCGCGGCGCTTCGGCGAACCGACGCGGCCGGTCTCGCCGGTGGAGTACGGCGGGAAGTTGTAGTGGTGGAAGTAGCGCTTGGAGTCCACCGGGCCCAGGGAGTCGATCTGCTGCTCCATCTTGAGCATGTCCAGGGTGGTGACGCCCAGGATCTGCGTCTCGCCGCGCTCGAACAGCGCGGAGCCGTGGGCGCGCGGGATCAGCTCGATCTCGACGCCCAGGTCGCGGATCGCGTCGGTGGCGCGGCCGTCGATGCGGAAGCCGTCGGTGAGGATCATGTCGCGCACGATCGACTTCATCAGGCCGTTGTACGCGGCGGCGATCTCCTTGCCGCGCTCCGGGAACTGCGGCTCGAGGGTCTCGATGACCTCGTCCATGAAGGCGTTGGTGGCGTCGTCGCGGTCCTGCTTCGACGGGGTCTTCAGCAGCTCCGGCAGCTTCTTCGCGGCCTCGGACTCGACGGCGGCGTAGACGTCGTCGTTGTAGGCCGGGAACAGCGGGAACTCGCGCACGTCCTGGGCGGCCTCGCCGGCCAGGGACTGCTGCGCGCGGCACAGCTCGGCGATGAACGGCTTGGCGGCCTCCAGGCCCTGCGCGACGACGGACTCCGTCGGCGCCGGACGGCCCTGGGCGACCAAGTCGGCCACGTGCTCGGTGGCGCCGGCCTCGACCATCATGATGGCCACGTTGTCGGCGGCGGCCTTGGCCTTGCGGGACTTGCCGCGGCCCTTGGCGGCGTTGTCGTCGGCCAGGCGGCCGGCGACGACGATCTCGAACAGAGCCTGCTCGTGCTGGTCGACGGTCGGGAACGCGATCCACTGGCCCTTCGGGTGGGCGTCGTCGGCGACCAGCGCCATGCGCACCGCACCGACGGGGCCGGAGACCGGCAGGCCGGAAAGCTGGGTGGCGGCGGAGGCGGCGTTGATGGCCACCACGTCGTACATGTCCTTCGGATCGAGGGACATGACGGTGATGATGATCTGGACCTCGTTGCGCAGACCCTTGACGAAGGTCGGGCGCAGCGGGCGGTCGATCAGGCGGCAGGCCAGGATGGCGTCCTGGCCCGGGCGGCCCTCGCGGCGGAAGAACGAGCCGGGGATGCGGCCCGCGGCGTACATGCGCTCCTCGACGTCCACCGTCAGCGGGAAGAAGTCGAAGCCCTCGCGGGGGTTGTTGGACGCGCACGTCGTCGCGAGCATCATCGTCTCGTCGTCGAGGTACGCGGTGACGGCACCGTCGGCTTGGCGGGCCAGCTGGCCGGTTTCGAATCGGATTTCGCGGGTGCCGAAGTCACCGTTGTCGATGACAGCGACGGCCTCCACGATGTCGTCGTAGCCGTTGTCGTCGTAGTCGTACTGGGTATCGGTCATGCGGGGAAAAACCACGTCTTTCGTTTGGCGTGCCCCCAGGGCGATCGTCGGTGCCGCCCTATTCGTTTCGTCTCGGGGCATCGCGGAGACCCTACCACGGTAAACGCGAGAAAGCCCGCCGCAACCAGGGTGATCCTGGTCGCGGCGGGCTTTTCGGGGCCGCCGGCGGGGCGGCCGAAGCTCTTAGCGGCGGAGGCCGAGACGCTCGATGAGGTTGCGGTAGCGCTGGACGTCGTTGTCGGCCAGGTACTTCAGCAGGCCCTTGCGACGGCCGACGAGCAGCAGCAGGCCGCGGCGCGAGTGGTGGTCGTGCTTGTGGTGCTTCAGGTGCTCGGTGAGCTGGCGGATGCGGGTGGTCAGCAGCGCGACCTGGGCCTCCGGCGAACCGGTGTCGGTCTCGTGCAGGCCGAACTCCTTGAGGACCTCGGCCTTCTCCTGGGTCGAAAGCGCCATGGGGCGTCTCCTTCGTCTCGTTGGTTGTTTCAGTCCACTGGCGGCCCCGGTGCGACCGGCGGCATGGCGACTGTTCGTGGACCACAGTCACGGCCAACGGGCGAGAGTACCAGCGGCGGGCGCCGGAACCTAATCGCGCCCCGCCCGCGCCCTACCGTTCCCCGAGGATCTCCCGCGTTTCCGCGACGTCGAGGTTCATGCGCTCGATCAGCGGCTCGATGCCGTCGAAGCGCTCCATGCCGCGGATGCGGCCGACGAAGTCGATGGACCCGGTGAGCCCGTACAGGTCGGCGGAGCGGTCGAGGATGAACGCCTCGACGGTGCGGGCGGTGTCTCCGAAGGTGACGTTGGTGCCCACGGACACCGCGGCCGGGTAGGCGCGGCCCAGCTCGACGTCGCCGTCGGGGTCGACCGCACGGCGCTCGGGCCCCTCGGTGGCGGTGAACCACGCGGCGTACACGCCGTCGGCGGGCACGGCGAGGCCGGGGGCGACGTCGATGTTGGCGGTCGGGAAGCCCAGCTGCGCGCCGCCGCGGCCCTGCCCGTGGATGACCTCGCCGGTCACGCGGTGCGGGCGGCCCAGGCAGTCGGCGGCCGCGGCGACGTCGCCGTCGGCCAGGTGGCCGCGCACGCGGGTGGAGGACACGCGGTCGCCGCCGTCGGACAGCAACTCGACGATCTCGACGTCCATGCCGTGTTCCGCGGCCTGCGCGGGCAGGGTCTCCGTGTTGCCGGCGGCCTTGTGTCCGTAGGTGAAGTTCTCGCCGACCAGCACCGCCTTCGCGTGCAGGGTGCCGGCGAGGATGTCGCCGACGAAGTCCTCGGGCGCGGTGGCGGCGAGCTCGCGGTCGAAACGCAGCACGAGCATCGCGTCGACGCCGATTTCCTCGGCCAGTTCCGCGCGCCGCGGCCACGTGGCCAGGGTCGCCGGGGCCTTGTCGGGGGCGAAGACGGCGATGGGGTGCGGGTCGAAGGTCACCAGCACCGCGGGCACGCCCAGCTCGCGGGCCCGTTCCACCGCGCGGCCGATGAGCCGGCGGTGGCCGAGATGGATGCCGTCGAAGACGCCGACGGTCGCGACGGTGTCGCCGAGATCGGCGGGTACCTGTTCAATCCCGTGCCATATGTCCACGCGCCAACCCTACGACACCGCCCCGCGCCCGCGCCGAATAGGATGCCCCACATGAGCGCATCTGCGGAAACGACCGACCCCCTGGCGGATTCGGGGCTCGTCGTGGTGGACAAGCCCGCCGGAATGACCAGCCACGACGTCGTCGGCAAGCTCCGGCGCATTTTCGGGACCCGCCGCGTGGGGCATTCCGGGACGCTGGACCCGATGGCCACCGGCGTGCTGGTGCTGGGGGTCAACCGCGGCACGCGCTTCCTGCCGCACGTGCACGCCGACGCGAAGTCCTACGACGCGACCATCCGCCTGGGCGCGTCGACCGTCACCGACGACGCCGAGGGCGAGGTGCTGGAGTCGGCGCCGCCGGAGCGGATCGCGGCCGTGACCGACGAACGGATCATGGCGGGCGTCGCGGAGCTGACCGGCGACATCATGCAGCGCCCCGCGTCGGTGTCGGCGGTGAAGATCGACGGCGTCCGCGCCCACGAGCGCATGCGCCGCGGAGAGGACGTCGTGCTCCCCGAGCGCCCCGTCACGGTCTCGCTTTTCGACGTCCACGCGATCCGTCGTCACGCGCAGTGCATCGACGTCGACGTGAGCGTGGATTGCTCGGCCGGGACGTTCATCCGTTCCCTGGCGCGGGATCTGGGGGCCGGTCTGGGCGTGGGCGGCCACGTCACCGCGCTGCGCCGCACCGCGGCCGGGCCGTTCCGCATCGGCGGGGCGAAGACGCTGGAGGAATTGGAGGCCGATCCCGTGCCGACCATGACCCTCGACGAGGCGTGCCTGGCGTGCTTCCCCGTGCGCGACGTCACCGCCGAGGAGGGGCTGGCGCTGTCCCAGGGCAAGTGGCTCGAGCCGATCGGGATGGGCGGCGTGGCGGCCGCGCGGACGCCCGACGGGCGAGTCGTCGCGCTGATCACCGAATCCGGCAAGCGCGCGAAGACGGTGTTCGTCGCCCGGCCGTCGACGATGTAGGGCGCGCGCCGGGGTTCCTACCGCACGATCGCCGTGGCGATGACGTAGCCGTTCTCCACGGTCCAGTGCCCTTCGATGAAGTGCACCGGGGTCGGGCGCACCAGGATGTAGGACACGAACGTGCCGTCGGCGCGCAGGTCGATGTCGGCGTCCTCGAAACCGAGCCACCGGCCGGTCAGCGGGTACCAGGCCTTGTACGTGGCCTCCTTCGCGCAGAACAGCAGCCGGTCGGCGCAGTCCAGTCCCGCGGACCCGATGGTGGCCAGTTCGCGGGCGCTGGCGATCGAGCCCAGCACCCCCTCCGGCAGCGGTTCGGCGACCTCCGCGTCGACGCCGATGGACCGGACCAGCAGGCGCGGGGCGACGACCGCCGCGCGGAAACCGCGGGTGTGCGTCATGGAACCCGTGATCTGGTTCGGCCAAATGGGCATGCCGCGCTCGCCGCGCAGGATCGGCCGCGCCGACGGGCGGCCGGTGAGCTCCTCGATGGCGCGGTGGGCGCACCACCGGGCGTCGCCGAACTCCGCCTTGCGCGCATCGACCGCGCCGGCGACGAGATTGCGTTCCGCCGGGTCGAGCGAATGGTAGTGCTCCAGGCTGTCGCCGTTGGTCCACATCTGGTGGAACGAGGCATGGGCCGGGAGCATGGCCTTGGTGAGCACCGTCATCGAACCTCCATGACAGGATAGGGCCACGTCCGGTCGCCCTCCCGCGGCTGCCATTCCCGGGGATACCCCAGGGAGACCTCCGTGTGCGGCACGCCGTCGACGACGGTGGTGCCGGGGATGTGCAGATGCCCGTAGATGACGTGGCGGGCCTGGTACCGCGTGCCCCAGTCCTGCGTGTGCCGGGTGCCGGCCCACATGGACAGCTCCGGGTAGTACACCGCCGAGAGCGGTTCCCGGGCCAGCGGCCAGTGGTTGATCAGGATCGTCGGCCCGTCGACGCGGGCGAGCCTGCGCACGGTGTACGCCAGGCGGCGCCGGCACCACAGCACCGGGTCGACGAAGGGGCGGATGGCGAACTCGTCGGTCATGATGACCTGGCTTTGGTTCGCGATTTCGAGCGCCTCGGAAATGGTCGTGCCCGCGGGGCGCCAGGAGTAGTCGTACAGCGTGAACAGCGGGCAGATGGTGACGCCGCCGAACTCGGGGTAGGGATCCTCGGGCGTGAGCACGCCGAGGCGGCGGCAACCGTCGACGAGCTGGTCGTAGCGGGCCTCGCCGACGTGTGCGTCGGCGCCGCGGCAGAACAGTTCGTGGTTGCCGGGGACCCAGATCACCTGCGCCCAGCGGCGGGCGAGCTCGCCGAGCGTCTTCAGCACCAGTTCGGGCCGCTCGGCGACGTCGCCGGCGACGATGAGCCAGTCCGCGGGGTTGCGCGGCCGGAGGGTTTCCACGACGGCCTTGTTCGCCTTGACCGCGACGTGGAGGTCGGAAATCGCCCACAGGGTGGTCGACGGGTGTTCGTCGTCCGCCATGGGCGCCTCCTGGGTGTGACTGTGATCCATCGGTCGGGTCTGGCCGGTATATCGCGCCGGATCACGGAATTGTAACGGATTGCCGGCGATTCGCGGTAGCGATCCGCGAAAACCAGACTCTTACGCAACTTTAGTCACACTTGCCCCACGGTCAACAGTTTTGGGGTGAGAAATGACCGTGGAACGCCAGGTCGGGCGCTACTCCCCCGCCGCCGTCTCCCATTTCGGGCCGCGGTAGCGCACGGCGACGAAGATCAGCCGCAGCATCATGAAGGCCAGCAGGCCCCACCACACGCCGGTGAGGCCCCATCCCATCGACAGCGTCAGCCACACCGGCGGCAGGAATCCGAGGACGACGGCGGTGATGGTCGCGTTGCGCAGGAACGCCGCGTCGCCGGCGCCGAGCAGCACGCCGTCGATGGCGAACACCACGCCGCCGATGGGGATCATGGCCACGAGGATCCACCACGGGCCCGCGGCGATGGCGTCGAGGACCCCGCGCGCGTCGGTGAACACCCGCGGCAGCACTCCGTGGAGCACCGCGAATGCCACGGCGAGGACGCCCGCGAACACGGTCGACCACGCGATGACCCGCCTGGCCGTGTACCGCGCCGCGGCGACGGACCCGACACCCAGCGCCGCCCCGACCAGCGTCTGCGCGGCGATGGCCAGCGAATCCAGCACCAGCGACAGCAGGTTCCACAGCTGCAGCAGAATCTGGTGCCCGCCGAGCGAGAACGCGCCGAGCCGCCCCGCCACGCCGGCCGCCGAAAGGAACGCCACCTGGAACGCCAGGGAACGCAGGATCAGGTCCCGGCCGAGCACGAGCTGGCGCTTGATCAGGCTCCACCTGGGCCGCTTTGCGACGTCCCGTGCGGAGGCCGAGGCCACGAGCTGCCGGATGAACAACGCCGCCGTGAGCGTCTCTCCCATGACCATCGCCCAGGCCGAGCCGTTCAGCCCCAGCCATCCGACGAGCGGCACGATGGCGAGCGCCGCCGGACCGAGGCCGCCGACCACGAAGAGGAAGGGCCTGCGGGTGTCCTGTATGCCGCGCATCCACCCGTTGCCGGCTTGGGCGATGAGCGTCAGCGGAATGCCGGCGGCGGCGATGCGCAGCCAGCCGGCCGCCGCGTCGGCGACGGCGGGGTCGGGGGCGAGCAGCCCGGTGATCGTGCCGGCGAAGCCCTCCACCAGCGCCACCAGCAGCACGCCGACGAACACCGCCACCCACGTCGCCTGGACGCCCTCTCCCACGGCGCCGCGGACGTCGCCGCGCCCGAAGGCCCGCGAGGCGCGGGCGGTGGTGCCGTAGGCCAGGAACGTCAGCTGCGCCGTGAGCATGGAGAACACGGTCGCCCCGGCTGCCAGCGCCGCCAGTTCCACGGCGCCGAGGCGCCCGACGACGGCGGTGTCCAGCAGCAGATACAGCGGCGGCGCCGCCAGCACCCCGAGGGCGGGCAGCGCCAGGCCGAGGATCCGCCCCGCGGTGACGGGCCGGTCCGACTCGGTGGCCACGTCAGTTGCCGTCGGCGTGCTCGATCGTCGCCGCCGCGACATCCGAGGCGCCGATCAACGCGCCGACCACGGCATCGCGGTCGCCGCTGAAGTTGTAGCCGGCCGCGCGGAGGTGCCCGCCGCCGCCGAGGAACTTGGCCACTTCGGAGACGTCGACGAGCTCCCTGGAGCGCAGCGACATGGACCAGAAGCCCGGCGAATACTCCTTGAACACCGCCGCGACGTCGGCGGCGTCGGTGGTGCGCACGACGTCGACGACCGCCTCGACCTCGTCGTGCCCGACGTCGGCCATGTCCCCGTGGGAGATGGTCACGTGCACCAGGCCGGCGCCGCCGGCCCAGTCGGGCACGCGGCCGGCGGTGGCCATGACGCGCCCCAGGAACGGCAGGTACTCGAAGGGGTGGCCCTCCAGCAGCTGCGCGCCGATGGTGCGCGGGTCCAGGCCCTTGTTCAGCAGCCGCGCCGCGGCGGTGTGCATGCGCGAACGCCCGAACTGGAAGGACACGGTGTCCGTCAGCAGGCCCGCGTACAGGGCGTGCGCCATGTCGCGGGTCAGCCGGATGCCCCAGACTTCGAAGAAGTCCAGCAGCACCATCGTGGAGGACTCGGCCTCCTCGTCCACCATGTTCACCGAGCCGTAGCGCGAGTTGGAATCGTGGTGGTCGACGACGATCAGCCGCTGCGACGTCATCATCCGCTCGCGCAGGCGCCCGAGCCGCTCGGGGCTCGCGCAGTCGACGGAGACCCAGGTGTCCACGGATTCCGGGATGTCGTCCGGCGACACGAAGAACTCCCAGCCCGGGATGGTCAGCAGCGACTTCGCCGGCAGCTCGTCGTTTCCGTAGGCCGCGACGGCGCGGATGCCGCGCTGCCGCAGCGCCATGACCATCGCCGACGCTGCGCCGATGGCGTCGGCGTCGGGGTGGATGTGGCACACGACGGCCACGAACTCGGCGTCGGCGAGCATGTCCATCGCGTCCTGGATCGGACCGGACATGCGCCTGCTGATCGACTGCGACAGCTGGTGCGCCGCCTGCTCCCCCGGCCCCACGTCAGGCCTCCGGCTCGTCGTCGCGGCGGTACGGGTCGGAGTCGCCGGCGGGGGCCGCCCCCTCGCGCAGCTTCGCCAGCTCGGCGTCGCGCTGCCGGGTCTTGGCCAGCAGCTCCTCCATGTGGGCGCTGGCCTCGGGCACCGTGTCGACCTCGAACGCCAGGGTCGGGGTGTAGCGCACGCCCAGGGCGCGGCCCACGAGCGAGCGCAGCTGGCCGCGGGCGCGGTTCAGCGCCTCCGCCGCGGTGTCCAAATCCGGGTCCTCGTCGATGGTGCGGCCGCGGACGGTGTAGAACACCGTCGCATCGTGCAGATCGCCGGTCACCCGGCAGTCCGTGACGGTCACCAGCTCGAGGCGACGGTCCTTGACCTCGCGTTCGATCGCTGCGGCGACGATCTCCTGGATTCGCTTGGCCATGCGGCGTGCGCGTGCGGGATCGGCCATGTCGATCTTCTCCTCTGGTCGGGGACGTGTCTTCGTTGAAAATCGCCGGGTCACGGGGCGATCGCGCCCCGAACTCCGGCCACCCAGGATAACCGTTCGCAGCCGGGGTTTGTTCCCGGCCCTCCCGTTTGGGACGCACCCCGGAAACGCCGAAGGCCGGCCCCGCGCCGAAGGGCGTGGGGCCGGCCGTCGTCAAGCGGTCGCCGCGGACTAGTCGCGCGGGACCTCGACCATCTCGTAGGCCTCGATGATGTCGTCCACCTGGATGTCCGGGTAGGACAGCACCATGCCGCACTCGTAGCCGGCCGACACCTCGGTGACGTCGTCCTTCTCGCGGCGCAGCGAGTTGATGGTCGCCTGCTCCGCCACGACGTTGCCGTCGCGGATGAGGCGCACCTTCGCGTTGCGGCGCATCTTGCCGGACTCCACCATGCAGCCCGCGATGAGGCCGACGGCGGACGCCTTGAAGATCGCGCGGATCTCGGCGCGGCCGATCTCGCGCTCCTCGTAGATCGGCTTGAGCATGCCCTTGAGCGCCTGCTCCACTTCCTCGATCGCCTTGTAGATGACCGTGTAGTAGCGCACGTCCACGCCGGCGGCGTTGGCGGCCTCGGTGGCCTTGCCCTCGGAACGGACGTTGAAGCCGATGATCACGGCATCCGACGCCTCGGCCAGCGTGACGTTGGTCTGCGTCACCGCACCGACGCCGCGGTCGATGATGTTCAGCTGGACCTCGTCGTCGACCTCGATCTTGAGCAGCGCCTCTTCCAGTGCCTCGACGGTACCGGCGTTGTCGCCCTTCAGGATCAGGTTGAGCGTGTTGGTCTCCTTCATGAACTCGTCGAGGTTCTCGAGGGAGACGCGGCGGCGGTTGCGGGCCTGCAGCGCGTTGCGGCGGCGGGCGTCGCGACGGTCCGCGATCTGGCGGGCCGTGCGGTCCTCGTCGACCACGAGCAGGTTGTCGCCGGCGCCGCACACCGAGGTCAGGCCCTGGACCTGCACCGGGCGGGACGGACCCGCCTCTTCGACGTCGTTGCCGTACTCGTCGACCATGCGGCGCACGCGGCCGTAGGCGTCGCCCACGACGATCGAGTCGCCGACGCGCAGCGTGCCGCGCTGGACGATGACCGTGGCCACGGGGCCGCGGCCGCGGTCCAGGTGCGCCTCGATGGCGATGCCCTGGGCGTCCATGTCCGGGTTGGCGCGCAGATCGAGCGCCGCGTCGGCCGTCAGCAGCACGGCCTCCAGCAGCTTGTCGATGTTCTCGCCCTGCTTCGCGGAGATGTCGACGAACATGGTGTCGCCGCCCCACTCCTCGTCGGTCAGGCCGTACTCGGTCAGCTGGCCGCGGATCTTCTGCGGGTCCGCGCCCTCCTTGTCGATCTTGTTGACCGCCACGACGATCGGCACCTCGGCCGCCTTCGCGTGGTTGATGGCCTCCACCGTCTGCGGCATGACGCCGTCGTCGGCGGCGACCACCAGGATGGCGACGTCGGTCGCCTGGGCGCCGCGGGCGCGCATGGCGGTGAACGCCTCGTGGCCCGGGGTATCCAGGAAGGTGACCTTGCGCTCGTCGTCCTCGAAGTCGACGTTGACCTGGTAGGCGCCGATGTGCTGCGTGATGCCGCCGGCCTCGTCGCCGCCCACGTTCGCCTTGCGGATGGTGTCCAGCAGGCGGGTCTTGCCGTGGTCGACGTGGCCCATGACGGTGACCACCGGCGGGCGGACCATGAGGTCCTCCTCGTCGCCCTCGTCCTCGCCGAACTGCAGGTCGAAGGACTCGAGGAGCTCGCGGTCCTCGTCCTCCGGGGAGACGACCTGGACCTTGTAGTCCATCTCGTCGCCCAGCAGCTGCAGGGTCTCGTCGCTCACCGAGGCGGTCGCGGTGACCATCTCGCCGAGGTTGAACAGGGCCTGCACCAGCGCGGCGGCGTCGGCGCCGATCTTCTCGGCGAAGTCGGACAGGGAGGCGCCGCGGGCGAGACGGATGGTCTGGCCCTTGCCGTTCGGCAGCTTGACGCCGCCGACGACCGAGGGAGCCTGCATCGACTCGTACTCGTGCCTCTTCTGCCGCTTCGACTTGCGGCCACGGCGCGGGGCGCCGCCCGGGCGTCCGAAGGCGCCGGCGGTTCCGCCGCGGCGACCGCCGCGACCGCCGCGCGGGCCTCCGCCGCCGGGGCCGCCACCCGGGCCACCCCGTCCGCCGCGACCGCCGGAGGCGGCCTTGGCGGGCATCTGGCCCGGGTTCGGGTGCGACGGCATCATCGACGGGGTCGGGCGGTCTCCGCCGCCCTGGCCGCCGCGGCCGCCGCCCTGGGGACGGGGGCCGCCCTTGCCGGCGCCCTGGGGGCGCGGGCCGCCCTGGCCGCCGGGACGTCCGCCCGGCTTCGGGCCGGGTCGGCCGCCGCCCTGCGGGCGGGGCATGGCGGACGGGCGCGGCGCGGGGCGCTCACCCGTGGAGAACGGGTTGTTGGCCACGCGCGGGGCGCGGGCGCCGGGCTTCGGGCCCGGCTTGCCGCCGCGGGCCTGCGGGCGCGG
>NZ_JVMD01000003.1 GCF_001056295.1 Corynebacterium halotolerans
CGTGGGGCGGGTGGGGTGCGAGCGCGCTTTCGGCCGGGTTCGCGGGCGGCTTCGCGGACGGGGTGACGTGCACCGTCGTGTCATTTGATCGACGGTCGTGTTTTGGACGGCCGGGAACCGCAGGTGGTCAGGTTTGCTACTCGGGAGCGTTGACCGAATGACACGAAGCCGCGGGATGCGCCGGCCGTGAGCAGGGGACCGGCCTGTCACCGGTCGGTCGGGGACTCCGCCGTGGGGCGGGTGGGGTGCG
>NZ_JVMD01000004.1 GCF_001056295.1 Corynebacterium halotolerans
CGCAACCACCACACCCACCCACCCGACAACGGTGGGCGGGACGCGCGCGGCCCTGTAGACCGGACCGGTCAGGCCGGCGGGCAGGGGACATCGCCACCCCAGTCGACCGAATCGGAGGCCCCGCCGCGCAAGCGGTGGGTCACCGAACGCGCCGATGATGCGCTGGCCTGCCTGGCGCGTGAGCGCAACATCGCCGAGGTGGACATGGCGATTGCCTGCAGACCCGCCGGTGGCACGGACGTTGATTCCCACGCCGCGGCCATCGCCACCCGGATCGGTGCGGGCAAAGCCCGAGCGATGCAGTACTGCGACGTCGGTGTGATGCTCCACCGCATGCCCCGCATCCGCCAGTTCTGCGCTGGCGGTGTGGTGCCGATGGGGCACCTGGTGAAAATCTCCGCCGCCATCATCGCCGTCACCGACGACCACCTCCCGGAAGTA
>NZ_JVMD01000005.1 GCF_001056295.1 Corynebacterium halotolerans
CCCCGCCTTTTGCGTTCGCGGTTTCTTTTCCGCGGTGATGTGGGCCGGGGCGTCGTACGGGGTCGCGGCTCTCGTGTCCTCACTGGCCGGGGTACGAGCCGACGGACCAGTGATTGCCTTCCGGATCCGCGACGGTGGCGACACGGCCGCCGTAGGGCTGGTCGGCGGGCTTCTCGATGGTAGTGGCGCCGTTTGCCAGCGCCTTCTCGTAGGTTGCGTCGACGTCGGCGTCCGTCGGGACCACGAGGTAGCAGCACTTCTGCCCCGCCGTGTCGGGGATCTCGTGGGTGCCCGCTCGTCGGTTGGAGCCGAGCATGATCCCGCCCGAATCGCGCCAGCGCAGTTCGGCATGCTCGACTCGGCTGGGGTCCGCATCGTCGCGGACGACGAGGATTTGCTCGAAACCGAGCGCGGCGAGGAACGCCAGACCCTTGTCGGCATCGGCGTAGGTGAGGGAGTGGAAAAGCTGGGGCTTGGTCGTCGTCATGCGTTCAATCATGGTCGGCGACCGGCGCCAGGTCTTGAAGGTTCGGGAAGTCTTCGGTTCGGGCTTTGGGACTGGCTCCGACGAATCCCTTCCATTCCCGCGAGAGGTGAGACTGGTCCGCATAGCCGCACCCGCCGGCCGCTTCGGTCAGGGACGCTCCCGATGCGACGAGGCGCCGGGCCTTCTCGAAGCGCGCCAGACGGCTGATCTCTTTGGGCGACAGGCCAAACTCCGCCCGGACGCGATTCCTCAAGTGGCGCCGGGAGTATCCGACTTCGGCGGCCACCCGGGCGACGGGAAGACCGTCCCCGAGGAGGCGCCACGCCGCCGTCACCGTGGCGTCGGCGGGCCACCCGTTCAGCCGGGCCAACAGCATGGCTTCCGCGGCGGCGAGGCGGTCCGTCCACGAGGTGCGGCCGGCGATGGCTTCATGCTCGTCACGCGTCAGCCCCCGCGGCAGGTCGTCCATGTCGACGGTGTGTTCCGTCACGGCGCCGATCGGTGCACCGAAGAGTTCCCTGCACCCGATCGGCGTGACGGCCAGATGGATGCCCCGTTGCAGCCCGTGCGTGTGAATCAGCGCCGGACGCAGATGAAGACCGGAGATCGAGCACCAGCGCGCCGTGGATCGGGTGGGTTCGTGAAGCCACCCCACATCGAGAGGCTCCTCCACCGCGATGATCACCGTGGCGGCCGTGCCGGGCACTCCCACGTGGACGGCGTCGGCCGGCAGCACCATGTCGTAGGCCACCATGGGCGCAGCCAGGCAGCTCCGAAGAGCGGGATGAACCGCTCGTGTCACGGTCTCCATGTCTCGAGCCTAGCCACGGGACCACCCGCCCGGGTCCCGCAGAGCGGGTTCACCGGTCTCTTCGGGCCAAACGTCCGGTCGGCGGGCGGTCCGGCCCTGAGTCGGCGGCCATCCCAGTCGCCACCCCTAACGGCGTTCGGCCGCCGAACGTCCGGCTGCCTGGGGATATCCGATATGCGCACGTCAGGTGCGCAGATAGGGCAGGGGCGGGTCTGCGTGAAAGTCCGGACGATGGAACAATGGGTGCCATGAGCGAAAACAATGACGTGATCCAGAAGCTGTCGGACGAGGAGTCCCTCGAACTGCTGTCGACCAAGACCTTCGGCCGCCTCGTGGTGCGCCGCAAGGACGACATGGATCTCTTCCCGCTGAACTACGTCGTCCACGAGGGCGCCATCTGGTTCCGCACCGCGGAGGGGTCCAAGCTGTTCACCCTCACCCTCAACGACGACGTCCTCTTCGAGGCGGACAACGTCGACTCGGAGGCCGCGGAAGCCTGGTCCGTCATCGTCAAGGGCACCGCCCGCGCCCTGAAGTCCAACGACGAGATCGCGAAGGCCGACCAGCTGCCGCTGAAGCCGTGGCTGCCGACCCTGAAGTACAACTACGTCGTGGTCACGCCGGCTGAGATCTCGGGCCGCAAGTTCCACCTCGGCGACGAGCCCGAGCGTTACTGACGGCGTCACCCGTTTTCACCGAAAGCCGCACGCACCGCCGTTTTCGGCGCTACCCTCCGGTCTGTGACCAGCATCATGAACATTCCGGAAGGTGATGCTCCCATGTCCGAGGCGCGCGAGCTCCCGCCGACGATCGCCGCACCCGGCCAGCATTCGCCGCGAGTCCAGCACATCCTCGACGAGGCGCGGTCGATGCTGCGCGAGTCGGGGTGGCGCAACGTCAGCATGCGCCGGCTGGCCGCCCGCCTGGACGTGAAGGCGCCGTCGCTGTACAAGCACATCACCGGCAAGGATGAGCTGTACCGGCTGCTTCTCGACGAAACCCTGCGCAACCTCGGCGCCGCGCTGCATGAGGCCGTGGACGAGGATCCCTGCCCGCGCTCGCTGCTGAAGGCGTACCGGCGCGCGGCGTCGGCGGACCCCCACGGGTACCGGCTGATCAGCCGCGCCCGCGTGGTGAACATGGTCGAGCCCACCGACCTTGACCGCTGGATCCGGGAGCCGTTCACGCGCGTCGCCGGCGGGGACGAGGCCCGCGGACTGGCGCTGTGGGCCTTCGCCCACGGCCTGGTCATCGCGGAGCTGGTGCAGGAATCCGGGGACACGGCCGACCCGGTGTGGACGGCGGGGGCGGACGCCTTCGCCCGGGAGGCTTAGGCGCGCCACCAATCCTGCGAGGGCCCCGGGGGCGTGGTCCTCTTGTGCCGGCTGATCCGCCACAGGTGCTCGATGCGCGCGGCATCGGCGTCGGACACGTCGCGCCCTTCCAGGTAGGCGTCGATGGCCGCGTAGGTGACGCCCAGGGCGACCTCGTCGGGAAGCGCGGGGCGGTCTTCCTCCAGGTCGGCCGTCGGCACCTTCGTCCACGTCGACTCCGGTGCGCCGAGGTGCTCGAGCATCCGCGCGCCCTGGCCCTTGGTCAGGCCCTCGAGGGGCACCAGATCCACGCCGCCGTCGCCGTGCTTGGTGTAGAAGCCGGTCACCGCCTCGGCCGCGTGGTCGGTGCCCACGACCAGCAGGCCGCGCTCGCCGGCGATGGCGTATTGGGCGATCATGCGTTGGCGGGCCTTCACGTTGCCCTTGTTGAAGTCGCCGAGCCCGCAGATGCCCATGGCCCCGGACACCGCGGCGTTCATCGCGGTGGTCGCCGGCTCGATGTCCACGGTGACGGACTCGTCGGGGTGGATGAAGCGCAGGGCGGTCTGGGCGTCGTCTTCGTCGGCCTGCACGCCGTGGGGCAGGCGCACCGCGATGAACACCGGATCGGCCAGGTGGTCCGGGTTGGTGCCGCCGGCGTCGGTGCGCACCCGCTCCACGGCCATCTGCGCGAGCTTTCCCGCCAGCGTCGAGTCCTGCCCGCCGGAGATGCCGAGCACGAAACCGCGGGCGCCGGTCGCCGCGAGGTAGTCGGCCAGGAAGGTCACGCGCTCATCGACCTCGGCGGCGGGGTCGATCTCGGGGGACACGTGCAGTTCGGCGATGATGCGCTCGCGGAGGCCATCCTTCGGGTAGTTCATGGGCCCAGGGTACGTCGGCGAGGTTTCCATCCGGTTTCGGTGGCATGATTGCCCCCGTGAACGCACCAACCCGACCCTCCACCGAGGCCCGCGGCTCCGGCCGGGCCATCGCCGTCGCCGTCATCGCCGCCCTGGGCGGCCTCCTCTTCGGCTACGACACCGGCGTCATCTCCGGGGCCCTGCTGTTCATCCAGCGGTCCTTCGAGCTGACGCCGGCACAGGAATCCACCGTCACCGCGATGCTGCTGGTCGGCGCGGCCATCGGCGCCTTCACCGGCGGCCGCGTGGCCGACGCGATCGGCCGCCGGTCGACGGTGCTCATCGGCGCGGTCGGCTTCATCGCCGGCAGCCTGTGGTGCGCGGCGGCCGGGTCGGCGCTGGAGCTCGGGGCCGCGCGGACGCTGCTGGGCGTGTGCATCGGCGGCGTGTCCATCGTCGTGCCCATGTACATCTCCGAGATGTCGCCCCCGCACATCCGCGGCCGCCTGGTCAGCCTCAACTCGCTGATGATCGTCATCGGCCAGCTCGTCGCGTTCCTCACCAACTCCGCGTTGGCGGCGTCGGGGTCGTGGCGCTGGATGCTGGGGCTGGGTGCCGTGCCCGCGGTGATTCTGCTCATCGGCATGCTCTTGCTGCCAGACACCCCGGCTTACCTGCTGCGCCGCGATCGCCGCGACGATGCGCTCAAGGTCCTGCGCGGCATGCACGGGCCGGGGGCGGAGCTTTCCGACGTCGAGATCGCCGAGGGGTCCATGAGCGAGGACCAGCGGGCGGCCGAACGTGCGGCGCTGAAGGTGCCGTGGATCCGGCGCGCGGTGATCATCGCGATGCTCATCGGCGTGACCCAGCAGGTCACGGGGGCCAACGCCATCATGTATTTCGCGCCGACGATGATGAACAAGGTCGGGCTGTCGGCGGAGAACTCCGTGTACACGTCCATTTTGATCGGCACGGTGTCGGTCATCGCCTGCGCCGTCGGCATGAGCATCATCGACCGCGTCGGCCGCCGACGGATGCTGATCATCGGCCTGACCGGCTGCGCCATTTCCCTGGGCGTGCTGGCTCCGGTCTACGGCCTGGCGTCGAACTCGACGGCCGGGGCCATGGCGTCGCTGGCGTTGATGACCGTATTCATCGCCTTCCAGCAGGCCGCAGTCTCCGTGGCCACGTGGCTGCTCATCTCCGAGGTCGTGCCCGCCGAGGTCCGCGGTGCGGGCATGGGCCTGGCCGGCCTGGCGCTGTGGGCGGCCAATTGGTTCGTGGCGCAGGCCTTCCTGCCGATGGTCGACGTCGTCGGCGGCTCGTGGTCCTTCCTCTTCTTCGCCGTCACCGGCGCGATGGCGCTGGCCTTCACGTGGAAGATGGTGCCGGAAACCACGGGGCGATCGCTGTCGGAGGTCAGCGAAGACCTGCGCGCCGCGGGGGCCTGACGCGCCCTTTTTCCCGACGATGCCGGGTTCCCGGCTGGACGGTCGACTCGGACGCGCCTACGGTTCGGGCATGACGAGGTCCAACTGGTTCTGGCTTGCGGCGCTGGCCGGCGGGGCGCACGCGGCGATCTCCCTGTACTGGGCGCTCGGCGGGACCGGTCTGCTGTGGACCATGGGCGAGTCGTTCGTCGACGGGTTCGCCTCGAGGATGTGGCTGCTGTACCCGGTGGCGCTGGTCAAGTTCGCCGTCGCGATCGGGCCGTTGTGGTTGCAGACCCGAGCGTGGCGGCCGTGGCCGCGGCTGACGCGGCCGGCGTCGTGGCTGGCGGCGGTGACGTTGATCGGGTGGGGCGGGCTGACGACGGTGATCGGCAACCTCGTGCTTGCCTCGGTCATCGCGCCGGTCGGCGGGTACGACCGGGGCGCGATGATCGGCCATGCGTGGCTCTGGGATCCGCTGTTCGCCGTGTGGGGCGTGGCCCTGCTCGTCGGGCTGGCGCGCACCCGTCGGCGCTGACGGGGAGGCCGCTGCCTCCCGTTTCGGGATGCGGGGCTTTTTGTGTCGGGGCGCCGGTTTGGGTAACATGGCCGTTCGTGTCGTGGCGCCGCAGGTCGGCGCCACCGGGTTGTCGCATCCCAATCGTTTTTCCGACGGGGGAGTGGCGCGGCCCGCCACCGCCCACAGGAGCCGAGAAGAAAGGAGCGCCCGAATGAAGGTCCGCAAGTCCCTTCGGTCGCTGAAGAACAAGCCGGGCGCCCAGGTCGTGCGCCGCCGTGGCAAGGTTTACGTGATCAACAAGAAGGAGCCGCGCTTCAAGGCCCGCCAGGGTTAAGAGCGAAGGGTTTCCCGCCGCGCCGCATGGACCGACTGGTCCATGCGGCGCGGTTTTCTTTGGGCGGACATTGGCCGATAGCTGGACCGGCCGGTCTCCGATAGACGGTTTTCGGCGAATTTCGGGACCTCGACCACTAAATCACAAGGTTGTGAGGCCATTTCGCCCCACATGTAGTGGCGGGGGAATCCCCATCCTGGGAATTCGATGCTTGTAACTACTACATGTTGTGCCACTGGCCTTTTTCAAACCCCAAGTGTAGTGTTTCTGGTGTTGCGCCACTCAGGGCGCGGACCGGAGGATCCGAAGGGCTCGCCGGTCGACATCCCTCGAACCGACTGACTGAAGGAACGTGCGAGACATGGTCACCGTCTACAGCAAGCCCGCCTGCGTGCAGTGCCGCGCCACCACCCGAGCCCTCGACAAGGCCGGCATCTCCTACGACGTCGTGGACATCACCCTCGATGACGAGGCCCGCGACTACGTCATGGCGCTCGGCCACCTGCAGGCCCCGGTCGTCGACACGGGTTCCGAGACCTGGTCGGGCTTCCGCCCCGACCGCATCCAGGCCCTCCGGGCCGCGTAAACCGCGCGCCCGAAACCCCGGCCGTGGCTTTTCCGCTCCAGCGGGAACCACGGCCTTTCGTCGAAGGGTGGCGAAAGCCATTGTTCATCGTCTATTTCTCGTCGGCCACCGGCAACACCCACAAGTTCGTGCAGAAGCTGGGCATCCCCAACGCACGGATCCCGATCCACCGGAATGAGCCGGAACTGCTGGTCGACGAGCCATTTGTGCTGATCGTCCCCACCTACGGGGGCGGGTCATCCATCACGGGGGACAAATCCCGGCCGGTGCCGCCGCAGGTGATCCGGTTCCTGAACAACGAGCACAACCGCTCGTTCATCCGGGGGGTCATCTCGGCGGGCAACACCAACTTCGGCATCGACTACGGGCTGGCCGGGGAAATCGTGGCCGAGAAATGCAAGGTGCCGTACGTCTACCGGTTCGAGTTGATGGGCAACGACGAAGACGTGAAGGTCGTTCGATCCGGGCTGGCGGACTTTTTCCAGCACCGCGCGGCCTCCTGACCGACGCCGGGACACGCACCCATGGCGGCCGCACCATTCCTCTTATATAGAGGGGAGGGGACGGTGGTCGCACGGGGACGCGGCCGACAAGAAACACAGGGGCGACGGCGAGGGTGCCGTCGCAAAGCAAAAACGCACAGCAAATAGAAGCGATACGCGACAAGCGAGCCGGCGCGAGCCAGGGAAACGAAGAGGGAGCTAACACAGTGGCTGAAATGGGGAAAACCGTGGCGGAGCCGATCGGCAAGGACGAGCTTGATTTCCATGCGCTCAACGCGCTGCTTAACCTGTACGACGACAACGGGAAGATCCAGTTCGACAAGGACCGGGAGGCGGCGCGCCAGTACTTCCTGCAGCACGTCAACCAGAACACCGTCTTCTTCCACAACCTGAAGGAGAAGCTGGACTACCTGGTCGAGAACAAGTACTACGACCCGATCGTGGTGAACAAGTACGAGTTCGAGGACATCAAGGCCCTGTTCAAGCGGGCCTACGCGCACAAGTTCCGCTTCAAGTCCTTCCTGGGGGCGTACAAGTACTACACCTCGTACACCCTGAAGACCTTCGACGGGAAGCGCTACCTCGAGCGCTACGAGGACCGCGTCTGCATGGTCGCGCTGACGCTGGCCGACGGCAACCTCGAACTGGCCGGCCACCTGGTCGACGAGATCATCTCGGGCCGCTTCCAGCCGGCGACGCCGACGTTCCTCAACTCCGGCAAGGCCCAGCGCGGCGAGCCGGTGAGCTGCTTCCTGCTGCGCATCGAGGACAACATGGAGTCCATCGGCCGCGCCATCAACTCCTCGCTGCAGCTGTCCAAGCGCGGCGGCGGCGTCGCGCTGCTGCTGAGCAACCTGCGCGAGCAGGGCGCGCCGATCAAGCACATCGAGAACCAGTCGTCCGGCGTCATCCCCGTGATGAAGCTGCTGGAGGACTCGTTCTCCTACGCCAACCAGCTCGGTGCGCGCCAGGGCGCGGGCGCGGTGTACCTGCACGCGCACCACCCGGACATCATGCGCTTCCTGGACACCAAGCGCGAGAACGCCGACGAGAAGATCCGCATCAAGTCGCTGTCGCTCGGCGTGGTCATCCCGGACATCACCTTCGAGCTGGCCAAGCGCAACGACGACATGTACCTGTTCAGCCCGTACGACGTCGAGCGCGTCTACGGCAAGGCGTTCGCCGACGTGAACATCTCCGAGAACTACGACGACATGGTCGAGGATCCGCGGATCAGCAAGACCAAGCTCAACGCCCGCGCGTTCTTCCAGACCCTGGCGGAGATCCAGTTCGAGTCCGGCTACCCGTACATCATGTTCGAGGACACGGTGAACGACGCCAACCCCATCGCGGGCCGCATCACCCACTCGAACCTGTGCTCCGAGATCCTGCAGGTCTCCACGCCGTCGACGTACCACGAGGACCTGTCCTACGACGAGGTCGGCGAGGACATCTCGTGCAACCTCGGCTCGATGAACATCGCCATGGCCATGGACTCGCCGGACTTCTCGGCGACCATCGAGACCGCCATCCGCGGCCTGACCGCAGTGTCCGAGCAGACCGCCATCGATTCGGTGCCGTCGATCCGCAAGGGCAACGACAAGTCACACGCCATCGGCCTGGGCCAGATGAACCTGCACGGCTACCTCGGCCGCGAGCGGATCCATTACGGGTCCGAGGAGGGCATCGACTTCACCAACATCTACTTCTACTGCGTGCTGTTCGAGGCCCTGAAGGCGTCGAACAAGATCGCCATCGAGCGCGGCGTGAAGTTCGGCGGCTTCGAGGAGTCGAAGTACGCCACCGGCGAGTTCTTCGACAAGTACATCGACGCCGAGTGGGCGCCGGCGACCGAGCGGGTCAAGGAGCTTTTCGACGCCTCGAACATCTCCATCCCCACGCAGGACGACTGGCGCGAGCTGAAGGCCTCCATCCAGGAGCACGGCCTGTTCAACCGCAACCTGCAGGCGGTGCCGCCGACCGGCTCGATCTCGTACATCAACAACTCGACGTCGTCGATCCACCCGATCGCGTCGAAGATCGAGATCCGCAAGGAAGGCAAGATCGGCCGCGTCTACTACCCGGCGCCGCACATGGACAACGACAACCTGGAGTACTTCCAGGACGCGTACGAGATCGGCTACGAGAAGATCATCGACACCTACGCCGCCGCGACCCAGCACGTGGACCAGGGGCTGTCGCTGACGCTGTTCTTCAAGGACACCGCCACCACGCGCGACATCAACCGCGCGCAGATCTACGCGTGGCGCAAGGGCATCAAGACCATCTACTACATCCGACTGCGCCAGGTCGCCCTCGAGGGCACCGAGGTCCAGGGCTGCGTCAGCTGCATGCTGTAGCGGCCGGTCGACGAGCATCGCAGAGGGCGGGCATCCGGGTTTCCCGGGTGCCCGCCCTCGCTTTTGCGCCGGTGCGGGCCGCGTTGCGACGATCCGCGCACAGATGTAAATCGCACTATTGACGAGTGTTCTGGACGGGCGTAGCGTGGGACGCGATACGGCGGATGAGAGCCGTCGCAAAGCGAAGAAAGCCCACGCCGCACATTCCACGCCGAAAAGGCCCGATCCGAAGGAGCCCCCATGGCCCGCGAGAGCACCCCGCACATCAACCCGAACGGCGTCGACATCGCCGAGACCATCCTCCTGCCCGGCGACCCGCTGCGCGCCAAGTTCATCGCCGAGACCTACCTGGACGACGTCGTGCAGTTCAATTCCGTGCGCAACATGCTCGGGTTCACGGGTTCGTACCAGGGCAACCCGGTGTCCGTGATGGGTTCGGGCATGGGCATCCCGTCGATCTCGCTGTACGCGTACGAGCTCATCCACGACTTCGGGGTGAAGAAGCTGGTGCGCGTCGGCTCCTGTGGCGCGTTCCAGGCCGACATCGACCTCTACGACGTGGTCATCGGCCAGTCGGCGTCGACCGACTCGAACTTCCTGTCGCAGTACGGCATCCCCGGCACCTACGCGCCGACCGCTTCGTACCGCCTGCTGGAGGACGTCCGCGACCGTGCCCGCGAGCAGGGCGTGAAGACGCACGTGGGCAACATCCTGTCGTCCGACATCTTCTACAACGACAACCCCGACGCCAACGAGCGCTGGGCGCGCATGGGCGTGCTCGCCGTCGAGATGGAATCCGCCGGCCTCTACGCCACCGCCGCGCGCGCCGGCGTCGAGGCGCTGGGCATCTTCACCGTCAGCGACAACATCGTCACCGGCGGCCAGACCACCGCCGAAGAGCGCCAGACCGCGTTCACCACCATGATGGAGCTCGCGCTCCCGCTGGCGGCGATCTAGCCATGGGAATCAAGTCCATGAAGGTCTCCGACAAGCCGCTGGCCGCCCCGAACCCCAAGGCCGCCGTCCCGATCATCCTGTTCACCTTCGTCTTCTGCCTGGTCATCGACAACGGCTTCAAGTTCATGACCAAGCCCATCGCCGAAGACCTGGGGCTGTCGCTGACCACGGCCAGCCTCCAGGCCACCCTGGCGGGCATCGTCATCGGCATCGGCGCGGTGGTCTACGCCGCGCTGGCCGACTCGATCTCGATGCGCAAGCTGCTCGTCGCCGGCATCACCATGATCGCCGCGGGCTCCGCCATCGGCTTCGCGTTCCAGAACGTCTGGGAGGTCGTCCTCGTCGGCCGCATCATCCAGACCTGCGGCCTCGCCGCCGCGGAGACGCTGTACGTCATCTACGTCACCAAGTACCTGTCCAAGGACGACCAGAAGACCTACCTGGGCTTCTCCACCTCCGCGTTCCAGGGCGCGCTGCTCATCGGCACCCTGACCTCGGGCATCATGGCCACCTACATCTCGTGGACCGCCATGTTCCTGGTGTCCCTGCTGCTCGTCGCCGCCATCCCGGTGATCCTGAAGAAGGTCCCCGACTCCGCCAGCGTGCGCAGCCACCTCGACGTGTTCGGCCTGTTCCTCATCGCCGTCGTCGCCACCGCGGTGATGATGTACATGCAGAAGTTCGCCTGGCCGTGGGCCGTCGCCGCCGTCATCGGCATCGCCGTCTTCGCCTGGCACGTGAGCACCCACGACGACGCGCTGGTCACCTCGGCGTTCTTCGCCAACGGCCGCTACGTCACCGTCCTGGCCGTCGTGCTCGTCGTCTACTCCGTGCAGCTGGGCTACTCCGCCATCCTGCTGCCGCACCTGGCCGACAAGCTCCACGGCATCAAGATCGACGGTGCCGCGTACATCCTGGCGCCCGGCTATGCGCTGGCCGTCGTCGTCGGCGCCCTGTCGGGCAAGGTGGGCAAGATCCTGTCGTCGCGCAACACCATCATCGCGGCGCTGCTGCTGATCATGTTGGCGCTGATCCTGCCGGCGGTGTTCGTCGGCAAGTCCGTGTCCATCATCGTCATCTCCATGCTGCTGTTCCCCAGCGGTTTCGCGCTGATCTACGCGCCGCTGGTGGCCACGGCGGTGGGGGACATCCCGGCGGAGAAGTCGGGCGTGGCCATCGGCTTCTACAACCTGGTCATCAACATCGCCGTGCCGGTGGGCATCGCGTACACCGCGAAGCTCGTCGACCTGGGGCCGACGTTCCTGTCCGGGCTGTCGCCGGCGGGCAACGACGCCGAGGCCGTGGTGGCCACGGTCCTGTGGATCCTCACCGGGCTCGTGGTGGTCGGCCTGATCATCTACCTCGTCGCCGACGGCGTGCTGTCGCGCCGCGAGGCGGCGCGGGTCGCCGCATAGCCGGGTCGCCCCGCCGGTGCCATCGGGGACCGGCGGGGCTAGACTGCGAGGCAGCCAAGGAAGGAACCACATGACTGTCAATCGCTCGGACTGCCCGCCGTCGACGCCCGCGCACAGGGAGAAGCACCCCGAGGCCCGGGAGTGCCCGGTGGCGGCCATCGACTGGAACACCATCCCGGATGACAAGGACCTCGAGGTCTGGGACCGCCTTACCGGAAACTTCTGGTTGCCGGAGAAGGTGCCGCTGTCGAACGACATCAAGAGCTGGAACACGCTCAACGAGCTCGAGCAGCGCACCACCATGCGCGTGTTCACCGGCCTGACCATGCTGGACACCATCCAGGGCACCGTCGGCGCAGTGTCGCTGCTGCCGGACGCCCTGACCTCCCACGAGGAGGCGGTGTACACCAACATCGCGTTCATGGAGTCGGTGCACGCGAAGTCGTACTCGTCGATCTTCCAGACCCTGGCGTCGACGCCGGAGATCAACGACGCCTTCCGCTGGGCGGAGGAGAACGAGCACCTCCAGCGCAAGGCGAAGATCATCCTCGACTACTACGAGGGCGATGACCCGCAGAAGAAGAAGGTCGCCTCGGTCATCCTCGAGTCCTTCCTCTTCTACTCGGGCTTCTACCTGCCCATGTACTGGTCCTCGCACGCGAAGCTGACCAACACCGCGGACATCATCCGCCTGATCATCCGCGACGAGGCCGTCCACGGCTACTACATCGGGTACAAGTACCAGAAGAACCTGGAGCGCCTGACCGAGGAACAGCGCCAGGAGCTCAAGGACTACACCTTCGACCTGCTGCTGGACCTCTACGACAACGAGATCCAGTACACCGAGGACATGTACGACGAGCTCGGCTGGACCGAGGACGTCAAGCGGTTCCTGCGCTACAACGCCAACAAGGCGCTGAACAACCTCGGCTACGAGGGCATCTTCCCGGCGGACGAGTGCAAGGTGTCCCCGGCGATCCTGTCGGCGCTGAGCCCCAACGCCGACGAGAACCACGACTTCTTCTCGGGCGCCGGCTCGTCCTACGTGATGGGCAAGGCCGAGAGCACCGAAGACGAGGACTGGGACTTCTAGGTTCCCGTCGCAAGGCCCGGTCCCGCGGTACGCCGCGGGGCCGGGCCTTTTCGCTTGCCGACGCCGGGGGAAGGCGGGGTGCGGGGGAGTGGGCGCCGCGACGGCCCTTCCGCTAAGGTTGCTCTCAGTTCCCGGCGGGCGCATCCCGACGGGAACGGTCTCGATGAGGCGAACGTCACACCTCGACCTGGGAGTGATCCGCGAAATTCGCGGGAACTTTCATCGGGGGTGGAGTGGGGGAGACGGGTGGACCGGCGACCCGCATCACATGGTTTCGGGGCATCGTCGCTGCTTAAGGGAATTCTCAGCAACGTCGACGGCGCCGGCAATCATGGCGGGATACCCCCCTCCCCATCGCAGGCCTTAACATTTTCACAGGTCGGGGTTAGACTCGGCCACGTAGCGCGAGGTGGACTCGCATTGGCGCGTCCACCTCCTCTAACATCTAGGCAGCAACAAATCTTTGACGACCCTGTGAACACCACGGGGAGTCGCGTAGTCAGGAGGAAGAATGACTGCAGTAGCGCCTCGTCCCGGCCACGAAGTGGCCGCGGCGGAACGGCCCGAGCCGTTCGGGCACGAGCGTAAGGGCAGCTGGGCGTGGGAGATGCTGACCACGACCGACCACAAGAAGCTGGGCGTCATGTACATCATCATGAGCTTCTCCTTCTTCTTCGTGGGCGGTCTCATGGCACTGCTCATCCGCGCCGAGCTGTTCCAGCCGGGCCTTCAGTTCCTGTCCAATGAGCAGTTCAACCAGCTCTTCACCATGCACGGCACGGTGATGCTGCTTCTGTTCGGCACCCCGATCGTCTGGGGCTTCGCCAACTACATCCTGCCGCTGCAGATCGGCGCGCCGGACGTGGCCTTCCCACGTCTGAACGCCTTCGGCTTCTGGCTGACCACCATCGGCGGCATCCTGATGCTGTCGGGCTTCCTGACGCCGGGCGGTGCGGCCGACTTCGGTTGGACCATGTACTCCCCGCTGTCTGACTCCATCCACTCCCCGGGCGTCGGCTCGGACCTGTGGATCGTCGGCGTCGGCATCGGCGGCGTGGGCACCATCGTGTCCGCCATCAACATGACCACCACCGTCCTGTGCCTCCGTGCGCCGGGCATGACCATGTTCCGCATGCCGATCTTCACCTGGAACATCCTGGTGACCTCGATCCTGGCCCTGCTGATCTTCCCGATCCTGACCGCCGCCGCCCTCGGCGTGCTGTACGACCGCAAGCTGGGCGGCCACATCTACGACCCGGCCAACGGCGGCGCCATCATGTGGCAGCACCTGTTCTGGTTCTTCGGCCACCCCGAGGTCTACGTCCTCCTGCTGCCGTTCGTCGGCATCATCACCGAGGTCGTCCCGGTGTTCTCGCGCAAGCCGCTGTTCGGCTACGCGGGCATGGTCTTCGCCACCCTGTCCATCGCCGGCCTGTCCATGGCCGTCTGGGCGCACCACATGTTCGTGACCGGCGCGGTCCTGCTGCCGTTCTTCTCGTTCATGACGTTCCTGATCTCGGTCCCGACCGGCGTGAAGTTCTTCAACTGGCTCGGCACCATGTGGCGCGGCCACATGACGTTCGAGACCCCGATGACCTTCGCCCTCGGCTTCATCGTGACCTTCCTGTTCGGTGGCCTGACCGGCATCATGCTGGCCTCCCCGCCGCTGGACTTCCACATCTCGGACACCTACTTCGTGGTGGCGCACTTCCACTACACCCTGTTCGGCACCCTGGTGTTCGCCTCCTACTCGGGCGTGTACTTCTGGTTCCCGAAGATGACCGGCCGCATGCTGGACGAGAAGCTGGGCCACGTCCACTTCTGGCTCACCTTCGTCGGCTTCAACCTGACCTTCCTGGTTCAGCACTGGCTGGGCAACGAGGGCATGCCGCGCCGCTACGCGGACTACCTCGAGTCCGACGGCTTCACCACCCTGAACATGATCTCCACGGTCGGCGCCGCCATCCTGGGCGTCTCGGTCCTGCCGTTCATCTGGAACGTGTTCAAGTCCTGGCGTTACGGCGAGGTCGTCACCGTCGACGACCCGTGGGGCTACGGCAACTCCCTCGAGTGGGCGACCTCCTGCCCGCCGCCGCGCCACAACTTCACCTCCATGCCGCGAATCCGCTCCGAGCGCCCCGCGTTCGAGCTGCACTACCCGCACATGGTCGAGCGCATGCGCGCCGAGGCTCACGTCGGCCGCCAGCTCTAAGGTGACGAAGCTGCACTAGACTACGCGTCACGAAGACAGGCCCCCGCTGGTTCCTCCCGGCGGGGGCCTTCGTCGTGCTCGAAAAGGGTCTTCCACCGGCCCCGGAGTCGAGGGGCGCGCGGTGACATGGGATAATCGCGGCGTGCAGAACAAGGTTGATGTCCCCGCAGCCCCCGAAGCCGCCGACCCGACCCTGGAGACGGTGACCCTCCCCGAGGGGCTCGTCCCCGCGGTGGTCACCGCCACCGGACCGGACCGCCCCGGCGTCTCCGCCTCCTTCTTCCGGGTGCTCGCCGCACACGGCGCGCAGGTGCTCGACGTCGAGCAGTCGCTGTTCCGCTCGCGGCTGTCGCTCGGCGCGCTCGTGGGCGTCGCCCCGGATCGGCTGGAGGTCCTCGCCGCCGGCCTGACTGACACCCTGCGCGGGCACGGCGTGACCGTGGAAGTCTCGGTCGACGGCGTGGAGTCGACCCGCCACGCCTCCTCGCACGCCGTCGTGGTGCTGGGCAACCCGCTCACTGCGGAGGACATCTCGCGCATCGGCCAGACTCTGGCGGATTATGGCGCGAACATCGACACCATCCGCGGCATCGCGGACTACCCGGTCACGGGCCTCGAGCTGAAGGTGTCCATCCCGGACCCGAAGCCGGGCGCCGGCATCCCGGTGCGCAAGGCGCTGGCCGAGCTCGCCCTGGCGCAGAAGATCGACATCGCCATCGAACGCGACGGCCTGCAGCGTCGCTCGAAGCGGCTGATCTGCTTCGACGTCGACTCGACGCTGATCACGGGCGAGGTCATCGAAATGCTGGCCGCCCACGCCGGCCGTGAAGCCGAGGTCGCCGCAGTCACCGAGCGGGCCATGCGCGGCGAACTCGACTTCGCCGAGTCCCTCCACGAGCGGGTGAAGGCGCTGGAGGGGCTGCCGGAATCGGTGCTGAAGGAGGTCTCGGAGTCGATCGTCCTGACGCCGGGCGCCCGCACCACCATCCGCACGCTCAAGCGCCTCGGCTACAAGGCCGGCGCTGTGTCGGGCGGCTTCATCCAGATTCTCGAGCCGCTGGCGAAGGAACTGGACCTCGACTTCTACCGGGCCAACACCCTCGAGATCGTCGACGGGAAGCTCACCGGCCGCGTCATCGGCGACGTCATCGACCGCCAGGAGAAGGCCCGCAGCCTCAAGCGCTTCGCGGAGGAGTCCGGCCTGCAGATGCACCAGACCGTCGCGGTCGGCGACGGCGCCAACGACATAGACATGCTGTCGGTCGCCGGCCTGGGCATCGCCTTCAACGCCAAGCCGGCGCTGAAGGAGATCGCGGACACGTCGGTGAACACGCCGTTCCTGGACGAGGTCCTGTTCATCCTCGGGGTTTCCCGCGATGAGATCGACCACGCCGACCTGGAGGACGGCACGTTCCGCCGCGTTCCGCTCGAGCAGTGATGCCGCTTAACGACGGCGCGCTTCACGACGGACAAGTGCCCGACTGGTTCGGCGATGCGCACGCGGCGCTGCGGAAGCCGATGAGGGGCGACCCCGGCGAGGAGGTGCCGTGGTCGATGCCGATCATCCTGCACATCCCCAAGCAGGACCGGCCCGACCGCACGGAGCTTCTGGAGGCCGCCGCGACGGCCGTCGTGGCGTGCTGCCTCGACGAACGAGCGGCCGGCGCCCCGGATTCACGGTACGCCCAGGATCTGCGCTCGTGGTACGGCGCCCGCATCCGGAAGATCGCCCGCCGCGCGCGCAATGCCCAGTGGCACCGCGTGCAGGAGCTGCCCGGGGTCACGGCGACGATCGGCGGTGCTTCGGCCCGGGCGCTGACGCCGGGACCGGTGGGGGAGGAGGACGCGGTCGTCGCAAAGCTCCAGATCGGGGGAACCGACCTGCCGCCGTCGGATCAGCCCGCCGCGGACACCGGGGACTCGGGTGTGCCGACCATCTGGGTCGACGCGGACCTGGGCATGACGGTGGGGAAGGCCGCGGCGCAGGTCGGCCACGGGTCGATGCTGCTGGCCGCGGTGCTCGGCCCGGAAGCCGCGTGGGCGTGGGCCCGCGACGGCTTTCCGCTGCGGTTGCGGGAAATCGACGGCGGCCTCGATGCCGTGCCGGGTGCGGAAGGCGCCGACGTCGTCGTCCGCGACGCCGGTTTCACCGAAATAGCGCCCGGCGCCGCGACGGTGCTGGTCACGGGCGGGCGCTACTCGCGGGGCCAGGCGTGGTGATCTGGGCGCGGTGGTTCAGGCGCGGGCCGCTTCCATCGCCTTGAGGTCCTTGCGCAGGATCTTGCCCGTCGCGGACTTCGGGATGGCCTCGAGGAACTCCACGGCGCGGACCTTCTTGTACGGGGCGACGCGCTGCTCGACGAACTCGATGACGTCGTCGGCGGTCAGGCCGGAGTCCGGATGCGGGACGACGTAGGCCTTGGGGATCTCCTCGCCGTCGCGGCCGATGATGCCCGAGCACGCGGCGTCGGCGATGGCCGGGTGCTCCAGCAGGACGGCTTCCAGCTCGGCGGGCGCGACCTGGTAGCCCTTGTACTTGATCAGCTCCTTGAGCCTGTCGACGATGAAAACGTCGCCGTTGGCGTCGATCTCCGCCATGTCGCCGGTGCGCAGCCAGCCGTCGACGATGGTGTCGGCGGTGGCCTCCTCGTTGTTCAGGTAGCCGAGCATGACCTGGGGGCCGCGGACCCACAGTTCGCCGGACCGCGAACGGCCTTCGGCGGGGCGGGGGATCTCGGGGAGGTCGTCGTCGGCGACGTCGACGATCTTGAACTCCGTGTTGCACACCGCCGGGCCGATGGAATCCAGCGGCGAATCGTGGCCGACCCGCAGGTGCGACACCGGCGACATCTCGGTCATGCCGTAGCCCTGCGCCATGACGCAGCCGAGGCGCTTTTCCACCTGCGCCGCCAGATCGGCCTGGAGGGACGCGGCGCCGGAGAGCATCGTCTGCAGCGAGGAGGTGTCGTAGGCGTCGACGGCGGGGTGCTTGGCCAGGCCGACGGCGATCGGCGGGGCGATGAACGCGAAGGTCGCCTTGTGGTCCTGGATGAGCTCCAGGAAGTCGCCGAGGTCGAACTTCGCCATCGTGTATTGGGTGGCGCGCAGGCGCAGCAGCAGGTTGAGCAGCGCGTTCATGCCGTAGATGTGGAAGAACAGCAGCGGCGTAATGGCGACGGTGTCGGAGCCGAGGATCGACGGCGTCAGGTCGACGACCTGCGCCATGTTGGCCACGAGGTTCGTGTGCGAGAGCATGACGCCCTTGGGCACGCCGGTGGTGCCGGAGGAGAACGGGATCACCGCGACGTCGCGCGACGGGTCGATGTCCTGTTCGGGGGCCGCGTGGCCCTCGGCGATCAGCTCGGCGATGCCGTGGACGCCGGTCAGGCCGATCACCTGGTCCTCGGAGAATCCGGCGTTCTCGGCGCCGTGGGTGCCGGCCCAGCCGATGGCGGAGGTGGTCAGGATCATCTTCGCCCCCGACGCCTTGAGCTGCTTGGCGACGTCTTCCGCGGTCGCGAGCGTGGCCACCGTCGTGACCGTCGCGTTGGCGCGGAGGATGCCGTGGAACGCCACGGCGAAGGTGGTGGAGTTCGGGCAGTGCAGGGCCACGACGTCCCCCTTGCCGATCCCGCGGTGGGCGAGCGCGCCGGCGAAGGCCTCGATCATCGACTTCAGCTCGGAGTACGTGGTGGCCGCGCCGGAGTCGACGATGGCGGGCTTGTCGGCGAATTCGGGGGCGATGTCGCCGAAAATGTAATCGAAGATCGATTCGTCGGGGATGATGACGTCGGGGTTCGGGCTGCTCTGCGGCATTGTTCCTCCGTGTGGGCTCTGGTTGCGGCGTGGGCCGCGGGCGCGGACCATGTGTGATGGGTCACAATCGTCCTTGTCGGGCGATCGTAACTGAACCCCGATTCAGGAACCAGGTTTTCGGCCGGGAACGTGGCGGCGGGACGACGGCGGTACGGCGCCGGTACGGACGGCGGCAGTGCGGTGGTGAAAGGAGAGGCGATGGCGAAGGCCGATGAGCGGCGGGCGACGATCCTCGCCGCCGCGCGGACGGTGTTCGTGCGCGACGGCTATCCCGGCGCGAAGCTGACGGTCGTGGCCGAGGAGGCCGGCTGTTCCGTCGGCACGCTGTACACGTATTTCCGCGACCGCGACGACCTGCTCGAGGCGGTCCTGCGCGGGGCCGAGGAGGAGATGCGCCACGCCCGCGCCATCCGGCGGGGAAATGGCGGAGGGGGCACGCCGGCCGAGCGGATCGCCGTGGCCAACCGCGCGTACCTGGAGGCCTACCGCCGCAATGCGCGGGTCATGGCGTTGCTGGAGCAGGTGTCGCAGGTGCATCCGGGTTTCCGGGAGTTGCGCGTGCGGCGGGCCCGCGACTTCGTCGCCCGCAATGCGCGCGCGCTGGACGTGCTCCGCGACGACGGCGCAATCGACGCCGACGTGGACGTGCCGATGATGGCCGCGGCGCTGTCGGCGATGGTCTCGCGCCTCTCCTATGCGGCGTGGGTGAACGGTTCGTACCCCGATGACGATGAAACCCTCGAGCGGATCCTGGCCACGGTCAACCGTGTCTGGTGGGCGTCGCTCGGGCTCGAGGCGTCGGAGGGCGGGGACGCGGGCGTCGAAAAGCAGTGACGGCCGGCT
Source organism: Corynebacterium halotolerans (assembly GCF_001056295.1). Lineage (GTDB taxonomy): Bacteria > Actinomycetota > Actinomycetes > Mycobacteriales > Mycobacteriaceae > Corynebacterium > Corynebacterium hansenii. Next base: position 19,541 of record NZ_JVMD01000005.1, read on the forward strand.
GCGGGCGGGCCGAACTATTCCTTCTGCGCTGAATCCACGGAAACGTCGTACGAACGGTGGGGGCAGCGCGAAACGGAGTAGTTCACCTGGAATCGAAGCTCCGAAATCGCGAAATCGTCGACGCGTCGCTCGAACACGAACTCCCTGCCCGGGGGGATCACCTCCCATGATTCGACCCATGTCGCCTGGCTTCCGCGATGGTTGACCGTCAAGCCATTGAGGTTTTCCGCGGTTACGTCCCCGATGGGGAATTGCCCGTCATTCCTGATGACGATTTGATCATTGCCTTTGGCGATGATGCGGACATCCGCTTCTCCCATGGGGATTCCTCCGTTTGATCCATGCCCCAAGGTGGTCGGCGGCACAGGGCTCTCCGTAGATGATGAAAGAGGCCGGTCGTCCCAGTCAATCGGCATGACTGCACGCCGCGAACTCCGCCGATACCGTGGAGGGGGAAGCCACCGCGCGGCGGAGGCGGCAACGGAGAAAGGCGAGAACCGATGAACGCGGGAACCGGAACGAACCACGACGGCGACGTCACCCCCTTCGACGAGGCCCGGCTGGCCGAGTGGCTGGACACCTTGCCCGGCGCGACCCGCGGACCCATCCGGCTGGAGCGCTTGGGTGCGGGGCAATCGAATCTGACCTACCTGGCGCGCGATGCGGAGGGGCACGTGGTCGTCGTCAGGCGGCCCCCGATGGGCTCCCAGGCGTCGTCGGCCCATGACGTCGCCCGGGAGGGGCGCATCATGGCGGCTCTCGCCGGCACCGGCGTCCCCGTGCCGGCGATCCTGGGCGTGCGCTCCGAACCGGACGTCGCCGAAGTGCCCGTCGTGGCGATGGAACTGGTCGACGGCACTGCAGTGACCTCTCCGGCCATCGCCGAGGAGATGCCGATCCCCGCCCGCCGGGCGGTCGGGGAGGGGCTCGTCGACGCGATGGCCGCCATCCACGCCGTCGACCTGGCCGAGGTCGGGCTGGACGGGCTGGCGTCGCACGACCCCTACGCGCCGCGGCAGCTGCGGCGGTGGTCGGGGCAGTGGGAGAAGACGCGGACGCGGGATTCGGCCGCGCTCGACGACCTGACCCGGCGGCTGTGGGACGGAGTGCCCGAGCAGGACGCCACCGTCCTCGTCCACGGCGACCTGCACCTGGGCAACGTCATGTGCGATCCGGAAACCGGTGACATCAAGGCCGTCGTCGACTGGGAGCTGGCGACGCTCGGCGATCCGCTGGCTGACGTCGGCACGCTGCTGGCCTACTGGCCCGAACGCGACGGCCTGGTGCTGCCCGGCTTCGCCGCCGCCCTGGAGGAGGGGTTCCCCACCGGCGACGAACTCGCCGACCGCTACCTGGCGGCGACGGGCCGCGATCGCGCCGCCCTGGAGTACTGGCGGGTGCTGGGCCTGTGGAAGGTCGCGATCATCGCCGAGGGCGTGGTCCGCCGCGTCCGCGACATGCCCGCCAACGAAGCCCCCACCGGCGCCCCGACCGCCGAGATGGTCGACGGGCTGATCGCCTACGCCGGCGCCGCCGCCGACCGCGCGGGGTTGTAGGGGGCGAGCCGGGGAAACGGAGAAAGCCCCTCCACCGGAGGGGAGCCGGTGATAGCTTTCACCTCCGGAAGCAGTCCGGCATCATCGGCCCGAAAGGCGAAGCGACCATGCCCACCCACCACCGCGGTCACGGCAGCGCGGCAGATCCCCGAAAGGCCGATCGGTGACCGAACGCCGTCGCATCGGCGGGGACATCTGGGCCCTGTCCATCGCCACGTTCATCAACCGCGCCACCGGGTTCCTCACGCTTTTCGCCGCCATCTTCTTCACCGGGACCGGCATGTCCCCGGAAGCGGTGGTCCTCGCATTGTCGGTCTTGGGCGTCGCCGGCGTGTCCGGTTCGCTGCTGGGCGGACGGCTCGCCGACCGGTTCGGCAAAACCGCGGTGCTGGTGGCCAGTTCGCTGGTCAACGCCGGTCTTTTCGCGGTACTCGCCATCATCGACCATTCCCTGACCTGGTGGGTCGTGGGCATCGCGGCCATGAGCGCGTTGGCGTCGCAAGTCTTTTATGGCCCGTCGATGGCGGTGGTGGCGGAGTCGTCCGAGGGGCGGGACCGCGTCACCCGGTTCGCCTTCTACCGGATCTTCATCAACGTGGGCGCCATCGTCGCCCCGGCGCTCGTCGGCTTTCTGGGTAGGGACCGGTTCGACATGCTGTTCTGGTTCTCCGCGATCGGCTCGGTCCTGGTGCCGGTGATCCTGCTCGCGGGTATCCGAGCGCGGCGCCCGGACGCCGCCGGGGGCGAATCGGCCGAGGCCACCGCCGGGCACGGCGACGACGAGTCCGCGGCGTCCGCTCGGCGACTGCGCGCGGCGCTTTTCCTCGTTTACGTGGCCATGGGCCTGGCCATGGTGGTGTACGCGCAGCACCAGAGCGCGGTGCCGCTGCGCCTGGAGTCCGAGCCGAATGGCGTGCGGCTCTACGCCCTGCTGCTGATCATCAATCCGGTGTTCGTCATCGCCGTCGAGTACCCGCTGAGCCACTTCACCAAACGCATGCCCGCGAACATCGCGCTCGCCCGCGGGACGGCCATCATGGGCGTCGGCGTCGCCATGGCGGTGGGTTTCGCCGAGGTGCCCGCGCTCGTCATCGTCGGGTGGGTCCTGTTCTCGCTGGGCGAGTGCATCTTCGCGCCCATGTCCAACACCTACGTCGCCGAGCTGTCCCCGAAGGCCGCGCAGTCCCGATCCCAGGGGCGCCTGGCCGCATTCCAGGCTGTAGGAATCGCGATGGGCCCGGGGCTCGGCAGCTGGATGCTCCTCGTCCTCGGCGGTGCCGCGTGGAGCGGCTTCCTGGCCATGACCGTCGTCTGCGCCGGACTCGTACTCGCCGCGCATGCGGCATATGCCGGCGCGAAAAAGAATCTCAATCCCGGCGTCGCCCACTGAGCCCACAGGGGCGGTAGTCCACGACGCCGGGTGGTCGCCCCGCGCATCCTGCGTGCTCAACCCACCCCGAATGCGCATACCCACCCGTTACAGGGGGTGGGACTGCGCATTCGGGGTGGGTTTGCGTCAGGGGGCGGGGAGGCGCATCAGCCGGCGTTCGCTGAGGGCACTGACCGGGTCGACGGAGGGCGCGGTGCTTCCGGTGCCGCGATTCCCCGGCGCCGGGCCCCAACACCTAATTCCCGTACCTCTGCGCCACCAGGCGTTCCAGCGCCTTCCGGGCGACGGCCCCGTCGGTGGTGCGCCAGAACGGCGGCATGGAGGCGGCGATCCAGGTTCCGTAGCGGGCCGTCGCCAAGCGGGGGTCCAGGACCGCGACGACCCCGCGGTCATCAACCGACCGCAGCAACCGCCCCGCGCCCTGCGCCATCAGCAAGGCGGCGTGGGTGGCGGAGACTTCCATGAAACCGCTGCGCCCGGCCCGATTCGCCGCATCCGACCGGGCGGACAGCAGCGGGTCATCCGGGCGGGGGAACGGGATGCGGTCGATGACCACCAGCGACAGCGCCGGGCCGGGCACGTCGACGCCCTGCCACAGCGTCAGCGTGCCGAACAGGCACGAATTCTCCGACGCCGCGAACTGCTCGACCAGGTTGCCGATAGCGTCGTCGCCCTGGCACAGCACGTCGAAGGGGACGCGCTTGCGCATCTCCTCGGCCGCCGCCTCGGCCCCGCGCCGCGAGGAAAACAGGCCCAGCGTGCGGCCGCCGGCGGCGGTGATCAGCGCCTGCAGCTCGTCCATCACCTTCGGGTCCGTGCCATCGCGGCCGGGCTTCGGCAGGTGCCTGGCGACGTACAAGATGCCGGACTTCGCCGGATCGAACGGCGTGCCGACGTCCATGCCGTCCCAATTGCCCTTCGGCAGGCCCCACGTGGCGGCCATCGCGTCGAACCGGCCGCCCAACGCCAGCGTCGCCGAGGTCAGCACCACGGTGTTCTCGCCGAAAAGCCGGTCGCGCAGCAGATCCGACACCGTCAGCGGCGCCACGCACAGGGCGCGGCGGTCGGTCATCCACACCACGTCGCCGTCATCCCGCGCGAGCATCCGCACTGCGGCATCGTGCATGTTCTCCAACGCCGCGCGGACCGTCTGGCGCTCGGTGGCGTCGCCTTCCTGGCCCGTGGCCAGCGCCGTCTGCGTCTTCCACAGCGCGTCGCGCAGGGCGGTCAGGGGAACGCCCGCTTCCGGGGGAATGTCGTCCCACCTGCCCACGCCGTCGTCGCCAAGCGCAATCAGCGCCTCCTGCAGCATCCCCGCCGCATCCTCGAGGTCCGCCGCCTGCTCGGCCGCGCCGACCTTCTTCGCGCGCTTCGCGGTCAGGGTGATGCCCGTGGCGGTGAGCTCCTCCGTGGCCACCGACGTGATCCGCCCGTCGAGCTCGTGGGCCTCGTCGACGATGACGTACTCGTGCTCCGGCAGGATCATCGCGTCCGACATCGCATCGATGGCCAGCAGCGCGTGGTTGGTCACCACCACGTCGACGTCGGCGGCGCGGGCCTTGGCGGCCTCGGCGAAACAGGACTCGCCCATCGGGCACTTCATCGCCCCGACGCACTCGCGCGACGTCACCGACACCTGGCGCCACGCCATGTCGGACACGCCGCGGTCGAGGCTGTCGCGGTCGCCGTCCTCGGTCTCGTTCGCCCATTCGCGCAGCTTGAGCACCTGCGCCGCGGTGCGCGACAGGGACGACGGGTCGATGAGGGCGCCGGTGTCGCCGGCGCCGGCGCCGAATCCGTCTCCGGCACCGCCACCGTCGTCCAGCGGCACCTCCGCCACCTTGTTCCGGCACAGGTAATTGTTGCGGCCCTTGAGGATGGCGAACGTCGGCCGCCGCGACACGTGCGGCTCGAGGGCATCGGCCAGGCGCGGCAGGTCCCGCTCGACCAGCTGGCGCTGCAGCGCGATGGTGGCCGTCGACACGACCACCGCCCGACCGTCCTCCATCGCCCGCACGATCGCGGGGACCAGGTACGCCAGCGACTTGCCGGTGCCGGTACCCGCCTGGACGGCCAGGTGGCGGCCGGACTCCATCGCCCCGTGCACCGCGCGGGCCATCTTCACCTGCCCGGCGCGCTCCGTGCCGCCGAGCGCGGCGACGGCATGGCCGAGCAGTTCCTCGACGCGGTCGGCCCCGTCCGCCGGGTCAGACACCGGCGAAGCGGACGTTGATGACGGGTTCGTCGCGCGACAGCGCCAGGCCCTCCCACGGCAGCGAGATCAGGGCGCGGGCCAGGTGGTCGCGGCCGTCCTCCAGGGTGGGCAGGTCGTCGGAAAGCTCGCCGCCGCGCATCATCGGGATGGTCAGGCCGACGGCCTCGAGCGTGCCGGTGTCGGGGACGCCGGTGCCCAGGGGGTAGGCGATTTCCTCCACGGCGGTGCCCGAACGCCGGCACGCGCGCACCGCCGCCTTCGCGCCGCCGTGGCTCTTCTTGTCCCGCGAACGCTTGGCGACGGGCACGCCGTCGACCTCCACCAGCTTGTACACGAGTCCCGCCGTGGGAGCCCCGGACCCGGTGACCACCGACGTGCCCACGCCGTAGGCGTCGACGGGCTCGGCGCGCAGGGCGGCGATGGCGAATTCGTCGAGGTCGGAGGACACCACGATGCGGGTGTTGTGGGCGCCCAGGCCGTCGAGCTGCTGGCGCACCTGGCGGGCCAGCACGCCCAGGTCGCCGGAGTCGATGCGCACGGCGCCGAGCTCCGGGCCGGCGATCTCGATGGCGGTGGCGACGCCGGCGGTGATGTCGTAGGTGTCCACCAGCAGCGTGGTGTCCAGGCCCAGGGTCTCCACCTGGGCGCGGAAGGCGCCGGCCTCGTCCGGGGTGCCGTCGGGGTTGGTGTGCAGCAGCGTCCACGAGTGGGCGGCGGTGCCCGACGCCGGGATGCCGTAGCGGGCGGCGGCCTCCAGGTTCGACGTCGCGGTGAATCCGGCCAGGTAGGAGGCCCGGGCGGCGGTGACCGCGGCCTCTTCGTGGGTGCGGCGCGAGCCCATCTCGATGATCGGCCGCCCGCCGGCGGCGGTGACCATGCGGGCGGCCGCCGACGCGATGGCCGAGTCGGCGTTGAGGATCGACAGGATCACCGTCTCCAGGATCACGCACTCGGCGAAGGTGCCGCGCACGGTGAGGATCGGCGACGCGGGGAAGTACAGCTCACCCTCGCGGTAGCCGTCGATGTCGCCGGTGAAGCGGTAGTCCCGCAGGTACTCCAGCGTCGCGTCGTCGAGGAAGTCCAGCGACGCCAGCTGCTCGTCGGTGAACCGGAACCGCGAGATGGCGTCGAGCACGCGGGCGGTGCCCGCGACCACGCCGTAGCGGCGCTCGTTGGGCAGCCGGCGGCCGAAGACCTCGAACGCGCATCGCCGGTCCGCCGTGCCGTCGCGCAGCGACGCCTGGAGCATCGTCAGCTCGTACTTGTCGGTGAGCAGGGCGGTCGACTCGGTGTCGTGGGGCGTCGGATTCGTCACCCCGCCGAGTCTAGTCCGGTGCGCGGCCGGGGTGGCCCGGTGCACGGGATCGCCCGCGTCGTTATCCTTGGGCGCATGACCATGCCAGCCGCCACCCCGATGGGCGTCATCGACGCCGAGACCGTGACCGAGTCCAATCGGCCATGGCAGTGCATCGTGTGGGACGACCCGGTCAACTCCATGAGTTACGTGACCTACGTGTTCCAGATGCTGTTCGGAATGGACCGCAAGAAGGCCCATGAGCTGATGCTCAAGGTGCACAACGAGGGCAAGGCCGTCGTGTCGTCGGGGGAGCGGGACAAGGTGGAGGCGGACGTGAAGAAGCTGCACAAGGCGGGCCTGTGGGCCACCATGCAGCAGGCCGATTGATCGGCGCGCGTCCCATTCAGTCGACAAGAGGAGAGAGCCCATGCGCCCCTGGAAGAGGAAGCGGGGGATGCTGCGAGGCGGCGCCCGGTACGTCACGGTCCTGGAGCCGGCGGAGCGGGCGCTGCTGGGGGAGTTGTCCGCCACAGTCGCCGACGCCCTGATCGGGCGGGCGCAGTCGGCGCCGAAGGATGAGCTGTCGGAGCTGACGGGCATGCCGTCGGGGCATGCGGAGGCGCCGGAGGATCCGCGTCTGGCGCGCCTGCTGCCGGATTTCGCCGCCGAGGGCGACGAGTCGGTGGAGGGCGAGAACCGGCTGATGCGCCAGTTGCACGAGTCGGACATCGTCAAGGGCAAGCTGACGGATCTGCGGGCGATCATCGAGGCCCTGGAGCCGGCGGACAACGGCCAGGTGTCGTTGACCGAGGAGCAGGCGAACCAGTGGATCGCGGCGATCAACAGCCTGCGCCTGTACCTGCACGCCACGCTGGAGCGGCATGACGGGCCGATCTCCAAGGCGGAGGAGACCGACGCGATGTACCAGTGGCTCAGCTACAACCAGGAGTCGCTGGTGCAGGAGCTGATGCGCGAATGACCGGCGGTGCCGTCCACGTGGCGTCGGCGTCCTTCGGGGGACGCTTGACGACGGGCCCGGCCGCGTCGCCGTCCCGCCTGCCCGGCATTTCGGTCGGGCACGCCTCCGCCGCGGACACCGGCGTGACGGTCATCGCCTGCCCGGATGGCGCGGTGGCGGCCGTGGACGTGCGCGGCGGCGGCCCGGGGACGCGGGAGACCGATCTGCTGGAGCCGCGGAACACCGTGCGGGAGGCCCACGCCATCGTGTTGGCGGGCGGGTCGGCCTTCGGGCTGGCCGCCGCCGACGGCGTGATGCGCGGCCTGGCCGGGCGCGGGTGCGGCTTCGGCGTGACGGAGGAATTCCCCGACGTCCGCGTGCCCATCGTGCCCGCGGCCGTCATCTTCGACCTGCTGCTCGGCGAGCGCGATGTGCCGGACGCGGGGCTCGGCGAGAAGGCCCTGGCGGCGGCCCTGGACGGCGACGGCGGCGAACCCGCCCCGTCCGGATGCGTCGGCGCGGGCACCGGCGCAATGGCCGGCGCGATCAAGGGCGGGGTCGGCCAGGCGTCGGTCGCGCTCGCGGACGGTTCGACGGTGGCCGCGCTGGTCGTGGCCAACCCGATGGGCGCCGTCGCCGGGCCCGACGGGAGGTTGTGGTCCGATCCCGGGCGCGGCGCCATCCCGGCACCGGCGCTGGAAGCCATCGGCGAGAAGTTCCTGGGGCTGACCAAGGTGCCGGTGCCCGGCGGCCCCGGCGACGGCGGCGGCGCCCTGAACACCACCATCGGCTGCATCGTCACCGACGCCGCGCTGTCCCAGGACCAGGCCCAGCGCCTGGCCATGGCCGGCCACGACGGCATGGCGCGGGCCATCCGCCCCTCGCATCTGCCGATGGACGGCGACACCCTCTTCTGCCTGGCCACGGGAACGTTCCCCGGCGCCGGCGCGTTGGAGGGAGCAGGGGATCCGGCCGGGACGTCGTCAAGCGATCCCGTCGACCCCGCGACCCTGGCCCTGCTGGCCGCCGCCGCGGCCGACGCGGTGGAGCACGCCATCGTCGACGCCGTAGTCTCGGCCGAGTCGCGCGCGGGAGTGCCCGCGTTCGGCGAACTCGCCGAGACCGCCACCGAACCCGAGAGGACCCGACGACAGTGACCATGCAGCCCGGACCACTGGGGCGACGCCCCGGCACCGACGCCCGTGGCGCGGGATACGGCACCGCCGTCGCGCCGAAGACCTCCGACGGCGGCATCCGCTCCGCCCTCGGCGCCGGCATCGGCTTCACGGTGCTGACGTGGGTGGTCTTCTTCTTCAACAAGATCTTCTTCTTCGGCGAACTCAACCAGTCGCTCGGGTTGCGCCCGCTGGACACCCACGGGCTGTGGGGCATCCTCTTCGCCCCGGTGCTTCACGGCAACCTCGAGCACCTCATGGCCAATACGCTGCCCGCCGCCCTGTTCGCCGCGCTGATCGCGTTCACCTCCAAGCGGCTGTGGTTCCAGGTCACGGCGATCGTGATGCTCGTCTCCGGCGTGGGCACGTGGTTCATCGGCGGCGTCGGCACCGCCCACGTCGGCGCGTCCGGCCTCGTCTACGGGTGGCTGGCGTTCCTCATCGTCCGCGGCTTCTACAACCGGGCGCCGGGCCAGATCCTGCTGGGCATGATCCTCGGCTTCGGCTACTCCGGCCTGCTCTGGGGCGTGTTCCCCACGCAGATGGGCGTGAGCTGGCAGATGCACCTCTTCGGCGCCATCGGCGGCATCATCGCCGCCTCGATGCTCAAACGCGGCAAGGCGACCGCCAAATGATCGACGGCGACGCCAACCAGCTGGAGATCGACCGCAGCGCGCCGATCGGGGTCTTCGACTCCGGCGTCGGCGGCCTGACGGTGGCGCGCGCCATCGTCGACCAGCTGCCGCACGAATCGATGATCTACGTCGGCGACACCGCCAACGGCCCCTACGGCCCGCTGCGCATCGCGGAGGTACGGCGGCACGCCGAAGCCATCGCCGACGACCTGGTCGCCCGCGGCTGCAAGATGATCGTCATCGCCTGCAACACCGCCTCCGCCGCCTTCCTGCGCGACGCCCGCGAGCGGTACCCGGTCCCCGTCGTCGAGGTGATCCTGCCCGCCGTGCGCAGGGCGGTGTCCGCCACCCGCAACGGCAGGGTCGGCGTCATCGGCACCGCCGCCACCATCCGCTCTCGCGCCTACCAGGACCTCTTCGACGCCGTCCCCGGCGTCGACGTCTCCGCCGCCGACTGCCCCCGGTTCGTCGACTTCGTCGAGCGGGGCATCACCTCCGGCCGCCAGATCCTCGGCCTGGCCGAGGGATACCTCGCCCCGCTGCAGGCCGACGGCGTGGACACGCTCGTCCTCGGCTGCACCCACTACCCGCTGCTGTCCGGCGTCGTGCAGCTGGCCATGGGGGAGGACGTCACCCTGGTGTCCTCCGCCGAGGAGACCGCCAAAGACGTGCTGCGGACCCTCACCAAACTGGATCTGCTCGCCGACCCGGAAATCGACCCGCCGCCGACGCGGGTCTTCGAATCGACCGGCGACCCGGCGATGTTCCAGAAGCTCGCGGCCCGTTTCCTCGGCCCCGCCATCACCGACGTCAGCCCCCACGTCGCGCGCTGATCCGGCCCTCCGGCGGAGGGTCGACATGCCCGAAGCGCGGGTGCCGTGGCATTGTGGGGTCATGAAAGTGACGGTTCTGGGATGCACGGGGAGCATGTGCGGCCCCGATGCGGCCGCCTCCGGGTACCTGGTCGAATCCGATGAAGGCGCGTTCGTCATGGACTTCGGACCGGGAGTGCTGGGGCAGCTCCAGAGGTACCGCGACCCGGCCGAACTGGACATCGTGCTGTCGCACCTGCACGCCGACCACTGCCTGGACATCCCCGGGCTGCTGGTGTGGCGGCGCTTCCACCCGACCGCCCCGTCGACCCGCCGCAACCTGCTGTGGGGGCCGGTCGACTCCGCCGACCGCCTGGGGCACGCGTCCGCCGAGACCGGCGACGGCTTCGACGACCTCGGCGACACCTTCGACATCCGCGTCATCGAGGGGCGCACCCCGTTCGAGGTGGGCGGGCTGACCGTCGAGGCATTCCCCATGGTCCACCCCATCGAGGCGTGGGGGTTCCGCATCACCGGCCCGGACGGGACCATCGCCTACACCGGCGACACCGGCTGGACCGACGCGGTCGTGGATCTCGCCCGGGACGTCGACGTCTTCATCTGCGAGGCCACCTGGTGCGGCGACGGGGAGGACAAGCCCGCCGACATGCACATGTCGGGTGCCGAAGCCGGCCGCGCCGCGGCGCTGGCGGGGGCGAAGAAGCTGGTGCTCACGCACATCCCGCCCTACGGCGACCCCGACGGCGCCCTCGCCGCCGCCCGCGCCGAGTTCGACGGGCCGGTCGAGCTGGCCCGCCCCGGGATGGTGCTCGCACCGTAGGCCGGTACCGTTGGGGCCATGACTTCTGATTTCACCCGCGCCGACGGTCGCGCCGGCGACGAGATGCGCAAGGTTTCCATCACCCGCGGCTTCACCGACAACCCCGCCGGTTCGGTGCTGGTCTGCTTCGGCAACACCCGCGTGATGTGCACCGCGTCCGTCGAGCAGTCCGTCCCCCGCTTCAAGCGCGATTCGGGCGAGGGCTGGCTGACCGCCGAGTACTCGATGCTCCCGGCCGCCACCCACGAGCGCATGCCCCGCGAGTCGATGCGCGGCAAGGTCAAGGGCCGCACGCACGAGATCTCCCGCCTGGTCGGCCGCGCCCTGCGCGCCGCCGTGGACCTGGGCCAGCTCGGCGAGAACACCATCAACATCGACTGCGACGTGCTCCAGGCCGACGGCGGCACCCGCACCGCCGCGATCACCGGCGCCTACGTCGCCCTGGCCGACGCCCTGACGTACCTGCACGCCGCCGGCGCCGTGCCCGGTGCGCCGTTGAAGGCGCCCGTCGCCGCCGTGTCCGTGGGCGTCATCGACGGCAACGTCTGCCTGGACCTGCCCTACGAGGAGGACTCCCGCGCCGACGTCGACCTCAACGTCGTCATGACCGCCGAGGGCGAGTACGTGGAGATCCAGGGCACCGGCGAGGCCGCCACCTTCGGCCGCGGCGAGCTCGACGCCATGCTCGACGTCGCGGACAAGGGCCTGCGCGAGCTCATCCAGCTGCAGCAGGAGGTCCTGCGCGCGCCGTACCCGGGAGAGCTTCCCGACGGCCGCGTCCGCGCCTGATCCGCGCCGGGGGAACGCCGCGCTGCGGGCGGTACGTGACGTGAAGCCCGCATGGTGGAAAACTGGGGGGTGGACGACGCAACGACCGTCGCGTCGGCGGCGCCACCCGCCGCCGGGAATCCGACCACGGGAAGGGGAACGGCGATGAAACTACTGGTCGCCACCCGCAACAAGAAGAAGCTGGGCGAGCTCGCCCGGCTGCTCGAGGGAGCCGGCGTCGAAGGCGTCGAGCTGCTGTCCATCGACGACGTCGACGAATACCCCGAACGGCCCGAGGACGGCCGCACCTTCGAGGCCAACGCCCTCATCAAGGCCAACGACGGCGCCGACGCCACGGGACTTCCCTGCCTGGCCGACGATTCCGGACTGTCCGTCGACGAGCTCAACGGAATGCCCGGCGTGCTCTCCGCCCGCTGGTCCGGCGGCCACGGCGACGACGAGGCGAACAACACGCTGCTGCTCGGCCAGCTGCGCGACATCCCGGAGAACCGCCGCGGCGCGTCCTTCGTGTCCTCCGTCGTGCTGGTCGTGCCCGGCGCCGGCGAGGTCGGCGACGGCGTCGCCCCCGACTCCGGCGACGGCGACCTGGTCCTGTCCTTCCACGGCGAATGGCGCGGCCGCGTGCTCACCGAACCGCGCGGCGACGGCGGCTTCGGCTACGACCCGCTGTTCGTCCCCCGCGAAGAGGACTCCCGCGTCAAGGCCGGCCGCGACCTGGACACCGCCGGCGACGAGCCCCGCACCGCGGCGGAGCTGCCGCCGGAGGAAAAGGACGCCATCAGCCACCGCGGCCGTGCGCTGCGCCAGCTCGTCCCCGAGCTCGCCCGCCTGGTGAAGACCATGCGCTGACCGCCGCGGCACCACCCACGCCGCGGCAGACGCCCCTCGACGAAAAACCGGCGCCCCGCATTTCCCGAACGGAAAATGCGGGGCGCCGGCCGTCGCAAAGCCAAAAGCTAGGCCAAGTTGAACTCGGCCTCGACCTCGTCGCGGCGCTTGCGCTCCACGATGAACGACAGGAACGGCACCACGCCGCCCAACGCCGTGATGATCCACTTGCCCGGCGACCACCGGGCCTTCGTGCCCAGGTTCACGATCGCGATGAGGAACGCCATGTACGCGAAACCATGCGCCTGCGCCACGAAGAAGAACCACGACGGGGCCTCCTGGCCCTCCGGCATGATCACGTACTTGTAGATCATCTCCGCCACCAGCACCAGCAGCATCACGCCGGTGATGTACGCGGTGATGGAAAACGCCTTCAGCGCGGTCCGGACCCGCTTCTGGCGGTTCGGGTGAATGGCGCGGCCATCGGTGGCGGGGGCGGTGTCCGGCCGGACCCCGCCCTGCTGCGTGTCCTGCGCCTGATTCGGGTTGGTCACTGCTTCTCCTCGTCGAGGGTGACGTCGTTGTCGTCTGCGGTGTTGTCGTCTGCGGTCGTCTCACCCGGCGCGGCGACGGGGCGGTTCGGCAGGAAATCCTCGGGGATCTCCGTCATGTCGCCTTCGCGGACCGTGACGCCCGCTTCCTCGTTGCCCTCGAACTTCTCGCGCTCGTACTGCATGTACTTGCGGTACGCCCAGATGAAGAAGATGCCGAAAGCCGGCCACTGCAGCGCATATCCCAGATTTTGGAAGGAACTGGTGGTGTTCCAGCGGCTGAGCTGCCAATAGGCCAGCGCCAGCGTGGCGACGACGGCCGCGATCAGGAAAACCAGCTGTATGATGCGCGTGCGCCGCTTGAACGGGCCATGCGCCGCCGACCCCGAGGGGCCGGAGGAGCGCCCGTCGGGCTGCCGCTGGGACTTCTGCCTGGTGGATGACACGCTCACCACCCTAACCCGTTAAGATTGTCGAAGCCCGCGGCACCCCGCGGCAAACCCCCTCGGGGGATCGACGGGGACCGGGCGGGCGCCCGTGGCGGAACTGGCAGACGCGCAGGATTTAGGTTCCTGTGCCCTAGGGCGTGGGGGTTCAAGTCCCCCCGGGCGCACTTGTCCGGGTTTTCCGGGCGAGGGGGAAGACCGGTACGGGGGACGGCGGGTCGAGGGGGTCAGCGGGGGAGCGGCACCGAGAATTCTCCCGGGGGCCATCCTGCGTTAATGCCTGCTTAAAGCGGCATTCATCCCCCGCGAGGCACAGTGCCCCCGGTGGCCCCCGCGTCACCGGCATCCATCCATACGGCGGCACCAGCGGACTGCGCCGAACCCCCGGAAACGGCGCCCACCCGCCCGAGGTCGCCGACACGGTACGAGGAGTCGGACTTCCCATGTCGACCAAAACCGCAATTCAAATGGAGCCCACCGGCGTCAAGCGCGGTGGGGACCTCCCCTGGCACCTGGCCTTCGGTGCGCTGCTGGGCATCACCCTCATCGTCTTCATCCTGTGGTCCCGCGGCTACGTCGGGGGCACCGACAACATCATCATCCTGGTCACCGCGATCATCTTCGCGGTGTTCATGGCCTTCAACATCGGCGGCAACGACGTCGCGAACTCCTTCGGCACGTCCGTCGGCGCCGGCACGCTGACCATGAAGCAGGCGCTCATCGTCGCCGCGATCTTCGAGGTCTCCGGCGCCGTCCTCGCCGGCGGCGAAGTCACCGACACCGTCCGCTCCGGCATCGTCGACCTCGGCTCCATCAACCTGCTGCCCATGGACTTCGTGTTCATCATGATGGCCTCGCTGCTCGGCGCGGCGCTGTGGCTGCTCGTCGCCACCCGCATGGGCTGGCCCGTGTCGACGACGCACTCGATCGTCGGCGGCATCGTCGGCGGCGCGCTGTCCCTCGGCTTCGTCACCGGCACCGGCGGCTGGGAAATGGTCCAGTGGGACCAGATCGGCCAGATCGCCATTTCCTGGGTGCTGTCGCCGGTCCTCGGCGGCCTGGTCGCCTGGCTGCTGTTCCGGGCGATCAAGGACAACATCCTGGTGTACAACGAGCGCGCCGACCAGTCGCTGCGCCGGCTGAAGACCCGGCGCGCCGAGGTGCGCAACGAGCAGAAGCGCGCCTTCGAGCGCCTCGACGAGCTCCAGCGCATCTCCTACACCAACGCCATGGTCCGCGACGCCGAGATCGTGTCCACGCACGACTACACCCCGGATGACCTGGAGTCTGACTACTACCGCAAGCTCGAGGAGCTCAACCAGGAGGCCGAGAAGGTCCACGCGCACAAGGCGCTGGAGACCTGGGTGCCGCTGCTGGCCTCCTTCGGTTCGGTGGTCATCGGTTCGATGATGCTGTTCAAGGGGCTGTCGAACCTGGAGCTCAACCTCAGCGCCCTGGGCAACGGCCTCATCCTCGCGATGATCGCCGCCGTGGTGTGGATGTCCGTGTTCATCTTCGCCAAGACCCTGAAGAAGCACGCGCTGTCCAAGTCGACCTTCCTGTTGTTCAGCTGGATGCAGGTGTTCACCGCCTCGGCGTTCGCGTTCTCGCACGGCTCGAATGACATCGCCAACGCCATCGGCCCGTTCGTGGCGGTGCTCGACGTGCTGAAGACCAACCAGATCAACAGCGAATCCGCCGTCCCGATGGCCGTGATGGTGGCCATGGGCGTCGCCCTGATCTCCGGGCTGTGGTTCATCGGCCGCTACGTCATCCAGACCGTCGGCCACGGCCTGACCGAGATGCACCCGGCCTCCGGCTTCTCCGCCGAACTCGCCGCCGCGGGCGTCGTCATGGGCGCTTCGCTGCTGGGCCTGCCGGTGTCGTCGACGCACATCCTCATCGGCGCGGTCCTCGGCGTCGGCATCGTGAACAAGGCCGCCAACTGGAACCTGATGAAGCCCATCGCCACCGCCTGGGTCATCACGCTCCCCGCGGCCGCCGCGATCTCGGCCGTCGGCGTGCTCGTCCTGCGCGCCGTGTTCGGCTGACCCTCCGCCGGTCCGCGGCGGGCCCGTCGTTCCCGTCACCGGGGGACGGCGGGCCCTCTGCTTTGCGACGGTAGGATCCGGGCCATGAGCATCTCCATGCACATCGACGAATACATGGCGCGGCGCGGGATCACGCCCGACGACACCGTCGTGGTGGATGACCCATGCGCCGTGTTCGACGGCGCGGTCGAGAAGGCCGACGGGGAACCGGCCAAGCTCGACGAGGCCGCCGAGGCGGTCCGGGACCTGCTCGGCTGAGCCCCTCCGTCCGGCCGCCGGCGCCGTCCGCCGTTACCGTGCCGTGCCCATCCCGCCGCCGCTCCGTTATGTGAGCGCCATCCGCCCGTGATCTTGGGGCGGATTTTGTCGTTTTCGGCCGTTTTCGAGCCCTCCCCGTTGCCGAATCCGCGTGACCTTCGTCACTTCTCCGGGCCCCGTTTCGCAGTCGTCACGGCCGCTCCCGGTGGTCCATGGGAGGCGCGGGGGAGCGGCCGATGAGTTTCTTCACGTGTCAAACATGCACGTCGCGACGATGAAATTGGCATCGTTTACGCCGTTGTGCCGCAACTTTGCAGGGTTTCACCGAAGTTATGGGATCGGTTGCATACCCGTGCGCGGGCCGTCGCCAAGCCAGAAACATGAAGAAACCCTCACGAATCTTGTGGCATATTTGTCGGGCGAACCAACTTCGCGGGCATTCGCATGTCCATGCCCGCGGATCCCAAGTCTGAACAAGGAGCCCACCGCGTGACCCCCAACCAGAAGCCGGAGCACCGCACCGCCGCGGACGCGTTGTCCATCTTCCGCTCGCGCCCCACCGCCGACGAAACGTCGCGCCGCGTCGAGCCCACGCTGTCCCAGCGGCTGGGCGGGGGCGAGAAGTTCGCCCTCAGCTTCTCCGGGCAGGGCTACCCCTGGCTCGAGACCCTGACCACCTGCGCCGCCGCCGGCGTCGACGGTCGCGTCCGCGAGCTCGTGGCGAAGGCGGAGGAGCGCCTCGCGCCGATCGCCGACCGACTCGCCGGCCAGCGCCCCGACGGCTTCACCCCCTTCGAATGGGCCGAGAAGGCCGGCGCCGCCCGCGCCGCCGAGTCCAGCCCCGTCGCCGACGCCGACGCGCTCGACTCCGACGCCCAGAAGAAGGCACAGAAGAAGGCACAGAAGAAGGCCCCGGTCTCCGTCGCCGGCCTGCCCGACCTGAACGCCCCCGCCGTATCCGTGCCGGGCATCCTCATCTCGCAGATCGCCGTGCTCGACCTGCTCGCCGCCCAGGGCGTCGACGTGTCCGCCCATGTCGCGGCCATCGGCCACTCCCAGGGCGTCCTCGGCGTCGACGCCGTGCGGAACCCCGACCGCGCCGCCGACGTCGTCGCGCTCGCCGAGATCATCGGCGTCACCGTCGCCCGCCAGGGCCGCGTCACCGGCATGACCTCCCGCCCCGCGCCCGGCAACGGCGCCGCGTCGCACCCGATGATGATCGTTTCGGGCGTCCGCCCCGACCTGGTCACCCCGCACCTCGCCGGCCATGCGGTCGTCGGCCTGCGCAACGGCCGCACCATGTGCGTCGTCGTCGGCACCCCCGCCGACCTCCGCGCCACCGAGGCCAACCTGGAGCGCGCCGCGGCGAAGGACGCCGCCGAGCTGAGCGCCAAGAAGCGCGGCGGCGCGCCGTTCGCCCCGACCTGCTCCCCGCTGCCGGTCGGCGCCGGATTCCACCACCCGGACATGGCCGCCGGCGTGGAGGAGACCATCGAGCTCGCCGCGGCCGCAGGCATCGACGAGGCCTTCGCCCGCCCGATCGCCGAGCACGTGCTCACCGCCGTCATCGACTGGCCCGCCGACGTCGCCTCCGCCGTCGAGGCCGGCGCCGACTGGATCATCGAGGTCGGCCCCGGCGCCGGCGTGGCGCCGCTGACCCGCGAGCTGCTCGCCGGCACCGGCGTCGGCGTGGTCACCGCCGCCGTCGACCAGGGCCAGGCCGAGCTGTTCGAGCCGGGCTCCGCCCCCGCCGCCCCGCAGTCGTGGGACGCCCACGCCCCGCGCCTGGTCACCCGCGACGGCCGCGCCCGCGTGGAGACCAAGTTCACCGAGGCCACCGGCCGCTCGCCGATCATCCTGGGCGGCATGACGCCGACCACCGTCGACCCGGCGATCGTCGCCGCCGCGGCCAACGCCGGCTTCTGGGCCGAGCTGGCCGGCGGCGGCCAGGTCACCCCGGAGATCTTCAACCGGAACGTCTCGCGCCTGCACGAGCTCCTCGACGAGGGCGCGTCGGCGCAGTTCAACACCATGTTCCTGGACCCGTACCTGTGGGGCATGCACATCGGCTCGCGCCGCCTGGTGCAGCGCGCCGTGGCCGCGGGCCGCCCGATCGACGGCGTCACCGTTTCCGCCGGCATCCCCGAGGTCGACGAGGCCGTCGCCCTGGTGCGCGAGCTGCGCGCCGGCGGCATCCCGCACGTGTCCTTCAAGCCGGGCACCGTCAAGCAGATCAAGTCCGTCCTGGCCATCGCCGACGCCCTGGCCGCCGACGCCGAACTGTCGGACGTCCCGGTCATCATCCAGGTCGAGGGCGGCCGCGCCGGCGGCCACCACTCGTGGGAGGAGCTCGACGACCTCCTGACCGCCACCTACGCCGACATCCGCGCGCGCGGCAACGCCGTGCTGGCCGTCGGCGGCGGCATCGGCCGCCCGGAGCAGGCCGCCGAGTACCTGCTGGGCCGCTGGTCCGAGAAGCACGGCTACCCGGCCATGCCGGTCGACGCGATCATCATCGGCACCGCCGCGATGGCCGCCAAGGAGTCCACCGCCTCCGCCGGCGTCAAGAAGATGCTGGTCGACACCAAGGGCACCGATGCCTGGGTGCCGGCCGGCGGCGCCGAGGAGGGCATGGCCTCCGGCCGCTCGCAGCTGGGCGCCGACATCCACGAGATCGACAACGCCGCCGCCCGCGCGGGCCGCCTGCTCGACGAGGTCGCCAACGACGCCGACGCCGTCGCCGCCCGCCGCGACGAGATCATCGCCGCCATCGACGGCACCGCGAAGCCGTACTTCGGCGACGTCGCCGAGATGACCTACCGCGAGGTCCTGGACCGCTACCTCGAGCTGGCCGCGCCGGAGGGCGAGTTCCTCGACCCGTCGTGGGCCGCCCGCTTCGACGTGATCCTCGACCGTTTCGAGGCCCGCCTGGCCGACGCCGATTCCGGCGAGCTCGAGTCCGTGCGCACCGGTTCCTCGGTGGGCGAGGGCGCCGCGTCCGGTTCCGCCACCGTGGCGCTGCTGGCCGAGGCATACGACCTCGACGTCCGCCTGCACCCGGCCGATGCCGAGCACTTCCTGTCCGAGGCGTGCCGCACGCCGGGCAAGCCGGTGAACTTCGTGCCGGTCATCGACGCGGAGGTCCGCCGCTGGTGGCGCTCCGATTCGCTGTGGCAGGCCCACGACGAGCGCTACGACGCCGACGGCGTCTGCATCATCCCGGGCACCGCCGCCGTCGCGGGCATCACCGCCGCCGACGTCCCGGTCGCCGAGATCCTCGGTTCCTTCGAGGAGGCCGCCGCCGACGAGCTGGCCGCCTCCGCCCCGGCCGCCGACGAGCCGGTCGCCCCGGTCGCGCGCGTCCTGGCCAACCCGGTCATCCGCTGGGCCGGCCGCCAGCAGGCGAACCCGGCCCTGCAGCTCGGCGCCCGCGCCTCCTGGGAGCTTTCCGACGACGCCCGTTCGGCCGAGCAGCCGGACACCGGTGCCACCCTGGCCGCCGAGGGCGACGACGTCGCCGTGCTCACCGTCCCGCTGGAGGGTTCCGGCGGCGACCACGAGCTGAGCCTGCGCTTCGACGTCTCCGGCCCCGCCGGCACCGTGCCGGTCATCTCCGTCGACGACGCCGCCGCCTCCATGCGCGCCCTGACCGCGATCGCCGCCGGCGGCACGCTGCCGGAGATCAAGGACGGCATCGCCGAGTGGGAGTCCGTCTGGACCACCGCCGCGGCCGCCGACCACGGCGCCGTCACCGGCTCCGGCGCCCGCACCGCACCGGACGCCCTGGTGGGCCACGCCTGGCCGGCGATCTTCGCCGCCGTCGCGGACGCCACCACCGAGTCCGGCGTCCCGGTCGTCGAGGGCATGCTCGCCCTGGTCCACCTGGAGCACCACGTGCGCCTGGTCACCGCCGCCGACGCCGACAATGCCGCGGCCGCCGGCCCGTCGCTGCTGGCCGACGGCACCCGCCTGGCCATCACCGCCCACGCCGACGACGTCGCCGACACCGAGATGGGCCGCGTCGTCGTGGTCCGCGCCGAGATCCGCGACGCCTCCGCCGACGCCGGGGAGGACGGCGAGGGCAACCTCGTGGCCACCCTGTCGGAGCGCTTCGCCATCCGCGGCCGCAACGGCGACACCCCGGCGCAGGTCAACACCGTGCCGCTGCCGACCGTCACCGACACCCCGCGCAGCCACCGCGCCACCGTCACGGTGACCGCGCCGCGCACCCTGGTGCCGTTCGCCACCGTCTCGGGCGACCGCAACCCGATCCACGTCGACGACCGCGCCGCGATGCTCGCGGGCCTGCCGGGCGTCATCGTCCACGGCATGTGGCTGTCCGCCGCCGCCGAGCACGCCGCCATCGCCGGCGCGTCCGCCGGCCTGGGCGACCGCATCACCGAGTTCACCTCCACCATGCTGTCCCCGGTCCTGCCGGGCCAGGAGGTCACCTTCACCGTCGAGCGCCGCGGCATCGATTCCCGCCCCGGCAACGGCGAGGTCCGCGAGGTCATGGCCACCGTCGACGGCGAGCCGGTGCTCTCCGCCACGGCCGTCATCGCCGCGCCGACCACCTTCTACGCCTTCCCGGGCCAGGGCATCCAGTCCAAGGGCATGGGCCTGGCCGCGCGGAACAACTCCGCCGCCGCCCGCGCCGTGTGGGACGAGGCCGACGCCGTCACCCGCGAGAAGCTCGGCTTCTCCGTGCTGGCGATCGTCCGCGACAACCCGACCGAGGTCACCGTCAACGGCCGCCGCTTCCACCACCCGGAGGGCGTGCTCAACCTGACCCAGTTCACGCAGGTCTCCATGGCGACGCTGGGCCTGGCCCAGGCCGCCGAGCTGCGCGAGGCCGGGGTCCTCGACGAGGACGCCTACTTCGCCGGCCACTCCGTCGGCGAGTACAACGCGCTGGCCGCCTTCGCGGGCGTGCTCGACGCCGCCGCCGTCCTGGAGGTCGTCTACCACCGCGGCCTGACCATGCACTCGCTGGTCCCGCGCGACGAAAACGGCCGCTCCAACTACGGCCTGGCCGCCCTGCGCCCGGACAAGTGCGGCGTCGCCGAATCCGACGTCGAAGAGTTCGTGGCGGGCGTCGCGAAGCAGTCCGGGGAGTTCCTGGAGGTCGTCAACCACAACCTGGCCGGCAAGCAGTACGCCGTCGCCGGCACCGTCGCCGGCCTGAAGGCCCTGCAGGCCGCCGCCAACGAGGCCGCGCCCGACGGCAAGGCCTACGTGCGCATCCCGGGCATCGACGTGCCGTTCCACTCGGCCGTCCTGCGCGACGGCGTCGACGAGTTTCGCGGCCACCTCGACCGCCTGCTGCCGGACGAGGTCGACCCGGAGGCCCTCGTCGGCCGCTACATCCCGAACCTCACCGCCACCCAGTTCGCGCTGACCGAGCAGTTCGTCCGCGAGATGGCGGAGGTCGCGGAGTCGAAGGTCCTCGACGAGATCCTCGCCGACTTCGGCGCCGCCGCCGCGAACCCGGGCCGCCTGGCCCGCACGCTGCTCGTTGAGCTGCTGGCCTGGCAGTTCTGCTCGCCGGTGCGTTGGATCGAGACGCAGGACCTGGTGCTCGGCGCCCTCGGCGCCTCGCGCATCATCGAGGTCGGCGTGGGCACCGCCCCGACCATCGCGAACCTCGCCGCCCGCACCGCCGCGCTGCCGCGCCACGCGGACCGCGACGTCACCGTCTGGAACGTCGAGCGCGACCGCGACCTGGTCTTCGCCCGCGACGAGGTCCGCCCCGAGGCGGATGAGGCCGAAGCCGAGGCCGACGACGCAGCCGCCGTCGAGGAGACCTCCTCGCCGGCCGAGCCGCTGCAGAAGCCGGCCGCCGCCGACGCCGCGCCCGCCCCGGTCGCGACCTCCGCGGAGCGCCCGGCCGACATCGCCCTCACCCCGGCCGACGCCGTCGAGGTGCTCATCGCGCTGTGGACGAAGGTCCGCCCCGACCAGATCGGCGCCGCCGACTCCATCGAGACCCTCGTCGACGGCGTGAGCTCCCGCCGCAACCAGCTGCTGCTGGACCTCGGCGCCGAGTTCGGCCTGGGCGCCATCGACGGCGCCGCCGACGCCGACATGCCTTCCCTGAAGGACAAGATCGGCGGCATGGTCCGCGGCTGGACCCCGTGGGGCCCCGTCCTGTCCGAGGCGCTGGCCGACGGCCTGCGCCGCGTCACCGGCCCCGCCGGCGCCCGCGCCAACCACGTCGCCGACCGCGTCCGCGACACCTGGCAGCTCGGCGATGGCTGGGTGGAGGCCACCGTGGCCGAGGTCGTCCTCGGCTCCCGCGACGGCTCCTCGCTGCGCGGCGGCGACCTGGGCCACCTCGCCCCGAACCCGCCGTCGTCGACCAACGAGCTCAACCAGCTCATCGACTCCGCGGTGCAGGCCGTGGGCTCCAACCGCGGCGTCGCCGTGACCATGCCGGCCGCCGGCGGCGGCGCGGGCGGGGTCGTCGACTCCGCCGCGCTGGGCGCCTTCGCCGAGCAGGTCACCGGCTCCGGCGGCGTGCTGGCCGTGGCCGCGCGCACCATCCTGGAGCAGCTGGGCCACGAGATCACCGGCGCCGTCGACTTCGACGCCGACGACGCCGACGACAAGCTGCTGGACCTGGTCACCGCCGAGCTCGGCTCCGACTGGCCGCGCCTGGTCACCCCGTCCTTCGACGCGGACCGCGCCGTGCTCATCGACGACCGCTGGGCCACCTCCCGCGAGGACCTGGCCCGCATGTGGGCCGCCTCCTCCGACGAGGATCTGGCCGCCGCGACGCCGAAGACGATCTCCGCCTCCGCCGCGCCGCAGGCGAAGTTCTGGGCCGGCCGCGCCACCGCCGCGGGCCGCACCGACCTGGCCGCCGCGTACGAGCAGCTGGCCGCGAACGCCACGAAGCCGGGCGAGGGCGCCCGCGCCTCCGACGTCGCCGTGGTCACCGGCGGCTCGCCGGGCTCCATCGCCGCGGCCGTCATCGGCGGGCTGCTTTCCGACGGCGCCACCGTGGTCGCCACCACGTCGTCCCTCAACCCGGGCCGACTGGCGTTCTACAAGGAGCTCTACCGCACCCACGCCATCGACGGCGCGGCCCTGTGGGTCGTCCCGGCGAACCTGACCAGCTACCAGGACCTCGACGCGGTCGTCGACTGGGTCGGCAACGAGCAGACCGCCACCGTCGGCGGCGGCTCCGTGGTCACCAAGCCGGCCATGTCGCCGACGCTGCTGTTCCCGTTCGCCGCCCCGCGCGTCATGGGCTCCCTGGCCGACGCCGGCCCGGCCGCCGAGATGCAGATGCGCCTGCTCCTCTGGTCGGTCGAGCGGCTCGTCGCCGGTCTGTCGCAGATCGGCGCCGACACCGACGTCGCCCACCGCCTGCACGTGGTCCTGCCGGGCTCGCCGAACCGCGGCCGCTTCGGCGGCGACGGCGCCTACGGCGAGTCGAAGGCCGCCCTCGACGCCGTGGTCACCCGCTGGAACGCCGAGGAGATCTGGGGCTCCCGCACCTCCCTGGTCCACGCCCACATCGGCTGGGTCCGCGGCACCGGACTCATGGGCGGCAACGACCCGCTGGTCGATGCCGTCGAGGCCAAGGGCGTGCGCACCTACGCCACCGAGGAGATGGCCGAGCTCCTGCTCGAGCAGGCCACCCCGGAGGCCCGCGCCAAGGCCGCCGAGCAGCCCATCACCATCGACCTCACCGGTGGCCTGGGCGACGTCGACCTGAACATGTCGAAGCTCGCCGAGGAGGCCGCGGCCGCGGCCGAAAAGGACGGCGAAGGCGAGGACGGCGGCGTCGCAAAGCCCCGCTCCATCCGCGCCCTGCCGGGCCTGCGCAAGCCGCTCGACCGCACCGCCCCCGACTTCTCAGGGGTCAAGGTCGCGCCCGAGGACATGATCGTCATCGTCGGCGCCGGCGAGCTCGGCCCCTACGGCTCGTCGCGCACCCGCTTCGAGGCGGAGATCGGCGAGATCTCGGGCGCCGGCATCGTCGAACTGGCCTGGACCATGGGCCTGATCAGCTACGACGGCGGTTGGCTCGACGCCGACGGCCAGCCCATCGACGAAGAGGACATCGTCGAGCGCTACCGCGACGAAGTCACCGCCCGCGTCGGCGTCCGCCGCTACGGCGACGACGGCGACCTGGTGGACAATTCGATGACCGAGCTGACCACCGTCTACCTCGAGCGCGACCTGTCCTTCCCGGTCCGCGACAAGGCGGCGGCGATCACCTTCGTCGAGTCCGACCCGGAGAACACCACCGCGCGC
The DNA here is from genome assembly GCF_001056295.1 of Corynebacterium halotolerans. Taxonomy (GTDB): domain Bacteria; phylum Actinomycetota; class Actinomycetes; order Mycobacteriales; family Mycobacteriaceae; genus Corynebacterium; species Corynebacterium hansenii. The sequence goes on from NZ_JVMD01000005.1 coordinate 43,608, forward strand.
CCCGACGAGGAGTCCGGCGAGTGGATCGTCACCCGCCTCGCCGGCACCGCCGTCCAGGTGCCGCGCCGCATGGCCATGTCCCGCTACGTCGGCGGCCAGATCCCCGAGGGCTTCGACCCGTCGGTGTACGGCATCCCGGCGGAGATGTGCGAGAACCTCGACCGCGTCTCCCTGTGGAACATCGTCTGCACCGTCGACGCCTTCCTGTCCTCCGGCTTCACCCCGGCGGAGCTGCTCGGCGCCGTCCACCCGGGCCTCGTGTCCTCCACCCAGGGCACCGGCATCGGCGCGATGGAATCGCTGCGCAGCCTGTACATCGACGGCATCCTCGGCCTGCCGCGCGCCAGCGACGTCCTGCAGGAGGCCCTGCCGAACGTCATCGCCGCGCACGTCATGCAGTCCTACGTCGGCGGCTACGGCCAGATGGTCCACCCCGTCGCGGCCTGCGCCACCGCCGCGGTGTCCGTCGAGGAGGGTCTGGACAAGATCCAGCTGGGCAAGGCCGACTTCGTCGTCGCCGGCGGCTTCGACGACCTGTCCACCGAGGGCATCACCGGCTTCGGCGACATGAACGCCACCGCCGACTCCGCCACGATGGACGCCAAGGGCATCGACCGCCGCTTCTTCTCGCGGCCGAACGACCGCCGCCGCGGCGGGTTCGTCGAGTCCCAGGGCGGCGGCACCGTGCTGCTGGCCCGCGGCTCGGTCGCCCGCGACCTGGGCCTGCCGGTGCTCGGCGTGGTCGCCTTCGCGGAGTCCTTCGCCGACGGCGCCCACACGTCGATCCCGGCCCCGGGCCTGGGTGCCCTGGGCGCGGCGCGCGGCGGCACGGGTTCGCGCCTGGCGCGGGCGCTGGCCAAGCATGGCGTGGCGGCGGACGAGGTGTCCATCCTGTCCAAGCACGACACCTCGACCAACGCCAACGACCCGAACGAGTCGGAGCTGCACGAGCGCGTCGCCGATGCGCTGGGCCGCGACGAGTCGAACCCGCTGTTCGTGGTCTCGCAGAAGTCGCTGACCGGCCACGCGAAGGGCGGCGCCGCGGCGTTCCAGATGATCGGCCTGACCCAGGTGCTGCGCACCGGCGTGCTCCCGGCGAACCGGTCCCTGGACTGCGTCGATCCGGAGCTGGCCAAGCACGGCCGCCTGGTGTGGCCGACCAAGCCGATCGAGATGGGCGGCGCGCTGCCCATGAAGGCCGGCTTCGTCACCTCCCTCGGCTTCGGCCACGTGTCCGCGCTGGTCGCGATCGTGCACCCGGAGGCGTTCCATGCGGCCGTCGCCGCGGAGAACGGTGCCGAGGCCGCCGACGAGTGGCGCGCCGCCGCCGATGAGCGCGAGGCCGCCGGCCTGCGCCGCATCGACGAGGCGATCTACGGCGGCGAGGGCCTCTTCGAGCGCCCCGAGGGCCGTCGCCTGGGCGACGGCGGCGCGTACGGCGACACCGCCGCGCTGGAGAAGGCGGTCATCCTGAACCCGGACGCGCGTCTGGTGGACGGAGTGCTTTCCGACGAGCCGGCGCAGTAGCGGTCCGGCGCGGGCGGCGGTTGCGCCGTCCGCGCCACGCCGCCCGTGATGGCGCGTGGCTCGTGTGAGCTGCGTGGGCTGCGCCGTCTGATCGAGCTGCGTGAGCCGCGGTGGGGATCCCGGAAGGGGTCGCCGCCGCGGCTTTCGCGTTGGCGGGGCTCCACGTTCGTCGGGGAGAGGGGAGGGCCGCGCCGCCGGGTATCGTGGGCGCATGGAATCAGGGCGAGCATCGGGGCGGGAGTCGGAGCCGGCATCGGAGCCGGTTCAGGGGATCGCGACCGGCCAGGACGCCGCCCACGACGCCCTCGCGGCCTCGGTCTTGGGCACGGGCATCGACATGGTGCACGTGCCGTCGTTCGCGGAGGATCTCGCCCGCCCCGGGTCGGCGTTCGCGGCGTCGGTGTTCACGGTGGGGGAGCGCACCGCCGCGAATCGCCGCGGCCTCACGGGCGACGCCCTGGCCCGGCACCTCGCGGGCCGCTGGGCGGTGAAGGAAGCCGTGATCAAGGCCTGGTCGCAGGCCCTTTACGGCGCGCCGCCGGTGATCCCGCGCGACGAGCTCGATTGGCGCGAGATCGAGGCCGTCGCCGACGCATGGGGCCGCGTCGCGGTGACGCTCCACGGCCGGGTGCGCGATGCCGTGGCCGATTGCTTTGCGACGCCCACCTCCTCCCCGCAGGAGCGTGCCCGCGGGGGCAACGGCGTCGACTTCCACGTCAGCATCAGCCACGACGGCGATCACGCCATCGCCATCGCGATTCTGGCGAGGTGACGGCCATCGCCGCGATGCCGGTACATTGAGCGCGTGGTGAAACTGGGGCACGTGTATCCGATCGCGGACATCGTCGAGGCGCTGCTGCACGCGCCGACGCCGGGCGACGAGCCCCGGGACGGTGATTCGGCGGACGCCGATTCGCGGGGCGTGGTCGTCGGGCCGCGGGAATTCTGTCTTTACGGCCCTCCGTCCGACGGGGGCCTTCGCGCGGACGGCACCTACCTCGTCGACGAATGCCCCGAGGTCGGCGACGACGGGGAAGTCCTTCCCGGGGCAGCCGCGTCCGCGGGCCTTGAATTCCTCGCCATGGGGGAGCACCTCGATGATGTCGTGCACAATCTGCGGCATCAGGGCGCTCCCACGGATGCGGCGACGTGCGTCGAAGCGATCAACCACTACCTGGAGCACGACGCTTTCCTCGTCGTCGATTGCCCCTCGGGTGTGAAGGCGTTGTCCGACGTCGTCGCCGACCGTGATCTCCTGCGCACAACCCGGGTGGAAGCGGTCTCGCGGGTGCTGGGGTTGTCGGTGCGCAAGGCACTCGGGCAGGAGGCGGCCGATGCGTTGCTCGCCCTCCACGGTCTCCAACTGTCGACTGCGGTGACCATTGACGTCGCCGCCTGGAACCAGTGGAGCCAGAGTCCTTTTGCGGGGTGGGTGACCGATGGGGCCACCCATCGATTGTTCGCGTGGGGCCACGACGGCGATGCGTGGGCGGTGCGCACCGACGCCACGGACGCGCCCGTCGTGTTCTTCGGCGCCGCCGGGGACGACACCGCGGGAAACATGGTCGATCTCGGCGTCGACGTGGCGACCTTCCTGCGCATCGCCGACGTGTGGCGCGCCCTGGAATCGAAGCGGTTCGAACTCGGACCGGACCCGGCCGCGCACCCCATCCGCGCCGAATTCCGCGAAAAGGTGGCGCCGCTGGTGCCCGCCCCGGCGGACTCGTGGCCGTGGCCCTACAGGTAGGCGAACATGGCGGCGGCGGGCCGTCGCAAAGCAAGCTGCCCAAGGCGGACCGCCCGAAAGGCGCCTAACCGCCCGCCTTCTCGGCGACGGTCATGAGGTAGGAGATGAGCATGCGCTTGACTTCCTGGACCGTCAGCTCGTAGTGGAGCTCGCGCATGCCGGCGTCGCCCGGGCGGTCGACGGAGTAGTTGAGCAGCGAATACGTCGTGTGGATCAGCAGGCCGGAGATGAAGCTGCGCACGTGGGCGTCGGACCGCGGGGCGAGGGGGCGCAGAACCTCGGAGATGCCGTCGAGCAGTTCCTGCTCCGTGTGCGCGGCCGTCGCCCGCGTCGCCGGCGTCGCCTGGACGGCCAGCCACACGGAACGCCGCGACGGATCGTCGCGCCACAGATCGGCGATGTGGTCGATGAACTCGGAGAGGAACTCCGGCCATTCCAGCGCGGGCACCAGCTCGGCGAACCGGGTGATTTCCTCGACGACGCCGGCGGTGTCCTGGCGGTCGAGCTCGCAGATCATCACGTACTTGTTGGCGAAGAACTGGTACAGCGTGCCGATGGGCACCTCCGCGCGCCGGGCCACCTCGTCGAAGGTGAAGGACTCGAATCCGACGTCGACCAGCACCTCGCGGGCGGCCGCCAGGATGCGGGCGTAGCGTTCGCGGCTGCGCTGCTGCGCGGGGCGGCGCCGGGGCCGCAGGATTTCATGGTCGTGGTCGGGGTCGGTCGCGGGGTCGAGGCGCACGGATGCCTTCTCCGCCTTGGCGCCGGCCTCCGCGGCCGACTCCGCCCGCCGCTCAGTCACCGGAGTTCAGGTCGCGCAGGACGCGGCCGACGTGGCCCTTCGCGCGAACGTTGTACCAGGCGTTTTCGACGGTGCCGTCGGCTCCGACGAGGACCGTGGAGCGGATGACGCCCTGCACGACCTTGCCGTAGTTCTTCTTCTCGCCGAACGCGCCCCACGCGGCGAGGGTCTCCTTCGACGGGTCCGACAGGAGGGTGAAGTCCAGGCCGTGGTCCTCGCGGAACGTGGCCAGCTTCTCCGGCTTGTCGGGGGAGATACCCACGACCTCGACGCCGGCGTCGTTGAATTGGGCGGATTCGTCGCGGAAGTCGCAGGCCTGGGTGGTGCAGCCCGGGGTGTTGGCCCGCGGGTAGAAGTACACGAGCACTCGGCGGCCGCGGTAGTCCGCCAGCGACACTTCCCGCCCGTCGTCGGCCGTGAGGGTGAATCCGGGGGCGGCGTCCCCGGGTTCGAGCCGGGTGTTCTGCGGTGCGGTGGTGTCGTTCTCGGCCATGGGCCCATGGTAGCGGGATTAAGGGGCGTTGGGCGCCCAAAGGCGGTGCCGAGTGTTACCCTTTTTCATCAGACGACCGTTCACCGATCAAGGGGAGTCCACGTGGCCCGCAGCATTGACGACATTCAGCGCGACATCGAACGCAACCGCACCCAGCTCGCCAAGACGCTGGACGAGCTCGCCGTGCGCACCAATCCGAAGAACGTCGCGGACGACGCCAAGTCCCGTGCGGTGGATGGTCTGCAGGAGCCGAAGGTCCAGGCCGTCCTCGGCGCCGTCGCCGCGGTGATCGTCGGCGCGATCGCGCTGTCGGTGGTCCGCAACCGCAAGCGTTCGGCGGAGATCGAGCGCATCCGCGAGATGATCGAGGCCGCTTCGCGCTGATCCCCGGCGCGCCGGAACAGTCGGAGGGCGGGTCCCGTTGCGGGCCCGCCCTCCTTTTCCCTTTTCGGGCTTTCCCTTTTTCGCGCGGTTTGCTTTGCGACGGTCCGTGTCCGGCGTCCGATGGCGTGTGCCGTAGGGCGATGTCGCGCAGAAGAACGCCGCGCATGAAAAAACCAGGCCGGGGTTACCCGGCCTGGTGAGTGGTGCGCCATCAGGGACTTGAACCCCGAACCCGCTGATTAAGAGTCAGCTGCTCTGCCAATTGAGCTAATGGCGCTTGGTCTTGGCTTCGGCCCGCTGTGCGCTGGCCTCCGCTGCAACGAGAAGAAATATAACCCTCTTCGCCGCGCGATTCAAAATCGCCTGGTCAGGTGCGGTTTTCGTCGGCAAGCTTTGGCGTGCATTGGCGCGCCTTCGCGGGCATCGTCGCGCCGAGGCGCCATCCGGGGCAGCTCCGGGGCAGCTCCGGGGCAGCGCCGGTGCACGAAGTGCGGGAAATGCCCGTTTCGGGCGGGGCGGCGAGAAGACGCGGAAGTAGGCGGCCGCAGGCGGGCCCGACGAGGAGTGGCGGTCGATCGAAGGAGGGGAGGGGGAGAGCCCGGACGGAGCATCGGACGTGGCGGGAGGCGGTTGCGGGGGTGAACGGCGGTCCGGAGTGAAGGGCGCGTAACGCAACTCCCTTTGGGGACCGATAGTCATCATGAAGCCCCCCGGACGTGCGACGTTGCTGGTTCGATACTCAAATCGACCGCGCGTCACCTGCGGCTACGGGATGTTGTCGGATTGTGACCTGTCTGCGGCCCTCTTGAGGAGCGTTTTTCCGGGGCGAGCGACTAGGTTGGCCGGGTATGCATTTGCATGGCATGTGTGCGGGGGTGTCCCCTGACGGCTGCCGTCGCAGGGCATTTGTGTCGACGACATGGACGAGTGTGTGGAGCGATTGAAAAAAATGGGTGTTGAGCTGATCCGCGGCCGCCGTTTCCGGGCCGCCGTCGCGGCCTTCGGCGTTGCCGCGCTGACTCTTACGGGCTGCACCGTCGGTGATGCGGGCGGTACCGGGGAAACCAACCAGGTGGAGCAGGCCGATCCGAAGCCGGTCGCCAACGTCAAGGACGGCGCCGACGACTGGTCGGTCACCGAGCCGGTGAAGGTGACCATCGACGGCGCGAAGCTCGATTCGGTGAAGTTGACCAACGAAGAGGGCAAGGAAGTCGCCGGCGAGCTGGCCTCCGACGGCAAGTCCTGGTCGACCACGGAGAACCTCGGTTACGGCCGCACGTACGAGCTGGAGGCCAAGGCCGGCGAGGAGAAGCTGTCCAGCTCCTTCCAGACGGTCACGCCCACCACGATGACGATGGGTTACCTGTCTCCGGCCGAGGGGTCGACGGTGGGCGTCGGCCAGACCATCGCGGTGCGCTTCGATGAGCCGATCTCCGACCGCAAGGCCGCGCAGGACGCCATCAAGGTGACCACGGAACCGGCCGTCGAGGGCGCGTTCTACTGGCTGAACAACTCCGAAGTGCGCTGGCGCCCGGCGGAGTACTGGGAGCCGGGCACCAAGGTCAACGTCGACGTGGACATCTACGGCAAGGACCTGGGCAACGGGTACTACGGCCAGGAGAACAGCTCCACGAACTTCACCATCGGCGACCGCGTCGTCGCCATCGCGGATGACGCGACGAAGACGATGACCATCGAGCGCAACGGCACCGTGGAGAACTCGATGCCCATCTCGATGGGCTCGGCGCGCTGGCCCACGCCGAACGGCACCTACGTCATCGGCGACCAGCACTCGAGCATGATCATGGACTCCACCACCTACGGTCTGTCGCTGGAAGCCGGCGGCTACCGGACGCCGGTGAAGTACGCGACGCAGATGTCCTACTCGGGCATCTACGTCCACGGTGCGCCGTGGTCGGTGTGGGCGCAGGGCTCGCAGAACGTGTCGCACGGCTGCATCAACGTCACCGACGCCAATGCGGCGTGGTTCCAGCAGAACACCAAGCGCGGCGACATCGTGCTGGTGAAGAACACCATCGGCGGCACCCTGCCCGGCACCGACGGCCTGGGCGACTGGAACATCCCGTGGGAGACCTGGAAGGCGGGCAACGCCAACGAGACCTCTTCCTGGTGATCCGGGGATAGGCTTTACGACGTCGACGCACAACCCCGTCCGGCCACTCGGCCGGGCGGGGTTTTCCGTGTTCGGCCGCGGCAGCCCGCGCTTCTGCCCGTCCCGGAGAGTCCCCGGTTAACCCACCCCGAAAGCGCACACCCACCCCGAATGCGCGCACCCACCCCCTGTAGCAGGTGGGTCTGCGCATTCGGGGTGGGTTTACGGGCCGGAGGCCGTGCCGACTGGGTCGCCGGCGGGCGCGCCGCCCGGGTGCGGTGGCGCCCCGGTACTCGGCGGGAGCTCACGGCGATTGAGCCTCCGTCCCCGTCGCCGCCGGCGAGTGGGGCGGCGGTAGCTCGCCGATGCAGCCACACGATTTCACCACCTGAGCGTTTATCGCCGTTCACGCGGTCAGTGGCTGCAGTTTGCGCCTAACGTCAACTGGGGTTGGCGTTCGCGACGACACCGGGACGCAGCGACATTGGGCCACAACGAAGCGGAGCACGGCCGCTAGAGCATCCCCAGCTCGGTCGCCTTGGCCACGGCGGCGGTGCGCGAGCCGACGTCCAGCTTGGTGAACACGTGGACCAGGTGCGATTTCACGGTCGCCTCGGTAAGCGTCAGGCGCGCCGCGATCTCCCGGTTGGACAGGCCGTCGGCGACGAGCCGCAGCACATCCGTTTCCCGCGCGGTGAGGCTGCGGCCCGGGTCGCGCAGGCGGCCCATCAGCCGCGTGGCCACATCGCCCGACAGCACCGTCTCGCCCCGGGCGGCGGCGCGGACGCCGTCGACCAGCTGCTCGGGGTCGGTGTCCTTGAGCAGGTAGCCCACGGCGCCGGCGGAGACGGCGCCGAGGATGTCGGCGTCGGATGAGTAGTTGGTCACCACCAGCACCTGCGGCGGGTCGGGCAGGGCGCGGATCCGCGTGGTCGCGTCGACGCCGCCGGCCTGGCCGTGGGCGCCGGGCCCCTCGCCGAAGCGCAGGTCCATCAGGACGAGGTCGATGGGCGCCCCGGAGCGCTGCGCGTCCTCCACGGCGCGCACGGCGTCGTCGGGCGTCCCGGCTTCGGCGGCGACGGAGATGTCCTCGGCGGTGGAGAGCACGGCGCGCAGGCCCGCGCGGACGACGGGGTGGTCGTCGGCCAGCAGAACGTTGATCATCTGGGCTCCTGGGTGGGGTCGGTCGGTGCGGCGCCGTCGCCGTTCTTGGCTGAGTCGGAGGAAGGCGAGGCTGACTCGGGTGACGTGGAGTCGAGAGTGGCGGAATCTGGCACGGCGGACTCGGGGTGGTGGGCGTCGTCAAGCGGGACGTGCACCGACACCCCGCAGCCGGCGCCAGGCGCGGACTCGATGGTCATGGATCCGCCGAGGGCCTCCACGCGGCGCCGCACGCCGGCGATGCCGACGGCCCCGGCCGGGGCGGCGGCGGTGGGGTCGAAGCCGACGCCGTCGTCGACGATGTCGAGGGACACGCAGTCGGGCTGGTAGGTCAGCGTGACGTTGCAGCGGGTGGCGCGGGAATGCTTGACGACGTTGCCCACCGACGCCTGGCACATCCGCAGCAGGGCGGCTTCGATGTCATCCGGCAGCGGCCGCGGATCGCCGTCGACGGTGAAGTTCGCCGTGGTGCCTTCGGCGTCGATGGGCGTGGCCGCGCACGTCCGAGCCAGCGCCAGCGGCAGATCGGCCCCGGACAGCGGGGCGGGCTGGAGGGCGGCGATGATGCGCCGGGTCTCGGCGAGATTGTCGGCGGCGACGCGGCGCGCCATGCGGATGCGCTCGAGAGCGGGCTCATCCGGGTCGAGGGTGCTCTCCACCGAATGCAGCAGCAGCTGGATGGACGACAGGCCCTGGGCGACGGTGTCGTGGATGTCGGCGGCCAGGCGGGCGCGCTCGTCGAGCTCGCCGGCGCGGCGGGACATCGCGGCGACGTCGGCGCGGGCGGCGACCAACTCGGCCATGGCGCGCTCGCGGGCCAGCGCGTCGCGCATGAGCAACCGGAAACCCAGGCCGATGCCGATGGCCACCGCCGCGCCGAGGATCGGGCCGACGATGCCGCCGACGCCGAAATCACCGTGCCGCGCGATGCCGGCGATGGCCACCAGCGTCAGCGCCACCACGAGGGCGACGGCGGCCCAGCCCGCCGCGATGTGCATGACCACGAAGAACAGGGGGAACGCCAGATACGCGGCGTCCGCCGAGTTCCACGCCAGCCCCGCGAACGTCGCCGACAGCGCGGCCAGCCACGGCCACGTGGGCAGACCCGGGCCCAGCTCGTCGGACCGGAACCGCCCGGCGGCGTAGACCGCCGCGAACCCGACGGCCCACGCCCACGTCGCCCACCCGTCGCCGCGCACCACGGCGAACAGCCACAGCACGGCGATGAGCAGGTCGAGGCAGATCCGCAGCACTCGCCACAGCCGGCTGAGCGCCACGGGGTCGGTGCCGCGATCCGGCACCGGGGCAACGGGGTTCGGCGCATTCACGGTGTCCAGCGTAGGGGCTCGGCACGGGGGAGGGCGCCGCCGCGGGCCGGGCCGCCCGATCCCCGGGTCAACCGAAAGTTGGTGGCGAAGCCCAATCCCGCGGGTGATTCGCTTTCGCCGCGTGCCGACGAACATCGATGGCATGTTCCAGGGATTGCGTGAATTGAAGGCCGCGCCGGGCCGTACGGCGCTGATCACCGTCACCGTCGGGCTCATCGCGGTGATGGTGACGTTTCTGTCCTCTCTCGCCGCGGGGCTGTCGCACCGGTCGGTGTCGGCGCTCGATGAGCTGTTGGGGCCGGACGACGCCGTCGTCGTCGCGGACACCGGCACCCCGTCGCTGTCGGCGTCGCGGCTGACCCCGAAGCAGGTCGATCAGCTCACCGCCGCCGGTGGCGAGGCATGGTCCGTGGGGCGCGCCCGGGTGGGCGACGTCCCGGTGACCGTGCTTCCCGACGCCGCCCTGACGGGCGACGTGATCCGCCCGGCCGATGAGGTCGCCGGCGACCTGTCCGGCAAGTCCACGGCGACGTTCGGCGGCCGCACCGTGACCGTCTCGGGCGATGCGGGCGACATCTGGTGGGAGCACCAGCCGGTCGTGCTGGCCTCGCCGCAGCTGGCCGAGCGCCTGGGAGAGGGGCAGGTCGCCGCGGTGGTCGTCGACGAGGCCGCCCACGGCGCAGTGCCGGAGGTCGACGGAACGACGGTGCTGCGCGGCGAGGACCGTTACGGGCTGTCGGCGTCCTACACCGGCGAGCAGATGTCGCTGGGTGCCATGACCAGCCTGCTCTACGTCATCTCGGCGCTCGTCGTGGGCGCGTTCTTCATGGTGTGGACCGTGCAGCGGATGCGCGGCGTGGCGGTGTCGTCGGCCCTCGGCGCCTCGAGGGGCGTGCTCATCGCCGACGCCCTCGGCCAGGCGCTGGTCGTGCTCGCGCTGGGAGTCGGTGCGGGCGTCGCCATCACCGCCGGAGCCGGGGCGCTGCTGTCCAACGCCGACGTCATGCCCATCGTCATCGACGCATCGACGACCCTGTGGCCCGGCGCCCTGCTGGTTGTCACCGGCGTGATCGGCGCGGCCGTGGCGCTGGTGCCCGTGCTGCGGGTGCAGCCGCGGGCGGCGCTGGCCAACGCCTGATGGTCGCCGAAGAAACCCAAGACACCGAAGACACGGAAAACGCGAAAGACACGGGAAACCAGGAGAGCACCATGACCACCAGCACCAGCACCAGCACCAGCGCTCACGCCGACACGGACCGGGCCGCGCTCGTTCTCGACGGCATCACGCTCGACGTCCGCGACGGTTCGGCGGACCGCCGGCTGCTCGACGACGTGTCGCTGACCGTCGACGCCGGCGAAATCGTCGCCATCACCGGCCCGTCGGGGTCGGGCAAGTCGACGCTGCTCGCCGTCGCCGGCTGCCTGCAGCGCCCCGACTCGGGCACCGCCGAACTGCACCCGTCGGACGGGGAGGGGCGCACCATCGACCTCGTCGTCGGGGGCGCGGAAGCCGCCAAGGTGCGCCGCGGCCACATCGGCATCGTGTTCCAGCAGCCCAATCTGCTGCCGGCGCTGACCGTGCGGGAGCAGCTGATCGTCATGACGTGGCTGGACCGGGTATTGCCGCCGTCGTCAAGCAAGCGCCGCGAGGCACGCGAGCGGGCCGATGAACTGCTCGCCGCGGTGGGACTCGCGGACCTGGCGGATCGGAAGATCTCCACGCTGTCCGGCGGCCAGCAGGCGCGCGTCAATCTGGCGCGGGCTCTGATGAACGAACCGGACCTGCTGCTCGTCGACGAGCCGACGGCGGCCCTCGACCGGCGTGCCGCCGAGCAGGTCACCGACCTGATCATCGACGTGACCCGGAAGTACGGCGTGGCGACCCTTTACGTCACCCATGACCCGGGCCAGGCCGAGCGCGCCGACCGCGCGCTGGAGATGGTCGACGGCCGGCTGGGGGAGCGGGCCGCCGAGCACGTCGCCGCGTAAGCGGGCCGGGGCGGCGGATGCGGCGGCGCTCGGTTGGTTGGTGGGGCCCGGTCGGTGGGTGGGGCTGGGCCGGATGGTGGGGCTAGGGTCGACGGCGGACCGGGAAACCGGCTCCGGGCGGACCGGCCGGCCCGCCCCGACGTCAACAGAAGGACAACGCATGACTTCCGTCTTGATGATCATGACCGCCGCCGACCACTGGACCCTCAACGACGGCACGAAGCACCCGACGGGCTTCTGGGCCGAGGAGTTCGTGGTGCCGTACCGGAAGTTCGTCGACGCCGGGTGGGACGTCACCATCGCCACCCCCGGCGGCGTCGCGCCGACCGTCGACGAGGCCAGCCTGGGCATGGCCGCGGGCCTGCCGGGCACCGGAAAGAAGATGAAGGCCGCGCTCGACGAGCTCGCGCCGGTGCTGGGGTCGCCGCGGGTGCTTGCCGACGTCGTCTCCGAGATCAAGTCGGGCGCCGCGTCCTACGACCTCGTCTTCTACCCGGGCGGACACGGCCCCATGGAAGATCTCGCCGCGGATTCCGATTCCGGCGAGCTGCTGCGCATGCGCATGGACGCCGGCCAGCCGCTGGCGCTGCTGTGCCACGCGCCGGCTGTGATCCGCGCGGCCACGGGCTACGATGGCGCGTCGCCGTTCGCCGGGCGCCGGATGACGGGCTTCTCCAATGCGGAGGAGCGCCTCAACCGTCTGGCGGACAAGGCGCCGTGGCTGCTGGAGGACGAGCTCGTGCGCCTGGGCGTGGACTACGACAAGGCGCTCGTGCCGCTGGCGTCGAACGTCGTCGTCGACGGCAACCTGTACACGGGCCAGAACCCGAAGTCGTCGGAGAAGCTCGCGGAGCGCGTGATCGGCGACCTGTCCAAGTAGTTCAACTGACCTGGTCGCCCCTCCCCGGTTCGTCTTCGCGGCTGATGCCGAGGGTGGCGATCAGGTCTTCGTGCAACTGGAACCACACCAGGTGGCAGGAATCGCAGGACGAGGCGGCGACCCATCCCCGGTCGCCGCGTCGTGCGAACTCCAACGCCTTCGCAAATCTTGGGGCGTAACCGGAGAACCGGTCGAGGACCGAGGTCAAACGATCATTCAGGGGCTCCAGCTCTCGTGAGAGCGCGGCCAATTCATCGAGAACACGCTCGTCCCATGAAGGGTCCTCGTGGTCGTTCGGGGAGTACTTGTCCTCGACCGTCGGTCTGACTTGCCAGTCGGTGCAGGCGCGGAAGAGTCGCGCATTCAGTGGCATGAAGTCTTGGTGGACTGCCTCGATGATTCCGTCCGGATCGGCAATTTCACGTTCGTGAGCGAGTTGCCTCTCGTTTTCGATGCGTCCCGATTCCGTGAGCGACCAACCGCTCAAGTCCGCGAACGAGGTCTTTCGGATCCACCCGTTGGTCTCGAAATCCCGGAGCAACAATCGGACCTCGGCGACGGATGTTTCGGACCGGGCCGCGATCCGGGGAACGTCCGAAAAGCCCAGGAGCCGGACGGCGTGGAGAATCCGCAAGGGCGTGCGTGACCGGGCTCCCATGGTCAGAGGCCTTTCCGGGAACTCAGGCGGGTGAAGTGTTGCTGGCAGGCCTGGGGGGAACGAAATCCGGTTGCCTCGGCGATTTGAGCCCACGTCAAACCGATGTTGCGCGCGCTGAAGAGCAGGCCGATTTCCGCGCCGTCGACCTCATCTCGAGCGGCCTGAAGCAGTGATAGCGCGCTGAGCAATTCGGCGCCGGATAGCTCCCCTGATTTCCACAGGGCGAACTGGGTGAGGTCGACGGCCGTGGGTGGGGCCGGGGCCGGGCGCCAAGGGCGTCGCTCAAGTTGATCCGCACCCAGATTCAGCAAGTGCGAGGTTGCTTCTTGCTCTCTGCGGGCTCGGGCCGCGTCGCTCGCGTCGGTGGGCGATGCGCTCTCGTTCAACCGGGGGTGTTTCTCGTGTCCCATGGAATCCACCTTGCGGTATCAACAAAATGTTGTCAACATGTTGTTGATGACACTCAAGGCGATGATCCCCCTTCGCGATGCCGAGACCGCAACGAGCGGGGCCAAGGCGGCGAATCTCGGGCTGCTGCTGCGCGCTGGTTTGCCGGTGCCCGAGGGATTCGTGATTCCGGTCGGCGACGAACCTTCGGTACGGACCAGCGCAAGTGAACGAGCGAGACTTCGGCGGGCGATGGAATTCGTTTTGCGTGAGCTCGGAGGTGGGCCGGTCGCAGTGAGGTCCTCCGGGGTAGAGGAGGACACTTCCGCCGCATCTGCGGCCGGTCAGTATGAGACGTTTCTCGCCGTCGAGGGAGTCGATGACGTCTTGGATGCGATCGAACAGTGTCACCGTTCCGCGCTGGCTCCAAGGGTCGCGCAGTACCGGGCCCGGATCGAGCTCGGCGAAGCTGAAAGCGAGCGACTCCTCCAACCGCAGCGTTTGGCCGTTCTCGTCCAGAAACACGTCGATGCCGAAGTGTCCGGTGTGCTGTTCACTCCATCCGCCGAACGTCAATCGGCGAGGATCGAAGCGACTTGGGGGTTGGGAACATCGTTGGTTGGCGGATCCGTCACGCCAGACTCGTTCGAGGTGCCCGAAGATGGAGATGTCACCTGCGTGATTGGATCGAAAGCGCAACGAGCCGATCGTTGTCGAGCTCGGGGCGGCATCGTGATTTCGTCGGTCCCCGAGTTTAAGCGATCGGCGGTTGCACTCGATGGAAAGATGATCGGCCTAATCGTGGAACTCGGTGGTAAGTCCTCCGAATTGCTGGGTGCACCCCAGGACATTGAGTGGGCCATTGCGGAGGGGAAGCCGTGGTTGCTTCAGTCGCGCCCCATAACCGCGGACCTCCCGGGACATTCGGCATCCATCTCCTCGGCGGCGGAGACGTGGGTGGCGGGGATGCCTGCGGCACGCGGCTCCGCCACCGGCGTGGCACGTGTAGTGCGCGGGCCCGATGAGTTCGGTCGCGTTCGCCTCGGCGACATCATCATCTGCCCATGGACCGACCCCTCTTGGACCCCCCTATTTGCGATTGCCGGCGGAGTGGTGACTGAAACCGGAGGTGCTTTATGTCATGCGGCGATTGTGGCTCGTGAATACGGCATTCCCGCCGTCACTGGTCTCCCCGACGCCACTCGATTAATCCCCGATGGTGTGCGCGTCACTCTCGACGGCACTGCCGGCACGTTGGGGCCAGGGTAATGGGGGCCTTGGTGGGGGGGGCGGCTCTGCCATGATTCCCGCCAACTGAATCGGAATGCAGCCGTCCCATGACGGATCCAAGTATCCGCGAGCCCATGCAGAAGGAACGACGACGGAAAGGTGAAGGAGCGTGAAGTGCTCCCGAAACGCCATGGCAACCAGATTCCTCTACATAGCCCGGCATGGAGACGCCGATGCATTCGGAGCCTTGACTGAAATTGGCCGGGAGCAATCCCGCTTACTCGGTCGTCGCCTCGCTGGGCTTCCCATCAGCGGTGTTTGGCACTCCCCGTTGCCGAGGGCCAGGGATACGGCGAGACAGTTGGACCTCTACTTGGAAGGCGATCTCGAACTGGCGGCTCGCCCTGAGTTGGTGGACCACGTCCCGTATGTTCCCCCTCGGTCACGGATCCCAGGTCCGTGGTTGCCGTTTTTCGATGGATACGCGCGAGAGGAAGCCGAGGCGGGACATCAGGTCGCGCGCTCACTGGTGGATCGTTTCGCGGTCGCCCCGGAAAGCGGGGAAGACGTGCACGAAGTCCTCATCACGCATGCGTATCCGATCGCTTGGCTGCTGCGTGACGCCTTTGGTGCTCCACCCGAACGTTGGCTCGGAGTGGAGAGCGCGAATGCAGCGCTCACGGTGATCGAGTACCGGCTGCAACTGGCGCCGAGCGTCATCATGTTCAACGACATGAGCCATTTACCGGAGGAGTTGCGCTGGACCGGGTTCCCCGAGAGATTGCGGCCGTGATTTGGCGGCGAACTCTCCTGTGGGCCGTGCAAATGAGGAAGGCCCGGACCTTGCGGTCCGGGCCTTCTCTTTCGGGGTGACTGACGGGACTCGAACCCGCGACACCCAGGATCACAACCTGGTGCTCTACCAACTGAACTACAGTCACCATCGCATTCACGTCAGCGGCGTGAGCCCCTGCCGTGCAGCGGATTACAGGATAACCCACGAAATGCGCCCGACAAAACCGCAGGTCGGGGGCGTGTCCGGCGAGGTTTGGCCGGGGTCAGTCCGTGGGCATCGCGCGGCACGCGTCGTCGGCCGCACGGGCGACCTCTTCCGTGGTCGGCCCATCTCCGGGCACCAGCATGGTGCGGCGGTAGAACTCGAGCTCGCGGATCGACTCGCGGATGTCGGCCAGCGCCCGGTGGGCCATGCCCTTCTCCGGCTGCCCGAAGTACACGCGCGGGTACCAGCGGCGGGCGAGCTCCTTCAGCGAGGACACGTCGATCATGCGGTAGTGCAGGAACTGGTCGAGCTCCGGCATGTACCGATTGATGAAGGTCCGGTCCGAGGCGATCGAATTGCCCGCGAGCGGCGCCTGGCGTTCCGCCGGAACCCACTGGCGGACGTAGTCGAGGACCATCTGCTCCGCCTCGGTGAGATTCACCGACGACGCCCGGATCTCCTCGGTCAGCCCCGAGGAGTTGTGCATGTTGGTGACGAACTCGTCCATCTGCGCCAGATCGGTCTCGGAGGCGTGGACGACGATGTCGACGCCCTCGCCGAGCACGTTCAGGTCGGCGTCGGTCACCAGTGCCGCGATCTCGACGATGACGTGTTTCTGCGGGTCCAGTCCCGTCATCTCGCAGTCGATCCAGACGATGCGGTCGTACTTGGGGTGCGTGCCGTTGCCGTTCGCGCCGCCGTTCGCGCTTCCGTTGCCGCCGGTCACTGGGCCATCCCCTCGTAGAGCTTGCCGACGATCGGCGCCACCAGCCAGCGCGGCAGGTAGTTGCCGGCGGTGTTCATGCCCTTGCTCAGCACGCCGGGCACCACGCGCAGCCGGTTGGCCGCCAGCGCATCGAGGCTGTCGCGGGCGCAGTCATCCGTGGAGGTCCACAGGAAATCCGGGATGTTCTCGTCGACCTCGTTCGCGCCGCCGTCGCGCACGTCGGGGCGGACCGGGCCGGGGGCCAGCAGCGTGCAGTGCACGCCCGTGCCCTTGAGGTCGTAGTGCAGCGCCTCGGTGAACGTGTTCACGAACGCCTTGGTGCCCACGTACGTGGCGTTGTTCGGGATCACCGTGGTGCCGGCCGCCGAACCGACGTTGAGGATCGCCCCCGATCCCCGCTCGACCATCGGCGCGATCACCAGCTGGGTCAGGTCGAACAGCGCCGTGGCGTTGAGCTCGAACTGCGCGCGCTCGTACTCCGGATCCAGATCCTGGAAACGGCCGAACGTGGCCACGCCGGCGCAATTGACCATCACGCTGATCTGGCGTTCACGCAGCTCGTCGCAAAGCTCCGCCCGTGCCGTCGAGTCGGACAGGTCGCAGGGCCGGACCTCGACGGCCAGGGAGGGGCCGGAGAGTTCGGCGGCCAGGGCGGTCATCTTGTCCTCGGACCGCGCGACGAGGGTCAGGGAATGTCCGCGCCGGGCGAGCTCCCGGGCCAACGCCATTCCGATGCCGGATGACGCGCCGGTCACCACCGCGCGGTAATCGGGATGGGGGGCGGGCAATGCCATGTTCGTCCTCGTGGTCGCTCGACGGATGGTTACGCCGCAAGCCTAGTGTGCCCGGCCGCGCGACACGGGACGGGCGGGAGAGTGCCGTTTCGGGAGGGGGCCGCATCCTCCCGCCAATGGCTGAAAATATGTTGTTTACGCATGTCGACACCGTTAACGGGTGTCCCCATCCCCGGCGTGGAAAACGAAAATCGCGGCCGCCGCCCATTAGCATTGGCGGCTAAGCGACTGGCTGCGATGGCCGACGGCCATCAACCCCGCCGCAAATGGCGGGGCGCAGGAAAGGAATGACGATGAACGGCGACACCCCCGAAGCCAACGGCGCAAAGCCCTCGGTCGACGAGGCGATCATCGAGGCGGCGCGCGACAGCATCATGACCGTCGGGCTCCGCCGCACGTCGATCGCCGAGATCGCCCGCAAAGCCGGCGTGTCCCGCCCGACCGTCTACCGCCGCTACGCGGACCTCGACGAGCTGGCCAACGAAGTGATCACCCGCGAGTTCCTGCGCATCCTCGCCGACCTGCGCCAGATGCCCGGCGACGCCCGCGCCCGCATCGTCGACCGTTTCCGCATCATCCTCGAGCGGCTCTCCAACGGCGACTTCTTCCTCAACCTCGCCGAGACCGACCCCGAGCGCATCGTCCGCGCGATCATCCGCCCGAAGGGCTCCAGCGAGCGGACCATCATCGAGCAGTTCATCCTGCCCGGCATCGTCCACGGCCAGGAGGACGGGTCCGTCCGCGACGGCGACCCCATGGTGCTGTCCAACAACGTGTTCATGGTCATGCAGTCCGCCGTGCTGATGTGCTCCAACATGCTGCGCGAGAGCACCGGCGACGGCGCGGGCTCCGACGGGGCCGCGCACAACGCGGTGGCGGAAGTCACCGAGATGGTCGACCGCTACCTGAGGCCCTGATGGCCGCCGGCGGGGAGGTTCCGCGGGCGCCCTCGCTGCGCACGCTCTTCCTCGCCTCCGCCGCGATCCACGCCGTGCTGACGGCCGCCATCATGCTCCCGATCAGCCTTCTGGTCTTGGCGGGCGCCGGGCTGAACGCCGCCGTGATCATCGGCGGAATCGTCCTCGCCCGAGGGGGCGGAGGCCGGGCCCGGTGGGTGGGCACCGCAGCCGGGATCATCGCCGTCCTGGGCTGGGGGTCGTGGCCGGTGATCTGGTTCGCCGACTCCGGCGCCGGCGGTGCCCCGATCAACATCTGGGGCATCCTGCTGCCCGGGCTCGCGGCGATTGTCTACCTGGTCGCGGGGCTTTTGCCGTCGGCCGGGGGCGCGGGCGCGGGCAGGTCGCCGCGCCACTGACGGGCCCCGCCGACGCGTACGGCCCCGCCGCCGCACACGACCGACGAGCGAAAGACACGGCCGACGAGCGAAAGACACTTGAAAAACGACACCCCCGTGAGTGCCTTGCGCAAGGCCACGGGGGTGTCGTGTTCTTGAGGGGCGCCCGGGCTCCGCACCCGGACCGCCCCCTTTCGTCGCGCCCCGGGCAGGATTCGAACCCGCGACCAGCCGGGTAGAAGCCGGATGCTCTAATCCACTGAGCTACCGAGGCATGCGAGACGGAATTCTAGCCCGGTGCGCGGGCCCGTCGGCAAGCGGGTCCGCGCCTTTCCGGGGGCGCACCGAACTTCTGCGGGGCGGGGGAGGGGGTCTACCCTAGGGGGCATGACTGCGACGATGACCCGACCGACCCACAAGGTCAGGGGATCCCTCGGCTGGTACGTGGTTTTCGCCCTGGTGGCAGGTGCGCTCGCGGGCGCGCTGTCGCTGGCGTTCAACATGGATTCGCGCGCGACGCTGGGCATCCCCGACCCGGGCGTGATCACCACGGTGGGCTTCCCGCTGGCGAAGGCCGGCGGCGAGATGCTCGCGGCGCTGGCGATCGGCTCGTTCATGTTGGCGGCGTTCGGTTCCCGCCCGCGGCCCGACGGCACGATCGACCTCGACGGTTGGGCGGCGGCGCGGACGGGCCGGTGGGCGATCTTCAGCTGGGGCGCCATCGCGTTCCTGCAGATCCCGCTGGTGCTTTCCGACGTTTCGGGTCAGCCGTTGTCGACCACCATCAGCCCGCAGAACTGGTCCGTCGCGCTCGACCAGGTGAGTGAGGCGCTGGCGTGGCTGTGGGTCGGCATCTTCGCCATGGCCGTGGCCATCGGGTCGTCGCTGACCACGAAGTGGATCTGGCAGCCGGTGTTCTTCGCGGTGTCGCTGGTGTCGATGATGCCGCTGGCCGTCGTCAGCCACAACGCCACCGGCGGCAACCACGACTACGGCACGAACTCCTACATCTGGCACCTGACGTTCACGGTGTTCTGGGTCGGCGGGCTGATGGCGCTGATCGGCCATGCGCGCCGCCGCGGCGAGTTCATGACGGAGGTCGCGTCGCGCTACAGCTTCGTCGCGCTGGTGGCGTTCGTGGCCATGAGCGTGTCGGGCGTCATCAACGCCGCGATCAACGTGTCGTGGCAGGACCTGTTCAACAACAACTACGGCATTCTCGTGGTGGTCAAGGCGTTCCTGATCATCATCCTGGGCCTGTTCGGCTACATGCACCGCAAGGTGACCATCCCGCAGCTGGACAAGGATCCCAACGGCCCGGCGTTCTGGCGCCTGGCCATCGTGGAGGTCGTGGTCATGGCCGTCGCGGTGGGCGTGGCGGTGGCGCTGGGCCGCACGCCCCCGCCGCCGAATTACTCGGACCAGGCCGGCGGCGAGGGCCTGCCGCCGATCACCCAGATGGAGGTCAAGCTCGGCTACCAGCTGGAGATCCCCTTCGGCTGGGAGGCGCTGTTCACGCAGTTCCGCTTCGACATCTTCTTCGGGTCGGCGGCGATCATCGCGGCGTGGATCTACCTGTACTGGCTGCGCAAGCTGCACAAGCGCGGCGGCGAGTGGCCCATCGCCAACACCTTCTGGTGGCTGGCGGGCTGCGCGATGCTGCTGTTCACGTCGTCGTCGGCGCTGGGCGTGTACATGCCGGCGCTGTTCTCGGTGCACATGCTGGCGCACATGCTGTACTCGATGGCCATCCCGGTCATGCTGGCGCTGGGCGGCCCGGTGACGCTGGCGCTGCGCGCGCTGAAGCCGGCCGGCCGCAAGGGGCTGCCGGGCGTGCGCGAGTGGCTGGTGGCGTTCATCAACAACCCGGTGTCGCGGTTCCTGACCAACCCGGTGGTGGCCACCGCCCAGTTCGTCGCGGGCTTCTACCTGCTGTACATGACGCCGCTGTACGACTACCTGGCCGACGAGCACGCCGGCCACCTGTTCATGAACATCCACTTCCTGATCTCCGGCTACATCTTCTACTGGGTGATCATCGGCGTGGATGCCGCGCCGCAGCAGATCTCCCCGGCGGTGAAGCTGGTGTCGCTGATGGGTTCGCTGCCGTTCCACGCGTGGTTCGGCATCACGCTGATGCAGATGCAGCAGATCCTGGCGGAGGACTACTACCGCAATCTGGCGCTGCCGTGGGAGGTCGATCTGCTGGCCGACCAGAACGTCGGCGGCGCGGTGGCGTGGGCGCTGGGCGAGGTGCCCATGTTCATCGTCATGACGGCCCTGTTCGTCCAGTGGCGCCGCAGCGACGAGAAGGACGCGGCGCGCTACGACCGCAACGCCGAGCGCGACCACGATGCCGAGCTGGAGGCGTATAACGCCATGTTGGCGGCGCGTTCCAGCCAGAGCATGACCGATGAGGAGCGCGAGTACTACACCGGCACCGTCGACGCCGAGCACGAGGTGCACCTCGGTTCGGCGAAGGACGCCGGCAAGCAGCACCACAGGTAGGGCTTTTCCGGTTCACGGGCGCGCGGCGGGTCATCCCCGCCGCGCGCCTTTTTTCGGCTTTGCGACGACCGCCGGGCGGACCTGCGCCCGGGTGCCGTCGTCAAGCCGGGGAATCCGCGGGCTGTGGATGAGCGGCGTAATGCGGGATCCATCCACAGGCGGCGGTTGCGGCGGTGGTGGCCGCCGGCGGGGGACGGAAGGGTCGGTGGCGGAAGACCCGGATCGAGCAGCGCTCCGGGGTCCACGACCAGAAGGGGGACCCGCAGTGTCCGAAATCAGCGTGACCATCGTCGGGAACATCACCAGGAAGCCGGAGATCAAGACCACCAACACGGGGAAGCTGGTGACGCGCCTGCGCGTCGCGTCGACCCGCAAGCGCTACGTCGATGAGCGGTGGGTCGACGGCGAAAGCGCGTACATCGACGTCGACTGTTGGGGGCATCTGGCGCAGAACGCGGTGAACACGTTCGGCAAGGGCGACCGAGTCATCGCCGAGGGGCGGCTGCGCACCGACGAGTGGCAGGACGAGCACGGCACGAAGAAGTCCTTCACCAAGGTCGTCGCCGATTCGGTCGGCCCGGAGCTGCGTTTCGCCACCGCCGTGATCCAACGGACCAAGACCGCCGGCGGGCGCGTGGCCGAAAGCGAGCGCCGGGCGCGGGAGGCAGCGGAGCTGGGCGCGGGCGGGAACGGAGTCGGAGGGACCGGAGGCGTCGGGGATGGCGGGGCCGCGAACGGAGCGGGCGGAAACGGCGGGGGCGTTGCGGCGGACGGCGGACCGAATGGTGCGCAGGACGGCGGGCACGATGGCGGGCACGGGGCGGGGGAGGCGCCCGGCGACGAGGCCCATGCGTTCTTCCCCGACGAGGCCCGCGCCCCGGAGCTCGGCGAGGCGGCGATGGCGTCGTAGGTTCGCGGCCGCCGGGCGGGGAAGTTGCCGGGCGTACCGGTAAGGTGAGGGCGAATGTGCGCGGGCGGTGACCGTCGCCAAGCGAAACCGGGGTCGGCGCGACGCGGAACCCGGGGGCCGGCGGGCGGTTCCCCGCGCACCTGAAGCGAAACCACCTACCTCCGAAGGAGAGCGCAGCAGTGGCTGAGTTCATCTACCAGATGAAGAACGTGCGCAAAGCGCACGGCGACAAGGTCATCCTCGACAACGTGACCATGGCGTTCTACCCGGGCGCCAAGATCGGTGTCGTGGGCCCCAACGGTGCGGGCAAGTCGTCGATCCTGAAGATCATGGCCGGCCTGGACCAGCCCTCCAACGGCGAGGCGTACCTCGAGCCGGGCGCCACCGTGGGCATCCTGCTGCAGGAGCCGCCGCTGAACGAGGAGAAGACCGTCCGCGGCAACGTCGAGGAGGGCCTCGGCGACATCTTCGAGAAGAAGCAGCGCTTCGAGCAGATCGCCGAGGAAATGGCGACCAACTACACCGATGAGCTGATGGAGGAGATGGGCAAGCTCCAGGAGGAGCTCGACGCCGCCGACGCCTGGGAGATCGACTCCAAGATCGAGCAGGCCATGGACGCCCTGCGCTGCCCGCCCGGCGACGAGCCCGTCACCCATCTCTCCGGCGGCGAGCGCCGCCGCGTGGCCCTGGCGAAGCTGCTGCTGAGCGAGCCCGACCTGCTGCTGCTCGACGAGCCCACCAACCACCTCGACGCCGAGTCGGTGCTGTGGCTGGAGCAGCACCTGCAGAAGTACCCGGGCGCCGTGCTGGCCGTGACCCACGACCGTTACTTCCTGGACCACGTCGCCGGCTGGATCTGCGAGGTCGACCGCGGCAAGCTGTACCCCTACGAGGGCAACTACTCCACCTACCTGGAGCAGAAGGCCGCCCGACTGGAGGTCGCCGGCAAGAAGGACGCCAAGCTGCAGAAGCGACTGAAGGACGAGCTGGCGTGGGTCCGCTCCGGCCAGAAGGCCCGCCAGGCCAAGAACAAGGCCCGCCTGGAGCGCTACGAGCAGATGGTGGAGGAAGCCGAGCAGTACAAGAAGCTCGACTTCGAGGAGATCCAGATCCCGACCCCGCCGCGCCTGGGCAACCAGGTCGTCGAGGTGTCGAACCTGGAGAAGGGCTTCGACGGCCGCACGCTGATCAAGGACCTGTCGTTCACGCTGCCGCGCAACGGCATCGTCGGCGTCATCGGCCCCAACGGCGTGGGCAAGACCACCCTGTTCAAGACCATCGTCGGGCTGGAGGAGCCGGACGCCGGCGAGGTGAAGGTCGGCCAGACCGTCGAGCTGAGCTACGTCGACCAGGGCCGCGAGAACATCGACGGCGAGAAGACCGTGTGGGAGGTCGTCTCCGACGGCCTGGACTACATCCACGTCGGCCAGAACGAGATGCCGTCGCGCGCGTACCTGTCGGCCTTCGGCTTCAAGGGCGCCGACCAGCAGAAGCCGGCGAAGGTGCTGTCCGGCGGCGAGCGCAACCGCCTGAACCTGGCGCTGACCCTCAAGCAGGGCGGCAACCTGATCCTGCTGGACGAGCCGACCAACGACCTCGACGTCGAGACCCTGTCCTCGCTGGAGAACGCCCTGCAGCAGTTCCCGGGCTGCGCCGTGGTCATTTCCCACGACCGCTGGTTCCTGGACCGCACCTGCACCCACATCCTCGCGTGGGAGGGCAACGTCGAAGAAGGCCAGTGGTTCTGGTACGAAGGCAACTTCGAAGGCTACGAGAAGAACAAGGTCGAGCGCCTCGGCCCCGAGGCCGCCCGTCCGTCGCGCGTCACGCACCGCAAGCTGACGCGCTGATCCCAGGAGAGGTGACGGCATGCCCGATACGAATGCGTTTCTGACCACCATCCCCGTGCGCTGGTCCGACTTCGACCAGTACGGGCACGTCAACAACCTGGCGTACCTCGAGTACGGGCAGGAGGCCCGGGTCGCCTTCGCGCGCGCGAGCGTCGAGGGCGGCGGCGGGAAGCTGGGCACCGTGGTGCGCCACGCGGAGATCGACTACCTCCGCGCCCTGCTGCCCGACACCCGCGAGGTGCTCGTGGAAACCGAGATCATCGCCATCGGCAACACGTCCTACACGATCCGCCAGACGATCAAGGACCAGCACGGCCACATCGCGGCGGTGCTGACCACCGTCATGGTGCTGTTCGACCTCGAGGAGTCCCGCGCCCGCGAGCTGACGCCGTCGGTGCGCCGGGTGCTGGGACGTTTCGCCTCGCCCGAGCTGACCGCCGGCAACGGCGGAGGCAGCGGCGACGGCGGTAGCGGCGGTGGCGGCGGCGCGGACGATGCCGCCGCCGGTGACCGCGATGAATGATGGCGGCGCGGGTGCCGGGGCAGGCGGGGAAACCCTCGTCGTCCACGACGCCGCCGCGCTGACCAACCTCGGGGTCCTCGCCCGCAAGGCCGAGGCGATGGACCCGGAGGCGCTGGTGCGCATCCGCTCCGTCGCGCCCGGCTCTCCGGATGATCCGGTTGCCGCGTCCCGGCCCGCCGGCATCGCCCGGGTGTGGGCGACGACGCCCTTCGGCCCGGTGGCCTGCCGCACCATGGCGATCGGCCCCGGCCGCGACGACATGATCGTCCGCGCCGACGCCGTCTCCGCCGCCACCGGCGACGCCCGGTCGGTGCCCCAGCTCGACGCCGCCGTCCCGATGACCCTGGACTGCGGTGCCGCCGCCGACGCCTCCTGGCCGGGCCGCCTGCCGGTCGACGGCGGTTGGACCGTCCTCGACGCCGTGCCCGCCGCCGTCTTCCGTGATTTGGAGGCACGGGCCAGGGGAGTGGCGAAGGAAGAATCCGGCCCGTTGGGCTTGCCGACGTCGCTGCTCGACCAGAAGGTCCTCACCGTGCGGAGCAGCGCGGGCGGTGCCGGCGGTGATGGAGCGGACGATGAACGCGCCGCCGATTCCCGCTCAGCCGAAACACCTTCGGCAGAAGATGCCGCCGCGGAAACATCCGCCAAGGAATCACCCGCCACGGAAACGCCCACCGCGGAGATCTCGATGCGCGAGGTCTTCGCCCTGTGCGCGATGGGCTTCATCCCCGGCGAACCCGCCGCGGACGAGCCGGTGCGGGTGTCGGTGAAGGGGCGCTGGCGGCGCCTCGACGGGCGCTTCGGCAGCGTCTACGCCTCCGAGGGCTTCGGGGTGTTGCCGCTGTAGCGGCACCCCGGCCACCGTGGCCCGCCCGGGAAATCAGGCGGGCGTGTTGATGAGCATGTCCGCCACCCGCACCATGTGCTCCCACATGGCGTCCCGGTGGGGCTTGGGCAGCTCCTCGTCGGAGACCTCGGCCAGTGCCTCGGACATCAGCTCCAGCCACCGGTCGCGCGCCGCCATGTCCACCACGAACGGGTGATGGCGCATCCGCAGCCGCGGATGGCCCCGCTCCACGTTGTACGTGGCCGGGCCGCCCCAGTACTGCTCCAGGAACATCCGCAGGCGCCGCTCGGCGCCCTCCCAATCATCCGCCGGGTACATCGGCCCGAGGATGTCGTCCTCGCGCACGCGCACGTAGAAGCCGTGCACGATCTTCGCGAACGTCTCCTCGCCGACCTCGCGGTAGAAATCGCTGAACTGCGGCTGTCCGCCGCCGGGGGCTGCATGAGGGGTCTGGCCGTTGGTCATGCCCCCAGGCTACCCAGGCCCCCGCACGCCGCGGGGCCCCGGGCACCGGCGCGCGCCCTACGCCTCCGGCGCCGAGCGGTCGCACTCCCGCGCCGCCAGCGCACGCTGCACCCGGTGGCGGTTCTCCGCGACGATGCGCTTGACGGGGGCGGGCACCGAGTCGTCGTCAAGCAGCCGCGAAGCCTTGTCCAGGCCCGCCTGCGACACCTCCCAGTGCGGGTACAGGCCGTCGAGCATGCGCTGCGCGGTCTCGGAGGAGTGCGCGCCCCACCAGCCCGGGGCCTCGGCGAAGTAGCGGTCGGTGAAGTCGCGGAGCAGCTCGTCGGCGCCGGGCGCGGTGAAGCCCGCCATCATCGACCGCAGCATCAGATTCGACGGGGCGGCGGCGCCGGTGGCCGTGCACGAGTTCCACACGCGGACCTTGTTGTCCGCCGCCGGGATCGCCGCGCGGGCCTTCGCGGCGGACTGCGCGCCCAGCGCCGACTGGTCCGCCTGCTCGGCCGCCGCGACGTCGTCCGCGGCCTTGTCGCCGGCGGCGACCAGCACGGTCAGGGCCTTCCACGTCATGTCCTCGTCGACGGTCAGCCCCTCCAGGCCGACCTTTTCCGGCGCACCGTCGAGGATCGCGCGGAAGACGTCGAGGGAACCGGCGCCGTCGGCGGGCAGCATGGCCAGCGCGTTGACGAAGGCCAGCTGCGCATCGGAACCGGCCTCCGCCGCGCGGGCGTGGTCGAGCAGACCGGCGCCGAGCCGGCGGCGGCCTTCATCCACCCACTCGACGGCGGCGTAGCGCTCCACGGCGGTGACGGCCTGCGCCAGCACGCGCTCGAGCACCGAAATCTGGTCCTCGGCGGGAGCGCCGCGCAGCACCAGGTCCACGAAGTCGCGGGCCCGGACCTTCGCGGCGCGGGTCATCTCCCACATCGTCGACCACGCCAGCGTCCGCGGCATGGGGTCCTCGAAGGCGCCGATGTGGTCGATCAGCGCCGTCCGCGACGCCGGGTCGAGCTCCATGAAGCAGTAGCTCAGGTCATCGTCGTTGACCAGGACCACGTCGCCCGCCGGCACCCCGGCCATCTCCGGGACCTCGGTGACCTCGCCCCTGACGTCGACCTCCACGCGGTGGGTGCGGCGCAGCACGCCATCCTCGAGGGCGTAGACGCCGACGGCGACGCGGTGGTCGCGCAGCTCGCCCGCGCCCGGCTCGGCGCCGGACTGGCGGATGGCGAAGGCGTCGTAGACCTCGCCGCCGTGCGCTGCGTTGGCAGCCTCGCCGCCGGCCCCGCCATCCCCGGCCCCGCCGTCGTCGCCCTTCCGGGTGGTGAACTCCGCCGCCAGGGTGTTGATGCCCGTCGTGGTAAGCCACTGGTCCGCCCACCCGGACAGGTCGCGGCCCGACGCCTCCGACAGTGCGGCGAGCAGGTCGTCGAAGGTGGCGTTGCCGAAGCGGTGGCGGGCGAAGTGCAGCCGCGCGCCGGCGAGGAACGCGTCCTCGCCGACGTAGGCCACCAGCTGCTTGAGCACCGACGCGCCCTTGGCGTACGTGATGCCGTCGAAGTTCTGGTCGACGGTGTCGATGTCGGAGGCGTCCGCGGCGATCGGGTGCGTCGACGGCAGCTGGTCCTGCTGGTAGGCCCACGCCTTCTCCACGTTGGCGAAGGTCGTCCAGGCGCCGCGGTACTCGCTGACCGCGGCCTGCGACGCGCACGCCGACCAGGTGGCGAAGGACTCGTTGAGCCACAGGTCGTCCCACCACCGCATGGTCACCAGGTCGCCGAACCACATGTGCGCCATCTCGTGGAGGATGGTCTCGTTGCGCCGTTCGTACAGGTAGCCGGTGGTGCGGGAGCGGAAGACGTACTCGTCGCGGATGGTCACCGCGCCGGCGTTCTCCATGGCGCCCATGTTGTACTCGGGGCAGAAGATCTGGTCGTACTTGCCGAAGGGGTACGGCTCGCCGAAGCTGGCGGCGTACCAGTCGAAGCCCTCCTTGGTCTCGCGGAACAGCCGCTCGGCGTCGAGGTGCTCGGCGATGGAGGCGCGGCAGTACAGGCCCAGGGGGATGGTCAGCTCGCCGTCGGGCTGGTGCGATGCGGGGGTTTCGGGATGCTTGGCGACGGTGCCCGCCCACTCGTCACGGACCTCGTGCCACGGACCGGCGCAGAACGCGATGAGGTACGTCGACAGCGGGACATCCACCTGGAAGCGGTGGATGCGGGCGGCCGGGCCGTCGAGTGGCGCGACCTCGCCCTCGCCGGGCGCGACGTCGGAGACCTCCGGCTCGGAGTTGGACACGATGGTCCAGTCGCCGGGGGCGGTGACGTCCATCGAGTACGTGGCCTTCAGGTCCGGCTGGTCGAAGCAGGCGAACACGCGCTTGGCGTCGGCCGTCTCGAACTGGGAGTAGAGGTACGTCTGTTCGTCGGCGGGGTCGATGAAGCGGTGCAGGCCCTCGCCGGTGGTGGTGTAGCGGCAGTCGGCGTCGACCACGACTTCGTGCCCGCCCTCGGTCAGGTTCAGCAGCAGACCGCGTTCGTCGTCGTAAAGCTCCTTGGAGCCGCCGCAGGCGGCGTCCGTGACGTCGGCGCCGTCGACGGTGACGGAGCGGACGTCGGCGTTGCGGAGGTCGAGGAAGGTCTCGCCGGCGGTCTTCGCGGTCAGGGTGACGGTGGTGATCGACCGGAAGGTCTCGTCGCCCGGGGCGGAGGTGGTGCCGGGGGCGCCGGTGACGTCGAGGGAGATGTCGTAGTGGGACACCTCGAGCATGGCCGCGCGGTCGGCGGCCTCGGTCTGCGTCAGGTTCGTGGAAGTCATGGGATTCAGGGTAACTGCGGCCGCGGATCGGGTGGCGTGGCGCGATCGCGGGCCGCGGGCCATGATCGGTTGCATGACCGAAAGCAACGCCAACGCACAAGACCCCGTCGCCCGCGTCAACGCCGCGTGGGACCGCATCGAGGGGCTGCTCCCCGAGGACGCGTTCGGGCCGGCCGCCTCCCACGAGGACCTCGACGACCTGGAGAAGCAGTTGGGCGTGACCCTGCCCGACGACGTCCGCGCCTCGTGGTCGCGCCATGGCTCGATGGAGGGGCCGCCGTGGGACGGAGGCTGGATCCAGCCGCCCGCGAAGATCATCTCCGACTGGCGGATGTGGACCGAAACCGAGGCCGACGGCGGCTTCGAGGGCTTCGTCGAAGATGCGGAGGACAACGCCGACTCCGAGGGCAAGTGGTTCCACGAGGCGTGGATCCCCCTCGTCCACGACCACGGCGGCAACCACATCTGCCTGGACACCCGCACCGGCCGGTACGTCGACATGGACCACGAGTACGGCTCGTCGTTCCTGCGCTACACCGATTGGGCGGGCTACCTCGAGCACACCGCCGGGATGCTGGAGACGAAGGGCCGCCCGTCGGAGCATTGAGCGGGGGTGGGCGCAGGGGATGATCGTCCGGCGCGGGTCCGTTGCAGTGGGTTCAATGTCCGCATGACCATCGAACAGTCTTGGGAGACCATCGTCTCCGTCGTCCCCGCCAACCCGCCCGCCACCGACGAGGACCTCGCCCACGTCGCCGAGGTCATCGGGGCACCGCTTCCCGACGACATCGTCGCCTCGCTGAAAATCCACGACGGCATCGATGTCGAGACGGTCAACGACGCCATGCGCGAGGGGAAGGAATTGCCTTTCGGCGGCTGGATCATGTCGTGCAGGGATATCGCCACGGACTGGGCCGGGTGGAAGGGCGTGTACGACGCCGAGAACGACGAGTGGAACGACCGGTGGTGGACGCCGAACCTCGTGCCGCTGGTGTCGGACGGAGGGGGAAATTCCGTGTGCGTCGACCTCACGACCGGCCAACTGATGAACATGGACCACGAGTTGGGGCCCTTGGAGTACGAATTCAAGACGTGGGCGGAATACCTGGCGGCCGTCGCCGCGAACGCCGAATCCGGCGCCGAGGTTGCCGTCTACTGGACGTAGGGCGCGCCGGCCGACCGTCGCAAAGCCGGATCCGTTGGCCGATGCACGGGAAACGAAGCTGATCTAACCTGGCGGTCAGCTTCGACGAAAGGGTTCCCATCATGACCTCCCGTGACACCGTGACCTTCTGGTTCGACGTCTCCTGCCCCTTCTGCTGGATCACCTCCCGGTGGATCAAGGAGGTGGAGAAGGTCCGCGACATCGACGTCACGTGGAAGCCGATGAGCCTGTCGGTGCTCAACGAGGGCCGCGACGAACTGCCCGAGGACTACAAGCGGATGATGGTGGCCAACTGGGGGCCGGCCCGCGTGTTCGCCGCGGTCGCGGCGGAGGACGGCGAGGACGAGCTCGACGCCCTCTACACCGAGATGGGCACCCGCGTCCACGACGGCGGCCAGGGCGGCAAGGACACCGCCGACGGCTACGACGACATCATCCGCGAGTCGCTGGCCGCCGTCGGCCTGCCCGCCGAGCGCTTCGACGCCGCGCATTCCGACCGGTACGACGCGAAGCTGCGCGAGTACCACGCCGGCGCGATGGACGCCGTCGGCGATGACGTGGGCACCCCGGTGGTCAAGCTCGGCGACACCGCGTTCTTCGGCCCGGTGCTGACGCGCATCCCCCGCGGCGAGGAGGCCGGCACCATCTTCGACGGCGCCATCGCCCTGGCCGGGTACCCGCATTTCTTCGAGCTGAAGCGCTCGCGCACCGAGTCGCCCGAGTTCGATTAGGGCATGGCTTTGCGACGGCGCCGGGCGGCGGGTTCGGCGGGGGAGAGCGGCATGGCGCGCCGGGCGTTCGCCGTGGGCGCCGCGCTCGTCGTCGTCGCCGCAGTCACCGCGGGGGTTGCGTGGGCGATGGGGGCGTTCCGCGGGCCGGAGCCGATCACCGGAGTGGATTGGCACCTCGAGTCGGATCGGCGGGCGAGTTTCCGCATCGACGGCACCGAGCTGAAGGGCACGGATTCGTGCAACCGAATCTTCGGCGACGCGTCGGTGTCCGAGGGTGAGCCGATGGTCATCGAGTTCGGCGTGCTCGCTTCGACGCGGATGGCCTGCCCCGACGGCATGGACACGCAGGAAGCGATGCGGGTGGCGTTGGAGGGGCGGCGGCTGGTCGAGCGTCCCGATGACGCGACGATGGTGTTGGTCGACGAAGCGACGGGCAACAGCTGGCGGTTCGTGCGTTAGCCGCGCGCCCTACATCCCCTTCGAGCCGTCGATGACGGTGAGCTTCAGCGCGGGGGCGTGCTCGCCCGGGCCGGAACCGATGGGCGCGAGCTCCTCAGCCGTCGCCCCCTCCTCCTCGACGGCGTCGGCGTCGGGGTGCCACGCCGGCGGCACGTACACGCAGGTGGGATCCGACGCGCGGTAGTCGCCGGTCAGCGCGAACGCCGTCGACCGCGAACCGCCGCACACGTTGTGGAACCCGCAGACGCTGCACTTGCCGTGCCAATTGTCGGGGTCGCGCAACTCCTTGAACACCGGAGACTCGGAGTAGATCTCCGGGAAATCGGTTTCCTTCACGTTGCCGCAGTGCAGCGGCAGGAAGCCGTTGGGGTACACGTCGCCGATGTGGTCGATGAAGGCGAATCCCGAGCCGGAATTCACCGCCATGGGGGAGCGCGGCGGACGGGGCTTGGCGGGGTGCTCGCCGAGAAGCTCGGTGGTTTGGCGCGTCAGCTCGTCGTAAAGCGGGCCGCCCTCGTACTTCGGCGCGCCGGTCTCCTCCGCCTCGCGGCGCTGCAGCACCACGCGGCGGTACTGCGGGGCCTCCGTGGTCTTGATGGCGATGCGGTCCGACACGTCGACCAGCCAATTGAGCACGTCCTCGCGCTCCTGCGGCGACAGGCAATTCAGCGCCGCCCCGCGGCCCGTGGGCACGAGGAAGAAGACGTACCACATCTTCGCGCCCATCTCGATGACCCGCTTCAGCAGCGCCGGGGCCTCGTGGATGTTGTCGCGCGTCAGGGTGGAGTTGATCTGCAGGCGGTAGCCGGCCTCGTTGATCACCGGCGCCATCTCGACGGTTTTCTCGAACGTGCCGGAAAAACCGCGGAACGCGTCATGGGTCGCCGCCGTCGCGCCGTCGAGCGACATGGACATGGCCTTGCCGCCGGCCTCGCGCAGCGACCGGACGCGCTCCGGCGTCAGCTTCGGCGTCACCGACGGCGACAGGGAGACGTTGAGGCCCTTCGACGTGCCGTACTCCGTCAGCTCCTCCAGATCCGCCCGCTCGAACGGATCGCCGCCCGTGAACACCACCAGCGGCAGCGGCCTGTCGTACGACGCCAGCGCGTCGAGAAGGCGCTTGCCCTCCTCCGTGGTCAGCTGATCCGGGTGCGGTTCGTGCTGCGCGTCGGCCCGGCAGTGCTTGCACACCAGGCCACACGCCCGCGTCACCTCCCAGATGACGATGAACGGCTTCTCGTTGATGTCGTGGCGGACGGTGCGGACTGCAGGGGGCCGGTGCACTGAACTTCCTCGGATCATGGTGGCTGGGAAACGCGCGGTAAACGCAGGTTCCCCCGCCACATTACGCTCGGTCGCGGCCTACTTGAAGGCGTCGGCGATCGCCGTGGAATCGGCGCTGCACGTCGCCGACGCGAACTCGCCCGTGGCGGTGTTCTCCGAGATCGTCTTGCCGTTGGCGATGATCTTGCACGTGATGGATCCGGTGTCGTTGATCCCGTTGGTGACGCTGAGGTGGCCGCCGAAGATCCCCTTCACGGTCACGTCCTTGGTCCAGCCGGCGGCGACGCCCGAATCCTGCGCCGTGTTCGCTTCGTCGACGTTGTAGGTCACCGTCGCGTCGGCGGCGTCGCCCTCGATCGCGTAGGTGATGGTGTGCTCGGCGTTGAGCTGCTTGTCGACTTCGTTGGCCGCCCCACCCAGCATGGCCATGCAACCGCCCGCGATGAGGAGCAGCAGAATCGCCAGGATCAGGGGGATCAGGCAGCCGGGCCGCTTGTAGAGGGGCTTCTTCGGCTCCTGCACGTACACGACGTTGGGCTGGCCGGGTTCGCCGCCGGCGTAGGGTCCGGCGTTCCGCGGGTTGCCGTAATGCGGCCCGCCCGGGCCCTGCTGCGGGCCGGGCATGCCGGAGGGGTTGGTTCCGTGGGGGTCGGGATTGGGGTTCGACATCGTCGCTCCTGAAAGCTCGTGCCGGATCGCGGGTTGGAGTGTGAGCCGGCGTGGACGCGATCCGCGGTGGCGGACCGGGTGAGGCTCGCGTGAGCGGGGCCTCTTCGAAGCAACCGGATCCGTGGGCGGCGGTGCCCGCCACGGAACGTCGTCCGGCGACTTCGCGAGCATCATGTCGAACCGTCCGGATCGCCTATTTTTCTACATCGAATGGGCGAGCGAACAGTGTTTTTCGGGCCTTTCGGCGAGGTGGGCGGCCCGTCGTGAAGCGTGGCCCCCGCGATCCCCCACCGGGCCCCTACTGGGCGACGGCGCCGGTGACCGGCCACTTGCCGGCGGCGGCGATGCGGAACTCGTTGAGGGCCCGCTCCATGTGGTCGCGGGACGTCATCAGCGTGATGCCGCGGCCGCCGCGCTCGGCGACGATCTTCGACGACAGCGCCGCATTTTCCTTCGTGTTGCCCGACCGGTCCTCGGTGGTGATGCGCGAGCCGTCGATGCCGTGGCCCGTCAGCCACTCGCGCATCGCCTCGGCCTCGGACTTGCCCTTCTTCGGGGCGCCGCCGGACACGATGATCGGGGTCTCCGGGAAGGCCTCCGCCAGGTCCTTCGCGCCGGCCAGTCGCGTGACCAGTTCGTCGCGAAGCTCGCCCTCGTCGGTGAGCCCGTAGCCGAGGACCACGATGTGGTGCCCCCGCGGGTCGGCGGTCAGCTGCACCGGGTACGACGTCGACTCCGACTCGAGGCGCGTGCACAGGCGGATGAGGTCCTCGTTGTCGGACATGCACAGCGGGCTCGACGACAGCACCGCATCCCGCACCGCCGTGGGGCCGTCGGGCGCGCGGTTCGGATTCGGCTGCGCGGGGGAAGCCGCCGGGGCGGGGGTGGGGGAGGGTTCGGCGTGGGCCGTCTGCGCGGCCATCGGGGAAGCCACGAGGAGCGCGGAGGCGATGGCCACGGGGAGCGCGCGACCGAAGATCACGCGGGCGGAAATCCCTTCCCCGGAATGGGTTCGGGCGGTGGTGCCGCGGATCGGTGCGGCTGCCGCGGCGCCGGACGGGTGAACTCGGTCCCAGGAAAATCGCATGGCCGAGAAGGTAGCGAAAAGTAACGGATTTATCAAAACTTTCGCTTTTGATAACAACGGCGCCGGTGCGCCGCCACCGCCCCCTCCGCGGCGCAGGGCACCCCCGCGCCCGCGCCTGGTTATGCTTGTCCCATGCGTATTTACCTTGGCGCGGACCACGCCGGTTTCGAGATGAAGAACCTGATCAAGGACCACCTGGAGAAGGCGGGCCACGAGGTCGTCGATTGCGGCGCCCACGTGTACGACGCCGCCGACGATTATCCGGCCTTCTGCATCGAGGCCGCTTCCCGCACCGTCAACGACCCGGGCTCCCTGGGCATCGTGCTCGGCGGTTCCGGCAATGGCGAGCAGATCGCCGCCAACAAGGTCAAGGGCGCCCGCTGCGCCCTGGCCTGGTCGGTGGAGACCGCCAAGCTGGCCCGCGAGCACAACAACGCCCAGCTCATCGGCCTGGGCGGCCGCATGCATTCCGAGGAGGAGGCGCTGGCCATCGTCGATGCCTTCGTCACCCAGCCGTGGAGCGAGGAGGAGCGCCACCAGCGCCGAATCGACATCCTCGCCGAGTACGAGAAGACCGGCATCGCCCCCGCCCTGCCCGAGCAGGAGTAGCGCGAGGCGCCGGCGGTTTAAGCCGGGTCGCCGGCCCAGCTGCCGCGACGACGAAGCGGCACCCCACGTTCGAGTGGGGTGCCGCTTTTTTGCTTTGCGACGGACCGGCCCGGGCCCGCAGCCAGGCGAAACCTAGAAGTCGAAGTCGAAGCCGTCGCCGCCGCCGTCGAAGAAGCCCCCGCCGTCGCCGCCATCGCCGTCGCCGCCGAAAAGGCCGTCGAAGAAGCCGCCGCCGTCATCGCCGCCGCCGTCGCCGAGTTCACCGGCGTCGCCCTCGTCGATGAAGGTGTCGGCGGGCCCATCGGACCCGTCGCCGGCGCCGCTCTCGAAGTTCGACGCGGCGTACGCCACGCCCGACATGCCGTTGAACATCAGCGAGAACAGGGCGACCGAGCCCATGGCCCACATGCCGGTGCGCAGGGCGGACTGCCACCACGGCTCCGAGTACCAGCCGGCGGGCACCGGGCGCCCGGCGACGCGGCCGCCGGGGTAGTAGTTCGGGGTTTCCTCGGTGGCCACGGGCGACGCGGTGATCTCGCGGCCCTCGTGCTCGATGGTGCGCTGCTCGGTCACGGAGCCGGCGGAGCGCTGGCCCTCCAGCGGCGGCAGTTCGGGGCCGGCGGGCATGCCCATGATCTCGCGCGCCGCGGCGACGTAGTGCAGGCCCTCGAGCGCGGATTCGCGCGCGAGTTGCGCCTGCTTGACGGTGTTGGCGGTGGAGATCTGCGACGACGCGGCGTTGTAGCGCTCGGAGGCGTCGGCCATCGCCTGGGTGGAGGCGGTGTCGGTGCCGGAGATGGACAGCACCTGGGAACCGAGCCGTTCGATCCAGCGGCGGGCGTCGGCCACGGCGTCGGCGACGTCGTCGTGTTCGCGCTGTGCGATGGCGTTGTTCTGGCGCTTCTGCGTCATCTGGATCAGCAGGACGCCGCCGATGATCGCGATGCCGATGAGGAGGATGGCTGACATTGTGGTCACGGTCCTATCTCGGTGGGTGGTTCCGGGTGCTTTCGTGTGGCCCGGGGGTTGTTCCGGGTCCATCCCATGCAACGGGCGAGGGGCCGGATTCGTTCCCCTTCTCCCCGGATTATCCCGCGTTCCGGGGCTTTGCGACGCCCACGCGCCGCGCCGTCCGGCCCCTTTTTCCCAGCGGCGAATCGGCGTCGCCGGGCGGACGAAAACGGACACAACGTTTCCGTCGAAAACCACTTTTTCGCGGACCGTGGCTCTTAGTGTGTTGGTATGTCAACCACGGGGCCCGGCGGCACACCCAAGCCAATGCCCGCGCCGCGCACGTCACCGGCTGCGGAACCGCTGCTTCACGACGTCGATTTGCGCGGCCTGCTCATCGGAACGGCGTCTGCGGCGCTCCAGATCGAGGGCGGCGACCAGAACAACGATTGGCTCGATTGGGCACTCGAGCCGGGCAACGTGGCCGACGGTTCGACGCCGCTGCGCGCCACCGACCATTGGAATCGCTGGCGCGAGGACAACCGGCTGATGGCGGCGCTCGGCCTGCCCATCGCGCGCATCGGCGTGGAATGGTCGCGCATCGAGCCGCGGCCGGGGGAGTTCGACCATGCGGTGCTCGACCGCTACCGCGAGGAGATCGCGGATCTGCGCGACAGGGGAATCCGGCCCCTGGTGACGCTGCACCACTTCGTCAACCCGCGCTGGTTCGCCGCGCGCGGGGGTTTCACCTCGGATGACGCGCCCCATGCCTTCCTGCGTTTCGCGGAGACGACCGTGCGCGCGCTCGATGATCTGGTCGACGAGTGGGTGACGGTCAACGAGCCCAACGTCTACTCGACCCAGGCCCACCTGTTCCGGTCCGGCCCTCCGGGCAACCGGTCGTGGCGGGACACGATGGCGGTGCTGCGCAACATGGCGGTGTCGCATATCCTCGGCCACCAGCTCATCCACGGCATCCAGGGCGACCGCGCCAAGGTCGGCTTCGCGCACCATGCCCGCGGGTTCGAGCCGCGCAATCCCCGCAATCCCATCCACCGCGGCCTGTCGCGGCTGAACCGGTTCCTGTTCCAGGACATCGTCGCCGACGCGCATTTGGCGGGTGAGTTCCACCCATTGTTGGGCGGTGCGAAGGTGGGGCGGAACCTGCCGTCGGGCAGCCACCACGACTTTTTGGGCCTCAACTACTACACGCGCACGGCAGTGGACAGGCTTGACGACGGTACGTTCGCCGGTGCCCCCGTCAACGATCTCGGCTGGGAAATCCACCCCGCCGGCCTGGCCGACTGCGCCCGTGACCTGCACCAGCGGTACGGGGGACCCGTATGGGTGACCGAAAACGGCACGTGCGATCTCGGCGATCCCGGGTCGGCCGCCAATCCGGCGCCGGGTGCGGACGGGGAGGCGGGCGTCGCAAAGCAGGAGGCGCCCGCCGCAGCCGACCGCAGTCTGGAATCCTTCCGGCCGCGGTTCATTCTGGAGCATCTGCGCGCGATCGCCGAGTCCGGTCTGCCCATCGAGCGCTGGTACCACTGGTGCTTCGTGGACAACTGGGAATGGGCCGACGGCGAGGGGCCGCGGTTCGGCATCGTCCACCTCGACTACGAAACGCAGGAGCGCACGCTCAAGCCGTCCGCGCATCTGCTCGCGGAACTGGCGCGGACCGGGCGGATCACCCCGGACCTGCATGGGCGCTACACCGCCGGGCGGCGCTACCCCGTCGCCGATGAACGCACCGACCCGACCGTGCGGTCCGCCATGCGCGCCATGACGTCCGACGCCGCCACGATGCCCGACGCCACCAAGACGTCCGGCGCCGCCAAGACGTCCGGCGCCGCCAACATGTCCGACACAGGGGAGGGGAGCCGATGAGCGCCGCCGAACGCGCCCTCGCCGACGTCGGCCGTTTCGCCGCCGAACCCGCGCAGCGCACGCCCGTCACCACGGGCTGGGTCGTCCGCTACGGCCTGCTCTACCTGGGGCAGAACATTTCGTGGGCCGCGCCGACGCAGCTGCTGCTCGCGCAGCAGATCCTGGTGTGGCACCCGGGGGACAAGGAGTCGAAGCTGGCGCTGCTGATGG
The DNA here is from genome assembly GCF_001056295.1 of Corynebacterium halotolerans. GTDB lineage: Bacteria > Actinomycetota > Actinomycetes > Mycobacteriales > Mycobacteriaceae > Corynebacterium > Corynebacterium hansenii. The sequence goes on from NZ_JVMD01000005.1 coordinate 81,094, forward strand.
CGATCGGCGGGTTCTTCTCCATCGGCGGCCACCCGCTGGCCGGCTGGCTGTCCGACCGCACCGACTCGAGGTGGGGCCGGCGCGCGCCGTGGATCCTCTTCGGCGGGCTCGCGGCGGCGGGGGCGCTGATGTTCCTCGGCGCCGCCCCGGGGTTCGCCGCGCTGACCCTGGGGTGGGCGGTGTTCCAGCTGGCCATAGCGGCCTCGATCAACGCCGCGCAGGCGGTCGCGCCCGACACCGTGCCCGACCACCAATACGGCGTGGTGTCCGGTGTGCTGGGGCTGACGTACACCCTCGGCGTGGTGCTGGGGACGGTGGTGGCCACGGTGTTCGACCTCGGGCTGGCGTACATCGTCACCGCGGCGCTGCTGCTGGCGCTCATTTTCCAGTTCATGCCCGGCTTCCGCGACGTCTCCCGCGTGCGGCACCGCGGGGCGCTGGCGCCGGTGCCTTACGACGACGACGTCGAACCGGTCGTGCCGGCCGTCGCCGAATCGCCGGGAGGGCTGTACCGGGACTTCAACTGGGTTTTCCTCGCCCGGTTCCTGGTGACCACCGGCAACTCCGTGGCGCTGTTCTACCTGTTCTATTACCTGCGCGACCACATCCGCCACGGCGACCCGGACTCCGGCGTGCTCGTGCTGACCGGCGCCTACGCGGGCTGCGTGATCCTCACCGCCGTCGCGTCGGGACGGCTGTCCGACAAGCTGGGCAAGCGGCGCGTGTTCGTGGCGGCGTCGTCGCTGGGCGTGGCCGGCGCGTGCGCGGTCATGGCGGTGGCGGAATCCTTCGGCACGGTCGTCGGCGCCGCGGTGCTGCTGGGCCTGTCGTGGGGAGTGTTCATGGCGGTGGACCAGGCGCTGATCAACCAGGTGCTGCCCAAAGCGGACGAACGCGGGCGCGACGTCGGGGTGATGAACCTCGCGGTCGCCGGACCGAACATGGCCGCCCCGGTGCTCGCCGCCTTCGCGTTGGCGAACCTCGGCGGCTACCCGGGCCTGTACTTCTTCGCGGGCGCGCTGACCGCCGTCGGCGCGGTGCTGGTGTACGGGGTACGCTCGGTGCCGTGACGGCCTGGTCCGGCGGCGGGCCCGGGCGTCCGATACGCTTTCCGGAGTCGAAGAAAGGGATTTCCGTGCAACTCGCTTCCATGTTCCGCCGGGCGCTCGCCCCGGCCACCGTCGTGGCCCTCGCGGGCGGCCTGCTGTCCGCTCCCCAAGCGTCGGCGGGCGGCCTCGCGGATTTGGGCGGGTTGGACTGGGGAGCCTGCCCCGCCGCGGCATCCGTCGCGCCGGGCACGGTGTGCGCGGACGTGGAGGTCCCCCGCGATCACGCGGACCCGGAGGGCGCCATGATCACCCTCACCGTCAGCCGCGTGCCCGCGACGGGCGAGCGGCGCGGCGTCATCGCGGGCAACCCGGGTGGCCCGGGCGGCGATGCGCTGAACATGTTCTCCGACGAGGCCATCAAGATGCCCGCCGCCGTCCGCGAGCACTTCGACCTCATCGCCGTGGAGCCCCGCGGCCTGCGGTGGGGCACCCCCTTGAACTGCAACGTGGCGGACATCCCCGCCAGCGGGGCCCTCGCCGGCCAGGTCGGCGCCATGTACGCGTCGTGCGAGGCGAACGACCCCGGTTACGCGGCGACCATCACCACCGAGAACACGGCCCGGGATCTCGACCACGTGCGGGGCGTCCTCGGCCAGGACGTGCTGAACCTCTACGGGGTCTCCTACGGCACGGACCTGATGGGCACGTACGCGACTCTGTTCCCGGAGCGCACCGGCCGCATGGTCCTCGACTCTTCGGTGGACCCGGCGGACCGCTGGTTCCGGCTCGGGGATTCGCGCGAGCCGTGGCGCCGCGACGCCGTGAACGCGATGTTCCAGTGGATCGCCGATCGAGATGACCGGTACGGGCTGGGCACGACGCCGCTGCAGGTGTACACGCGGTGGACGGAGCGCATCAACGAGGAAGTCGGCGCACCGGGGCAGCTGTACCCGCCGCCGGCGCAGGTGGGCGACGTGCCCGGCGCGTTCGCCGACGACCCCGAGGCATACCTCCAGCTCGCCGACCGGGTCCTCCCCGCCGTTTGGCGCGGCCAGTCCTTCGCCGCGTCGATGCTGCGGCCGGGGGCCGGCGCCCAGTCGGTGCTGCTGCAGATGACGTTCGCCGCGACGTACTCGGAGGGCATGTGGGCAGACGTCGCCGACGCGATCGTCAGCGGCAAGGCCGAGACCCCGCCGCTTCCCGAGGGCAAGACGGAGGAGGACGTGGCGGCCGAGATGGAGGCGATGGCCGTCGTCGAGCGTTCGATCGTGTGCAACGACAACCTGGTCGCCGCCGATCCGTCCCGCATTCCCCGCGCCTACGCCGACCAGTACACGGGCGGCGACATTTTCCGGGTCAACGCCGATTCGATGGGCTCGGGCCAGCTGTGCCTGGGGTGGCCGGGCAAGAGCTCGGCCGTCGCCCTGGACGGGTCGGCGCTGAAGCACAAGCCGCTGCTGCTGCACTACGACAAGGACGCCGCGGTGACGGGGACGGCCGGCCGCGCGATGCAGGCGGCGATGGGCGGCGAGTTGAAGGAACTGCCGGGATACGGCCACGGCGTGCTGGGCGGCGACAACGACGCCGATGCGGTCGCCGACCTGGTCAGCACCCACTACCTGGGTTGATGGCGGGTACTGCCCGGGGCGTGCGCGGGCGCTGACCGGCGGGCGCTACCTGGGTTGTTGCGGGGCGGTCACTTCTTCCGCTCTTCGCGGCTCTTCTGCCATTCGCGCACGTCGTCGGAGTTCCACAGCGTCAGGCCGTGGAGCTTCGTGGTGGGCACCGGCGCCTTGCCGCGGCCCGCATAGCTGGTGAACGTGCCGCGGGCGGTGCCGGTGAACTCGGCGCATTCCGCGGCGGTCCACAGCTCCACGCCGGTGTCCTTGTCGATGATGCGGGGGTCCATGCAGCCCACCATAGTGTTGGTTCGGGCCCTGAAAAGACCCGGCGGGGCAGTGGATGCGACTTGTGACCTGCTCTCTATCCAACCGTGACTTCACACGTGACACGTGGCCGTGACATGGAAAAACCGCCGCACCCGATCGGGTGCGGCGGCGAAGTGGAGGGGATGACGGGAATCGAACCCGCGTCTTCAGCTTGGAAGGCTGAGGTATTAGCCACTATACGACATCCCCGCAGCTCATCCGGGGCCGAGATTTCTCGCCGAAGCGGAACCGGCCCCTCGTGAACGTGGGGGAAACTATAGCGCACCCGGAGCCCGCCGCCATAATCGCCGCGCCGCGGGCTTAAACCGGGGCGGTGATCGCCCCCCGAACGGGAGCCACGTAGACTGCACGACGTCATCGCATGGACCCGCTTCACGACGGGCCGATGTCCCCGTTCAGGCGGGTGCTCGGCCCGGATCGGCGGGTGCGTGCGGGGTCCGGACAAATTCACAACGGGGTATGGCGCAGCTTGGTAGCGCACTCGCTTTGGGAGCGAGGGGCCGTGGGTTCAAATCCCGCTACCCCGACCAGCATCACGGGCACTCCCGTGGTCTGTGAAATCATCAACTCACATCTACTAACAGGAGTGTGCAACCAGTGAAGTCCTCCGTCGAGCAGCAAAGCGCCACCCGCGTCAAGATCACCGTCGAGGTCCCCTTCGACGAGCTCAAGCCCGAGTTCGACAAGGCCCACGAGGCCCTGGCCCAGCAGGTCCAGATCCCCGGCTTCCGCAAGGGCAAGGCCCCCGCCAAGCTGATCGAGGCCCGCGTCGGCCGCGGCCCGATCCTGGAGCAGGTCCTCAACGAGATGGTCCCCTCCCGCTACGGCCAGGCCGTCGAGGAGCATGAGCTGAAGGTCATCGGCCAGCCGGAGGTCGACGTCACCAAGCTGGAGGACGGCGAGGTCGTCGAGTTCACCGCCGAGGTCGACGTCCGCCCCGAGATCGAGCTGCCGGACTTCTCCGACATTTCCGTCGAGGTCGACGCCCTCAAGGCCGACGACGACGCCGTGCAGGCCGAGCTCGACAACCTCCTCGCCCGCTTCGGCACCCTCACCGGCGTCGAGCGCCCGGTCGAGGACGGCGACTTCATCTCCATCGACCTGTCGGCCACCGTCGACGGCGAGGAGCTGGAGGAGGCCTCCACCGAGGGCCTGTCCTACCAGGTCGGCTCCGGCGACCTGATCGACGGCCTGGACGAGGCCGTCACCGGCCTGGCCCAGGGCGAGTCCAAGGAGTTCGGCACCAAGCTGGTCGCCGGCGACCACGAGGGCGAGGACGCCCAGGTCACCGTCACCGTCCAGTCCGTGAAGGTCCGCGAGCTTCCCGACGCCGACGACGAGTTCGCCCAGATGGCCTCCGAGTTCGACACCATCGACGAGCTGCGCGAGGACCTGGCCAAGCAGGTCGAGAACACCAAGAAGGGCGAGCAGGCCCAGCAGATCCGCGACAAGGTCCTCGCCGCCGCCCTCGAGAAGACCGAGGTGCCGCTGCCGGAGGGCGTCGTCAAGGAGCAGGTCGACGGCCAGCTGCAGCAGCTGCTCGGCCAGTTCGGCGGCGACGAGGCCGTCCTGAACACCATGCTCGAGGCCCAGGGCACCACCCGCGAGCAGTTCGACGCCGACTCCCGCACCTCCGCCGAAGAGGCCGTGCGCACCCAGCTCTTCCTCGACGAACTGGCCGAGCAGGAGCAGCCGGAGGTCTCCCAGCAGGAGCTCACCGACCACATCCTGTTCACCGCCCAGTCCTACGGCATGGACCCGAACCAGTTCATCCAGCAGATCCAGCAGTCCGGCCAGCTCGGCAACCTCTTCGCCGACGTCCGCCGCGGCAAGGCCCTGGCCGTGTCCATCCTGAAGGCCACCGTCAAGGACACCGACGGCAACGACGTCGACGTCGCCGAGTTCTTCGGCGAGGCCGAGGCGCCCGAGGCTCCCGAGGCCGATGCGAAGGCCGACGAGGCCGACGCCGAGAAGTAGAACCCACGCGGAACCGGGGGCCGTCGCAAAGCGAAAAGCGGAGGCGGACCCCGGCCCACCCGCGAAAATCGGGCCCGGGCCCGGGGAAAGCGCGCCGCCGATCCCCGGCCCCGACGCTGACAGCGAACATGGGGCCGTCCCGAAACAAAGGGGCGGTCCCTTTCGTTACCCTCAATGAGAGATCCCGCCCCCGAGGCGGGCCGCCCGTGAAACGGCGGCGAAGGCGAAATGGAAGGGAAACCCTTTTTCGATGAGCGACCAGAACCCCGCCCCGGCCGACTCCGTGTTCGACAAGCTCCTGAAGGAGCGCATCCTGTTCCTCGGCGACCAGGTCGACGACCAGATCGCCAACAAGCTGTGCGCCCAGATGCTGCTGCTGTCCGCCGAGGACCCCGAGCGTGACATCGCGCTGTACATCAACTCCCCGGGCGGCTCCGTCACCGCCGGCATGGCCATCTACGACACCATGAAGTTCGTGCCCTGCGACGTCGCCACCTACGGCATGGGCCTGGCCGCCTCGATGGGCCAGTTCCTGCTGTCCGCCGGCACCCCCGGCAAGCGCTACGCCCTGCCGCACGCCCGCATCATGATGCACCAGCCGTCCGCCGGCATCGGCGGCACCGCGTCGGACATCACCATCCAGGCCGAGCAGTTCGCGCAGACCAAGAAGGAAATGGCCCGCCTCATCGCCGAGCACACCGGCCAGCCCCTGGAACGCATCGTCGAGGATTCCGACCGCGACCGCTGGTTCACCGCCGCCGAGGCGCTGGAATACGGCTTCGTCGACCACGTGGTGACGTCCCTGAAGGACGCCCGCGACGCCAAGGCCGGCACCGGCAACAAGGCCAGCGACGACGCCGAGCGCAACGCCGAAAACGCCGCCGACGTCGCCCGCGAGCAGCGGGACTCGGGCAAGTAGGCCCCGGGGCAGAGGAAAGCGAGCCACGAAGATGCACCAGGAAAACCCCGCCCGCAACGCCGGCACCGACACGTCCGGAACGAACATGGAGATGAGCAACAACATGCAGATGCCGCAGTCGCGCTACGTGCTGCCGTCCTTCGTCGAGCACTCCAGCTTCGGCGCCAAGGAGTCGAACCCGTACAACAAGCTGTTCGAGGAGCGCATCATCTTCCTCGGATCGCAGGTCGACGACACCGCCGCCAACGACATCATGGCGCAGCTGCTGGTGCTGGAGGGGCTGGACCCCGACCGCGACATCACCATGTACATCAACTCGCCCGGCGGCTCGTTCACGTCGCTGATGGCGATCTACGACACCATGCAGTACGTCCGCCCCGACGTGCGCACCGTGTGCCTGGGCCAGGCCGCGTCGGCCGCCGCCGTGCTGCTCGCCGCCGGTGCGCCGGGCAAGCGCGCGGCGCTGCCCAACGCCCGCGTGCTCATCCACCAGCCGGCGACGCAGGGCGTGCAGGGTCAGGTGTCCGACCTGGAGATCCAGGCCGCCGAGATCGAGCGCATGCGCAAGCTGATGGAGGAGACGCTGGCGGAGCACACCGGCCAGTCCGCCGAGCAGATCCGCCTGGACACCGACCGCGACAAGATCCTGACCGCCGAGCAGGCCAAGGAATACGGGATCATCGACCAGGTCTTCGAGTACCGCAAGCTGAACAAGTAAGCGGGAGACGGTCGCCGCGAGCGAGGCGGCGGGGGCGACGGCGCATCGGCCGTGCCCCCGCCGCTTCGTCGTGCGCGGGGGATGGCGGGCGCGGGGGCGATGGCGCGGGGGAGCGATGGCGCGCGCGGGGGAAGGGGGAGGCCGTCGACGGCGCGCACGGGGGAAGGGGGAGGGGAACCCGTGATCGGTAGGCGGCGGGCCACTGTAGCTTTATCGGCATGTTCAACTTCTTCAAGAGCAAATCCCGCATCGACCATGATTTCGTCGACAATGTCCCCCCGCACCTGGACAAGTACATCCCCGGCGAGCCCTACGTGTTGCAGGAGATCGTCTCCGGCGACATTCGGCTCGATCTCTTCGTCTGGGAGCCCACGGAGGAGCGCAACGTGATGACGCTGGCCACGGTCGGCGCCTCCGCCTACCGCATGAAGATGCCCCACAAATCGATGCCCGACCGCTGCGAGCTCATCATGACCCTGCCCGCCGACTGGCCGCGCCTCGACGAGATCCAGGCCATGCCGGATGATGAATCGGACCGCTGGTTCTGGCCGATCGCCAACCTGAAGCAGGCCGCCCGCGTCCCGTACGAGATGGACACGTTCTTCTGCATCGGCCACACCATCCAGGCCGGCGAGGATCCCGGGGAGACGTACCCCGGCACCGGCTTCAACTCCATGCTCCTCGGCCCGGTGTTTTCGCTGCCCGAATACGACTACGCCGTCATGGGGCTGGAAGTCGGCGACGTCACCTGCTTCTTCTACGGTCTCTACCCGCTGTATCCCTCGGAGCTGGAGTACAAGATGGAGCATGGGGCCGATGCGCTCTTCGAATTGCTCGAGGAGCACGGGGTGACCGAGGGCATCCACCCGGACCGGCCGCCGGTGGTGTGACCCCGGCGGATCGGCCGCCCGGCAACCGCATCGCGGCGTTCACGTCGGCGCCAAGGCGTCGCCGCGCCGTGGGGTCCGGGCTTCACCGTTGCGGTCCGGTCGGCGGGCTAGGCTGGGTGCGATCGGGCCCGCGCGTCGTCAAGCGATTGGCGTCGCGGGGTTCGCACGGAATATCGTCGTCCGCCCGGGGGTTGCAGCCAACGGGCGGTCGACGCGACCGTCGGCGGGGTGTCCGCCGAGACAACGACCAAGGAAGTGGGGCCGGACGGATATGGCACGCATGCAGGAAAGCGCCGACCTTCTGAAATGCTCCTTCTGCGGGAAGAGCCAGAAGCAGGTCAAGAAGCTCATCGCCGGGCCGGGCGTCTACATCTGCAACGAGTGCATCGAGCTGTGCAACGAGATCATCGAGGAAGAGCTCAACGTCGGCTCGGCGCCGGAGGAGAGCGGCGACCGTCTGCCCCGCCCGGCCGAGATCCGCGATTTCCTCGACGAATACGTCATCGGCCAGGACGTCGCCAAGCGCACGCTCGCGGTGGCCGTCTACAACCACTACAAGCGGATCCGTGCCGAGGAGCAGGGCGCCCGCGACGACGTCGAACTGTCGAAGTCGAACATCCTGATGCTCGGCCCGACCGGCTGCGGCAAGACGCATCTGGCGCAGACGCTGGCGCGGAAGCTGGACGTGCCCTTCGCCATCGCCGACGCCACCAGCCTCACCGAGGCCGGCTACGTCGGCGAGGACGTGGAGAACATCCTGCTCAAGCTCCTGCAGGCCGCCGATTTCGACGTGGCCAAGGCGCAGCGCGGCATCATCTACGTCGATGAGGTGGACAAGATCTCGCGCAAGTCGGAGAACCCGTCCATCACCCGCGACGTGTCGGGCGAGGGCGTGCAGCAGGCGCTGCTGAAGATCCTCGAGGGCACCGTCGCCGCGGTCCCGCCGCAGGGCGGCCGCAAGCATCCGAACCAGGAGTTCATCCAGTTCGACACCTCCAACGTGCTGTTCATCGTGGCGGGCGCGTTCGCCGGCCTGGAGAAGGTCGTGCAGGAGCGCGTGGGGCGGAAGAGCCTGGGCTTCGGTGCGGACGTGCACTCGAAGGCCGATGTCGACGAGGTCGATCCGTTCCGCGAGGTGCTGCCGGAGGACCTGATCCGCTTCGGGCTCATCCCGGAGTTCATCGGCCGTCTGCCGGTCATCGCGTCGGTGACGAACCTCGATGAGGATGCACTGGTGCGCGTGCTCACGGAGCCGCGCAATTCGCTGGTCCGCCAGTATGAGCGCCTTTTCGAGATGGACGGCGTGGAGCTGCGCATCGACGATGACGCCCTGCATGCCATCGCGGCGAAGGCCATCGAGCGCAAGACGGGTGCCCGCGGATTGCGCGGCATCATGGAGGAGATCCTGGTTCCGGTCATGTTCGACGTGCCGGACCGCGATGACATCGCGCAGGTGATCATCCACCGCGGTTGCGTCACCGACGGCGACGCCCCGGAGTTGGTGCTCGCGGAGCCCGACGAGCGCAGCGCGTAGACCTTGCCCGCGGCCGCCGCTTGACGACGGCCCGCGCGGAATCGGCCCGGCCTCCACCTCGCGTGGGGCCGGGCCGTCGTGTTGTCGGGGCCGTCGTCTGCTCGCGGCCGTCTTCTGCTCCGGGCCGTCGTCGGCTCGAGAGCTTCGCCGGATGTGGTGATGGCCCGGTCGGCAGCGTTCGCAACCTACCGGGACACGACACCTAGGCGGGCTGGGGTCACAGTCGCCGCTTGTCGACGGCCCGCGCGGAAATGGCCCGGCCCCCACCTCGCGTGGGGCCGGGCCGCCGTCTTTTTCGGGGCCGTCTTCTGCTCAGGGCCGTCGTGTCGAATGATCGACGCTTCCGAGTAGCACTTGCGACCACCTGCGTGTTTGCGGCGGTCGAGGCAGGAGCGTTGATCAAATGACACGAGCCCCATCGCGGCTGGCCCAGGGGGAAGCGGCCGCATCCGGCGCTGGTCGCAGGCACGGGCTGGGGTTACAGGTGGTGCTGTTGCCAACTCGTGCTGGGGTCGCCTTCGGCGCAGGCCACTACGCGGGTCGGCGCCGCAGCCGGCACTATTCGCCTAGGCGGGCTGGGGTCACAGTCGCCGTTTGTCGACGGCCCGCGCGGAAATGGCCCGGCCTCCACATCGCGTGGGGCCGGGCCGTCGTCTGCTCACGGCCGTCTTCTGCTTAGGGCCGCCGTCGGTTCGAGACCTTCGCCGGCTAGGCGCCGTCGTGTCAAATGATCGACGCTTCCGAGTAGCACCTGTGACCACCTGCGTGTTTGCGGAGGTCGAGGCAGGAGTGTTGATCAAATGACACGAGCCCATCGCGGCCGGCCCAGGGGGGAAGCGGCCACATTCAGCGCAGGTCGCTTACGCAGGTCGCCCAGGGTGAAGTGGCCGCATCCGGGGTTGGTTGCCTACGCGGCTCGGGATCGTCGCCGAGAGGTGTGCGGTGTTGCTGGTCGACCACGCGGACTGGGTCGACATACGGAGCTGGTCGACCAGGCAAACGGGGTCGACAAGTGTTGCTGGTCGCCTACGCGAGTCGCCTACGCGGGCGGGAACTCCGCCGGCCTATTCCTGGCCCTCGTCGTACATGTCGGTGAACTGCGGCGCGACGTCGCCCTCGGCGCGTTCGTCGAGGATCGCCGGGGAGTCGTCGGCGTAAACCTCGTCGACCAGGCGCGGCTCGACCTTCCGCCGCGGGGTGGTGGTGACGTACGACGTCCCGTGCTGCCACGTGGTGGTCGCGGTGAGGAAGCCGGTCACGGCGTCGCGGGCCATCTCGCGCAGGCGGTCGATGAGCGTCTCCGACGTCAGCTCCAGGCTGTACAGGTTGTCGAAGGTGCGCTCGTTGAGCGTCGGGAACTGCGCCATCGACGCGACGATGTAGTAGATGTCCAGCGCGGAGACATCGGTGCGGAACGCGCCGTAGTCGCGGCCGAGCAGCAGCACGCGGTCGAACTCGAGCACGATGGGGGACTGCTCCGCCAGGGCCGAGGACTCTTCGAGGGGGAGCACCGGGTGCATGTTCTCCTGGGCGATGAAGCGCACCGCCGAGGGGTTGTTCGCGAAGCAGTCGAAGATGACGCCGACGACGTGGCGGAGGACGTCCACGGGGACCTCGGAGTCGACGCGCAGGTCCTCCGGGTCGGGGCGCAGGAGGCTCAGCACGTAGTTCATGGTCGTGCGGTAGAGCCCCATCTTGTCGCCGCAGTGGTAGTGCAGCATGCGCTTGGAGACGCCGGACGACGACGAGATGGCGTCGAGGCGTGCATCGGCGTACCCCTTCGCGGTGAATTCACCGAGCGCCGCCTCGAGGACGGCGTGGGGGATCGCGTCGGTGCTGCCTGAGGCCTTCATGTATCGCCTTTCCGGGGATTCGGGTGGTGTCCCGTCTGTGAACGGGGGTGGCCGCCCCGGATTGCGCGGTGGGCAACCTGAAAAAGCGGAAATGCAGGGGCGGATCCGCTTCATGCTATCCAGATTTGCGCTGGGCCGGTCCCGTCCTCCCCCATCTGCGCAGCGGCCGATGCGCCTATATCGTTGACCGCGTAAGCGAATCCAAGGAAAGGACCATCGTGAGCGTTTCTCCCGTGAAGGTCGCCGTCACCGGCGCCGCCGGTCAGATCTCGTACTCCCTGCTGTTCCGTCTCGCCCACGGCGACGTCTTCGGCTACGACGTTCCCGTCGAGCTGAACCTCCTCGAGATCCCGGCCGCGCTGGGCGCGACCGAGGGTGTCGCCATGGAACTCCAGGACTCCGCCTTCCCGCTGCTGCGCGGCATCAACATCACCGATGACGCGAACAAGGCGTTCGACGGCGCCAACGCCGCGTTCCTCGTCGGCGCGAAGCCGCGCGGCAAGGGCGAGGAGCGTTCGGCCCTGCTGTCCGCCAACGGCAAGATCTTCGGCCCCCAGGGCCGCGCGCTGAACGACCACTCCGCGGACGACATCCGCGTGCTCGTCGTCGGCAACCCCGCCAACACCAACGCGCTCATCACCGCGCAGCACGCCAAGGACATCCCGTCCGACCGTTTCACCGCGATGATGCGCCTCGACCACAGCCGCGCCCTGTCGCAGCTGGCGGCCAAGCTCGACCGCAAGACCACCGACTTCGAGAAGGTCGTCGTGTGGGGCAACCACTCGGCCACCCAGTTCCCGGACGTCACCTACGCCACCGTCGGCGGCGAGAAGGTTTCCGACCTGGTCGACCGGGCCTGGCTCGACGACGAGTTCATCCCGCGCGTGGCCAAGCGCGGCGCCGAGATCATCGAGGTCCGCGGCTCCTCCTCGGCCGCCTCCGCCGCGGCCGCCGCCATCGACCACATGCGCGACTGGGTGCAGGGCGTCCCGGGCGACGACTGGGTGTCCGTGGCCCTGCCGTCCGACGGTTCCTACGGCATCGACGAGGGCCTGGTCACCGGCATGCCGTGCCGCTGCGTCGACGGCAAGTGGGAGATCGTCCAGGGCCTGGAGATCTCCGACTACCAGCGTGCCCGCATCGACGCCAACGTCGAGGAGCTGCGCGCGGAGCGAGACGCGATCGCCGACCTGCTGCCGTAACCGGCGCACCGCGGGGCCGGGCGCACCGGCCCGGGAGGGGGCGTCGCAAAGCATTTCGCTTTGCGACGTCCCCTCCGCCGTTCCCGTGCGACCAGGGGCGGACGTGGTGGGCGGCGCGGTCCGGCCGACCCTCTAGACTGTCCGACGTGACCAACGCCGAGAATCTTCCGAACCGCGCCGACAATCTGCCGAAGTCGTGGAACCCCTCCGAGGTGGAGGCGGATCTCTACCAGGGCTGGGTGGATGCCGGGTACTTCACCGCCGACGCCGGCAGCGACAAGCCGGCGTATTCGATCGTGCTGCCGCCGCCGAACGTGACCGGCCAGCTGCACATGGGCCACGCGCTCGACCACACGCTGATGGACGCCCTCGCCCGCCGCAAGCGGATGCAGGGGTTCGAGGTGCTGTGGCTGCCGGGCATGGACCACGCGGGCATCGCCACGCAGACGAAGGTCGAAGCGCAGCTGAAGGAGTCCGAGGGCAAGGACCGGTTCGACTACGGGCGCGAGGAGTTCGTCGAGCGCGTCTGGGAGTGGAAGAAGGAGTACGGCGGCGTCATCGGCGGCCAGATGCGGCAGATCGGCGATTCGGTCGACTGGTCGCGCGAGCGCTTCACGCTCGACGACGGCCTGTCGCGGGCGGTGCAGACGATCTTCAAGGAGCTGTTCGACCGCGGCCTGATCTACCGTGCCAAGCGCATGGTGAACTGGTCGCCGGTGCTGCAGACCGCGATCTCCGACATCGAGGTCAAGTACGAGGATCGCGACGGCGAGCTGGTGTCCTTCCGCTACGGCGACGGGGAGGATTCGATCGTGGTGGCCACCACGCGCGTCGAGACGATGCTCGGCGACGTCGCGGTGGCCGTCCACCCGGAGGACGAGCGGTACACGGCGCTGGTGGGCAAGACCCTGCCGCACCCGTTCCGCGACGACCTGACGCTGACGGTCATCGCCGACGATTACGTGGACCCGGAGTTCGGTTCCGGCGCGGTGAAGATCACCCCCGCCCACGACCCCAACGACTTCGCCATGGGCCAGCGCCACGACCTGGACATGCCGGAGGTCATCGACGCCACCGGCACCATCGCCGGCACCGGCACCCGCTTCGACGGCATGGACCGCTTCGAGGCTCGGAAGGCCGTGACGGAGGCGCTTCGGGAGCAGGGGCGCATCGTCAAGGAGGTCCGCCCGTACGTCCACTCGGTGGGCCACTCGGAGCGCTCCGGCGAGGTCATCGAGCCGCGCCTGTCCGAGCAGTGGTGGGTGAAGGTCGACGAGCTGGCGAAGATGGCCGGCGACGCCGTCCGCGAGGGCGACACCGTCATCCACCCGGCGTCGCAGGAGCCGCGCTGGTTCGACTGGGTCGACGACATGCACGACTGGTGCATCTCGCGCCAGCTGTGGTGGGGCCACCGCATCCCGATCTGGTACGGGCCGGAGGGCGAGATCGTCTGCGTCGGGCCGGATGACCCGGAGCCGACCGGCGAGGGCTGGACGCAGGACCCCGACGTGCTGGACACGTGGTTCTCGTCGGCGCTGTGGCCGTTCTCCACGATGGGCTGGCCGGAGGCCACCCCGGAGCTGGCCAAGTTCTACCCGACGTCCGTGCTGGTCACGGGCTACGACATCCTGTTCTTCTGGGTCGCGCGCATGATGATGTTCTCGACCTTCGCCGCCACCCTGCCGAACTCGCCGTTGGGCGAGGGCGCCGGCGGCCGCCCGCAGATCCCGTTCACCGATGTGTTCCTGCACGGCCTGGTGCGCGACGAGCAGGGCCGCAAGATGTCGAAGTCCCTGGGCAACGGCATCGACCCGCTGGACTGGGTGCGCGACTACGGCGCCGACGCGCTGCGCTTCACCCTGGCCCGCGGCGCCAACCCGGGATCCGACCTGCCGGTGGGCGAGGATTCGGCGCAGAGCTCGCGCAACTTCGCCACCAAGCTGTTCAACGCGACCCGCTTCGCGCTGATGAACGGCGCCCGCGTCGGAGGCCTGCCGCCGCGCGAGACGCTGACGGACACCGACCGGTGGATCCTCGATCGCCTGGAGCAGGTCCGCGCCGACGTCGACGGTGCGCTGGACAAGTACGAGTTCGCCAAGGCCAACGAGGCCCTGTACCACTTCGCGTGGGACGAGTTCTGCGACTGGTACCTGGAGATGTCCAAGGTGGACTTCCCGCGGCTGGCCGAGGGCGAGGAGCCGACGGCCGAGCAGGCCGCACGCTCCGAGTCGACGCGCCTGGTGCTGGGCCACGTGCTGGACACCCTTCTGCGCCTGCTGCACCCGACGATCCCGTTCGTCACCGAGGTGCTGTGGAAGGCCCTGACCGACGGCGACGAGGGCACGCCCGAGTCGCTGGTCATCGCGTCGTGGCCGGAGGCGGGCGCGGCCAACGGCGGCGCCGAGGCCGATGCCGACGCGGCGCGCCGCATCGACGACGCCCAGAAGCTGGTCACCGAGGTGCGTCGCTTCCGCTCCGACCAGGGCGTGAAGCCGTCGCAGCGCGTGCCCGCCCGCTTCGACGCGGCCGCGGCCGATCTGGCGGCGCAGGAGGGCATCGTCCGTTCGCTGGCGCGGCTGGAGACCCCGGAGGAGGGCTTCACGGCCACCGCCTCCATCGAGGTCCGCCTGTCGACGGCGACCGTCACCGTCGAGCTGGACACCTCCGGCACCGTCGACGTCGCCGCCGAGCGCAAGCGCCTGGAGAAGGACCTCGCCGTCGCGGAGAAGGAGCTGGCCGGCACCGAGAAGAAGCTGGGCAACGAGTCCTTCCTGGCGAAGGCCCCGGACGCCGTGGTGGACAAGATCCGCACCCGCAACAAGGTGGCGCGCGAGGAAATCGAGCGCATCACCGCCCGCCTGGAGGGACTGCCGAAGGCATGACCGAGCGCAACGACGCCACGGGCGGCGGCCGCGACCGCGCCGCCGGCGGAGACGACGAGATCCGCCTGATCCTCGACGACCTCGCCCCGGCCGACCAGCCGGAGGCGGGCGCGGGCGGGGACGGCGCGGACGGGGACGGCGCGGAAGGCTCGGTCGGCGAGCCTCTGGAGTTCGCGGGCGAGGACGGTTCGGCCGGCGCACCCCTGGAGCTTTCCGACGACGACGGCTTCGATCCGGTCACCGCGCAGATCGTGGAGGACACCGAGCCCCGCGAGCTGGCGGCGACGCTGTCCGGCGGCACGACCGACGAGTCCTCTCCGGCCGCCGACGGCATCGCCGCGGCGGAGGAGGAGCGCGACGGGGGCGCGGACGCGGACCTTCTGGGCCGCTTCGGCGCCGTGTCGATGGACGAGGAGGGCCTGAGCCTGCCCGTCGACGTCGACCAGCCGGTCAACGCCCCGGCGCCGTTGGAGATCACGCAGGAGGATCTCGCCGAGCTCGCGGCCGTGGAGGCCGAGCTGGACACCCGGTGGCCGGAGACGAAGATCGACCCGACGCTGGAGCGCATGGAAAAGCTCATGGACCTGCTCGGCAACCCCGAGCGGTCCGCGCCGGTGATCCACGTCGCCGGCACCAACGGCAAGACGTCGACGGTGCGCATGATCGAGTCGCTGGTCCGCGCCCTGGGCCGCCGCACCGGCCGCACCACCAGCCCGCACCTGCAGTTGGCCACCGAGCGCATCGCGGTCGACGGCGCCCCGCTGCACCCGCGCGACTACGTGCGCATCTGGCGCGAGATCGAGCCCTACGTGGAGCTCGTCGACGCCGCGTCGGAGGCCGAGGGCGGCCCGCGCATGTCCAAGTTCGAGGTGCTCACGACCATGGCCTACGCGGCCTTCGCCGATGCCCCGGTCGACGTCGCGGTCGTCGAGGTCGGCATGGGCGGCACGTGGGACGCCACCAACGTCGCCGACGCCGACGTCGCCGTGGTGTGCCCGGTCGGCCTCGACCACACCGACTACCTGGGCGACACGTTGGCGGAGATTGCCGGGGAGAAGGCGGGCATCATCAAGTCCCGCTGGAACGCCGGGGATTTGCTGGCGCCGCCGGACAACGTGGCCGTCATCGCGGAGCAGGCCCCGGAAGCCATGGAGGTCCTGCTGGCCCGCGCCGTCGAGTGCGATGCCGCGGTGGCCCGCGCCGGATCCGAGTACGGCGTCGTCGCGCACACCCTGGCCGTGGGCGGGCAGAACCTCACGCTGCGCGGCCTGGCCGGCGAGTACGAGGACATCCACCTGCCGCTGCACGGCGCGCACCAGGCCCGCAACGCGGCGACCGCCCTCGCGGCCGTCGAGACCTTCTTCGGCGCCGGCCCCGGCCGGCCCCTGAGCATCGACGCGGTCCGCGAGGGCTTTGCGACGGTGACCTCGCCCGGTCGCCTCGAGCGAGTCCGGTCCACGCCGACGGTGTTCGTCGACGCCGCGCACAACCCCCATGGGGCCCGGGCGCTGCGTGAGGCACTGACGGCGGAGTTCGACTTCCGCAAGGTCGTCGGCGTGGTCGCGGTGCTCGGCGACAAGGACGCCCGCGGCATCCTCGAGGAGCTGGAGCCCTACTTCGAGGAGCTCGTCGTCACGCAGAATTCGTCGCCGCGCGCCCTGCACGTCGATGATCTGGCCGAGATGGCCGAGCAGATCTACGGCGAGGAACGCATCCACCGCATCGACACGCTGCCCTCGGCGGTCGAGCTGGCAGTCGCGCTGGCGGAGGAGACCGACTCCGGCGACGGCATCGTCAGCGGCTCGGGCGTGGTGGTCACCGGTTCGGTGGTCACCGCCGGCGAGGCGCGCACCCTGTTCGGAAAGGACCCCCAATGACCGAGGATCGATCCACCGGCACGCCGGACGCGGGCGGCGCGGGCCGTCGTCACGCGGAAACGGACGAGGAGCTGCGGGCGTTCCGCGAGGGGCGCGACCTGTCCGACGGCGGCAAGTACGGCCCGCTGGGCGCGGGCCACGAGCCGGAGAAGGACCCGATGAAGGGGCTGCGCGGCGTCATGGCCGGCACCCTGATCATGCAGGCGATTTCCGTGTGGCTCGGGCTGACCGTCGTGGCGCGCGTCGACGGCGGCGGGCTGTTCGGGCCGACCGTCGCCATGTGGTACGTCGGGCTGCTGGGCCTGGCGCTGGCCGTGATGGCGTTCCTGCAGAAGAAGCCGTGGGCGCTGCCGGCGAACATCGTGCTGCAGGTCTTCGGCGTGCTGGCGATCCTGGTGCACTGGTCCATGGGGTTCGTGGGCATCTTCTTCGCGCTGGTGTGGGCGTACATCCTGCATCTGCGCAAGAACCTCATCGCCCGCATGGAACGCGGGCTGCTGACCACGCAGCATCTGTAGCGGCTGCCGCGCATGGCGCCGGATGGTCGCGGCCCACGGGGCGGCGGCTATCCGGCGTTTTTCATCGCCTCGTACGCGGCCAGGGCCGCCGCCCGCGACTCGCGCAGGTCGACGATCGGGGCGGGGTAGGCGGGCGTGCCGTATTCCGGAACCCACCGGCGGATGTAGGCGGCCACGGGATCGTAACGACGGGCCTGCGTTTCCGGGTTGAAGATGCGGAAGTAGGGCGCGGCGTCGTCGCCGCAGCCCGCGACCCACTGCCAGTTGAATGGGTTGCTGGCCTCGTCGGCGTCGACGAGCCGGTCCCAGAACCACTCCTCGCCGTGGCGCCAATGGATGCCCAGGTTCTTGGTCAGGAGCGACCCCGCGACCATGCGCACCCGGTTGTGCATGTGCCCGGTGGCCAGCAGCTCGCGCATGCCGGCGTCGACGAGGCCGAAACCCGTCGTGCCGCTCCGCCAGGCCGCCAGGGCTTCGTGGAGGGCGTCGTCGCCTTCCGTGGAATTGGTCGTGGCGTCGTCGCCATCCTCCGCCAGCCGCGCCCAGGGGAAGGCGTCGAATGCGGAGCGGGTGTTGGCGGTCTCGAGATTCGGCAGGTGGTGGCGGCGGTGCCAGGCGAAGTCGCGCCAGAGCAGTTCCCGCTGGAACGCCCGGCCGTCGGCCGCGTCGATGCTCCCTGCGTCGACGGCCCCGGCGATGGCATCCCACGCCTGCCGCGGACTGACCTCGCCGAAGCGCAGGTGCGGCGACAGGCGGCTGGTGGCGTCGAGGGCCATGTAATCGCGGCCGGTGGCGTAGCGGTGCTCGAGGTCGGCCGTGGACTGGCGGCGATCGGACGGGGTGGGGCCTTCCCCGAGGCGCTCGATGAATGCGGCGAGACGTTCGTGCGCGCCCGCTTCTCCCGGCGTCCAATGCCGGTGGAAATCGGCGGACGGGTTCGGGGCGGGGTTCTCGGGGCCTCCCGCAGTCAGCTCCAGTGCATCGATGGCGGCATGGGTGGCGCACAGTTGCTCGCCGGAGACCCCGCGCCCGCCCGGCCGCGGACGTTCCTGCGTCGGGCCGGCGACCGCGCCCACATCCGGGTCGCCGTCGGGGCCAGCGCCAGGGTCGGTGTCCACGTCCGCGCTCACGTCAGCGCCCAGCCTGTCGGCCGCGGCGCGGCTGAAGGGGGTGAAGACCTTGTACGGGCGGCCCTGGGCGGTGGACACGTCACTGGGCTCGTTGAGCAGGTGTCCGGGGTGGGTGGATGCGTTGGGCAAGGCGGCCTCGATCTCGGCGTCGAGTGCGCGGGCTCCCGGTGCGTAACGGCGGTGCCACGTGACGGTGATCGCGTCGAGGTCGGCGGCCAAGCGGGGCACGATGTCACGCGGGTCGCCGGCGGCGACGTGGAGTTCGATGCCCAGCCCGGCGAGGTCATCGGCGAGCGCGTGGAGGCTGTGGTGGAGCCACCACTTCGCGGCCGCCCCGAGTGGGCGCGGGCCCAGGGGAGGGGAGCCGGGCGCGTCCGCCGTCTCGCCGGCCGGGATTTCCTCCGCGATGTAGAGGCCGACGACGGGCCCGCAGTCGGCGGCGTGGGCCAGTGCCGCGTGGTCGGTGGTGCGGAGGTCGTCGCGGAACCAGACCAGGGCCGGGCGGGGCGCGTCGTCGCTCATGGTGGCCAGGGTACGGCTGTGCGGTTCACTTCACCTCGCCCCCGCCGAGGCCGCCGGAGGGTGACCGGGGTCACTTGGCGCGGCTGCGCGCCCCGAGGTGGCGCCAAGTATGCTTCCCTGCATGACCGAACGCACTCTGATTCTGATCAAGCCCGATGGCGTCCGCCGCGGCCTCGTCGGCGAGGTCGTCTCCCGCATCGAGCGCAAGGGCCTGAAGCTCGTTGCCATGGACCTCCGCGTCGCCGACAAGGCCACCGCCGAGGAGCACTACGCCGAGCACAAGGAGCGCCCGTTCTACGGCGAGCTCGTCGACTTCATCACCTCCGCCCCGCTGGTCGCGGGCGTGGTCGAGGGCCCGAACGCCATCGCCGCGTGGCGTCAGCTGGCCGGCGGCACCAACCCGGTCGAGGCCGCCACCCCGGGTTCGATCCGCGGCGACTTCGCCCTCGAGGTCTCGGAGAACATCGTCCACGGCTCCGATTCGCCGGAGTCCGCCGAGCGTGAGATCGGCATCTGGTTCCCGAACCTCTGATCCTCGGTTGTCCCGCCGTTTCCCGGCGGTTGACCCACCGGCTTCCCGCATTTTCCTGCGGGGAGCCGGTTTTCGCGTTTCCGGGGTGCGCATGTGGCGGCGGTGATGGTTCGCGTGTGCGACAATGGCGGGCGTACGCCGCGTTCGCTCCGCGATTTACTGGAACGACGTTGACCGCAGAACGCCCGTGCGACCACAGAACTTGATCAAAAACGACGATCGCCGCCGAGGCGGCCCCCGGATTCCGCGCCAGAACGCGCGGTCCGTGCGAGGGCCGGGCGGCTTGAGGAGAACCGCATATCGTGCTGAAGTTCAGCGACAACACCGTGTCGAATGCCCGTGATTTCGATCGCGCATCGGCACCGGAGAAAATGCGCGTGCATGCCCTGGCGAAGGCCGTGGGCATCACGTCGAAGGAATTGATCGCCGCCCTGGGGGAGATGGGCGTGGCCGTGAAGTCGGCGTCGTCGTCCGTGGCGGCGGGGGACCGGGACCGGTTCCTGGATGCGGTTGCCAAGTCGGGGTCGCTTGACGACGTCGTGGCGTCGCAGCCGTCGGACGTGCCCGCCGAAGGGGCCGCGGAGCAGAAGGCGGGCGAGAACCCGGGGGAGCCCGCGAAAAAGACGGCCGCGAAGGCCACCAAGAAGACGGCGAAGAAGACCGCGAAGAAGGCGGCCAAGAAGACCTCGAAGAAGACCGCCAAGCGCACGGCGGGCAAGAAGTCGGCGCCGGCGAAGAAGGCCGACGAGGTCGACGTCGCCGAGACCATCGTCGCCGAGGCGCCTGCGGTGCCCGAGACCCCCGAGACCCCCGACGCCCCCGAGACCTCCGACACTGCGGCTGCCGACACCGGAACCCCCGAGAAGGCCACCCGCCGGTCGCGGTCCCGCCGCACGGCCAAGCGCACCGCGTCGAAGCCGGCCGCACCGGCGAAGAAGGCCGAGGACGTCGACGTCGCCGAGCCGATCATCCCGGACTCGATCGACGGCGCCACCGAGGACGATCACCTCGTCGAGGTCGTGCCGCCGGTGACGCCGCCGCCGGCCGAGCCCTCGTTCGCGATCCCGGTGTTCATGGCGCCCGAGCCGGTCACCGTCGTCTCGGCCGACGTCGATGACGCATCCGCCGACGCCATCGCGGATGCCGTGGACGACGCCGACGACTCCGATGACCGCTCCGGTTCCGGCGACGACTCCGACCGCACCCGGGAGCCCCGCCCGCGCCGCCGCCGTCGCGGCCGCGGTCGTGGCCGCGGTGCCCAGGACGATTCGGGCCGGCACGACGGCAACGGCGGCGACGACCACGATGACCGCAGCGGCCGCGACGATGAGTCCGGCGCAGGCTCGGATACGGCGAAGGGCGGGGACGCGGGCGTCGCAAAGCAGGACGGGAAGAAGCGCGACGAGCGCGACGCCGCCGACGAGCCGGAGGTGCCGGTCGTCGACGAGCCGGTGGCCATCAAGGGCTCGACGCGGCTGGAGGCCCAGCGCCGCCGCCGTGCCGACCGCCGCGCCGAATCTCGCAAGCGCCACGTGATTTCGGAGGCCGAATTCCTGGCCCGCCGCGAATCCGTCGAGCGCACGATGGTGGTGCGCGAGCGCCGCCGCCGCGACGGCCACGGCATGGTCACGCAGGTGGGCGTGCTGGAGGACGATCTGCTGGTCGAGCACTTCGTCACGTCCGACACGCAGACGTCGATCATCGGCGACATCTACCTGGGCCGCGTGCAGAACGTGCTGCCCAGCATGGAGGCCGCGTTCATCGACATCGGCACCGACCGCAACGGCGTGCTGTACTCCGCGGACGTCAACTGGCGCGCGTTCGGCTCGTCGGGGCGTTCGCGCCGCATCGAGCATGCGCTCAAGGCCGGCGACCAGGTGCTGGTGCAGGCGACGAAGGACCCGGTGGGCCACAAGGGCGCCCGCCTGTCCATGCAGATTTCGCTGGCCGGCCGCTTCCTGGTGTACGTGCCGGGCGGCCACAGCGCCGGCATTTCGCGCAAGCTGCCGGAGCCGGAGCGCAAGCGGCTGAAGGAGATTCTCAAGGAGGTCACCCCGGCGGGGTCGGGCACGATCATCCGCACCGCCGCCGAGGGCGTGTCCAAGGAGGCCATCGCCGCCGACGTGCAGCGGCTCGAGGGGCTGTGGCAGGACATCGACAAGCGCACCGCGGAGGCGAAGAGCCGCAAGGGCGCCAAGCCGGTGACCATGTACGAAGAGCCGAACATGCTGATCAAGGTCGTCCGCGACCTGTTCAACGAGGACTTCTCGCGCCTGGTCGTCGAGGGCGACAAGGCGTGGGGCATCGTGCGCTCCTACGTCGACGAGGTCGCCCCGGATCTGGTGGGGCGCCTGCAGCGCTACCGCCCGGAGCAGCACGGCGGCGAGGACGTCTTCGCCCACCACCGCATCGACGAGCAGCTGGCCAAGGCGCTGGACCGGAAGGTGTGGCTGCCGTCGGGCGGCACGCTGATCATCGAGCGCACCGAGGCCATGACGGTCATCGACGTCAACACGGGCAAGTTCACCGGCGCCGGCGGCAACCTGGAGGAGACCGTCACGCGCAACAACCTGGAGGCGGCGGAGGAGATCGTCCGCCAGATGCGCCTGCGCGATCTCGGCGGGATGATCGTCGTCGACTTCATCGACATGGTGCTGCCGGAGAACCAGGACCTGGTGCTGCGCCGCCTGAAGGAGGCGCTGGGCCGCGACCGCACCCGCCATGAGGTGTCGGAGGTGACGTCGCTGGGCCTGGTCCAGATGACGCGCAAGCGCCTGGGCACCGGGCTGCTGGAGACGTTCTCCACCACCTGCGAGGCGTGCGACGGCCGCGGGCTGATCATCCACGTCGACCCGGTGGACCATGAGGGCGAGCCGCAGCGAGGGCGCCAGCGCCGCCGCAACCAGGTGCCGGCCAAGCACCCGGTGGCCGAGGCGATGCACCGCAAGGACAACGGCGACGATCGCGCGAAGGATTCCGCCGACGAGGGCCGGGAAGAGCAGCTTGACGACGGCCGACGCGACGCCTCGTCCGATGGGCGCGACGGAAACGGCGGCAACGGCCGTCGCCGCCGCAGCCGCCGGGGCGCGCGCCGGGGTGGCGCGGGCCAGGGGCCGGAGCAGTCCGGCGATGATCGGGCCCGCGGCGATCGGTCGGGCGGACAGTCGGATGATCGGCCGGGTGTCGAGCCGGACCGGGAGCTGGATCAGGCGCCGGCCGAGGAGATGAGCGAGGAGGAGCGCGCCGTCGATGAGTCGGTGACGCGCGCCGAGTCGGAGGAGTCGCGTCCGCCGCGCCGCCGCCGTCGCGGCCGCCGTTCCACGTCGCGCGGTCGCGGTGGCGACGGCGAGGGCCAGGGCGGCGACGACCGTTCGTCGGATGACGCCGATGCGCGCCGCCGCGAGACCTCGCGCGACAACCGCGACGAGCACGCCGACGTCGGGGATGCCCTGGCCCGCGTGGCGGCGGACGCCGTCGCCGAGGCGCGGGACAAGGATCCGGACGAGCCGTCGGATGATCGCTACGTGTCCCGCTCGGCGCGACGCCGCCGTCGCCGCCGCGTGGTGCATGCCTCGCAGCAGGGGCAGGGCGCGCGCGATGACGTGCGGGAGGACGCGCAGCGGCGGGATTCGGGCGAGGTTGAGGCTCAGCGTGAGACCGCAGCGCAGCGCCAGACCGAAACCCCGTCGGCGCCGAAGTCCGGGGCCGAGTCCGATGAGCCGGAGAAGCCGGCGCAGGACGATTCGGGCCGTACCGGTGCAGGCGCCGGCCGCTCCGGCGGCGGTTCCCGCGGTCGCCGGCGTTCGACGTCGCGCCGCGGTTCCGGCCAGGGCGAGCAGCGGGGCAAGGGGACTTCCGACGTTTCGGAGGCTCCCGAGAAGACCGTGTCCGTCGAGGCCAAGCCGGAGCGGGGCGCCGACGACGCCCCGATCGAGCCGCAGACGTACGAGGAGGCGCTCGCGGCGTTCGAGAAGTCCCCGCGCCGCAATCGCCCGACCCGCGGTCGCTCGCGGTCGGATCACGCCCCGAAGCCGGAGGATTTCGGCGAGGGCGCCGGCGCCCGGAAGGGCGGCGGTGACGCCAAGGGCGGCGCCCAGGACAAGAGTGCGACTGAGTCCAAGGGCGACGCCAAGGGCGCGGCCGAGTCGAAGGGCGGGGCCGGCGAGAAGGCCGGCAAGTCTCCCGCCAAGGGCTCCGGCGATGGCACCGGCAAGGGCGGCCGCGGCGAGAGCGGCGCGGCGAAGGCGTCCGATGCGTCCCGCGCCGAGTCCTCGTCCTCCGACGAGTCCAAGGCCGGGTCGGCGGAAGCGGCCAAGACCGGTTCCGGCGATGGCCGTCCCGCCCGTCGCCGTGGCCGCCGCCGCGCCGTCCGCCGCGTCACCTCGCGGGGCCCGGCCGGAACGTCGGCTGACGCCCCTAAGAAGGATGCGCCGAAGAAGGACGCTTCCCCGAAGGCGAAGTCTTCCGGGGCGCAGGGCGAAGGGAAGGACGGCGGCGTCGCCAAGCAGGACGATGCCGGCCGCAAGCCCCGCCGAGGCCGCCGCCGTGCAGTCCGCCGGACCTCCCGCGGCTAAGCTCGAACCGCCGACGACTGGCCCCCGGGCCGCGATCTCATTCGCGGCCCGGGGGCGGTTTGTCATTTGCGGGCGGGATTCGCTAGTCTTGACCAGTCGCTGTTCAGAGGCGTATCGGGCATGCCCGAATCGAGCCCCTGCCGGGAGCGCGCGCGAAGCCGCGACGACGAGCCGCGAGGCCGCCGCTGAACGCAGAAGAAACTGTCCATGTCGAGGGACTTGCGTCCCTCGAGTCGAGTAAACGAAAAAGGGGTAGCCCTCCTATGTACGCGATCGTCAAGACCGGCGGCAAGCAGTACAAGGTTGCCGAAGGTGACCTCGTCAAGGTCGAGAAGATCGAGGGTGAGCCGGGTTCCACCGTGGCTCTCACCCCGGTTCTGCTCGTCGACGGCTCCGACGTCACCTCCGACGCCGAGAAGCTTGCCAAGATCACCGTCAACGCCGAGATCGTCGAGGCCACCAAGGGCCCGAAGATCCGCGGCATGCACTACAAGAACAAGACCGGCTACAAGCGTCGCTTCGGTCACCGTCAGCCGCTGACGGTCCTGAAGATCACCGGCGTTTCCAAGTAAGCCACCGAAACAAGCTTTTCCTGAAGGAGGAATCATGGCTTCCAAGAAGGGTGCTTCCAGCACCAGCAACGGCCGCGACTCCGAGGCCAAGCGCCTCGGCGTGAAGCGTTTCGGCGGCCAGCAGGTCAAGGCCGGCGAGATCCTGGTCCGCCAGCGCGGCACCTCGTTCCACCCCGGTGAGAACGTTGGCCGCGGCGGCGACGACACGCTCTTCGCCCTGAAGGCCGGCGCCGTCCAGTTCGGCACCAAGCGCAACAAGCGCACCGTCAACATCGTCGAGGCCGAGACCGCCGAGGCGTAAGCCCCGCGGTTGCGGCTTCGGCCGGGCGCCTCACTCGCCGCCCCGCGTTTCGGCGCGGGGCGGCGTTGACGTCGAAAGCGCCGCACTTCCCCGTGGGAGGTGCGGCGCTTTCGCGTGTTCGGCCGGGGTGCGGGCGGCCGGGGGTGGGGCGGCCGAGTGCGGGCCCTCCGAGTGCGGGGCAGTGGCCGGCGGGTCAGCCCCTCGAGGCCAGCGCCAGGGGGAGAACTTCGCGGCCAGTGGCCGACGCCAGCGCAGCTGCGGCGAGAGTCACCGACCAGCCCGTGTCCACGCAGTCGGTGACCAGCAGGATGGGGCCCTCACCGAGCTCGAGTTCGCCGATGGCCTCCCAATCCCACCGGTCGGCCAGGCCGGCCACCCGGTAGGCGGAGTTCTGGGCTTCGACGGGACGTGATCCGTCACGCACGGGCAGCACGCCACCGAAGCCCATGCGCCCGATGTCGGCAACGGCGATGGCGCAGGCCACCACCATCTCGTCCAGGGCGGAACCGTGGAGGGCTGCGTTCGCGCCCGATGAAGCTGATCCGGCCATCGCTCCGTCCACTGTCGCCGCGCCGTCCGCCCCTGCGACCGCGGGATCGACCGCGTCATGGGTGACCAGCGCGACGACGGTGTCCGGCCTCGCGTCCCAATCCCAGCCCGCGAGCACCTCGACCAGGTTGCGCAGCGTCCGGTCGCGCTTCCATTCCGCGGCGTCGGGCCGCCACGACGCCGCCGCGAGCAACTCCGTCAGCGCAGGCCCCCGCGCGATGTCGTTGAGGCGGCCGATCGCGCGCCCCTCGCCCACGCCGTGGATCTTCCCCTTCAGCGGCACGCGCAGACCGGTCGCGCCGAGCGTCGCCCCGGCGCGCCCCAGCCCCTCGCCACCGGTCATGAGCCGGTCCAACCCGGTCGGCCACTGCTTCCGCGCGGGCAGGCGCACGCCGGGTTCGGTCAGCCGCACGCGCACGATCTCGTCCACGTCGGCGTCGACGTCGGGGGACAGGCGCCGCCCGGTGCAGTTGTCGCACCGTCCGCACGGCCCCGTCGCAGTCGGGTCGTCGAGCTGGCGGCGCAGGAACAGCATCCGGCACGCGTCGGCGCCGGTGCTCCCGTCGTCGCCGAGCCGCTCGTAGGCGACCATCGCATCCTGCTCGGCCTTGCGGGCTTCGGCCAGGCCGCCGTAACGGGCGGCGTCGTACTCCCACTGCGCGCCCGTGGCCACCCAGCCACCGCGCACGCGCCGCACCGCACCGTCGACGTCGAGCACCTTCAGCACCTGCTCGAGCCGCGACCGCGACAGGTCCACGGCGGTCTCCAACCGCGCCGTCGACGCCGGCTGACCCCCGTACGCCGCCAGCGCGTCCAACAGCGACCGCACCACATCCTCTTCAGGGAACGACAGCGAGGCGAAATACTCCCAGATGTCCCGGTCCTCGGCTCCGGGGAGCAGCACGACCTCGGCGCGTTCGGTGCCGCGGCCGGCGCGTCCGATCTGCTGGTAGTAGGAGATCGGCGATCCCGGCGCGCCCAAGTGCACCACGAACCCCAGGTCGGGCTTGTCGAAGCCCATTCCCAGCGCCGATGTCGCCACCAGCGCCTTGACCTCGTTGTCCAGCAGCGCCGCCTCCAGCCGCTCGCGCTCGGCGGCGTCGGTGCGCCCGGTGTACGCGGCGACCTCGTACCCCGCGGCGCCGAGCGCCTGGGCCAGGTCCTCCGCCGCCGCCACGGTCAGGCAGTAGATGATGCCCGAGCCCGGCAGCTCGCGCAGATGCTGCGCCAGCCACGCCGGCCGCTTCGTCGTATCCGGCAAACGCACCACGCTCAGCCGCAGCGACTCCCGGTCGAGCCCGCCGCGCAGCACGCCGGTGCCGTCGCCGAGCTGGGAACGCACGTCCTCCACCACGCGGTCGTTGGCCGTCGCGGTGGTCGCCAGCACGGGCACGCCCTCCCCGAGCCCCGCGAGCAGATCGCGGATGCGCCGGTAATCGGGCCGGAAGTCATGGCCCCAGTCGGAGATGCAGTGCGCCTCGTCCACCACGACCATGCCCGCCGCCCGCGCCAGCGACGGCAGCACGTCGTCGCGGAATTGCGGGTTGTTCAGGCGTTCGGGCGACACCAGCAGCACGTCGACCTCGCCGGCGGCCACCCGCCGCTGGATGTCGTCCCACTCCGTCATGTTCGCGCTGTTGACGGTCTCGGCCCGGATGCCCGCCCGCCGCGCCGCCGCGACCTGGTTGCGCATCAGCGCCAGCAGCGGCGAAATGATCACGCTCGCCCCGCGCCCACGCCGCCGCAGCAGTTTCGCGGCGATGAAGTACACCGCCGACTTGCCCCAGCCCGTGCGCTGCACCACCAGCAGGCGTTCGCGGGCGTTGACCAGCCCGTCGATGGCCCGCCACTGGTCGTCGCGCAACGACGTCCCCGGCCCGGCCAACCCCTGCAGCAGCTCATCGGCCTCCGCGCGGGTGGCGGGCTCATGCGGCGCCCGATCATGCGGCGCCTGATCATGCCGGGGCCGCTCGGTCGGGGGCTGGGGGGACTGGCTCGAATCGCCGGCGTTCATGACCCCACTAAAGCACGGCGCCCGGATTCGCCCCGTTCGAACGCTCCCCGTCTTGCTTCACGACGTCCCGCGCCCCCGCCCCTCGGCGGTTCGCACGGCGGACGGCGGGGGACGTGGGCGTCGCAAAGCAAAGGTGAAAGGGGGATTTCGCGGCTGGAAGTGATGTGCGTCGCAGGTCACGGAGGGCGTTGAACTTCTCACGATCCACCCCGAACCATTCGGGTTGGCGGCGCAATTGTGCGACAATCGAGGGTCATGCGGGGGTCCGATCAATCGGGCCCGGCTTTCGCGTGCCCGGAAACGGGTGCGCTTCGGCCCCGGAAACGGTCCGGAAACGGCCCGGAAGCGGCGCGGTACCCCCACGGGCGCCGCCGCGGATCGGCCCCCGTCCCCAGCACCCCCGAGGAATGAGGCCCCATGTCACGGTTCATCGATCGCGTCGTCCTGCACTTGCAGGCGGGCGACGGCGGCCACGGCTGCAATTCCGTGCTGCGTGAAAAGTTCAAGCCCCTCGGCGGCCCCGACGGCGGCAACGGCGGGCACGGCGGCGACATCGTGCTCGAAGTGTCGCCCCAGGTGCACACGCTGATGGACTTCCACTTCCACCCGCACATCAAGGCGGAGAAGGGCCGCCCCGGCGCCGGCGACCACCGCAACGGCGCCCGCGGGCAGGACCTGGTGCTGCAGGTGCCCGAGGGCACGGTCGTCATGACCACCGACGGCGAGGTCCTCGCGGACCTGACCGGCAAGGGCACCCGCTTCGTCGCCGCCGAGGGCGGTTACGGCGGCCTGGGCAACGCGGCGCTGGCGTCGCGCTCCCGCAAGGCCCCCGGCTTCGCCCTGCTCGGCGAACCGGGCGAGGAGAAGGACCTGGTCCTCGAACTGAAGTCGATGGCCGACGTCGGCCTGGTCGGCTTCCCGTCGGCCGGCAAGTCCTCGCTGGTCTCCGCCCTGTCGGCGGCCAAGCCGAAGATCGGCGACTACCCGTTCACCACGCTCCAGCCGAACCTGGGCGTGGTCAACGTCGGCCACGAATCCTTCACCGTCGCCGACGTGCCGGGCCTGATCCCCGGCGCGTCGGAGGGCCGCGGCCTGGGCCTGGACTTCCTGCGCCACATCGAGCGCTGCGCGGTCCTGGCCCACGTCGTGGACTGCGCGACCTACGAGTCCGACCGCAACCCGGTCGACGACATCAAGGCGCTGGAGCACGAGCTGGCCAACTACCAGTCGGAGCTCGCCGGCGACGTCGGGCTGGGCGACCTCGCCGAACGCCCGCGCGTGATCGTGCTGAACAAGCTCGACGTGCCCGAGGCCAAGGAAATGGCCGAATTCATGCGCGAGGAGCTCGAGGAGTTCGGCTGGCCGATCTACGGCATCTCCACCGCCACCCGCGACGGCCTGAAGGAGCTGACCTACGGCCTGGCCGAGGCCGTGGCGAAGTACCGCAAGGAAAACCCCGCGAAGCGGGAGGAGAAGCCGGCCGTCATCGTGCCCAAGGCCGTCGGCCGCCGCGGCCGCACGCAGGACTTCGAGATCGAGCGCGACCCCGAGGATCCGGACGGTTTCATCGTCCTCGGCCGCAAGCCGCGCCGGTGGATCCTGCAGACCGACTTCGAAAACGACGAGGCCGTCGGCTTCCTCGGCGACCGGCTGGCCAAGCTGGGCGTCGAGGACGCCCTGGCCAAGGCCGGTGCCGTCCCGGGCTGCCCCGTGACCATCGGCGACATAACCTTCGAGTGGCACCCGCAGACCGCGGCGGGCGTCGACGATTTCGTCCCCTCCGGGCGCGGCACCGACCAGCGCCTGGAGACCACCGAGCGCGTCTCCGCCGAGGAGCGCAAGCGCGCGTCGCAGGCCCGCCGCGGCCTGATCGACGAATTCGACTACGGCGACGGCGAGCAGGCCGAGCGCGAGCGGTACCAGTAGGACCCCGGCACGACCCCCGGGAAAAGCCGCCCGGGACAACTGAACGAAACACAAGCCCCCGACCACGAGGAAACGAAAGGGCCCATGAACCCGCCTTACTCCAGTTCCACCCGCGACAGCATCCGCGATGCGAAGAGGATCGTGGTGAAGATCGGTTCCTCGTCGCTGACCGGGCCCGATGGCCGCACTGACCCGGCGAAGATCGACGAGATCGCCGTGGCCCTGGAAAAGCGGATGTCCCGGGGCAGCGACCTGATCCTGGTGTCCTCCGGCGCCGTGGCGTCGGGCATGGGCCCGCTGGGCCTGTCGACGCGGCCGACGGATCTGGCCACCAAGCAGGCCGCCGCGGCGGTCGGCCAGGTGCGCCTGGCGCAGGAGTGGTCGCGGTCCTTCGCCCGTTTCGGGCGGACCACCGCGCAGGTGCTGCTGACCTCGGCAGATGCCGGCGACCGCCCGCGCGCCCGCAATGCGCAGCGCACCATCGACCGGCTGCGCCAGCTCCACGCCATCCCGATCGTCAACGAGAACGACACCGTGGCCACCTCGGAGATGCGCTTCGGCGACAATGACCGCCTGGCCGCGCTGGTGTCGCACCTGGCGTTCTGCGATGCGCTGGTGCTGCTGTCCGACGTCGAGGGCCTCTACGACCGCAACCCCTCCGAGCCGGGCGCGAAGTTCGTGCCGGAGGTCTGGAGCGGCAACGACCTGAAGGGCGTCATCGCCGGCGACGGCGGCAAGCTGGGCACCGGCGGCATGGCGTCGAAGGTGTCGGCCGCCCGTCTGGCCTCCCGCGGCGGCGTGCCGGTGCTGCTGACGTCGACGGAGAACATCGACGCCGCGCTGGACCAGGCCGACGTGGGCACGGCCTTCGCGCCGAAGGAGGACCGCCTGTCCGCGTGGCAGTTCTGGGTGCTCTACGCGGCCGACGCCTCGGGCGTGCTGCGCCTGGACGCCGGCGCGGTCACCGCCGTCACCGAGCACCGCCGCTCGCTGCTGCCGGTTGGCTTGACCAGCATCGACGGCGAGTTCACGGCGGGCGACATCGTGGACATCGTCGGCCCGAACGGCGAGATCGTCGGCCGCGGCGAGGTGGCCTACGACTCCGAGGAGCTGTCCGGCATGATCGGCCGCACCACCGCCGAGCTGCCCGACAGCATGCAGAAGCCCGTCATCCACGCCGATTACCTTTCCGGGTACGCGTCCCGAGCGTAGGGCGCGCGGGGGCCGCGGCGGCTCGCCCCGGCTTCGGACGCTTTACGACGCCCATGTGGTGCCACACCCCCGTGCGGGGGCGAGGGCGTCGCAAAGCCCCGTGACTTGAAGCCCCACCCGGGGGGTTCCCTACACTGGGCCGCATGACTGACGCGACGAATGACCGGACGATGACCGACGCCCGCGCCGCCGAGCGCGCCGAAGTGCTGGAGAAGGCGCGGCGCGCCAAGGCCGTGACCACCGAGCTGGCGGGCTTCACGTCGGAGCGGAAGAACCGCATCCTGCTCGCCGCCGCGGAAGCCCTGGTGGCGCAGTCCGCCGACATTCTCGAGGCCAACCGCCGCGACATCGAGGAAGGCCGCGAGCGGGGTCTGGCGGAGTCCCTGATCGACCGCCTGAAGCTCGACGAGGACCGCATCGAGGGCATCGCGGGCGGCCTGCGCCAGGTCGCCGGCCTGTCCGACCCCGTGGGCGAGGTCCTGCGCGGCCGCGTGCTGCCCAACGGCATCAAGCTGTCGCAGGTCCGCGTGCCGCTGGGCGTGATGGGCATGATCTACGAGGCCCGCCCCAACGTCACCGTCGACGCCTTCGGACTGGCGCTGAAGTCCGGCAACGTGGCCCTGCTGCGCGGCTCGAAGTCCGCGCGCAACTCCAACGAGGCCCTGGTGAAGGTGCTGCGCGGCGTGCTCGCAGACGACGGTGCCCCCGAGGATCTGGTGCAGTTGCTGCCCTGCGAGTCCCATGACTCCGTCCAGGACCTGATCACCGCCCGCGGGCTGGTCGATCTGGTCATCCCGCGCGGCGGCGCCGGCCTGATCGAGGCCGTGGTCACCGGCGCGACCGTGCCGTCCATCGAGACCGGCACCGGCAACTGCCACATCTACATCGACGCCTCCGCCGACCTCGACGAGGGCATCGCGCTGATGGTCAACGGCAAGACCCGCCGTGTTTCGGTGTGCAACGCCACCGAGGCCGTGCTGCTGGACAAGGCGCTGGGGCAGGAGAAGATCGACAAGGTGCTCGATGCGCTCGTCGACGCCGGCGTCACCGTCCACGGCGACGCGGACAACCTCGGCTGGTCCGGCGACGTGGTCCCCGCCACCGACGTGGACTGGAACGACGAGTACCTGTCCATGGACATCGCCGCCAAGGTCGTCGACGGCGTGGAAGCCGCCGCCGAGCACATCAACGCCCACGGCTCCGGCCACACCGAGGCGATCGCCGCGAAGGACTGGAACACCTGCGAGATCTTCGTCGACCGCGTCGACGCCTCCACCGTCAACGTCAACGCCTCCACCGCGTTCACCGACGGCGAGCAGTTCGGCATGGGCGCGGAGATCGGCATCTCCACCCAGAAGTTGCACGCCCGCGGCCCGATGGCCCTGCCGGAGCTGACGTCCACCAAGTGGATCCTCCGCGGCACCGGCCACACGCGGCCGTAGCGGGGGCCTGAACCTCCCCGCATCCGCGCCGGGGCCGCTCAGCCCGTGACGGGAAGCACCTGGACCTGCATTGCCTTCACCGTCGCACGGACGGGGGAACCTTCGGTCAGACCCAGGGTGGCCAGCGAATGCGCCGAGATCTCGGCGACGATGGTCGTCGCGCCGGGCCCCGCACCGGTCGCGGGGCGGTCCTCCGCGGCGGGCACCGTGACGGCTCTCCCCAGCGCCATTTCCACGCGGACGGCGGCGCCGTGGTGGTTGATGGACGTCACCGTTGCATCGATGACGTTGCGGGCGCTGGTGACCTCCGGGGAGGCGTCGGCGCCGGGCCCGCCGTCGGACGAGCCGGGAACCGCCGACAGCGTCACCGCACTCGGCGAGAACAGCGCCACGGCCGGCGCTCCCTCCTCGACCCGGCCACCCGCGGGTGCGCCGTCGCCGTCCGCGCCCGCGCCTGCGCCCGAGCCGTCGACGCCGATGATCCGGGTGCCGGCGGGCGTCGTCACGGCGATGGTGGCGTCGTCCAGCAGCGACGCGGTGCCGCGCACCGAGATGAGGCCCGCGAACCGCGCGAGGAACCGCGTGGCCGGGGCGGCGAGCAGTTGCGCGGGCGAGCCGGCGGCGGCGATGCGGCCGTCCTCGATGACGATGACGTGATCGGCGAGCGTGGCGACGTCCACAGGATCGTGGGTGACCAGCAGGGTCGTCCGGCCGCGCAAGCGGTTTCGCAGGACGCCCCGCAACGCGGCGGCGGACTCCTCGTCCAGGGCGGCGAAGGGTTCGTCGAGGAGGATCGCGTCGGTGTCCGCGGCCAGGGCGCGGGCCAGCGCCACCCGCGCCGCCTGGCCGCCCGACAGCGACCCCGGGCGGCGGTGCGCCAGGTGCGGAACGCCGATCGAGGCCAACTCGCGGTGGGCGCGGCCCCGGTCCCGGCACGCGAATTCGACGTTGCCCAGGGCGGTGCGGTGGGGCAGCAGCGCGGGGTCCTGGGTCAGCAGCACCGCACGGGGGACATCGCCCGCCACCGTCGCGCCGCCCTGCACCGGCAGGCCCGCGATGGCGCGCAGCAGAGTTGATTTGCCCGCGCCGTTCGGGCCGATCACCGCAGTGGTCCGGCCCGCCGGGAACACCGGCTCCGCATGGAGGAGGCCGGGCACCGTCACCGACAGGGCGAGATCCGGCCGGCCGCGGTCGTCGTGGCCTGGGGCAGTGGCTGTGGCGGCGGTGTCGTCGGTGTCGGTGTCGGTGTGGGCAGCGTGGGTGCGATTGCCGCCGACGGCATCGGCTCCAGCGGCACCGGCGTCGGAGGGCGCACCGTCAGCGGTTCCCGTCGACCGCGCCCTCCGGTCCATCCACCAGGGCACCGCCGCGCCGACCGCGACCAGCGCGATGGCGATGCCCAGCAGCACGGCCGACAGCGCCAGCGCCAGCTCGGGCTCGTTCTCGCGCTCGAGGTAGATCGCCAGCGGCAGGGTGCGGGTGATGCCGGGCAGCGAACCGGCGAACGTCAGGGTCGCGCCGAATTCGCCTAACGCGCGGGCGAGCGACAGCGTCGTGCCGGAGATGATCGCGGGCAGCACCATCGGCAGCGTGACCCGGAACAGGATGCGGCTGCGGGAGGCGCCCAGCCCGGCGGCGGCCTCGGCGTGGCGGCGGTCCAAGCCGCGCAGCGCGCCCTCCAGCGCCAGGACCAGGAACGGCAGGGAGACGAACACCTGCGCCAGCACCACGGCGGCGGTGGAGAAGGAGAACGCCTCGGCCAGCCACGGCCACCGCGACCCCACGACGCCCGTGCGCCCGAACGCCGCGAGCAGCGCCAGACCGCCGACCACGGGCGGCATGGTCATGGGCAGCACCACGGCCACCCGCAGCGCACCGGCCCAGCGGCCCGCGCGCGACATCACGATGGCCAGCGGGATGCCGGCCGCCATGACGATCGCGGCGGCCAGCAGGCTCGTGCGCACGGACAGGCTCAGGGCCGCGGACCCCGCCTCGGAGGCGACGAGTTCCGGAACCCGGGCCCACGGCACCCGCACCGCCAGGGCGATGACGGGGACGACCGCGATGGCCAGGGCCACCGCCGCGGGCAGCGCCACCCACGCCGGGGGAGCGGTGCGGTGCGTCCTTCGGCGCGGGGGCATCGCTACTTGGCGGCGGGGGCGGCGCCGAATCCGGCGTCGGCGAGGATGTCCCGGCCCCAATCGGACAGCACGGCGCGGATCCACGTCTCGGCGTCGGAGAACCGCTGGCCGTCGTCGCCGGCCTTCGCGGTTACCGCGATGGGGTACTCGTTGACGGCGGCGTCGGCGCCCTCGATGTCGACCTCTTCGACGCCCTTCGCGGCCGCGGCATCGGTGCGGTAGACGATGCCGGCGTCGGCCTGCCCGGATTCGACCTTGCCGCGCACGTCGGAGACCTTCGATTCCTCTGACACGGGCGAGATCTTCGCGCCGGTCTTCTCCACGATCTTCTTCGTCGCCGCGCCGCAGGGCACCTCGGGGGCGCAGATGACCAGCTTGGCGCCGTCGAGCGAGCCGTCCAGGCCGGTGACGCCCGCGGGGTTGCCCTCGGGGACGATGAGCGTGAGGGTGTTGGTGGCGAACGGCTGCGGCTGCCTGACGACGCCGGCGTCCTCGGCGCGGTCCATGGTGCGCATGTCGGCGGTGGCCAGGACGTCGGCGGGCGCGCCGGCCTCCAGCTGGTCCACCAGGTTCTGCGACCCGTCGAAGGACAGCACGACGTCGATGTCGGGGTTGTCCTCCTCGAACTTCTTCTCGATCGCCTCGAAGGTCTTCTGCAGCGACGCCGCCGCGAAGACGGTGAGCGTGCGGCGCTCGCCGCCGCCTCCCGCGCCCCCGCCATCGGCGGAGCATCCCGCCAGGCCGGCGGCGCCCGCCAGGCCGATGGCGGTGGTCGCCGCGACGGCGATTCGGGTGGCTGCTTTACGACGCTTGCCGTTCATTGTTTCTCCTCTTCAGGGGTGTTGTCCCGATCGTATCCAAGGTGGCGGAAAGCGGCCGGGCGATCGGAACCGGCCGTCGTCGCGGCGCGGGCCGACTGCGCCCGCGCGGGATCCGGCTAAGCCCCGCTGGACCTGGCCTGGCCTTTCTCCGGTTCACGCGTGGACACGGGGTCCCAGCCGCCGGAGTGCTTCGTCGTGGTGCGCGGCGACCGCGACCGGTAGACGACGTACGGGCGGTTGAGGTAGCCGACGGGGGCGGACAGCGCGTGGATCAGGCGGGTGAACGGCCACACCGCGAACAACAGGAAACCGGCGATGATGTGCAGCTTGAACGACAGCGGCACGTCCACCATCAGCTCGGGCTGCGGGTTGAACAGGAACAGGCTGCGCAGCCACGGGGAAATCGTTTCGCGGTAGTCGTAGCCGTGGGCGTCGCCGAGCAGCTGGTTCAGCACCGTCGCGGTGACGCCCAGGGCGATGGGGATGACCAGCATGACGTACATGAACTTGTCGTTGGCCGTCGTCGCGCGGAACACGGACTTGTCCGTGCGCCGGCGCCACAGCAGGCCGATCAGCCCCAGCACCGTCACGACCGCCGCGGCCATGCCGCCGAGCGCCGCGACCAGGTGGTAGACGTCCTGCGGGACCCCCGCCGCCTCGGTCCAGGACTTGGGGATGATCAGCCCCATGAAGTGGCCGAGCGCCACAGCCAGGATGCCGTAATGGAACATCGGCGACGCGTACTTCAGTAGCCGGTTGCCCAGGAACTGCGAGGACCGGGTGGTCCAGCGGTATTGGTCGACGCGGAAGCGCCAGATGGTGCCGACCAGGAAGATCGCGATGCACAACCACGGCAGGGCGATCCAGAGGATGTAGTCGAAGGTCGTCATGATCTCGTCTCCTGATTGCTGACGGGGAAGGGGAGCTCCAGGGTGCCGACCAGTTCGGCCGGCGGCCCCGCGGTGACCAGCCGCAGGTAGCGCTCGCGGGTGTCGTCGTCGAGCGGGGGCAGTGCCGTGACCAGGGCGTCGATGATCCCGGCGTAGGCGCTGCCGCGGCCCGCCAGCGCGTGGCGGAGCACTTCGATGCCGTCGCGGTGGGTGGCCAGCACGTCGGCGGCGATGGCGTCGCCGGTCGCCGGCGAGCCGGGCTCGAGGGCGGCGGCCTCGCACACGACGCAGAGGTGGTCGGGAAGTTCGTCGCGGTCCTGCTCCAGGCCGACGGCGGCGAGCATCTCGCGGAAGGTCAGCAGCGCGACGCCGCGCTGCCGGGTGTCGCCGGTGGCGTAGTAGGACAGGTAGAGGTTGCAGCGGCGCTTCTGGTCGAAGGTGCCCACGTAGTGCTCTTCCAGGGTCCGCTTTCCGACGTCCCGCGCATGCGCGATGAAGCCGGCAAGCGGATCCGCGGCCTCGAGCGGGAGCCCCGGCAGCGCCTTCGCGACCGCGTCCCACCGCCGTTCGGCGTCGTCGCCGGGGTAGTCGAGCAGCGTGGCCACCGCCATGAGCACGGTGCGGCGCTGCTCGTCGGTCATGGCGACGTGGGTGGGTTCGGCCACCGCCGCGGCGCGCGCCTCGTCCGCCGCGCGCCGCGCCGGGCGGCCCAGGAAATTCAACGGCATCGCCATCACCTCTTCGGGAACATGGAGTCCGGGCGCTCGCCCGGGCCCCACGACGCCAGGGGCACGCGGCCGGAACCGGCGACGACGTCGTGGACCGGCACGCCGTGGAACTGCGAGGCCAGTTCCTCGGTGGTCAGGTTCGCGTCGCCCGGGCCGCCCATGCCGGGCCCGCCGAAGTCGTCCAGCGAGCAGCCCATCGCGGCGATGCCCTCGGGCGTCGCCGCCGACTCGGAGTGGGCGGTGGGGATGACGTAGCGCTCGTCGTACTTCGCGATGGCCAGCAGCCGGTACATGTCCTCGATGTCCTGCGGGTCCATGCCCACGGCCGCCGCGATCTCCGGGTCGGGCTCGCGGCCGTTGCGGACCTCGCGCATGAACGACCGCATGGCCGCCAGCTTGCGCAGCACCTTCTCCACCACGGCGGTGTCGCCCGCGGTGAACAGCTCCGCCAGGTATTCCAGCGGGATGCGCATCGTCGCGATGGCCGTGTAGAGCATCCGGTGCCCCTCGCCGTCGGCGCCCGACGCCGTCACGGCGTCGACCACCGGCGACAGCGGCGGGATGTACCAGACCATCGGCAGCGTCCGGTACTCCGGGTGGATCGGCAGCGCCACCTTGTACACGCTGATCAGCTTCCAGATCGGCGACTCCTGCGCCGCCCGGATCCACGACTCCGGCACGCCGCCGGCGCGCGCCCCGGCGATGACCTCCGGGTCATTCGGGTCGAGGAGGATGGACCGCTGCGCCTCGTAGAGGTCGCGGTCGTCTTCCGTCGCGGCCACCTCGCCGACGCGGTCGGCGTCGTAAAGCAGGACGCCCAGGTAGCGGAGCCTGCCGACGCAGGTCTCCGAGCACACCGTCGGCTCGCCGACCTCCAGCCGCGGGTAGCACAGCGTGCACTTCTCCGCCTTGCCCGTGTGGTGGTTGAAGTAGACCTTCTTGTACGGGCAGCCCGAGACGCACATGCGCCAACCGCGGCACCGGTCCTGGTCCACCAGCACGATGCCGTCCTCCGCGCGCTTGTACATCGCGCCCGACGGGCACGACGCCACGCACGTCGGATTGAGGCAGTGCTCGCAGATGCGCGGCAGGTAGAACATGAAGGACTGCTCGATGTCGTGGCGGACCTTCTCGCCCATCTTCTTCAGCACCGGGTCATCGTCGAGGATCTCCCGCGACCCGCCGAGATCATCGTCCCAGTTCGACGACCACTCGATGGTGTCGATCGGCTTGCCGGACAACTGCGACACCGGCCGCGCCGTGGGCACGTGCTTCGAATCCTTCGGCGCCGACAGCAGCTTGTCGTACTCGTAGGTCCACGGCTCGTAGTAGTCCGTCATCTCCGGCATGTCGGGGTTGGAGAAGATGGTGGCCAGCTTCTTCAGCCGCCCGCCGGCGCGGGGCACGACCTTTCCGTTGGCCTTGCGCACCCACCCGCCCTTCCATTTCTCCTGGTCCTCCCACTGCTTCGGGTAGCCGACGCCGGGGCGCGTCTCCACGTTGTTGAACCAGACGTACTCGGTGCCCTCGCGGTTCGTCCACGTCTGCTTGCACGTGACGGAACAGGTGTGGCAGCCGATGCACTTGTCCAGGTTCATGACCATGGACAGCTGGGCCATGACCTTCATCAGAACTCAACCTCCTGGGAGCGGCGGCGGATCACGGTGACCTCGTCGCGCTGGTTGCCGGTCGGGCCGGTGTAGTTGAACGCGTAGGAATGCTGCCCGTAGCCGCCGATGAGATGGGACGGCTTCAGCAGGATGCGCGTCAGCGAGTTGTGGATGCCGCCGCGCTTGCCGGACGTTTCCGCCACCGGCACGCCGACGGTGCGTTCCTGGGCGTGGTGCATGTAGACCGTGCCCTCGGGGATGCGGTGCGAGACGATCGCGCGGGCGGCGATGACGCCGTTGCGGTTGTATCCCTCGATCCATTCGTTGTCCGCCACGCCGATCTTCTCGGCGTCGGCGGGGGACATCCAGACCACCTGGCCGCCGCGCGACAGCGCCAGCATGTGCAGGTTGTCGAAGTACTGCGAGTGGATGGCCCACTTGTTGTGCGGCGTCAGGTACCGCACGGCCACTTCCGTCTGGCCCGCCCCGTTGACGCTCACGGTGCCCGGCGCGGCCTCTCCGTAGAGGTGGTGCAGGTCCAGCGGGGGACGGAACACCGGCATGGCCTCGCCGATGTCGCGCATCCAGTCGTGGTCCAGGTAGTAGTGCTGGCGGCCGGTGAGCGTGTGGAACGGCTTGAGCCGCTCGACGTTGATGACGAACGCCGAGTAACGGCGGCCGCCGTGCTCCGAGCCGGACCATTCCGGCGAGGTGATCACCGGCACCGGCCGGGAGCTGACGTCGGCGAAGGTGATGCGCTTGCCGGCTTCCTCGGCCGACAGGTCGGCGAGCTCGACGCCGGTGCGCTTCTCCTGGTGCCGGAAGCCCTCCGTGGCCAGTCGGCCGTTGGTGGTGCCGGACAGGCGCAGGACCATTTCGGCGGCGCGCACGTCGGTGTCGATGCGCGGGCGGCCCTTGGCGGCGCCGTCGCGTGCGACGCCGTTGGTCTGCGCCAGCTCGCCGATCTCGCGGGTCGGGTCGAACGCGACGCCCTTGGTTGCCAGGCCGGCCTTCTCGGGCAGCGGGCCGATGGCGTTGAACTTGTCGTACACGGCCGTGTAGTCGCGCTCGACGGGCACCAGCTTGGGCATGGTCACGCCCGGGATCTTCGGGGTTTCGGACCACGGCTTGACGACGCCGTGCGGGGTCGCCATCTGGTCCGGCGAATCATGCGACAGCGGGGCCGCGATGACGTCGGTCTGCGTGCCCAGGTGCGTCCGCGCCATCTCGGAGAACCTCTTGGCCAGGTCCTGGAAGACCTGGAAGTCCGAGCGGGCCTCCCACGGCGGGTCGATCGCCGCGTTGAAGGCGTGGACGTAGGGGTGCATGTCCGTCGACGACAGGTCGTTCTTCTCGTACCAGGTCGCCGCCGGCAGGACGATGTCCGAGTGCAGCGTGGTGGACGTGTTGCGGAAGTCCGCCGTCCACATCAGGTCGATCTTGCCCACCGCGGCCTCGTCGCGCCAGACCATCTCGGACGGCCGGCGGTCGGCGGGGACTTCCTTGCCCTGCACGGCGTTGTCGCAGCCGAGCATGTGGCGGTAGAAGTACTCGGTGCCCTTCGCGGAGGAGCCCAGCAGGTTCGTGCGCCAGTTGGCCAGCACGCGCGGGAAGTTCTCCGGGTTGCCGGGGTCCTCGATGGCGAACCGCAGGCGCCCCGCCTCGAGTTCGCCGACGATGTAGTCCTTCGGCGCCATGCCCGCGTCGGCCGCCTCCTGGCCCAGGGCCAGGGGATTGCGGTCGAAGGTCGGGTAGGAGGGCATCCAGCCGCGGCGCGTGGCCTCGACCAGGGTGTCGGCCGTGGTCTTGCCGGCGAACGACCCCTCCTGCAGCGGCGAGCCGAGGCGCTCGGCGTCGGTGCCGTCGTAGCGCCACTGCTCGGTGGTCGCGTACCAGAAGCCGGTGGAGATCATCTGCCGCGGCGGGCGCTGCCAGTCCAGCGCGAAGGCGTACTGCGCCCAGCCGGTGATCGGCCGGACCTTCTCCTGGCCCACGTAGTGCGCCCAGCCGCCGCCGTTGACGCCCTGGCAGCCCGTCATGGTGGTCAGCGCCAGGAACGTCCGGTAGATCGTGTCCGAGTGGTAGTAGTGGTTCGTCCCCGCGCCCATGACGATCATGGACTTGCCCTCGGTCTCGATGGCGTTGCGGGCGAACTCCCGGCCGATGCGGATCGCCGCGTTGGCGGGAACGCCGGTGTGCTCCTCCTGCCACGCCGGGGTGCCCGGGGTGGAGGCGTCGTCGTAATCGGCCGGCCATTCGCCGGGCAGGCCCTCGCGGCCGACGGCGTACCGGGCGAGCAGCAGGTCGAACACCGTGGTCACCAGATCGTCGCCGAGCCGGAACGCCGGCACGCCGCGCGAGACGACGCCGGCGCCGACCGGGCCCTCCGGCGTCGTCTCGCCGGGCAGATCGAAGCGGGGCAGCAGGACCTCGACGGCTTCCGCGTCCTCCCGGCCCATGGCGGTCATGGCGGGGGAGCAGTCGTCGAGGCGCAGATTCCACTTGCCCTCGCCGGCCTCGCCCCACCGGTCGGCCATCGTGCCGCCCGGGTCCTTCACCGTGCCGTCTTCGTCGAGGACGAGCGGGCGGAATTCCGCGTTGGCGGCGTCGTGAAGCGGATGATTGGCCGGCAGATCGGAGGCCGTGACGAACTTGCCGGGCACGTACGCCCCGTCGTGGGGCGAGAGCCGCACCAGGAACGGCGAGTCCGTGTAGCGCTTCATGTACTCCAGGAAGCGCGGCGTCCCCTCGCCGAGGTGGAACTCCTTCAGGATGACGTGGCCCATGGCCAGCGCCAGCGCGCCGTCCGTGCCGGGGTGCACGCGCAGCCACTCATCCGCGAACTTCGTGTTGTCCGCGTAGTCCGGCGACACCGCGACGACCTTCTGTCCGTGGTAGCGGGCCTCCGTCATGAAGTGCGCGTCCGGCGTGCGGGTCAGCGGGATGTTCGAGCCCCACATGATCAGGTAGCCCGAGTTGAACCAGTCCGCCGACTCCGGGACGTCGGTCTGGTCGCCGAAGACCTGCGGCGACGCCATGGGCAGGTCCGCGTACCAGTCGTAGAACGACAGCATCGCGCCGCCGATGAGCTGGTAGAAGCGCGACCCCGCTCCATAGGAGAGCATCGACATCGCCGGGATGACCGTGAAGCCCGCCAGCCGGTCCGGGCCGAAGCGCTTGACCGTGTACACGTGCGCCGCGGCGACGATCTCCATCGCCTCGTCCCAGGTAGTGCGCACCAGGCCGCCCTTGCCGCGGGCCTCCTTGTACGCCCGGGAGCGTTCGGGGTCCTCCACGATGTCGCGCCACGCCAGCACCGGGTCCTTCAGCCGGGCCTTGGCCTCGCGCCAATAATCCAGCAGCGTGCCGCGGATGTACGGGAAGCGGATGCGCGTCGGCGAGTACGTGTACCAGGAGAACGCCGCGCCGCGGGGGCAGCCGCGGGGCTCGTATTCCGGCATGTCCGCGCCGATGGTGGGGTAGTCGGTCTCCTGGGTTTCCCAGGTGATCACGCCGTCCTTGACGTAGACCTTCCACGAGCACGAGCCCGTGCAGTTGACGCCGTGGGTGGAGCGCACCACCTTGTCGTGGCTCCAGCGCTGGCGGTAAAAGCGGTCCGCGTCGCGGCCGCCCTTGAGAAACATCTGCCGCGAGTCCTCGCTCACGGTGCCCCGGCGGAGGCGCCCGCCGAGTTTGAACAGGGGATTCGCTGAGCCGGACCCGGGGGCCGGGCGGCTGTCGGTGGTGGTCATCGAAGACTCCTCGTTGGGTGAGGTTCGGGTCGGCGGGGCCGCGTCAACCCGGGAACGGGGCATT
Source organism: Corynebacterium halotolerans (assembly GCF_001056295.1). Classification (GTDB taxonomy): domain Bacteria; phylum Actinomycetota; class Actinomycetes; order Mycobacteriales; family Mycobacteriaceae; genus Corynebacterium; species Corynebacterium hansenii. Next base: position 123,242 of record NZ_JVMD01000005.1, read on the forward strand.
CGGTCGGGCGTAGTAAATCCAGGTCAGGGTGGTGGCGAAGGCGAAGAAGACCGCGCAGCCCAGGAAGAAGATCTGCGGGTCGAGCGCGGAGAGCAGCATGCCGACGATGAACGGCCCGAAGGCGGCGATCGCGGCGGTCCAGCCGATGACGCCGCCGGCCTGGCGCGGGTTGAGGATCATGGGCATCTGCTTGAACGTGCCGGCGTTGCCCAGGCCCGAGAAGAAGAAGACCGTCATCATCGCGGCGAAGAACCACCAGAACTGGCCGGGCTCGGTCGGCTTGACCAGGAACGACACCACGACGGTGAAGACGGTCATGCCGACGCCGCAGACGAACGTCCAGATCGCGCCGCCGAAGCGGTCGCACAGCGGGCCCCACAGGGCGCGGACGCCGGCGCCGATCATCGGGCCGAGGAATGCGAGCGCCGCGCCCTTCGGCAGGGTCTCGGGGTCGTAGCCCTGGGCCACGAAATCCGAGCTCTTGCCGAAGACGTTGTTGACCAGCAGCGCGTACTGGGCGGCGAAGCCGGAGAAGGCGCCGAAGGTCATGATGTAGATGACGGTGAGGATCCACGTGTTCTTGTTGCCGAAGATGTCCAGCTGCTGGCGGAAGTTCGCCTTCACGGGGACGTCCTTGAGCAGGGTGAACGCGAGGATCGCGGCGATGATGGCCCAGGGCACGAAGAACCAGGCGACGTTGTGGACCCACAGGTCCGACTGGTTGCTGGCGTCGCGCTGCGGGGCGACGAATCCGATGCCCAGCAAGGTGAAGCCCATCAGCCAGGGGGCGATGAGCTGGATCAGGGACATGCCGAAGTTGCCGATGCCCGCCTGCAGGCCCAGGGCGGTGCCGGACATGCGCTTGGGGAAGAAGTAGCCGGTCGAGGGCATGTACCCGGAGAAGCAGCCGCCGCCGATGCCGGTCATCAGCGCCAGCACGAGCAGCCACCAGTAGGGGGTCGACGGGTCGGTGACCGCGAAGCCCCAGCCGAGCATGGGCAGCGCCAGCAGCAGCGACGTGATGCCGACGAGTTTGCGGGTGCCCAGGACGGGCGGCAGGAACATGTAGATCAGGCGGATCGCACCGCCGGACAGCCCGGGGAGCGCGGCGAGCCAGTACAGCTGGCCCGCGGTCAGGTTGAATCCGATGTCGTTGAGCTTGGGGGCGATCGCCGAGACCAGGAACCAGACCGCGAAGGCCAGGATCATGGAGAAGGTGGTGATGCTCAGCGTTCGCCAGGCGATGGTTTTGTCCCAGGCTCGTTCGTCCTCGGGGTTCCAGCCTTGAAGCACCCGGCCGGAGGTGTCGATGGACATGTGGGCCTCATTTCCGTGTCTACGGAGCGGGCCGGTGCACACGACTTCCGACCTCTCCGACGTGTGGCGAGTCAATTGCACTCCCGAATATCGTAACCGGAATGCGTAAAATAGTCGAGGACAAAACCCCAGGTTAACCGGGGTTTATCGCAACACCGATGTTGCTGAATTGAAGGGACGTATGATCGAGTCATGGCCGATAAGGACGCTGAAATGAACGTTTCGGATGGAAAGAACGAAGGCCGGAAGGTCCCCGGCGGCACTCCCGGAGACGGGGCCCGCGGGGACCGGATCGTCGAGAAGCAGCTCGCCCCGATGGAAGGGGAGGTTCGCGGCGCGGTCATCACGGTCAGCGACCGCTGCGCCGCGGGCACCCGCCCCGACAAGTCCGGGCCGCGGGCGGTGGAGGCGCTGGCCGCGCACGGTGTCGTGTGCCCGGCGCCGACGATCGTCACCGACGACGTGCCGGACATCGCGGCGGCCATCGAAGCGGCCCTGGCCGGCGGGGCGCGCCTGGTGTTCACCACGGGCGGCACCGGCGTCACTCCGCGCGACAACACGCCCGAGGCGACCGAGCCGTTCGTGGCCACGCGCCTGCCCGGGCTGGAGACGCAGATCCTCAACCACGGCCTGACCAAGACCCCGCTGGCCGGGCTGTCGCGCGGGATCGTCGGTGTGACGGGGCGGGGCGGGGATGCCGCCGTGATCGTCAACGCCCCGGGCAGTTCCGGGGGCGTGCGCGACGCGATCGAGGTCATCGGCCCGCTGATGCCGCATCTGCTCGAGCAGCTCGGCGGCGGGGACCACTAGCCTTCCGCTTGGCGACGGCCCGCCGTCACCGCTTCTTCGGCCAATCGCTCGAGTTCGGCGACGTCGTCGGGGGAGTCGGCGTCCATCGCCCACGAGGGCACGTCCACCGGCGCGAGATGGAGATCGCCGAGCAGGGCGCGCACCGATCGGTCGCGCACGCCGCCGTCGGATTCCAGCCGTTCGATCGCCGCGCCGAGGGCGGCGGTGCCGATGACGCACAGGAGCCTCTGCACCCGGCCGTCCGGGGTGACGGCCACCGCTCCGGCGGTCGTGGCCGGCGGATGGGCTGCTGCGGCCGTGGCGGGGCCTCCCGCGGCGGCCGCGAGACGAGGCAGCACGCGCGGGGCGAACGGCGCATCGCAGGCCAGCACGGCGACGAGCTTCCCCTCGAATGTGCCCGCGCCGGCGGCGTAACCTGCGGCGATGCCGGCGGCGGGGCCGCCCAGCGGCGGGTCCTCGCGTACCAGCGCCGCGGCACCGGGGACGTCGAGATCCGGCGGCCCGACGACGACGGCGGGCACCTTCTGTTCCGCCAGCTCGTCGAGGACGTGGTCGATCATGCGGCGGCCCGCCACGACCACGTCGGGCTTCGACGCCCCTCCCATCCGCCGGCCGGTCCCGCCCGCGAGCACTATGGCGAAGCCGATGCGCGACTCGGGGGAAACGTGGGCGTCGTCGGGCGAGGCCATGCCGCTACGGCCGCACCCAGTCGCCGGACCGCCCGCCGGACTTGGCCACGATGCGGCAGTTCTCCATCGCGGCGGAGCGGTCGACGCCCTTGACCATGTCGACGATCGCCAGGGCGGCGACGGTCACGGCGGTCAGCGCCTCCATCTCCACGCCCGTGCGGTCGGCGGTGCGGACGGTCGCGGTGAGCAGCACCCGGTCGTCGCCCCACTCGACGTCGACCTCGCACCCGTGCACGCCGATGACGTGCGCCAGCGGCAGGAGGTCGGGCACCTTCTTCGCCGCCGCGATGCCGGCGATCCGCGCGACCGCGGCGACGTCGCCCTTGGGGACGGTGCCCCCGCGCAGCGCGTCCATCACCTCCGGCGAGCACGTGACCTCGCCCTTCGCCGTCGCGGAGCGGACCGTGGGCTGCTTCGCGGTGACGTCGACCATGCGGGCGGCGCCGCGCGGGTCCAGGTGGGTGAAGCGCATGGCGGGTTCGGCGGGTGCTCCGGTGTCGCGGTCGTCGATCATGAGTGGCGGTCCTTTCCGCGGCGCAGCGCGGGGTCGATGGGGATGGCGGCGAGGCGGTCGCCGGGCGAGAACACGTCCGGCGCAGTGTCGCCGCCGGGCATGGCGCCGCCGGCTTCGGGCAGCACCAGCAGGGCATTCGCCGCGTGCAGGCTGGCGATGAGGTGCGACCCGATGCCCAGTTCGTGCACCGGCCGCGCGCGCCCGCCGGTGACGGTCACGGGCACGAACCGCCGCTTGCCGCGCCGCGCCCTGAACTCGGCGTCGGCGGTGACCGCGATGGTCCCCAGGCCGGGGAGCTCGGGTGCCGCGGCGGTGAAATCGCGCGGGGCGGGGGAAGTTGCGGGGGCAGGGGAAGTTGCGGGGGAAGCTTCGGCGTCGGTCTCGCCGGTTTGCGTGCCGACGTTCCGGCCGTCCCCGAAACCCGCCAGCTTCATCAGCAGGGGGCGCAGGTACAGGATCGCGGAGACGAAGACGCTCACCGGGTTGCCGGGCAGGCCGAGCAGGACGGCGGGGGACGCGTGGCCGTCGCTTCCCTCACCCTTGTTCGCCTCGCCGCCGCCTCCGCCGACACGCCCGCACGCCTGCGGGCCGCCCGGCTGCTGCCGCAATTTGTGGAAGCCGATGTCCGCGCGCCCCTCGGCGACGAGCGTCTTGACGGGATCGAACGCGCCGGCCGAAATGCCGCCGGAGGTGACCACGACATCGGCGTCGGCCGCGCCGCGCGCGAGGGCCTCGGCGAGTTCGTCGGCGGTGTCCCCGCTGGCCCGGACGACGGTGACGTCGGCGCCCCAGCCGCGGGCGAGGGTGGTCAACAAAATGGCGTTGGAGTCGGGGATCTGGCCCGGCCCCGGCGTCTGGCCGGGTGCGACGAGCTCCGCGCCGGTGGCTACCACGGCGACCCTGGGCCGCGGGAACACGGGCAGTTCGCCGTGGCCGATGCTCGCCGCCGACGCCAGCGCCGCGGCGGTGAGCTCCTCGCCGGCGCGCAGCACGAGGTCGCCGACGCCGACGTCCTCGCCCGCGGGGCGGATGTGTGCTCCGGCGCGGACGCGGGTCGGCACCGAGATGGTGCCGGGGCAGGGGCGCGGGCCGGGCGCGGAATCGGTGTCTTCGACCGGGACGACGGCGTCGGCCCCCTCCGGCACCGGCGCGCCGGTCATGATCCGCGCGGCCGTGCCCGGAGCCAGCGGCCCCGGCGCCGTGCCCGCGGGGATGTCGGCGGACACCGGCAGAGTGACGGTCGCGGCGGCCCCGGTGCCCTCCAGATCGGCGATCCGCACGGCGAACCCGTCCATCGCCGAATTCGTGAACGGGGGCACGGGCAGCTTCGCGGTGATTTCCGCGGCGAGCACCAGCCCCGCGCATTCCGCCAGGGGCAGGGTGGCGGGCTCGGGGGCCGGGACGTCGTCAAGCACCACCCTCAGGTACTGCTCGACGGTCAGCGGCCCGGACGGGGCCGCGGCGGTTCCGGAATCGCCGCCGGTGGCGGGGGAATTCATCGCACCATCATCGCCTTTCGTGCACCATGGTGGGGTGATTGAGATTGTAAGGGCGGAAGTGTCCGAGTCGCCGCTGGATCCCGCGGAGGCTTCGGCCGCGGTGGGCGACGATCGCGCCGGGGCGGTGGTGTCCTTCACGGGCGTGGTGCGCAATCACGACGGCGGCCGCGCGGTCGATTGGATCGAGTACAGCTGCCACCCGAAGGCCGGGGAGGTCATCGGCGCCATCGCCGCCAGGACCGCCGAGGAATTCGAGGGGCGCGGCGTCCACCGGCTGTGGGTGGGGCACCGGGTCGGCGAACTCGGCGTCGGCGACGTCGCGTTCCTGGTCGCCGTCTCCGCGTCGCACCGCGCCGAGGCGTTCGAGGCGTGCAGCCGGCTGGTCGAGGAGGTCAAGCGCGACATCCCCGTGTGGAAGCGCCAGGTCTTCCCCGACGGCACGCACGAGTGGTCCAACAGCGCGTAGCCGCCCACCTCGGCTTCGCCCCGGGGCTTCCCGCGTGACGACGCCCGCCACCGCGTGCCCGGCCTACCCGCCCGCGAACGGCGGCAGCACGTCGAGGCGGTCGACGGCGGCCGGTCGGTCGAGGTCGCGGACCAGCTCACCGGCGGCGAACACCGCGGAACCGTCGACGATGCGGCCGAGGCGGTCATTGCCCTCCGCCGAGCGCAGCAGCACGTCGCGGTAGGTGTCGCCGTCGCGGAGCGGCACGTCCATGCTTGGCCGGCCCGCGGCTTCCGCGGCGGAGGCGAAGAACGTCAGTGTGGCGGTGCGGTCGGGCATCTCGGGCTCCTTCGGGGTGGTGGTCGGGGATCCGGGGAGTCTGGAACGGGGGAGCTTGGGAACGGTGGTCGTCGGTGCGGTCGGGGGTCGTGGTGGGCTGCGGTCCGGCCGGTTCCTATCCGCCGATCGCGGACATCCCGCGGTCGGGCTGCAGGAACGATGGGTCGTCCATGCCGTGGCCGGGTGCCTTGGCGGCCATCTCGCCGATCCACGCCGCGGCAAGTTCGTCGTCGGTCGCGCCGTCGCGCATGAGATCGCGCAGCGGCCGTTCGGCCCGGGAGAACAGGCAGTTGCGGATAGCGCCGTCGGACGTCAGCCGCGTGCGGTCGCACGCGCCGCAGAATGGCCTGGTCACCGACGCGATGACGCCGACTTCGCCGCCGCGGTGGGCGGTGCCCGTCCGTTTTCCGACGCCCGCCGCCACGTCCCACAGCGCCGCCGGGGCATCGCCGCGGGGCTTGGCCGACGGGGTCAGGTCGAACTCCTCGCCGAGGTCGGCGAGGATGCGGTCGGCCGTGATCATCGAATCGCGCAGCCACTGGCCCTTCGGCCCCAGCGGCATTTCCTCGATGAAGCGGAGCTGGTAGCCGCGGTCCAGGCAGAAGTGGAGCAGTTCCACCGCCTGGTCGTGGTTGTGGCCCGGCATGAGCACGGTGTTGATCTTGATCGGCGAGAAGCCCACGGCTTCGGCCGCGCCGAGCCCGCGCAGGACGTCGTCGACCCGGTCGCGGCGGGCCAGGAGCCCGTAGGTCGCGGGCCGCAGGGAGTCGAGCGAGACGTTGACGCGGTCGAGCCCGGCGTCGGCGAGGCGGCGGGCGTGCTTGTCCAGCAGGACGCCGTTGGTGGTCAGGGCGGTCTCGGGGGCCCGGCCCTCATCGGTGCGCAGCCGCTTGGTCGCGGCGATGATCTTCGCCAGGCCGGGGCGCAGCAGGGGCTCGCCGCCGGTGAAGCGGACCTCGCGGATGCCCAGGCGTTCGACGCCCAGGGTGATCAGCCGGATGATCTCGTCGTCGGTGAGCAGATCGCGGCCGGGGATCCAGTCCATGCCCTCGGCCGGCATGCAATAGGTGCAGCGCAAATTGCAGCGGTCGGTGACGCTGACGCGCAGGTCGCGGGCCACGCGGCCGTGCGCATCCGCCAGCCGGGACGCCGTCGTGGTCGACGCGCCCGGCCCGGGGCCGGAACCGAGGCGGGGGCCTGCGGCGACATGCGCGTTCATGCGTCCGATGGTACGGACGGGCGCCGCCCGGGGCAATTGCGAGTCGCACATGCCATTTTTGTGGGGTGGTGGGAGCGCACGGCGTCAGGGGAAACGCGGTGACCGCCGATTATCCGCCGCCACCTGCGGCGGGTACGATTCCCGCCATGCCGGGAGAACAGAATGAGGCGACGCGGGGCCGGTCGGCGGACCACGGCGGCGTCGTCAAGCGAAACGAGCCGACCCCGCCGCGCGCGCTGGCCGAGCGCGCCGACCGGCCGCGGCGCATCGGCGTCATGGGCGGCACGTTCGACCCCATCCACAACGGGCACCTGGTCGCCGCCAGCGAGGTCGCCGACCGGTTCGCGCTGGACAGCGTCATTTTCGTGCCCACCGGCGAGCCGTGGCAGAAGCGCGGCCGGCGCGTGTCGGACTCCGAGGACCGGTACCTGATGACGGTCATCGCCACCGCCTCCAACCCGCGCTTCACCGTCTCGCGCGTGGACATCGACCGCCCCGGCGCGACGTACACCATCGACACCCTCGACGACCTCAACGCCCAATTCCCCGACGACGAGCTGTTCTTCATCACCGGCGCGGATGCGCTGCAGCAGATCGTCACCTGGCGGGACTGGGAGAAGATGTTCGACTCCGCGACGTTCGTCGGCGTCAACCGGCCGGGCTTCCACCTGGCCGAAGACGACCTGCCCGACGTCGACCGCGCCCGCCTGCACCTGGTGGACATCCCCGCCATGGCGATCTCCTCGACCGACTGCCGCAGGCGCGCCGCCGACGGTAGGCCGGTCTGGTATCTCGTGCCCGATGGCGTGGTGCAGTACATTGCCAAAAGGGGCCTGTACCAGGATGTGCGGCCCCATGACCCCTCGCCCGCGGGCGGGGACACCTTCGAAGACAACGGGAGCTGAATTCCACTCGTGACCGCATCCACCGAGGCCGCCAACCTGGCCACCATCGCCGCACGCGCCGCCGACCGCATGAAGGGCGAGGACATCGCCGTGATCGACGTGTCCGGCCCCCTGGTGATCACCGACGCGTTCGTGCTGGTCAGCGCCGACAACGAGCGCCTGGTGTCGGCGATCGTCGACGAGGTCGAAGATGACCTGCGCGACGCCGGCGCCAAGCCCGTGCGCCGCGAGGGCGTCCGCGAGGGGCGGTGGGCGCTGCTGGACTACGGCGTGCTGGTCGTCCACGTGTTCCGCGACGAGGAGCGCGACTTCTACGGCCTCGACCGCCTGTGGAAGGACTGCCCCCGCATTGAGGTCGAGGGCGTCGAGCAGACCGCCGTCGCCGGCTCGTCCGACGCGTCGCACCAGGCGCGCTCCATCGACGAGATCCCGCTGGCCGCCCCCGAGCCGGACGCGGGCGAGTTCTAGTTTTTGGGTTGCCGGACGCTTCGTTCGCGCTTGAGTCCGGTCCGGCCCGGTTCAACTCAGCCGGCCAGGCCCGCCAGCCAGCCAACCCGGCCCGCCTTCCCGCCCGCCCCGATCCGAGAGGATGATGCGCCGATGGACACCGTCGCCGCCCGCCGCCTGCTGTTGCTCCGCCACGGCCAGACGACGTACAACGCCACGCGCCGCATGCAGGGGCAGATGGACACCGAGCTGTCGGCGGAGGGCATCGCCCAGGCCGAGCGCGTCGCCGCGCACCTGGGCCGCCATGAGCGGGGCATCCGCCGCATCGTGTCGTCGGATCTGCGCCGGGCGGCCGACACCGCCGAGGTCGCCGGCCGCGTGCTGGGGGTGGACGTCGAGCGCGATCCCCGCCTGCGCGAGACCCGCCTGGGCGTGTGGCAGGGCCGCACCCACGGCGAGATCGACGAGGAATACCCCGGCCAGCGCGCCACGTGGCGCCATGATGCGACGTGGGCCCCGCCGGGCGGCGAGACCCGCATCGAGGTCGCGGCCCGCATGCGCTCGGTCGTGGAGGACCTGCTCGCCGACGATTCTTGGCCCGGTTCGACGGTCCTGCTCGTCGCCCACGGCGGCGCCATCGCCGCGCTGACGGCGTCGCTGCTGGACGTGCCGGTCAGCCACTACACCATGTTCAACGGCCTGCGGAACACCGCGTGGGTCGAGCTGACCGCCATGCCGCGGCCGGATGGCGAGCTCGGCTGGTACCTCGGCGCCTTCAACGCCGAGCTGGTCGATGCCGGGCCCGCGCAGGCCGGGCTTGACGACGGAGGATCGGCCCGATGACCGGCGCGGGGGAGAAAGCGGCCGGGCGCGTCCAGGTCGTGGTGGACGAGTCGGCCTGCGTGGAGGAGTCCGTCGCCAAGCGGCATGGCATCACCGTGGTGCCGCTGGGGCTTGACGACGTCGACGGGGAGCAGACCACCTCGGCGATCGGTCCGCTGCCGCTGTGCGCGGCGTATGCGCGGGCGCTGGAGCGTGGTGGCGATGCCGGGGTGGTGGCGCTGCACCTGGGCAAGGGGCTGTCGGCGACGTGGTCGAATGCGGTGACCGCCGCGGCCGTGCTCGAGCGCGTGACCGTGGTGGATACGTCGATGGTCGGTGCCGGCATGGGCGCCGCCGCCGTCGCCGCCGCCGAAAAGGCCGCCGAGGGCGCGGATCTGGAGGAATGCGTCGCCGTCGCCGAAGACGTGCTGCGGCGCAACCGGCTGTGGCTGTACGTGCCGAAGCTCGAGCCGCTGCGTCGCGGCGGCCGCATTTCCACCGGTCAGGCGGTGTTGTCGACGGCGCTGGCGATCAAGCCGATCGTCGGCATCCAGGATGGGACGCTGGGGCTGGTGGCCAAGTGCCGCACAGAAGCGAAGGTGCTGGACAAGCTCGTCGTGCTCGCCGCCGCCGAGGCTGCGGGGCGTCCCGCGCACGTGATGCTGCACCACTCCGGGGCGCGCGAGCGCGTGGAGGAGCTCCACGCGATGCTGTCGCTGAAGCTGCCGAAAGGCTCGACCTTCGACATCGTGGACCTGCCGCCCGCGCTGGTCGCGCACACCGGGCCGGGCGCGTACGCCGTGGGCATGGTCGTGGCCGAGGAAGTCGGTGCCGGTGGTGGTGCCGGGGCGGGTGGCGGTGCCGGGGCTGCCGGCGCGGCTGGGGTTGCCGGAGTTGCCGGGGCTGCTGGCGTGGCTGGGACTGCCGGGATCGGGGGCGTGGCCGGGGCTGGCGGAGTTGCCGGCGCGGCCGGGGCAGGTGCCGCGACCGCGAATGGTGCCGGAGCCAATGGCGTCGGTGCAAATGGTGTGGGCGCCGGGAATGGCGCCGCGAACGTTGCGGGCGCAAACGGCGCGGGCGAGACCTTTTCACCCGACGCCGCTTCCGGTGTCGCCGCTGGTGCCGGTGCCGATGCGCCCGGTTCGGGAGACGACGCCGTTGGCGCGGACGGCAAGCCGTTGCCGCCGACCTCCGTGGTCGGGCGGGAGTCGTCGGCGCTGTTCACCACGGTCGCGGCGAAGCTGCCGACGTGGAGCGAGAACCGCCGCGCGGCCATCGAAAAGGCCGAGGCTCTGGCGCATGCGATCGCCGAGCTGGCGCGCCGCGATCACTCCGATCCCGAGGGCGCCGCGTTCGGTCGACAGGCGCGCGAGGAGGCGGCCGAAAGGGCCAATGGCGACGTCGATGATGCCGGGGCCGACAACTCCGGAACCACTACCTCAGGAACCACCTCCTCTGGAACCACTACCTCCGGAACGACTTCCACTGAAACCACCTCCTCCGGAACCGCCGCCAACGGGACCACCTCCTCCGAAACCAACGATGTCGTCGGCAACGGCGACGCGGGCGGCGCCGCGAAGATGGGCGGCGAAGGCGATGACGGCGGCGTCGTAAAGCAGTAGCCGCAACACTTTTCGGGGTTTTCCACAGGGCCGGATTCATCCACAAACCGGGTGATTTCGGCCCTTCGTCGTGGGCGGGCGAGGGGCGGCCGGGCCTAATCTGCGGCCGTGGATTCGTTGCGTTCGCGTTTGGGGGACCTGCTGGAGCCGGTGCCCGCCGAGGAGGCGATGCCCGTCGATTATTCGCGGCGGCGCATCGCGGTCAGCCGGCGCACCGTGGTGGCGGTGGCGATGGCCGGGGCGATGGTGCTCGCCGCGCTGGTCGCCGGGTGGGCGCTGTCGCGCGGGCCCGTGGTGGACATGCCGGTGGCGGATGCGTCGCTGGTGGGTTCGGGGGACGCGGGAGCCGGGCGCGGCGGTCCACGTGCGGGGGAATCGGGGAGGGGCCCGGCGTCGGGGAGGCCGGGGGATGGGGGCAGCGGCGCGGGCGCGCCGGACGCGGGTGCGGCGGGGCCTTCGGGGGAGGTCGCCGCGCCGCCGGCGGAGATCATCGTGTCGGTGGTGGGGATGGTGCACCGGCCGGGCGTGGTGACCGTGCCCGGCGCCGCGCGCGTGGCCGACGCCATCCACGCCGCCGGCGGGATGTTGCCCGAGGCCAGCCCCGCCAGCGTGAACCTGGCGGCGCCGTTGGCGGATGGTCAGCAGATCCTCGTCGGCCCCGATCCGCTGCCGGAGTTGTCCACGGGCGGGACGGCGGCCGGTGGGGTGGGCGGTGATGGGGCCGGTGGTGCTGGGGGAGGTGGCGGTGCAGGAGTTGGTGGCGGTGCGGGACATGGCGGCGCTGCTGGAAATGGTGGTGGCGGTGCCGGGGGAGGTGGTGCCGGCGGTGGCGGCGCGGGGCTGGTCAACATCAACACGGCGACCGCGGCGGAGCTGGAAACCGTCACCGGAATCGGGCCGGCGACGGCGAAGAAGATCGTCGCGCACAGGGAGAAGAACGGCCCCTTCACCAGCGTCGACCAACTCGAAGAGGTCCCCGGCATCGGCCCCGCGAAGCTGGAGGGCATGCGTTCCGAGGTGACGGTGTGACGCCATGACGCAGCCTCGGACGTACTCTCTCGCCGATCCCGCGCCGCCGCCTCCGGATTCGGGCCCTGCGGTTCCGCGGCTCGGGCTCGACCTGCGCCTGCTGCCCGCGGCGGTGCTCGTCTGGGCCGCGACCGCCCTGACTCTGGCCACTCTGCTGGGGTGGATGCTGCTGGTGGCCGCCGTGTTCACGGGAGCGGTGGCGTGGCGGCGGGATGCCCCGACGGTGGCGCTGCCGGCCGTGGCGGTGGCCGTCGCGGTGTTGGGCACGCTCCTGCGCCGCGCCCGCGCCGCCGCCCACCCCATCACCGAGAGTTTCGGCGCGACCACGCGCACCCGTCTGACCCTCACCACGACGCCGAAGGCCACCGAACACGGCGCGACCGCCGAGGCATCCATCGCGGGGCTGCCCGGCCGCGTCCGCGTCTTCGGCGATGAACGCCTGCTGGCCCACGACCGGGGCACGGTGCTGGAGGCGTACGCGGGGGTGTCGGCTTCGGAACGTCCGTCGTTGTCCGGGACGGTGGCGTCGGTTCGGGGGACGGTGGACGTCGTCAAGCATCCCGAAGGACATGTCGCCCGCGTCCGCGATGGCCTGCGCGAGGCTGCCGAGGCACTGCCCGCCGGGCCCGATCGGCTCATTCCCGCGATGACGCTGGGCGACGAGCGCGGTTTCGGCGCCGCCGACCGCGAGATGATGGCCGACTCCGGGCTCGCGCATCTGACGGCGGTGTCGGGGGCGAACGTGGCGCTGATCGTCGGGGCGGCGGTGTGGGCCTTCGCGTGGGCGCCGCCGCGGTGGCGGGTGGCGGTCGCGGCGTTGACGCTGGCGGCGTTCGTGGCGGTGGTGGGCACCGAGCCGTCCGTGCTGAGGGCCCTGGTCACCGGCGGCGTCGGGCTGCTCGCCGTGTTGCTCGGGCGGCGGGGGCAGGCGCTGCCGGCGTTGCTGGCGGGGACGATCGGGCTGGTGGTGGCGTTTCCGGACTTGGCCGTGTCCGTCGGTTTCGCGCTGTCGGTGGCGGCGACGGCGGGGCTGGTGCTCGCGGCGGCGCCGATGACGCACCGTCTGCTGCGCGTCCCCGGCGCGAGCAGGGTTCCGGCGCCGATCGTGCGCGCGGCGGCGGTGGCGCTGACGGCGCACGTCGCGACGGTGCCCGTGCTCGCCCTGACCATCGGCGAGGTGTCCCACGTATCCGTGCTGGCCAACCTCGCCGCGGCGCCAGCGGTGGCGCCCGTGACCGTGCTGGGGACGTTGGCCGCTGTCGCCGCGCTGCTGGGGTTGGGGCCGGTGGTCGCGGTGCTGGTGCACGTCGCCGCGCCGTTCGCGTGGTGGGTGTACGCGGTGGGGCACGCGGCGGCGGGGGTGCCGGCGGCGTCGGGGAAGATGGGAGCGATCGGGCTGGCGGTGTTCCTCGCGGTGGCGGTGGCGGCGATTGCGTGGCCGGCCGTCGCCGCCGCGGTGACGGTGGTGGCGGTGGGCGCGGCGGCGGTCGTCGTCACCCTGGGATGGCACATTCCCGTCGCCCCTCCCGGCTGGATCGTCGGCACCTGCGTCGATGGCGGGCGGGTGCGGGTGGTCGCCGCGGCCCCGCTTGACGACGCCCACCTCGCCACCCTTCCCCGCCCCTGCCGATTGGCGCTCGGAGCAGATGACCGCGCCGGGCGTGCGGGCTGGGCCCCTCCCACTTCAGCGGAACTGACGGTGCATGCGACGCTCGATGACGTGGAGAAAGCCGCCCGGGATGAGGCGGGACCACGGCCGCGGTGGTTCGTCGTCAAGCAATGCGGCGATCGGGCGCGCGCCCGCATCCGCACCGTCGACGGCATCCCCGTGGTGTGCCCCGCCCGCGACGGCACCCATGCGCTGTACGCCGACGGCGCGACGTGGAGAAGCGGCTCCGGGAAAGACCGCTCCGGGAAAGACCGATCCGGGGCGTCTGGCACGATGGGGGAGTGACTCAGACGATGCCCGCACCGGTGAATGTGATCGTCGGCAAGGAAGGGCTGCTCATCGACCGCGCCCGATTGGCCATCATCGCCGCCGTGCGCCGCACCGCCGCCACGCCCGGCGACCCCGAGGGGCGGGCGGTGCCCATCACCGACCTGCGCGGCGGCGACGTGACCGCCACCGAACTGGTCGAACTGCTCAGCCCGTCGCTGTTCGGCGAGGACCGCATCATCGTGCTCACCGACTGCGACGCCGCGGGCAAGGAACCGGCGGACCTCATCGTCCAGGCCGCCGGGGACCCCGCGCCGGGCATCACACTGATTCTGCAGCACTCGGGGGAGGGGCGGCAGAAGAAGATGGTCGCCGCGCTGCGCAAAACCGGCGCCCAGCTTTTCGAGGCGCACCCCATCAAACGCAACGACCTCCCCGGTTTCGTGCGCGGCGAATTCCAGGCGCACCGGCTGCGGGTGTCGCCCGACGTCATCGATGCACTGCTGGATTCGGTGGGGTCGGACCTGCGGGAGCTGGCGACGGCGGTCTCGCAGTTGGTGTCGGACACCGGCGGCAACGTCACCGTCGACGCCGTGCGCACCTACTACGGGCGCACCGCCGAGGTGTCGGGGTTCGAGGTCGCCGAGCTGGCCCTGACCGGCCGCGGTTCCGAGGCGCTGGCCTTGGCGCGCCGGGCGATGCAGCTGGGCGTGCCCCATGTGCTGCTGGCGTCGGCGCTGTCGGGGATGGTCGGCGACGTCGCCCGGTTGCATGCGGCGCGGGGCGTGAGCAGCCGCGACGCCGGCACCTACGGCATGCCGCCGTGGAAGCTGGAGAAGACCCACCGCTTGGCCACGCGGTGGTCCACGCCTGCGATCGCGCAGGCGGCGCAGATCATCGCCGAGCTCGACGCCGGCGTGAAGGGTTGGGCCGCCGATCCGGAGTACGCGGTGGAAAAGGCCGTCACGGACATCGCCGCGCTGGCGAAGGGCTCGCACCGGCGGTAGCGGGAGGGGGTGGTGGGCGGTGCCTTCAATGGAGGAGCTGTCCCACTACGCGAAGGAGAGCGCTCCTCCACGCGAAGGAAGAACGCTCCGGCACAATGCAGCGCACCCTTGCCCCAAGAAAAGCGGCCCCTCCACGCACAGAAAAGCGCCCCCGCCGAACAAATCGGCGGGGGCGCTTGAAGGCTGTGGCGTCCGATGGAGACGCCGGCCGTCGTCAAGCGAAGGGAATTAGCCCTCGATCTTGTTGACGGACTTCGCCAGCGCGGACTTCTTGTTCGCCGCGTTGTTGCGGTGGAAGACGCCCTTGGACACGGCCTTGTCGAGCTTGCGGGAAGCGACGCGCAGCTGAGCCTCGGCGGCGGTCTTGTCGCCGGCCTCGACGAGCTCGCGGAGCTTGCGGATCTCGGTGCGCACCTCCGAGCGGACGGCCTGGTTGCGCAGGCGGGCCTTCTCGTTGGTCTTGTTGCGCTTGATCTGGGACTTGATGTTAGCCATGTGAATACCTCTTGTATCCGTAGTCGGTGATGGTCCGCGGCTCCCGGGGAGGCCCGGCGCCAGGCGCGTCCGCGGCGAACCCAAGGTCCTGATCACCGGCGGCCACGCGAGACTCGCGTAAACAACTCGGGAGACTTTACCAGGCGGCGCGTGGACGGCGAAATCCCCGGTGCGGTGGGCGTTCGGGGTGGGGTGTGCGTGTGTGGGGCGGGCCGGGACGGCGCGGGGTGAAGGCGGCGCGCGGCGGCGTTCGAGTGCGGCGTGTGCCGGGGCGACAAAACTACTGAGCGCGCGGCGGGGCAGTGCCACGAGACTCCCTCCCGGCACCGTGACGCCCGCGGCCGTCGCCCAATTTCGGCGTTTTCGCCCAGCGATGTGGCACCCTCCGGCCCGAAAACTCAACAACGGCGGTTTCGTGCGCGAGTTTTTGGCGCGAGAACGCTGTAGTTGAAGAAATCGGGCCCGAATTCTTCAACGACAGCGCTTTCGCGGCGCCCGGAAGCGTCGCGAAAGCGCCGAAGTTGAATTGGTGGGGGAGTGCCCACGAAACACCGGAGAATTCGGCGCTGTGACCTGCAGTAATGGGAACGCTCGCCAGGAGGCCCTCAGAGGGGTTACCGGGTACGCGAGTGCGCCCGCCGGTGGTCGATCGCTCTACGGCGCTTGTGGCGGCATGCGGGCAAACCGAGAGCTGCGTCGCGCGGTGGAGGCGCCGGCCTTTCGCGCTTGCGGCGCCTTTGCTTGCCGACGCTCACGTGAACGGGCAGGCGCCGCACTTTTAGCCGCGCTCAGCTCCAGTGATAATCCGACCGGAGGCGCGCCGCGATGCGATCGAAGCGGCGCCTCGGCATCATCGCGCCGGACCGCCGAATGCCGGACTCGGGGACCTCGAGGATCTTATCCAGGCGCACCCACGACGGCCGCCCCTCCGGGTCCCACGCACCGGAGCCGATGAACAGCCACGTCGGCGAATCGGCGTGCCGCTGATGCGTGGAAATCAGCGCGCCCAGCAACGTCTGCTTGTGGCGGCCGACGACAACGACGGCGCGTTCGCGGGGCTTCTCGGCGTCGCCCTCGAGAAGAACGGGC
>NZ_JVMD01000006.1:0-131 GCF_001056295.1 Corynebacterium halotolerans
CGGTACTAATAGGCCGAACGTCAACACACACCCCACTTCGGGGTTTAGCGGTTGAATCTGCGTAACGAGAAGAACCAAGGTTTGGTTCGCGTCCACTATCCAGCGTCTGGGACAGCACCGCCCACCCGCCC
>NZ_JVMD01000006.1:231-286900 GCF_001056295.1 Corynebacterium halotolerans
GTCCCGTGTATACGTGTCGGTGGTTATAGCGGTGGGGTCACGCCCGGTCCCATTCCGAACCCGGAAGCTAAGCCCACCTGCGCCGATGGTACTGCACCTGGGAGGGTGTGGGAGAGTAGGTCACTGCCGGCCAATAAAACATGGTTTGTGTTGGAGCCGTCGTTGGTTCATGCCCCCTTGGGGGTGTGGGCCGGCGACGGCTCCTTCGTATTTGGGGGGTGTGGTGGTTAACCCACCCTGAATGGGCAGAGCCACCTGTTGCAGTGGGTGGGTGTGCGCATTCGGGGTGGGTTAGCGGGGCTATAGCCGGCGGTTGCGACGGGAAAAATGTCTCGTTCGTATCCATGTCATCGGCCCGTGTCGCGGCGCTCTTCGTCTCAATCCTTCGATTGACCCGTACCCGGGGTGGGGGCCCGGCGCCGAATCGGTCGCGGCGGATACCCGGCGTAGCATCGGGATCATGCGCAAATTGTTCATCGCCTCCGCCACGTACCTGGGCTTCGGCCTCGCCGCCGGCGTCTTCTACCGTGAGTGGACGCGTTTCCACGATGCCGTCGATTCGTCCCAGCTCAACACTTTGCACACGCACCTGCTGACCCTGGGCACGTTCTTCTTCCTCATCGTCCTCGCCCTGGAACGGCTCTTCCGCCTTTCGGCGCACAAGTCGTTCGACGCCTGGTTCGTCGTCCACAACGTTGCGCTGGTGTGGACGATCGGGTTCATGGTCGCCAACGGCATCGTCCACACCATGGGCAACGGCGATGCGTGGGGGCCGATGTGGTCCGGGATGGCCGGGCTCGGCCACATCCTGTTGACCGTTTCCTTCATCATGTTCTTCTCCATCCTGGGCAAGCGCATCCGCCGTGTCGAAATCGATGACGCCAAAGCGGCCACCGAAGGCGTTCCCGCCGCCTGAGCCCTTCTTGCGGGCTCTCCCGTCTGCTTGAGTCTTCGTCCGGTCAGCAAAAACCCGCCCGACCTTGTCCAGGTCGGGCGGGTTTCGGCTCGGGCGGGTTCTCTCTGGCCGGAGGGCCTCAGGGGAAGGCTTCACCGGAAGGCCTCAGCGTTAGCCTTCAGCGCAACGCTCCGGTGCATGGCCACGGCGCTATATCCCAGCGAGAGGCCGCAGCGAAAGGCCTCATCGGAAGGCGTCGTCAGAGGGCTCCGTCGCACGGCGCCGTCGGAAAGCCCTGCCGGAAGGCTCCGCCGGCGACTGCCGTCATTCTTCTGCGATGGCTGCGAGCGGCGGAGTCTGCGCCGCCCGCTTCGCCGGCCAGACCGCCGCGAGCACGCCGACGACTGCGGCGCCGACGAGCATCGTCCCGATCAGGCCCCAAGGCACGACGATGGTGCCGATGCCCTCGTCGGCGAGGACGGTGAGCAGGGCCCAACCGAGGCCGAGGCCGAGCAACGCGCCGACCACCGCGCCGAAGATGGAGATCTGCACCGACTCCAGGCGCACCATGCGCCGGATGTCCTTGCGCTGCTTGCCCACGGCGCGGAGCATGCCGATTTCCTGGCGGCGTTCGATTATCGACAGGGCGAGGGTGTTGATGATGCCCAGGATCGAGATCACCACCGCCAGGCCCAGCAACGCGTAGACGATGCCCAGCAGCGCATCGATGGAGGTGGTGGCCACGTTGCCGAACTCCTCGCGGTCCTGCACCTGCACCACCAGGTAGGGGGCGACGGCATCCTCGAGCGGACCCCGGATCGACTCCACCGCGCCTTCGTCGATGTAGTTGTTGCGGTCCGCCGGGTCGGCGCCGTCGGCGATTGCGGCGGCCCGGGCATCGGCCGCGCCGCCCTTCACGCCGACGAAGATCTGCATCGGCGTCAGCATCGAACGCGACGCACCCGCCCGGTCCAGAATCGACGGCGACAGGGTGATCCCGCCTTCGCCGTCCATGTCCTCGTGGATGCCGGTGACTTCGGTCCGCAGGACGCCCATCGGGGAGACGATCCCGACGGGGTGGCCCATTCCCCAGCCGCGTTCCTTGGAGACGGACTCGGAAATGACCACGCCGGCATCGGGCGCCGCCAAATCGAGCGAGCCCGCGACGACGTCCGCCGAGTACCAGCGGCCGTAGTCGCCGTCGAGGAAGGAGCCGCCGCCGGGACCGCCGGGACCGCCGGGCCCGGTCGCCCCGCCGCCGATTTCGGCCTGGGCGCGGGCGATGGCCTCGGGGTCGTCGGGGTCGATGACCTGCACGCCGCCGAGGTACACGGTGCCCGTATCGGTCACGCCGTCGATCTCGGCGACGGCGCCGCGCACGCCCTCGGGCATGGCCACGTGGGCCATCAGCGGCGGGCTGAGCACGTAGTCGGCGGCGAAGCTCTGGTCCATGAAGTCGTCGATGACGCCCTTCATGGTCGAGCCCAGCATGCCCACGCTGGCCACCAGGGCCAGGCCGAGCGTCAGGGCGAATGCGGTGGCGGAGGTGCGCCGCGGGTTGCGGCGCGAGTTGGTCGCCGCGAGCTTTCCGACGGCCTTGAACGGCGCGCCGATGATGGTGCCCAACCCGCCGACGAGGGGGATGGAGAGGGCGGGGCCCGCCATCCAGATCGAGGCGACGGCCGCGACCGCGCCGAAACCGACCAGGCGGGCGCGGGGCCCGGTGTCGCCGTCGGTCCACTGGAGCGCCCAGGCGATGAGGCCCACGGCGAGGACGGCGAGGGCGGCGCCGACGAGGGTGCGCACGCGCAGCCTGGGGTTGGATGCCTGGTCGCCGGAGCGCATGGCCTCCACCGGCGGAATCGCGCCGGCGCGCGCGGCCGGGGCCCACGCCGCGAGGATCGTGATGGCCAAGCCCGCGACCAGCGGCACGATGACGGCGGAGGGCGTGGCGGTGAGGCCGGATCCGGGCATCTCGAAGCCGAACGCGCTCATGGACGCGTACAGCAGCTGCGACAGCCCGAAGCCGGCGGCGACGCCGAGCACCGAACCGATCAGGCCGACGACCACGGCCTCCATGACCACGGATCCGGTGAGCTGCCCGCGGGACGCGCCGAGCGCGCGCAGCAGGGCGAATTCCTTCGTCCGCTGCGCCACCAGCATGGAGAAGGTGTTGGAGATGATGAACGTGCCCACCAGCAGGCCGATCAGGCCGAAGGCGACGAGGAAGTAGTTGACGAAGCCGAGGGCCTGCGAGATCTGCTTGGAGTCGCGTTCGGCGAGTTCCTTGCCGGTGTGGACGTCGAGCTCCGGGAACGCCGCGGCGATGCGGTCGCGCAGCACCACCGGATCGACGCCCTCGGCGGCGCCGACGGTCACGCGGCTGACGTGCTCGCCGTCGGTGTAGAGCTCCATCCACTTGTCCAGCGGGAACAGGACGCCCATCCAGCCGGCGACGTCGCCGTCGAGCTCGTAGACGCCGGAGATGGTGACGTCGGCGCGGTCGGAGCCGGTGACCACCGTGACGCGGTCGCCGACGCCGACGTTGCCGCGCTTGGCGGCGGTGGCGTTGACGGCGACCTCATCGGGCCCGCGCGGCGCATTGCCGTCCACGAACCGGGTGTCCGGCCCCACGGCCCCGGGCTCCTCGTAGAAGGGCAGGCCCTGGGCGGGTGCGCCGCCGGTCTGGATCGGCTTTCCGTCGGAGCCGGTCATGACCACGCTGGATGCCCGGGCGCTGGCGTTGACGGCGCGGACGCCGTCGACCTCGCGGATCCGGTCGAGGGTTGCGCGGTCCATGCCCGGGGTGCCGGACGGGGATTCGGCGATGACGTCCATGCCGTCGTGGGCGGTGGCCAGCACTCCGTCGAAGGCCTTGTTCAGCGAGGCGGTGAATACGAACGCGCCGGAGATGAACGCGGTGCCCAGCACGACGGACAGGATGGTCAGGGCGAATCGGATCTTGTGGGCGGCGAGGCTGCGGAGCGAGACCCGCCGCATGGTCGAGGAGGATGCGCTCACAGCTGTTCCATGCGTGCCATGCGGTTGAGGATGGCATCGGTGTCGGGGGTGCGGAGCTCGTCGACGACGCGGCCGTCGGCGAGGAAGATGACGCGGTCGGCGTAACTGGCGGCCTTGGCGTCGTGGGTGACGATGACGACGGTCTGCCCGAGGTCGTCGACGGCGGTGCGCAGGATCTGCAGCACCTCTCGGGAGGAGTTGGAATCGAGGTTGCCGGTCGGTTCGTCGCCGAAGATGATTTCGGGCATGCCGACGAGGGCGCGGGCGCAGGCGACGCGCTGCTGCTGGCCGCCGGACAGCTCCGACGGGCGGTGCGACAGTCGGCCGGTCAGGCCGAGCTTGGAGGTGATGGAGTCGAACCACTCGCGGTCGACCTTCCGCCCGGCGATGTTGACGGGCAGCGTGATGTTCTCTTCCGCCGTCAGGGTGGGCACCAGGTTGAACGACTGGAACACGAATCCGAGGCGGTCGCGGCGCAGAGCCGTGATCTCCTTGTCGGACAGCCCGGACAGCTCGGTGTCGCCGATGCGGGCCTCGCCCGAGGTGGCGGAGTCGAGGCCGGCCATGCAGTGCATGAGCGTCGACTTGCCGGAGCCGGAGGGGCCCATGATCGCGGTGAACTCGCCGCGGCCGAATTCCACGTCGACGGCATCGAGCGCGACGACGGCGGTGTCGCCTTCGCCGTACCGTTTGGTCAGGCCCGTTGCGCGGGCGGCCGGCGCCCGGGGAGGCGTGGCGCCGGGTCCTCCGGCGCTGGTGCGGTGCTGGCTGCCCGGGGTGTCGGGAGCGGACATGAATGACCTTCCGTGCGGTTGCCTGCCGGCCGCCGGGTCGGCGGTCGGCCATATCTTCCCCATTATGTCGTCTGCGCCGGATCAGGGTGCGGTGGCGGGATCGGCCGTGGACCGCCCGCTGCGGAACACCCGGCGTTCTCCGGTGAACGGGTCGTCGAACGCGAGCTCGCGGCAGACCAGGTGCATCGGCCGCGCGGGATCTTCGGCGTCGGCGGGCAGCACCTCGGGGTAGAGGGGGTCGCCGAGGATGGGGAACCCCAGTTCGTGGAGATGCAGCCGCAGCTGGTGGGTGCGCCCGGTCAGCGGCCTCAGGTGCCAGAGGGCCGTTCCGGGGTGCCGGCGGGCGTCGTCAAGCCCGGTGCCGCCAAGCCCAATGCCGTCACTCCCGGCGCCGCCGAGCACAGTGCCGCCAACCTCGATGCCGTCGACGATGGTCCGCGCGTTCGGCTCGCCCGCGACGGTGCGCGCCTGCAGGACGCCGCGGGTCTTCTCCTGCCGCGTGGCCAGCGTGAACGGGGGTGCGGGCAGGTCGGCGGGGCCGGGTAGTCGGGTGAGTGCCTCGTAACGCTTGACGACGGCCCCCGGTTCGGCGAACAGATCCTGGTACGCGCCGCGAGCCTCCGGGCGGGCCACGAAGACGAGGACGCCGGAGGTGAGGCGGTCGAGGCGATGGGCGGGGATGAGGTCGCCGTCGCCGAGTTCGCGGCGCAGGCGCACCACCGCCGATTCGACGATGTGGCGGCCGCGCGGCGTCGTGGCCAGGAACGGCGGCTTGTCCACCACGACGATGTCCCGGTCGCGGTGGATGATCGGCATCGGTCCCGCGAGCCGGGGTTCCGGGGCCGGCAGCCGGTAGAACCAGATGTCCGCGCCGGGCCGCAGTTCGGAGCCGGGGGAGAGGGGGCGGCCGGCGGCGTCGACGACCAGGCCGCCGGCGAAGCGCGCGGCGATGGCGGCGGCATCGTCGGCGGGGTGGCGGTGGGTCTGCCCCTCGATGGCGGCGGTGAGCAGCTCGAGTGCGGTGACCGGCCCGGAAGCTCCCGGACCGGCCTGCGGTGCCCGGACCCGGGAGGGGTTGAGGCCGTCGCGGATCGGCAGGGGCGCGGTGCGTCGACGGCGGCGGCGAGGCGACCGGCGCGAAGTCGGCTCCCGTTGCTCGGCCGGTTCGGGTTGCTCGCCGAGGTCCGCGTCGCCCGCCGGATCGTCGAAGTCGCCGGGATCGTCCAAGGTCATGGGCACGCGAGGATCGTAGCAATCGGGGCGGACCCGGCCATGGCGGCGGCCGGGCGCGATCCGGGGCGTCGTGTACAACGAGGGCATGAGCGAAACACGGGTGCCGCTTTCCGTCCTCGACCTGGTGCCGGTCTCCGCGGGGTCGAACGCCGCCGAGGCCATCGCGGCCAGCGTCGAAGCCGCCCGCGCGGCGGAAGCGGCGGGGTACCGGCGGTTCTGGATCGCCGAGCACCACAACACGCTCAACATCGCGTCGTCGGCGACGGCGGTGCTGATGGGCCACATCGCCGGGGCGACGTCGACCATCCGCGTCGGGTCCGGCGGGATCATGCTGCCCAACCATGCGCCGCTGCGGGTGGCGGAGGACATCGGCACGCTGGCCACCATCTACCCCGGCCGCATCGACCTCGGGCTCGGCCGCGCGCCGGGCACGGACCCGGCGACGGCCCGCGAATTGCGGCGCGGCGCCTCCGACGTCGCCGACTTCGCCTCGGACATCCGGGACCTGATCCGGTACCTGGGACCGGTGCGGCCGGAGGCGACGATCGTCGCGCATCCCGGCCAGGCGACCAACGTGCCCATGTACGTGCTCGGCTCCACGACCGCCGGCGCGTCGGTTGCGGCGGCGCTGGGCATGCCCTTCGCCGTCGCGTCGCACTTCGCGCCGCATCAGCTGGCCGAGTCGCTCGAGGTGTACCGGAGTTCCTTCGACGCCGGCGCCCCCACGGCCACCATCGCCGAACCCCGCGTCATGGTCGCCGCCAACGTCCTCGTCGCCGACACCGCGGAACGGGCGCGGCGGGAGTTCTCCGTCGTGCAGCGGATGTTCCTGTCACTCGGCCGCGGCGGCGCCCGCAAGCCGTTGCCCGAACCGGTCGACCACCCCGAGGCCGGCGCGACGATGATCGAGTGGCAACGGGTGCAGGCGATGCTGCGGTGCTCGTTCGTCGGGACCGCCGCCGACGTCGTCGCAGGTCTGGAGGGTTTCGCCGCCGAGACGGGAGCGGACGAGATCATCACCGTCACCTACTCGCACGACCCGCGGGTGCGCATCCGGTCGATTCATAAGCTCGGTTTGGCGTGGTTCACGCAATCGCCGAAAAAAGGTGCCCGTCAGCCGTCGTAAAGCGGGTGAAACGGGGGTACCGTGGGTGGTGGACGTGCACAAGACAGGCGGAAGCCGGCAGCGGCCGCCGCCCTACAAGGAGGGGGCAAAATGCCCAAACAAGACATCATCGTCTGCGCCGTCGATGGCTCGGATGCGTCGAAGACCGCAGCCAAGTGGGCGGCCAACACCGCGGTGAAGCGCGGAATCCCCCTGCGGCTGGTGAGCAGCTACTCCATGCCGCAGTTCCTCTACGCGGAGGGCATGGTCCCCCCGCAGGAGCTCTACGAGGACCTGGAGGCGGAGACCCTGGAGAAGGTCGAGGAAGCCAAGCAGGTCGCGCGCGACTTCGCGCCCGACGTCGACGTGTCGCACCAGATCGAGGAGGGCAGCCCGATCGACATGCTGCTCGACCTGTCCGAGCAGTGCACCATGATCGTCATGGGATCGCGCGGCCTCGGCGGGCTCTCCGGCATGGTGATGGGTTCGGTGTCGGCCGCGGTCGTGTCGCACGCGTCGTGCCCGGTGGTCGTGGTCCGCGAGGACAACCACGTCACCGAGGAGACCAAGTACGGCCCGGTCGTCGTCGGCGTCGACGGCTCCGGCGTGTCGCAGAAGGCGATCGAGAATGCCTTCAAGGAGGCCGACGCCCGCGGTGCCGAGCTGATCGCCGTGCACACCTGGATGGACATGCAGGTCCAGGCGTCGCTCGCCGGCCTGTCCGCGGCGCAGCAGCAGTGGCAGGTCGTCGAGGAGGAGCAGAACGCGCTCCTCGGTCAGCGGCTCGCCGGCTGGCAGCAGCAGTTCCCGAACGTGAAGGTCACCAAGGTCGTCACCCGCGACCGTCCGGTGCGCGCGCTCGCCGACGCCTCCGAGGGCGCCCAGCTGCTCGTCGTCGGCTCGCACGGCCGCGGCGGCTTCAAGGGCATGCTGCTCGGATCCACGTCGCGCGCGCTGCTGCAGGCGGCGCCGTGCCCGATGATGGTCGTGCGACCGGACTCGCTGCCGAAGTAGCGGATGCGGTGCGGGGCCCCCGGGTGGGGCCCCGGCCCCGGCCGACCGCTTTTCGACGGCCGATCCGCGGATGTGCAGCCCGGTGGAAGTGAATTTCAGAAGAACTTTCTTGTTTTTCCCCTGACACGGAAAACCAAGCGTGACCTGAGGGAATTCCGTGACGGGGCGTAGAAAATCTTTCTCAAAACGTTAGCGTTCCGTTGCAGTATCAACGTCTCGCTCGATTACAATGGTGAACGACGGTTTCTTCCCCGTGAAAGGAAATACGATCATGACTGACACTCTGCTTCTCGCCGCGTCCGCACCGGCCATGGGCTTCATCGGCTGGATCATCATCGGTGGTCTGGCCGGCTGGATCGGCTCCAAGATCATGGGCACCGACGCGTCCATGGGCATCATCCTGAACATCGTCGTCGGCATCATCGGTGGCTTCCTCGGTGGTTTCCTGCTCGGCCTGTTCGGCGTCGACGTCGCGGGCGGTGGACTGATCTTCAGCTTCCTCACCTGCCTCCTCGGCGCGGTGATCCTGCTGTGGATCGTCGGCCTGGTGACCAAGCGCCGCTAACAGCGCTTTTACGCCACGCGATCGGGCCCGGATCCCCTTCCTTCGGGAAGGGGGTCCGGGCTTTTTCGTGCGCCCGCCGGTGCTTGGGCGTGGGGCGGTTTGCGAGCGCCGGTCGGCCGCAATCCCGCCGGCCGCAATCCCGCCGACCGCAATCCCGACGGCCGCAATCCCGCCGACCTGCAAACCCCGGCTCGCCGTGCGCCCCTCGGTGCCATGGGGGGAATCGACGATGGCGCTGGTGATGAGGCTGAACCCGACGGCGGTGTTCTCCGACCGCACGGCGGCGTGGCTGCACGGGTTCCGGCAGTCGCCGCCCGCCGAGCTCGATGTGATCGTGCCCCGCAGCGTCGTCCGGCTCCAGGGCGCCGTGGTTCACCGGCGAATGCCCTCCACGACGACGGGCGTGCTCGTCCACGGTTGGCGCGCGACCGGCGCCGCGCGGACGTTGGCCGATCTCATGGCCCCTTCGCAGTGGGGCGCGGAACTGGTGGCGATGGTCGTCGACAAGCAGATGCCCGATGTGGCGAGCCGCGCGGCTCTGCTGGAGGAAGCCCGGGCCCTGGCGCACCCGCGGGCGTCGGAGCTGGTCGCGCTGCTGTCGTGGGTGCCGGAGGGCGCGAGATCGAACGTCGAGCGACGGCTGGCGCGGGCGCTGGAGCGGCTGGGCGTGATCGTCGTGCTCGATTACCGGATCGGGCCGTACCGCTTCGACCTTGTGCACGAGGGCGGGCGGCGCGCCGAAACCGACTGGGACCGGCTGCCCTGCTGGGAGCTTTACGACGACCTCGAGTGGCGCGCCGGTGAATCCGCCGCCCGGGAGTTCGGGCTGTTCGAGGGTGAGTGAGGGGTGCGGGCTGCGGCTCTCTTCGGGGTGGAGTCCCTTGGGGTGGGAGCAATGGTCGGGTTGGTGGTTGTTGCGGTGCCGGGGCGCACGGCCGGGCGCGCCCGCGACCGGGAGTGGCCGGGCGAAGACCGCGGAAACCGGCGGGCCGACCGTCCAACGCGGCGGCGTGGCTGTAAACTCGGGTGAAACCTCGATCTGCACTGACCAGTCTGACCATTCGGTGCAGTCGCCGTGCAGGCGGCGAGGGGCACGACGAGGACGATGCGAAGGGACGGGTGCACGACGTGGCGGATGCGACGACCGGCAAGACGACGCGGGGTGGCAAGGCCACGTCGCGGCGCCGAAACCGGCCGAGCCCCCGCGACCGGCTGCTGACCTCCGCCACGGAGCTGTTCACCAACGAGGGCATCCGCGTCATCGGCATCGACCGCGTGCTGCGCGAGGCCGACGTGGCCAAGGCCAGCCTGTATTCGCTGTTCGGGTCGAAGGACAAGCTGGTCATCGCGTACCTCGAGGACCTCGACCAGAAGTGGCGCGCCGCCTGGAACGCCCGCGCGGAATCGCTGGACACGCCCGAGGAGAAGATCCTCGCGTTCTTCGATCAGTGCATCGCCGAGCAACCCGGCATCGATTTCCGCGGCTCGCACTTCCAGAACGCCGCCTCCGAATACCCGAACCCGGCGACGGAATCGGAGGAGGAGATCCGCGCGACCGTCGTGGCCCACCGCACCTGGCTGTGGGACACGCTGCGCGCGCTGCTGGGCGAGAAGGAATGCAACCAGGCGTCGCTGCACGCGAACATGCTGATGCTCTACCTCGACGGCGGGCTGGCCGGCGCGAAGATGTCCAAGGACCTCACGCCGCTGCAGACCGCCCGCGATCTCGCCCGCGACCTGGTCTACGCCGAGCACTGACGCTGAGCCGGCAGCTGAGCCCCCGCTCAGTTTCAGCCGTCCAACCCGGCGTTCTTCGCGGCCCTGGCCGCTGCCCTCGCCTTGAGCCGCGCGGCCGCCTTCGCCCGCTTCGTCTCGGCGCGCTTCTTGTCCTGCGCATCCTTCGCCAGCACCATCCGCACGACGACTTTCCCCAGCTTGCCGACGATCCGCTCGTCCTCCTGGGTGGCCGGCTCCGGGAGGGGCGCGGTCCGTCGCCAAGCGTCGTTGACTCGCGTCGGGCGGTCCATGCTGGGCAGGTCGCCCTGGGACTCGGTGCGCAGCAGGCGGGCGAGTTGCCGCGTCTGGTGGATCTTGACCTTCTGCGCCATCTGCCTGTCGGTCATCGCCTTCGCCGCGGCCTCGCGTTCCGCGAGGAAGGTGCGGTGGGCGTCCCACAGTTCCTCGCGCCGGCGCGGGTGGCGGATGGTCCCGGCCACCGCGCGCCAACGGGAGGCCCGTGCTTCACGACGATTGCGCCGCCGATTCTTCCGCTGCTGCCGCCGCGCATCCCGCGATTGATCCCGGAGGGCCTTGAATTCCGGCGTGAGGGGATGCCGGCGCTCGAGGATGATGGTGATGATTGCGTTTTGGCTCATGGTCCACAGGTTGTTGCAGACCCAATAGACGACGATCGCCAGCGGCGCCGGGCCGAAAAAGCCGAAGAACAGCGGGAACGACACGGCGAAGAAGGTCATGAAGACCAGGTATTTGTAGGTGCCGCGCATGAAGCGCGAACCGTGGTCGAGTGTGCGCCGCAGTCGATTGACGGAAATCGCCATGTTGATGCCCGTGAATGCGGCCGCCGCGAAAATGAGCGGGGTGGCGACGGAGAGGACATCGGAAAAAGTCGTGCCCAGTTCGGCCAATTGCGGCTGCGGCATCGCGGGATATGCGGGCAGGGGAACGCCCGAGAATGTCGCGGAGGCGAATCCGCGAACCTCATCGCCGCTGAGCAGGCCCACCCTTTCGGTCACGTGCGACGACCCGTGCGCGCCGACGGCGGCCATGTGCCGGAGCATGCGGTACAGCCCGATGAACACCGGGATCTGCACCAGCGGGGGGATCAGCCCCGTCCACACGTTGATGCCGTGCTGCTTCCGCAGCTCCTGCGCCGCCCATTTCTCGTACTTCGCGGCGTTCGGGTCGATGCTGCGCGCGTACTTCAGCCGGATCGCGGCGAACTTGGGCCGCAGGTTGACCGTCTTCCGGCCCATCACCAACTGCTTGTACGCGATGGGCAGCAGGGCCGTGCGCACCGTGATCAGCAGCAGGACCACCGACGCGGTCCAGGCCGTGGACGCGGAAACGCCCGGCACCGCCGAAATGACGAGGTGCCAGGCTTTGAGGATCCCCGAAATGACGAAGACCAGGGGTGCCAGCAACGGGACCCATCCCCTTTCGGGCGCCCGGAACCCGCGGGGCCGGCCCGGGAGCGCCCGGTACCGTCACGCGGGACGATGTCGAATAGTTGCCTGCGGGCCCGTTCCGCTGCGCCGTCGCCGGACATCGGGCGGGCGCCCGCACGGGCTCCCGGGACCGGCGCTCGGCTCGGCTCCGGGGCTCGCGCATCCGATTCTAGGAGTGCGGGGCCTCTTCTAGGAGTGCGAGGCCTCGTACTCGTCGATGATCGCCTTCGGCAGTGCGCCGCGGTCGGCGACGTCCATGCCGCGGTCCTTCGCCCACTGGCGGATGATGCGGTTGCGCTCGCGCTGCTTCGTGGAATTCGGGTTGCCGCCGCGCCGGGCGCGGGTGGCCGGCGCCGAATCGTCGGCATGGGCCTTATCCACGTACGGGCGGATCATTTCGTCGAACTTCTCCGCATTGTCTGCGGAAAGGTCCAGGTAGTAATTGCGGCCCTGGTAGCCGAAACGCACGACCTTGACCTCTTCCGCGTCCAGCGCGGTGCCGTCTAGATCGTCGATGTACTGGATTACTTCTTTGCGCGCCATGTCTTCCCTATCTGTGGTGGGTGGCATCGGCGCCGTCACGTGCACCGTCATGCCTTCTCTGGTGTGATCTCGGTCTTGCATCGAATTGTATACGGATTTAATGGTCGGGCGCTTCAATTGCGGCGAATCTCGGTGAATTCTCAGTCGATTCGGATTCCGCATAGGCGTCGAGAAGCAAAAGTACTATGCGGCGGGTTAAACGAAATGTGCGGACGGTCCGCAAAGTCGCGTGGAATTCGTCACATCGCGGAGTTCGCCGCCGGAGTGAGCCCGGGAAGCCACGCAAAACGGCCCCGGGCGCCACTGGTGGGCGTCCGGGGCCGTCGGTCGGTCGGCCGGAGCCGGGACCGGGAAGAGGGCGCCTACGCGGGCGACACGCCCTCGCCGCGGCGCACCCGGTACCGCGCGGCGGTGTGCAGCGGGCGGTTGGGCACGGTCTTGTCGTCGACGAAGCGGTACTCGGCCACGATCTCATCGGCGCGGACATGGACGCTGACGTAGCCGTGGTTATCGAACTCCACCCACTTCACGTGGCGGTTTGCCGTGGACAGCGCCTGCTCGGCGGCGAGCGAAACGGGGTTGCGCGGCGGCAACTTCACGATGTCGTCGATGTTCGGCGAGCTGACGGACGTGCACACGATCTCCGCGGCGGCGACGCCGTCGGCGGGGTAGCGGCCGGGCGCCACCGGCACGTCGCAGGCCCACGAGGAGTGGATGTCGCCGGTCAGGAACACGACGTTGTCGAGCCCCTGCTCGGACATGATCTGGATCAGGCGGCGGCGCTCATGGGCGTAGCCGTCCCACTGGTCGGAGTTGTAGGGGATGCCCTCCTGCGGCAGGCCCATCAGCTCGGTGATCGCGCCGGAGGTCTGCGGGTCCAGCGGCGGGATGAGCACCGGGGTGAACATCACGGAATTGCCGACCAGGTTCCACGACGCCGACGACGTCGACCACCGGTTGTGCAGGAACTTCATCTGCTCGGAGCCGAGCATCGTGCGGTTCTCGTCGTCGGTGTCGCGGGCGTTGACGAACTCGGGGGCCTTGTCGCGGTAGGTGCGCAGGTCGAGCATCGTGATGTCCGCCAGGGTGCCGTAGGCGAAGGCGCGGTAGAGGTGGCCGCCCTGGGACAGCGGGGTGGCGCGCACGGGCAGCCACTCCAGGTACGCCTGGTAGGCGGCGTCGCGGCGGGCGGCGTAGTCGCCTTCGCTTTCGGGGGAGTGATTGTCGGCGCCGGTGGCGTGGGCGTCGTCGGCGATTTCGTGGTCGTCCCAGGTCACCAGCCACGGCTTGGCGGCGTGGGCGGCCTGCAGGTCGGCGTCGGTGCGGTAGTGGCCGTAGCGGCGGCGGTAGTCGGACAGCGAGATGATCTCGTGCGCCGGCTCATGGTTGCGGATGGCGCCGTCCTTGGCCGCGTATTCGCCGCTGGCGTACTCGTACAGGTAGTCGCCGACGCACATGATGACGTCGACGTCCGGGTTGTCCGCCATGTCGCGGTAGGCGGAGAAGTAGCCCGCCTCCCAGTTGGCGCAGGAGGTCAGCGCGATGCCGAGTTTGTCGGGCGTCGTCGAGGCGGCCGGGGCGGTGCGCGTGCGGCCGACGGGGGAGACCTGGCCGGCGTACTCGCCGTCGGCGACGGTGAAGCGGTAGCAGTACCGGGTGTCGGGCCGCAGGCCGGTGGCGTCGAGCTTGACGGTGTTGTCGTTGTCCGGGGAGGCGGTGGTCTCGCCGGACAGGACGATCTCGGAGAAGGAGTCGTCGGTGGCCACCTCGCAGAGCAGCTTGACGACGGTGCCGGCGCCGGAACCGGGGATGTCGTCCGGGTTGGAGGTGGCGCGGGTCCACAGGAGGACGGAGTCGGGCAGCGGATCGCCGGATGCGACGCCGTGCTGGAAGACGGCGTGGCCGCCGGCGTCGACGGCCTGCTGCGCGGCTTCCTGGGCCGCGGCGGTGAAGCGGCCGGCGAGGCTCGACGTGCCGACGAGGGCGGCGGTGGCCGCACCGGCCTTGAGGACGGTGCGGCGGGATGGCGTCGGCGACGAGGGGGAGGAGCCCGAGGCGAAAGTCATGCTGTACATGACACTTGGCCAGTACCTGTATCGCCAATTCGAGGCGGCGACAGTTCACCCCGATGAGGGGGGAATTAACGAAAGGTTCATTTTTCGGTCATTCACGGTTCCCGGAGCCGAGGCCCCGCGTTCGCTGCGTTCACGTGCGGGGACCGGGCATGAAAAAGCCGGCCGGCCCACCCGGGAAGGGCGGTCCGGCCGGCGATGGCGCGTCTAGGCGGTCAGGCCCATCTTGGCCATGATCTCGGAATCGATGCCGTCGAGCTCCGCGGAGATGGACATGTGCGCGCGGCGGCGCTGATCCGGCGTCATGTGCTCGGCCGTCTCGATGGCGTCGACGAGCAAGTCCAGGCGGTTGCGGGCGTCCTTGACGAAGCCCATCGTGCCCGACGCCTTCGACTTCTCCAGGCGGTCCAGCGAACCGTGGATGCCCTCGATGCGGGCGCGCAGCGGGGCGCCGTAACCGTGGTGGCGGGCCACTGCGTCGCCGGTCACGCCGAAGCGGCGGGCGGAGGCGTCCTGGCCGCGGTTCTGCGCGAACGTCAGCAGCCGGTAGCCGAGCGGCAGGGCCACGGGCAGCAGCAGGCGGGCGGCGCCGACCCAGCCCTTCGCCTTGTCGGAGGTGACGCCGCGGCTGCGCTGCTGCTGGAGGATCTTCTCCGCCATGCGCGTCTGGTGCTTGTGCTTGGCCTTGAGGGCCTTCTTCTCGTCCTTCCACCCGGCCTTGCGGATCTTCTCGGCCCGCTTGGTGGCGCGCTTGTCCAGCTTCCGGTCGCGCTTGGCTTCCTTCTTGGCGGCCCTCGAATCGCGCTTGCGCTCGACCTCGGCGGCCTTGAGGCCATCGCGGTACGCCTTGTCCTTCAGCTTCGCCTCGTGCTTCGCGTCTTCCTTCGCCTTGGCCTTCGCGGCCTTCAGCTTCAGTTTCGTTTCGCGGCGGCGGTCGCGGTAGTCGCCCAAGAAGCTCATGGAATCCCTAATCTGCGGTCGGAGTCTTCGTTCGTTTCGTCGATCGAGCTGCGCCGCGGCGCGGGCCGCGGATCGTGGTCTCGTAACCAGATTAACCCCGGTTCCGGCCGGGCGATACTCTGGTTGCATCGTGAACACCGAGGATACCGTCCCGCAGCCGGTGACCGGGCCCGATTTGGTCGGATGCCGGTATCGGCTGGTCCGCGATCGTCTGGCCGGGCCGCGGCGCCCGGGGGAGCCGGAATCGGCGCGGCGGCGCGCGGAGTTGGGCGCGCATCACCGCGCGTCGGTGATCGCCGCGCTGCCCGATCCGACGGTCATCGAGCCGGGGCCCGACGCCGATCTGGACACGCTGGAGGCCATCGCCGCCGGGGCGGACCTCATCGTCGGCGGCGTGCTCGGCCACACGCGGCCGCCGGGGGACCGCGCCTTCTCCGGCATCGCGGAGGAGTCCCGCCCCGACCTGCTGGTCCGCCTCGGCGACGGCTATCTGCCGGTGCTCATCGCCGCGCACAAGCTGCTGGAGCCGCGCCGCCGCCGCACGGAGGCGGCCCGCATCCTCCCCGTCGCCCGCCTGGGCCGCCCGGGGGTGCTGGGCCGGACGCTGCGCGAGGGCATCGTGGCGGACGAGGCGTTGAAGCTGCGCCACAACGCCGCCGACGCCGTGCGCCTGGGCCAGGCCGCCGCGCTGCTGCACCGGCTCGGCGCCTCGTACGGGCTGGTCGGGGGCATCGGCGCCGACCCGACGCGGGTGGTCGTCGCCGACGAGGGCCCGCGGGTGGCCGCGTACCGCACTGCTTTGCGACGCGCACGGGCAGCCATCCACGCCGTGGAACGACACGAAGCCCGGGGCCGGGAGCACATGCCCGGTGCGGGCGGGGGAGCGTCGTCAAGCGAAAATGGCCCGCCGCCGGCGCCGAAGGTCGACGGAATCGAATGGCGCGTCGGCGAATGGCCGCTGGCGCCGCGCAAGATCCGCGAATGCCGCGGCTGCCGCTGGCGTGAAGCGTGCGAGGACGAGCTGCGCGCCGCCGACGACATCTCGCTGCTGCTGCCGGGCAACCGCGGCGACGAGTACCGGCAGGCGGGGATCACCACCATCCGGCAGCTGGCGCGGGACGAAGGGGCCGGCGAGCACCGGCACCTGGCGCTGCTGTCGGTGTTCGGCGAGCCCGCCGCCCTGCGCGTGCGTGAGACGACGGCACCGCGCGCCGACGTGGAAATCGACGTCGACCTCGAGGCGTACCCCGGGCACGGCGCGTACCTGTGGGGCGCCTGGACCCCCGACGACGGCTACGTGCCGCACGTGACGTGGGCGCCGCCGGGTCCGGAGGGGCTCGGCGGCGAGGCGGAGGCGCGGAATTTCGCGCTGTTCTGGGACTGGCTCATGGCGCGCCGGGCCGCCGCGCACGCCGATGGGCGGACGTTCCGCGCCTACTGCTGGGCGGCGGAGGGCGAGAATCACTGGCTGCGGCATTCGGCCAAGCGATTCGCGGGCATGGAGTTCGTCGTGGAGGCCGACGCTCACGCGTCGGATTCCACCGGCCCGGCCCGCATCATCGCGGTGCCCGACGTCGCCGAGATCGAGCGCTTCATCTCCTCCGCGGAATGGGTCGACCTGTTCCGCGTGACCAAACGGCAGCTGATCAGCCCGGCGGGGCTGGGGCTGAAGGTCGTCGCGCCGTTGGCCGGGTTCACCTGGCGCGACGAAGATGCCGACGGCGAGGCGTCGCTGTCCTTCTACCGCGACGCCGTCGGCATCGGCGCAGGTGACGCGGGCCAGTCCGGTGCGCCGGAGCCGCGCCCCGGCATGGACTCCGCCGCAGCCCGCGCGAAACTGCTGCGCTACAACGGGGACGACTGCCGGTCCACCGCCGTCGTGCGCGAATGGCTGGCCACCGGCCGCGCCACCCGCGAGATCCCCTACGTCGGCGATCTGGAGGACCGCGTCAGCGCTTCTTCCGGCCGAAAATCAGCGTCCCGCGGCTGACGAAATCCGGCGCCCTCTTCTTCAGCCCCGCAGCCCGGGCGCGGGCGGCGTTTTCGCTGACCAGCAGCTTCGCCTGCTGGAAGCGCTCCGCCCGGAACGTGGCGCGCGGGGAGCGCCACGCCGAATTGAACAGCGACTTCGTCGCCGCGATCTGGTCGGGGGACCGGCCGATCAACTGGCGGAGCATGTCGTGGGCCCGCGCGTGGGCGTCGTCAAGCGAATCCGCGGTTTCCGTGGCCAGCCCGGCCTCGACGGCCTCCGTGCCCGACAGCTCCTCGCCCGTCATGGTCAGCCAGCGGGCGCGCTCCGCGCCGACGTGGTCGGCCAGCGTCCGCGCGCCCGACATGTCGGGGATCAGGCCCCATTTGGTCTCGAGCACCGACCAACGGGCATCGGCCGCCGTGACGCGGAAGTCCGCGCCGAGCGCCAGCTGCACGCCGCCGCCGTAGCAATGGCCGTGGACCACCGCGATGACGGGCGCGGGCAGGCGGCGCCACTCCCAGCACACCCGCTGGAACAGGTTCGCGCCGTCGCGCGCCAGCGGATTCGGGGCGAACGCGGAGACGATGTCCAGCGGCTTCTTCATCACCGACGCGAAATCCAGTCCGGCGCAGAACGACGCCCCCTCGCCCGCGAAGATCACCCCGCGCAGGTCGCGATCGCGGCGCAGCGACTTCGCCGCCGCATCGAGGCCGCGGAGCGTGGCCATGGTCAGCGCATTGAGCTTCGCCGGCCGATTCAGCGCGACGACGGCGATGCGCGCGCCATCGAGCTCCTCGTACGTGATGGTCACCGGGTCGTCCGTGGCGGCGCCCGTGTGGCGGTCGTGGGCCGGGGTGGCGGTATCGCGGGTGTTCATGGCGCAACGGTATCCAGTGGCGGGCGGGCGCGGGCCGGATTCGGCGGGTTGGGCCCTTGTCAACGGAAACGCCCGAAAAGTGATGTATCCCATCATGCTTCGGAATCGTGAAAGAACGCTCACCGGCGAACGCATCGTGCCGATAATCTCACCCCATGTTCGCATTTACACACCTGGTGTTCATGGGGGTCAGCGGCTGCGGAAAAACCACCGCCGCACAGCTGGCCGCCGAATTGACCGGTTGGCCGTACGCGGAGGCCGACGACTTCCACCCGAAGGCCAACATCGACAAAATGTCGGCGGGCCATCCCCTCGACGACGACGATCGCCGCCCCTGGCTGGAGGCCATGCGCGATTGGATGTCGCAGCGTGCCGCCGAGGGCGGCGCAGTCGCCGGGGGCGGCGCGATCGCGGAAGGCTCCGGCTCCGCCGGTTCGCTTGACGACGCCGGCCGCACCGCCGAGCGGCCCGGATCCATCGTGACGTGCTCCGCGCTCAAGCGCCGCTACCGCGACATTCTCCGGGAGGCCGACGGGCGCGTGGTGTTCGTGCATCTGCATGGCGACGCCTCGATCATTGAGGGGCGCCTGGCCCACCGCACCGGCCACTTCATGCCGGCGTCGCTGCTGCCCAGCCAGTACGCGGACCTGGAGCAGCTCGGCGCGGATGAGGACGGCGTCACCGTCGACCTGGCGGGGACCCCGCGGGAGATCGTCGACGCCGGATTCGCGCACGTGGGCATGGACCCCGCGGGCGGGGCGACGACCGACACGGATGCGGCCGGAAACGAGGTTGCGCGATGATCACCGCCTCCTCTCATCTCGGGACCTCTAGTCTCGCCACCTCTGATCTCGCCACTTCCAATCTCTCCACCTCTTTTCACGCCGCAGACGCCACCGCCCCGTTGACCACCGCCGGACCCGCGCAGCTGGTCATCGCGGCGCTGGTGGGCATCGCCGCCATCGTGGCGCTCATCGTGTGGGGCAAGCTGCATCCGTTCCTGTCGCTGATGCTGGGTTCGGCGGTGCTCGCACTGGTGGCGGGCATCGGCCTGACCGATACGTTCACCGCCTTCACCAAGGGCGTCGGGTCGACGGTCGGCGGCACGGGCGTGCTCATCGCGCTCGGCGCGATCATCGGCATGCTGCTGGTGAAGTCCGGCGGCGCCGACGCGATCGTCGAGGGGTTCCTCGATCGAACGACCGCGGGGAAGCTGCCGTGGGTGATGGCGGCGCTGGCGTTCGTCATCGGCATCCCGCTGTTCTTCGAGGTCGGCGTGGTGCTGCTCATCCCCGTCGTCATGCTGGCGGCGAAGCGTGCGCGACAGCCCGTCATCCTGCTGGGCATCCCGGCACTGGCCGGCCTGTCGGCGCTGCACGGCCTGGTGCCGCCGCACCCGGGGCCGCTGATCGCCATCGACGCGCTCGGCGCGAACCTGGGACTGACGCTGGGGCTGGGCCTCATCGTCGCGGTGCCGTGCGTGGTGCTGGCCGGCCCGGTGGCGGGCAAGTTCATGGCGCGGTGGGTGCCCATCCCCGCCCCGGACACCTTCACCGCCGGCGAGCCCGTCGCGGAGGAGGACCGCCCGGGCGTCGCGGTGTCGTTGTCGGTCGTGCTGCTGCCCGTGGTGCTGATGCTCCTGCGCACCCTCGTGGAAACGGCGTGGGCCGGCGGCACCGGCAATCCCGCCCATTCGCTGGTGATGTTCGCGGGCACCCCGCTCGTCGCGCTGCTGGCGACGTCGCTGTACGCGATGTGGGTGCTCGGCATGCGCGGCGGCCGCGGCCTGAAGGAGGTCTCCGACCTGGTCGGCGCATCCTTCGCGGGCATCGCCGGCATCCTGCTCATCGTCGGCGCCGGCGGCGGCTTCAAGGAGACCCTGGTCGCGTCCGGCGTCGCCGGTGTCATCGGCGATTGGCTGTCGGGGGCGGCCATTTCGCCGCTGCTGGCGGCGTGGCTGGTGGCGGTGTTCATCCGCTTGGCGACGGGATCCGCCACGGTCGCCACCATCACCGCCGCCGGGATCATGGCGCCCATCGCAACCGGCCTGGACCCCGCGACGACCGCCCTGATGGTGCTGGCCATCGGTGCCGGTTCCGTGTTCTTCTCGCACGTCAACGACGCCGGCTTCTGGCTGGTCAAGGAGTACTTCGGCATGACCGTGCCGCAGACCCTCAAGACGTGGTCGCTGATGGAGACGATCCTGTCCGTCGTCGGCCTGATCACCGTGATGCTGCTGGGCCTGGTGATCTGACGGTGCCGATGGGCTGAGCCGTCATCGGTTTCGGCCCGGCGGTCCGTGCGATCCGCCGGCCCGTCCGGGCCAGATGACGCGGCGAACGCGAAACCCGCCCCACCGACCGCGAAAAACGCGGGGGTGGGGCGGGTGGGTTCACCGGGCGGCCGACTTGTGCAGCGGACCGCCGGGGAGTCCCTCGATGCACGACGGCGGAGCCGTCGCAAAGCATCCCGCGCCGCCGCCCGGAAACCGGGCGGGGCGGAAAAGAAACTTAGGCGGAAGCCTTCGCGTAACGCTCGGCGACGTCGTCCCAGTTGAAGACGTTCCAGACGGCCTTGACGTAATCGGCCTTGACGTTCTTGTACTGCAGGTAGAAGGCGTGCTCCCACATGTCGAGCATCAGCAGCGGGGTCAGGTTCACGGAAACGTTGCCCTGCTGGTCGGTCAGCTGCTCGATGACGAGGCGGCCGGCGATGTGGTCGTAACCCAGGATGGCCCAGCCGGAGCCCTGCAGGCCCAGCGCGGCACCGGAGAAGTGATCCTTGAACTTCTCGAAGGAACCGAAGTCGCGGTTGATGGCCTCGGCCAGCTCACCGGTCGGCTCGCCGCCGCCGTTCGGGGAGAGGTTCTTCCAGAAGATGGAGTGGTTGGTGTGGCCGCCCAGGTTGAAGGCGAGATCCTTGGAGAGCGCGGTGACGACGCCCGCGATGGAACCGTCGTTGCGGGCGGCCTCCAGCTTCTCCAGGGCGGCGTTGGCGCCGTTGACGTAGTTCTGGTGGTGCTTGGTGTGGTGCAGCTCCATGATCTCGCCGGCGATGTGCGGCTCGAGGGCGTCGTAGGCGTAGTCCAGTTCCGGCAGCTCGTAAACGGCCATGGGTGGTCCTCCTTGGAATGTCGATTTCGCTTCTGACACCCGATGGTACCCATCCCAAAGAATTACGCAAGGTTTCATGTGCGTAATTCCGCAGGTTCGATAGGTGGGCATGCGATGACCGGCGCGCGCCGACGGGGCTGATCGCCGGCGTGTGGTCCACGCCACCGGGCGTACGTACGCGACGGTACCCGCGAACGCGGATCGGGGTCGGGGCGCGGCGTTCGAATCGGCGCTTCCGGCGCTCACGGTCGCCCGGCCCGCCGCGTATCCTCGCGCCCATGACTGCTTTCACCCCGACCGACATCCTCGACGACGGCGGCCGCGTCGCCGGTGAGCACCTGGTCCTGGGCACCCCGTACGGCGGGCCGTGGCCCGAGGGGCACCACGCCATGATC
Source organism: Corynebacterium halotolerans (assembly GCF_001056295.1). Lineage (GTDB taxonomy): Bacteria > Actinomycetota > Actinomycetes > Mycobacteriales > Mycobacteriaceae > Corynebacterium > Corynebacterium hansenii. The sequence continues at coordinate 21,976 of NZ_JVMD01000006.1, forward strand.
GTCGCCGCCGGCTGCTTCTGGGGCGTCGAAAAGCTCCTGTGGAATGCGCCGGGAGTGTGGACGACCCTGCCCGGCTACGCCGGCGGGGCGACGCAGTGGCCGTCGTACCGCGAGGTCTGCGGCGGCCGGACCGGGCACACCGAGTCCGTGCTCGCCGTGTTCGACCCCGCGCGGACCAGCTTCGCGCAGCTGCTGCGCCTGGTGCTGGAAAACCACGACCCGACGCAGGGCGACCGCCAGGGCAACGACATCGGCCCGCAGTACCGCTCGGCCGTGTTCCCGCTCGACGCGGAACAGGCGCGCGTGACGGAGGAGACCCTCGCGGCCTACGCGCCGCGGCTGGCGGCGGCCGGGTTCGGGCCCATCACCACGGAGGTCACCCCGCTGGACCGGACCCCGACCGGGCGCTTCTGGGTCGCCGAACCCTTCCACCGCGGGTACCTGGAGGCGAACCCGGGCGGATACTGCCCCGTGCACGCCACCGGCGTCACCTGCGGTTAGCGGGCGGCGGGTTCGCTGCCTTCGCGCGCCTCGCCGCCGCCCAGGCGCTTGGCGGCCTCTTCCTGCACGCGATCGATCTTGTCGGCGTACTTGCCGCCGGTGCGCTCGTCGATCACGTCGCCCGCCTTCTCGATGCCCTGGCGGACCTTGTCCGGATTCTTGTCGATGAAATCCTTGGCCTTGTCGATGAAGCTCATGGCGCGTCGCCTTTCGTGCTGGTCCGCGGCGCGTGGCGGCGCGGAAACGGTGCCGGTCCGGGGTGGGAAAGCCGGGGTCGGAGCCGGCGGAGGGGTCCCGCACACAGAATAACGCCCGCTGCCCGGGGGATTCCCGGGAAACGGGCGCCATGCACGTGACGTGCGCTACTGCCGGGGCTGCTCGCCCTCGCCGTCGGCGAGATGCTTGCGGGCGGCGTCCTGCGCCTTGTCGATCTGCTCGGAGTGCTTGCCGCCGGTGCGCTCGTCGATCGCGTCGCCGGCCTTGTCGATGCCCTGGCTCACCTTGTCCGGGTTGTCGGCGGCGAACTGCTTGGCCTTGTCGAAGATTCCCATGTTTCGCATCCTTTCCTGGTTACGGTGACCGCACGGGCCGTCGACCCGTCCAGCCGTCGAACACGGCCCACGGTACGTAGGTTCCGGCGATCTCGCAGTGCACCGGGGAGATGCGCATTAGGCCTTGGGCGGCAGGTTCCTCCGGCCCCACTTGGCGATCCTCTTGAACCGCACTCCCGCGGCTCCCGCGTGGTCGTCGTCGAGTTCGCAGCCCAGCACGGCCGCCCAGGCCGGCAGCGACTCGGCCTCGTACCTGTGCCCGTGGCCGTCGCCCACGTCCACGCTGACCAGGCCGTCGATGAGCACCTGCAGGAACGTCACCGCGGGGAACCACCGCATCGCCGACAGCACGTCGCGGCCCAGGCGTTCCCTCAGCCAATCGGGCCGCCGCCACGCCAGCGGGTAGTCCCACCACACGATCGGATCCGACGCGTGCTGCAGGTACGCCACGCGCGGATGCTCCCATTCGCCCAGCGGTTCGCCGCCGTAGGTCTCCCACAGCTCCTGCGGGCGGGTGGCGAAGCGCACGTGCCGGCCGCCGTCGATGACCGGCGCGATCTCCGGCGATCCCGCGTCGCGGGTGCGCGTCAGCTCCTTCCAGATGGGCGTGAACTGCGGCGTGCCGGTCCACACCGCACCGTCGACCGAGGCGAGCATGTCCGCGACGTCGTCGAACGCCCCGTTGCCGCCGAAGCCGCCCAGCGACTCGCCGGCGATGATCAGCTTCGGCCGGTCGCCCTCCGGCAGCCGCTCCCACTCCTCGCGGATGCGGCGGAACAGCGCGCGGCCCGCCTCCGGGGGCGTGTCGTGGTCGGCCAGCCACGCCACCGGCGACGGCAGGTCGGAGTACTGCAGCCCCACCTGCGCGCAGTTGCCGCCGGTGAAGAACTCCACCGCCATCAGGCCCCACGGCGGGATCCACCCGGTGCCGGTGGTCACGTGGATGACCAGGTGGTCCCGGCGGAATGCGCCGGTGCGGTGCAGCTCCCGGATGATCAGCTCCGTCTGGAACTTCAGCGACCGCCCCCGCACCTTGCCCGCGTACACGCGGATCGGCTCCATGACCTCCTCGGGCTTCCGCTTGGTCACCGCGGCGATGTCCCGCGCCCGCGGCCCGTCGGCCACCATCGAGCGGCCCTGCGCCCCCAGCGCGTGCCACGGCTCCAGCGACCACGGGCTGCCCGAGCGCTCCGGCTCCCACGGCTGCACGCGGCCCGGCATCACCCGCATGTTCACCCGGTGGGCGTTGCGGTAGACGCGCTCGATGGTCCTGCGCACCAGCAGCTTGTCGACGGCCAGCCCCAGCCCTCCGCCGACCACGATTCCCGCGGTCACGGGCGCGACGCCCCGCGGCACCCACGGGCGCAGGGCGCGGCGGATCCGGTCGAAGACGAACTCCGCGGCGAACGTCAGCCCCTGCGTGGCCAGGTACGCCCCCGACGCCATGACCGTGCCGCCGAACTGGGCCCGCGCGGACGACAGCGCGTCCATGCCGACGAGCCCGCCGATGGACTGCTGGTGCTGGATCGACCGCCACCACACCCACGCCGTGGCGGCCGTCATCGACCCGTGCCATGCCATGGCGATGGTCCGCTCCGTGCGCACCGACGGCGCGAACCGGCCCAGCTTCGTCCTCCGCAACCGGGCGTCGGCCAGGCGGAACCCGTAGCCGACCGCGACGCCCACCACATGACCCGTGATCTGCGCGCCGAAGGAGACCATCGCCGTCGACCCCCACGGCCGCGGCATCAGCGACGGGCTGAACGCCGCCCACGACGCGATCTCGGCGCCGACCAGCCCCGGATTCGACGGGATCCCCCGCCACGGGCGCGAACGCCGGCGGATGGGCAGCCCCGTGCTCACGGCGCGGGCCGTTTCACGGGCCACCGTTTCGCGCAACCGCGCCTCACGGAGCCGCGTCACCGGCTTCAGCGAGCGCACGAAATCCATGTTCCTCATACTGTCAGACGCCGGAAGGAATTTCCGCTGCTCCCACGGGAACACGCCCCGCCTGCCACGCCGGGGCGTCGTAAAGCGGTTACCGTGCATGTGTCCAGGGTCACCGGACAAAACCCTGTCAAAACCAGTGCCCAAGCGGGCATAATCGGACACAGGTACACAACCATTGGGGCGTGAACGGACTACGTGCGGTGGCGAAACCACCACCCGGAACCCCGACCGCGAACCCGCGCCCCGGAAGGAAGCAACCATGAAGGTCTCCGCCGGAAACAAGGTCGTGCTCATCGGTGCCGGGGACGTCGGCGTCGCCTACGCCTACGCGCTGGTCAACCAGGGCACCTGCGACCACCTGGCCATCATCGACATCGACGAGCGCAAAACCGAGGGCAACGTCATGGACCTCAACCACGGCGTCGTCTGGGCCCCCTCCCGAACCAAGGTCACCCGCGGCACCTACGCCGACTGCGAGGACGCCGCACTCGTGGTCATCTGCGCCGGCGCCGCCCAGAAGCCCGGCGAAACGCGCCTGCAGCTCGTGGACAAGAACATGCGCATCTTCAAGTCCATCGTCGGCGACATCATGGCCAGCGGCTTCGACGGCATCATCCTCGTCGCCACCAATCCCGTCGACATCCTGACCCACGCCACCTGGAAGTTCTCCGGCCTGCCCGCCCACCGCGTCATCGGCTCCGGCACCGTCCTGGACACCGCCCGCTTCCGCTACATGCTCGGCGAGTACTTCGAGGTCTCGCCCATGAGCGTCCACGCCTACATCGTGGGCGAGCACGGCGACTCCGAGCTGCCCGTCCTGTCGTCCGCCAACATCGCCGGCGTCGGCCTGCGCAGCCAGCTCGAGAAGAACCCCGAGCTCCACGACGAGCTCGAGGCCATCTTCATCCGCACCCGCGACGCCGCCTACGAAATCATCGACGCCAAGGGCTCCACGTCCTACGGCATCGGCATGGGCCTGGCCCGCATCACCCGCGCGATCTTCCAGAACCAGGAAGTCGCCCTCCCCGTGTCGGCGCTGCTGCGCGGCGAGTACGGGCACGAGGACATGTACATCGGCACGCCCGCCATCGTGAACCGCAAGGGCGTCCGCCGCGTCGTCGAGCTCGAGCTGGACGAGTACGAGACCGAACAGTTCAACAAGTCGGTCGAGACCCTCCGCGCGATCCAGGACCCGTTCTGGAAGGACGGCGAGTTCGTCCACCCGTAAGGGGCGCTGCTTCTGTGCGGCCGGCGCGATGATCCGCGCGCCGGCCGCACTCGGCTTTTCGGCCCTTTTCGCGGTGTCGAAGCGGCGGCGCGCCTCAGCGATCCGCGCCGGTCGAGGGGTGCAGGGGGATGGTGGCGACCGTGTCATGCAGCGCGCCGCCGGATCGGCCCTCGCCGAGCCTGGAGGAGACCAACTCGATCTCCGTCGCCGACCACGACGGGCCGGAGTAGACGCTGAGCGCGTGGACGACATCGCGGAGGATGTCCGCGCCGTCATGGCGGGCCGGCCGCGCGAGATCGCGGCCGTGACCGCCGTCCCGTCCGTAGCCGCCGCCGCCATATCCGCCCTCGCGGGAACGGTCCCGCCGGCGATCGCCCGCCCATGCGCTGCGCCGGTGGACACGGCGCCCGTCGCGGCGGCCTCCCTGTTCGCGGGCGCGGAGGCGGGCGACGGTCAGGTGCGCCCGGCGGCGTTCGCGGGCCGCGGACCCATCCGAGACGCCGGGGTCATCGGGGTCGGCGAAGGGATCATGGGCGCAGGCGGCCATCAGATCCCGCAGCGGCGCGACGTCGCCGCCCACGCCGATCCACAACGTGCGGCCGGAAAAGCTGCCGGCGCCGCGCAAATGCAGGTCGAGGGCGTCGGGAAGCTCCGTGGTCGCCGCAGCGGCGGCGATGTGCCCGGCAAGCTCATCGACGGAGCCGTCCGGCCTTTCGCCGTAGAACGCCACCGTCAGGTGCCATTGATCGGGGTCGGTCCACCTCAGCAGCGGACCGTGGTCGTCGCGGACGGGGCGCAGCGCCGTGACGAGGTGCTCCCGAACCTCCTCCGGCGGCCGAATCGAGGCGAACAATCTCATGCCGCCACCGTAGCCGCGGGTCCGCGCCGGGCCGCGCCGATCCGTCCCGATCGGTGTTGCCCAGGCCGAATGCCGGGTCATGTGGGGGTAGTCGAAATCACCGTGCGACGTGATCTGGGCCACGTCGGCGACGGCATTGTGTTCCGCGCCCGAACGTCGTCCCGTTGTGTCCGCGGCGACGACGTGTGAAATTTGCGGACGAGACAACGATCCCGGCCGATTCATGGTGCCCGCCGAAAACCAACCGTTCCCACCCGAAAGCCCGCCAAAGCCCACATCGTCCAACCGGGGGCGCGGCAAAAGCGGGGCATCCGGATTGGCGACCGGCCCGGCTCGGGCCGGAACCTGAGAGCGCTCTCATTGATTCGTCCGGGCTGACGACGTTCGCAGGCTTGCCCTTGCGAAGCTTGCGAATAATTTGCAGGTCGTCATAATCGCTGTTCAGTCGAGTATAACGGAGCCATTCGAGTACCCCCGCCCCCGATCTTCGCATTTTTAACGGGACGGGCGCCGTCCATAGGATCGCTTCGTTGGGAAAAGGTACCCAAGGTTTCTTTAAGGTTCTCCCGAAAGGTCAGGACATGTCACACCCCACCACTTCGCCGGGCCCGAGCCCGACGGAGGCCGAGTTCATCGAGGTGCAGGCCTCGGAGGAATTCGACGACCTCCGCAGGACGTTCCGCGGGTTCGTCTTCCCGCTGTTCGTCGCCTTCATCGCCTGGTACGTCCTCTACATCGTCACCGCGACGTTCTTCCCGGACGCGATGGCGATCTCCGTCTTCGGCAACATCAACTTGGGCATGGTCCTGGGCCTGGCGCAGTTCGTCACCGCCGGCCTGATCACCTGGGCGTACGTGAAGTTCGCGGACACCCGCCTCGACCCGGCCTCCGAGCGCATCCGCGCCCGGATGGAGCACCGCGCCCCGATCACGGAAGAGGTCTAGACGATGAACACCGCATTTCTCGCGCAGGACGCCGTCGAAACCGGCAACCCGCTGCTGAACATCTCAATCTTCATCGCGTTCATCGTCGTCACGCTGACGGTCGTCGTCCGGGCGACCCGCCAAACCTCGCAGAAGGGCAGTGACTTCTACACCGGCGGCGCGTCCTTCAGCGGCACCCAGAACGGCCTGGCCATCGCCGGCGATTACCTGTCGGCCGCCGCGTTCCTGGGCGTCACCGGCGCCATCGCGGTGCAGGGCTACGACGGGTTCCTGTACTCCGTCGGATTCCTCATCGCCCTGCTGGTGGCGCTGGTGCTCGTCGCCGAGCCGCTGCGCAACACGGGCCGCTTCACCATGGCCGACGTGCTGTCGTTCCGCCTGAACCAGAAGCCGGTGCGCACGGCCGCCGCCATTTCGACGCTGACCATTTCGCTGTTCTACCTGATCGCGCAGATGGCCGGCGCCGGTGGCCTGGTGGCGCTGCTGCTGGGCATCGACGGCGGCATGGCGCAGTACACGGTCGTCGCGGTCGTCGGCGCGCTGATGATCGTCTACGTCCTGGTCGGCGGCATGAAGGGCACGACCTACGTGCAGATGATCAAGGCCGTGCTGCTGGTCGGCGGGTCGATCATCATCGCGATCCTGACGTTCTGGGCGCTCAAGGGCGGCTTCAACAATCTCCTGGGCGCGGCGGTGGCCAATCACCCGTCGGGCGAGGCGATTCTGAAGCCCGGCCTGAAGTACGGCGGCGACGTCCTGACGAAGCTGGACTTCGTGTCGCTGGGCCTGGCGCTGGTGTTCGGCACCGCGGGCCTGCCGCACGTGCTGATGCGCTTCTACACCGTCCCGACCGCCCGCGAGGCGCGCCGCTCGGTCACCTGGACCATCGGCATCGTGGCGCTGTTCTTCCTGCTCACGGTCATCATGGGCTACGGCGCCGCGGCGCTGGTCGGCCCGGAGCAGATCCTGGCGGCGCCGGGCGGCGTGAACTCCGCGGTGCTGCTGCTGGCGGCGGAGGTCGGCGGCACGATCTTCATGGCCATCATCTCGGCCATCGCCTTCGCCACGATCCTCGCGGTCGTCGCCGGCCTGGCCATCACCGCCTCGGCGTCGGTGGCGCACGACATCTACAACAACGTCATGCGCAACGGCGAGGCGACGGAGGAGGAGCAGGTCCGCGTGTCCAGGGCGACGGTGGTGGTCATCGGCATCCTGGCCATCATCCTGGGCATCGGCGCGCTGGGCCAGAACATCGCGTTCCTGGTCGCGCTGGCGTTCGGCATCGCGGCGGCGGCGAACCTGCCGACCATCATCTACTCGCTGTACTGGCGCGGCTTCAACACCACGGGCGCGCTGTTCTCGATCTACGGCGGCCTGCTGACGTCGATCGTCCTGATCATCTTCTCCCCGGCGGTGTCGGGCCAGGAGACGTCGCTGATCGCCGGCGCGGACTTCGCGTTGTTCCCGCTGGAGAACCCGTCGCTCGTCGCGATCCCGGCCGGCTTCCTGCTGGGCATCGTCGGCACGCTGGTGGGCAAGCCGGACAACTTCCCGGGCAAGCGCGCCGAGATGGAGGTCCGCTCCATGACCGGCATCGGCGCCGAGGCGGCCGTTTCGCACTAGGCATTTTCGCACCGGGCCGTCGCCCGCCGGCTCCCGCATCATCGCGGGCGGCCGGCGGGTTTCGCGTTTCTCGGCTGCTTTGCGACGTCCCCCGCGCCGCGGTTTCCGTCGTAAAGCGGGGGCCCGGTGGCGGGAAGGTGAATTCTCGGTGAAACCTTGCGTGAAATGGCTTTTGGGGTGTCGCTTTCGCGCCGGCGCGGCCATGATTGGGGCATACCGATCGCCCGACGAATCCCCGCGTCCGCCGATCGGCCGTCGGTGTTGGGGGTCCGGCGACCCCTGCGGCGGTGGCGGAGGCGGGGTGAGGAGAACCCGATACACATGCAGCATGACGTCCGTCCCCTGATCGAGCAGCTCGATGACCTCCTCGGGCAGCTCGACCGCGTCAACGCCGACGCGGCGGACATGCTGTCGGGCGTGCATCCGGACCACCGCGCCGGCGCCGAGAATCTGCTGCAGTACGCGCACCTGCGGACCATCGACATCCGCGAACTGCAGAACGGCCTGCACGACCTGGGCGTCACCAGCCTGACCACCGCGGAGTCCAGCGTTTACGGGCGCCTGGTCATCGCGCGCACCGTGCTGCGGGCGCTCGTGGGCGACGAGGTCGACACCGACGTGAGCAAGTACATCGAGCTCGACGACGCCGCGGACCTCGCGCTCGACGCCAACTCCGACCGGCTCTTCGGCCTGGAGCGCGAGGGCGTTCCGGCGCGCATCATGGTGACGCTGCCGTCCGAGGCCGCCGACGACGCCGAGCTGGTCCTCGGTTTCGCCCGGGCGGGCATGGACGTCGCCCGCATCAACTGCGCCCACGAGGGGCCGGCCGCGTGGCGGAAGATGATCGCCAACGTCAAGGCTGCGGCGGAGCAGGTCGGCCGGGACATCAAGCTGTCCATGGATCTGGCGGGCCCGAAGATCCGCACCGGCGCCGTGGCGGATGGCCCGAGGGTCGGCCGCGCGCGGACGACGCGGGACGACGCCGGCACGGTGCTGACCACCGCGAAGCTGTGGCTGACGCCGCGCGTGGTGGACCTCGGCGGCCCCGGCGGACCGGATCGCCGGGACGAATCCCGCGACGGCGCGGTCGCCGCGGTGCCCGCCCCGGTTCCGCAGGGACTGCCCGGCCGCCCGCCGCTGCCTTTGACCGTCGATGCCGGCTGGCTGGAGAACCTGCAGGTGGGCAGCGAAATCACGCTGCACGACAACCGCTCGGCCAAGCGCCGCTTCACCGTCACCCACGTCGAAGACGGCGGCGTGCTCGCCGAGGGCGACCGCAACGCCTACATCGCCGACGGCACCCTCCTGCGCCACGACTACGAGAAGACCCGCGCCACCGGCGTGCCCCCGGTCGCGCGGCGGCTGCGGTTCGAGGTCGGCGACGAGATGATCATCACCACCGAAACCGTCGAGTCGGTGCCCGTCGAATGCGGCGGGGACGTGCCGCGGCTGTCGTGCACCCTGCCCGAGGCCGTCGCCGCGCTCGAGGTCGGGCAGCCCGTGCTTTTCGACGACGGCTCGATCGCCGCGGAGGTCGTCTCCGTCGAAGAGGCGGCCGGCGCCGAGGGCGCGGGCGACGACGGGGACGCGGGCGTCGCCAAGCACCACGAAGCCCGCCTGAAGGTGGTCCGGGCCAAGCCCGGCGGCCAGAACCTGGCCGGCCACAAGGGCATCAACCTGCCCACCACCGACCTGCCCGTGCCCGCGCTGACCGAGGAAGACGCGGAGCACCTGCGCTTCATCGCGGAGCACGGGGACGTGGCGGCCGTGAGCTTCATCCGCACGCCCGACGACGTGGCTCACGTGCTCGGCGAACTGGAGAAGATCGCCGCGGAGCACGAGGCCGCCGGCGACGCCGAACTGGCCGAGCGCACCCGGAACCTGGGCATCGTGCTGAAGATCGAGACCATCCCGGCGTTCCGCAACCTGCCGGAAATCGTCGTCGCCGGCATGCGCCACGCCAACATGGGCATCATGATCGCCCGCGGCGACCTTGCCGTCGAACTCGGCTTCCCGCGCATGGGCGAGGTCCCCGGCCAGATCCTCGCGCTGGCGCAGGCCGCCCGCATGCCCACCATCCTGGGCACCCAGGTGCTCGAGTCGCTGGCCAAGTCCGGCCTGCCCTCCCGCGCGGAGATCACCGATGCCGCGTTCGCGCTGCGCGCCGAGTGCGTCATGCTGAACAAGGGCCCGCACATCACCGACGCCATCGGCGTCCTGGACCACCTGGCCAAGAAGCTGGGCCGCTCGCAGCGCAAGAACCGCATCATGCTGCGCCGCATCCGGTCCTGGGACGGTGAAGCCCGATGATCGGGCCGCAGCACGCGCCGGGCGCGGGAGGTCCGGGTCCGCAGGGGCCGCAGGTCCCGCAGGGGATCCGCGGCGACGGCGAATGGGCCGGGGATTGGGCCGTGCCGCCGTCGCCGCCCCCGCCGCCGGCGTTCGGCCGCGGCCCCGTGACCGGCGGCGTGCACGATCTGCCGGGCGGCCACGGCGAGGGCCCGCGACCCATCAGCGGTGAAATCCACCCGCGGGGCCCCGTGCCGGGCCCGGTTCCTGCGCCGATCCCGATGAGCGGATTCGCCGTGTTCCAGCTCCCGCCGCCGCCCGACCCGCGCGAGGTCGTGTGCCGCCGTGCCGTGGCCGGCCGTCGGTGGGCGATCGTCACCGCGGCGTTCTTCGGGCTCGGAGCGTTCGCGACGTGGGGCAGCTTCCAGTCGCCCGGCGGCAGCCCGTTGCTGTCGTTTCTCCTCGGGCCGCTGGCGGTGATGCTGTACTTCTTCGCCGTGGTGTCCAGCGCGGTGCTGGGCGCCTACGTCATTTCGACCCTGCGCGCCCTCGCCGACCGAGCCCGCCGGTGGCAGCCGCCGCTGGCCCGCAGCCACAGGACCATCGGCGCCATGCACCTGTGGCCGGGGCGCAACGTCGCCGGGCCCGTCGTCATCCTGGCGGAGACCGGCGTGCGCGGCATCGGCCAGTGGGCGTGGTTCGCCACTTGCGCCCTGTGGCCGCTGGCGCTGGTGTCGGTCGTGTGGAGCGACTCGGCGCTCGGTGTGTTCCGCACCGGCGTGCTGGCCACCATCGCGGCGGTGGCGACGGCGGCGACCGCGGCGTCGCTGGCCCGGGCGCTGTCGCCGCCGGACCCGCGCCGCATGGTGCCGGGTGCGGAGACCACCGTCGACGACATCGACGACCCCGATGGGACCGAGCAGCCGTTCTGGTCCCGCGGCCTGATCACGGCACGTCGCCCGACCGCACCGAAAACCGTCGTCCCGCCCATCGACGACTCGATCACGTCCCTGTACGAGGAGAAATCCTGATGGAGATCATCGCCCACCGCGGAGCCTCCGGCGCCCACCCCGAGCACACCATCGGCGCCTACGAAGCCGCGGTCGCCGAGGGCGCCGACGGCGTCGAGTGCGACATCCGCCTGACCGCCGATGGCCACCTGATCTGCATGCACGACCGCACGCTGGGCCGCACCACCGACGGCTCCGGTGCGGTCGGGGCGGCGACGCTGGCTCAGATCCGCCGCCTCAACGCCGGCACCTGGGAGAAGCCCCAGCCGGTGCTGGAGTTCGACACCTTCCTCGAGTTCGCCGTCGCCAACCCCGGCCTGGGCCTGTTCATCGAGACCAAGCATCCCGTGTCCACGGGGCTGCGCACCGAGCGGGTGCTGCGCGAGCGGCTGCGCCACTTCGGGCTGGACAGGGACCCGCGGACGCGGATCATCAGCTTCGCCGCCCGCTCCATCAACGCCGTCGGCGAGATGCTGCCCGACCTCGAGCGCATCCAGCTGGTCAAGACCCCCGGAGCCCGCACCGCCATGCAGCGCTACCTCGGCGGCCCCACCGCCATGGGCGTGGACATGTACGGCGCCCGCCGCGACCCGATGGGCATGATGTCCTGGAACCTGCCGCTGTACTGCTGGCTGGCCAAGACCGACGTCGACGTCACCTACGCCAAGGCCCGCGGCATCGACTGGCTGGCCACCGACTGGCCCGCCCGCGCACGACGCACGCTGGAGGCCATGCCGCAGGTCGGACATTTCGACGCCGCCGCCACCGCCGCCATGGCGGCCGGGATGAACGAGCGCGATGCCCGCGAGGCCCGCGCCGGGCGCTCCCACCTCGCCGCCGACGCGATCGCCGCCCAGGATGCCGCGACCGCGGAGGCGCAGGGGACCCCGCTGGGCGGGCTGCCGCTGGGACAGCGCGACACCGGGCTGCGGCCCGAAGACGCCGTCGGCTTCGACCGCGAATCCCTGCGGCCGGAGGACGTGACGAGGGCCGTCGCAAAGCCCGGGACGCCGACCGTCAACTGACCCGGATCTTGGCGCCGCCCGAATGCGCGCGGGGCCGGGCGGCGCCGCGACCGAACTCCCGATGCGGGAGGGGCCGAGCGGCGCCGTGATGGAGCCCCCGGTGCGGCCGGCCCGGCGGACACCGGCCGGGCGGCGCCACCGCGGGCACCGCGGCCAGTATGTTGGTGGCCGTGGGAAAAAAGTCTCGTAAGAACCGTGCCGCAGCCGACGTGAACGTGCCCGAGGGGATGAGCCGCCGCCAGGCCAAGCTCGCCGCCCGCGCCGCCGAACGCGAACGCCTCGCCGGCAACCCCCGGCCCTTCGCCGGGCTCGACGCCGAAGCCGACCTCGTCGCCCTGCGCGAATTCGCCCCCTCGGCCACCGTGCCCGCCGAAGTCGCCGGCGCCAAGCGCCCGATCCACCTGTGCACCGTCCTGCCCGGCGGCATCGCCGCACTGACCCGCGCGACCTCCGAGGGCGGCGCCGCCTACGTGGCCATGCAGACCCAGTCGCGCTCCAACGACGCCGCCTCCGACCTCGCGCGCGCCCTCGAATGGGCCCGCAACGCCGACGACGGCGAGCAGCTGGACAACGCCGTCGACGGCACCGACGGCGGATCGCTCGCCGACGTCCTGACCGGCGTCAAGCTCGACGAGCTGGAGGTTCACCAGGACTTCGAATGGTGGATCCCCGCCGACGTCGAGCGCACCCCGCTGGTGCAGCAGAACCTGGCGGCCGCCAACGACACGATCATGCCGTCGCACCGCCTCGACCTCGACGTGCCCGGCGCGGTCTGGTGGATCGACCCGGGCGAGCGCGCCCACATCCGCTGGATCCGCCTCGAAGACGAGCGCACGCTCCTCGACGCCCTCGCCCGCGTCCACGCCGCCGACCGCCTGAGCATGGGCGAGGGCACCAAGTTCGCCGGCGTGTTCCGCACCGACGGCGTCCTCGTGCCGGTGTGGGACCTGGACAACACCGTCGCCCACGACTCGTGGGGCGAGGTCATCGCCGACGCCGCGGCCCGCATCGACGCGGCCCTGAAGTCCGATGAGCCGCTGACCGCCGACGAGCGGAAGTCCCGCGACACCATCGTGTCCCGCCAGGTGACCATCCGGTAGATGGACGCGGCGCGGTGGTGCCGACCCTCTCCGCCAGATGCGCCAGTTCCGTGCAGATGCTCCCGTTGCAACGGGAGCATCTGCACGGAACTGGCGCATCTGCGTGGTTGGACCCCGCCGGCTACTTCAGCCCGTCGAAGAACGCCGGCGCCGCGGATTCGTCCCACAGCAGGACGTTGCCCGAGCCGTCGGTGTCCATGGTCCCGGCGGTGGGCACGGTCTCGGACTCGGAGCCCATGGACATGCGCACCATCAGCCACGCGAGGTGCCACACGTGGTCGCCGGAATCGACGGTCAGCGCCTTCGCGCCGGTCGAGCCCAGGCGGTACCAGCGCCAGGGGTTGAGCCAGACGGCGGGGGACTTGACGCGCTTCATCATCGCGCCCATGAATTCGCGCTGGCGGGCGACGCGGTCGAGGTCGCCCATGGCGGTGGCGCGGGTGCGGACGTACCCCAGGCCGGTGGCGCCGTCGAATTTCTGGCAGCCCGCCTGGATGTCCAGGCCGGCCAGCGGATCCTGGATCGCCTCGGCGGGGCACATTTCGATGCCGCCCATCGCGTCGACGATGGACGCGAAGCCGCCGAAGCCGATCTCCATGTAGTGGTCGATGCGGATGCCGGTGTTCTGCTCGACGGTTTGGGCGAGCAGCGGGGCGCCGCCGAAGGAGTAGGCGGCGTTGATCTTGTCCTGGCCGTGGCCGGGGATGCTGACGTAGGAGTCGCGGGGGATGGACACCAGCCGCGCTTTCCCGAACAGGGGGAAGTGGGCGATCATGATGGTGTCGGTGCGTTGCCCGAAGTCGCCGGCGCCGGTGGACAGGTTGGCGGCTTCCTCGTCGGTGAGGCCGGCGCGGGAGTCGGAGCCGACGAGCAGCCAGTTGGTGGCCATCGATCGGCCGGGGCGGTCGGTGCCGGAGGCGAAGGCGTCGACGCGGTTGAGGTTGAAGTCGACCCACATCGCGCCGGCGCCGATGACCAGCAGCAGCACCAGCAGGAACGCCTTGATCCGGAAGCGGGGGAGCCTGCGGGGGCCGCGGTCGCGGCGGCCCCGGCGGAGCTTGTCGGCGAAGGGCAGTGCTTTGCGACGCCCGCCGTCCCGCCCATCGTCGTAGTCGCCCGGAGCGCCGTCGGCGTATCCGCGGTCGGGGTCATAGCCGCGCGGCGGGAAGCGGGGGTCGTCTTGGCCGCGGTAAAGAGGACGGTCGGAGGCACGGCCGTCCCCGCGGCGGTCGGAGGCGCGACGGTCGGCGCGGACCTCGTCGGGCCGTTGGAACACGCGGGTTTCGTTGGCGCGGGGGCGAGCTCCGGCCGCGCCGGCTCCACGGGCGGCCGCGCCGGCCGCGCCCGCTCCCGCAGCTCCGGCGGCTCCGTCGGCTCCTGCGCCGGGGCGGCGCGGCCGCTGCCCGCGATCGGCGCCCGAACGATCGGCGCGTCCACGATCCGCGCCCGAACGATCCGCACCGGGGCGGGCGCCGCGCTCGCGCAGCCGCCGCAGCTTCTCCATGTCGGCGCGGGTCAGCCGCCCCTCGTCGGAACGGCCGCGGCGACCACGCTCATCGGCCTCGCGGGAAACGCGGCGATCCTGCGCCGGACGCGACGGGCGCTCCTGCCGGGATGCGCGGCTGGGGCGGGGCGAGCGGGCGTCGTCAAGCGAAGGTGAACCCGCGGACCCGCGCCGCGGCGCCTCGCGGCGGGGCTGCGCCGACCGCCGGTAAATCGGCCGGCCGTACCTGTCGCGCAGGGGCTTGCCGTCGCGGCCGCGGACGATTTCGCGGTCATCGCGGGGCTGGTCGCTTCCGTTCATGGCTAAAGACAATAGGGCAGGCCGGGGATCGGCGTTAATGACGACGACGGCGCATCCTGCCGAATGGAGGCCCATCGCGCCGAACGGAGGCCCGATCGGCGGCGGTGGCGGGATTATTCTGGGGGCATGTTCGCGAAACGCTCCGGCAACGGGTGGGAACGCCCGGCCGCGAAAGCCCCCGACGACACCCACGTCAAAACCCGCCCCGGCGCACCCGCCGGATTCTTCGCCCTGGAAGCCGCCGGCTTGCGCTGGTTGAAGGAACCCGAGGCCGACGGCGGCGCGCGCGTCGTCGACGTCCTCGAGGTGGGGCGCAACAAACTGGTGCTGCGGAAAATCGCGGCGGAGCGGGCGTCGGCGGGCAAGGCGCGGGCGTTCGGCGAGGCGCTGGCCCGCACCCACGACGCCGGGGCCGCCGGATTCGGCGCGGCGCCCGAGGGGTGGGAACGCGACGGCTGGTTCGGGCCCCTGGACGATCCGCGGACCATGCGCCTGACCCCGCGCACCAGGTTCGGGGAGTTCTGGGCGCATGACCGCATCGCCCCCGCCGTCGCCGAATTGGGGCGGCGCCCGGGGACGTACGCGCCGTCGGAGCTGGCGGTGTTCGAGCGGCTGGTGGAAAAGCTCCTCGACGGCGAGTTCGACGACGACGAAGCCCCCGCCCGCGTCCACGGCGACCTGTGGTGGGGAAACCTGATGTGGGACGCGGACGGCGCGGTGCTCATCGACCCGGCCGCCCACGGCGGGCACCGCGAAGAGGACCTGGCGATGCTCGGGATGTTCGGCGTGCCGCACCTCGACGAGATCATCCGCGGTTACGAATCCGTCCACCCGCTGCCCGGGCGCGAGTCGCGGGCGCCGCTGCACCGGCTGTACGCGGTGCTCATGCACGCGGTGCTCTTCGGCGGCGGATACGCGGGGCAGGCGCTGGAGATGGCGAAGCGGTACGCGTAGCGGGGCGGCGGAGCGGCGGCCGCGGATCGGCCGACGCGCGCCCGCCCCAGCCACGTAGCGTTGGGGCATGAGCGCCCACGACGACGTCATTTACCTCGTCGCGCCGACGGGGCACCCGAATTTCGGCGACGAGTACATCGCCGCCGCCTGGCTGCGCA
This sequence comes from Corynebacterium halotolerans, assembly GCF_001056295.1. Taxonomy (GTDB): domain Bacteria; phylum Actinomycetota; class Actinomycetes; order Mycobacteriales; family Mycobacteriaceae; genus Corynebacterium; species Corynebacterium hansenii. The sequence continues at coordinate 37,972 of NZ_JVMD01000006.1, forward strand.
CCCTCGCGCGCCGCCGACCCCGTGCGCGGGTGGTGCTGGATTGCCCGAATCCGGGGATGGTCGGCGTTCTGCACGCGAGCCTGCACCCGAATCTGACGGCGACGGACACGCTGTTCCGCCTGGCGGAGGCCGCCCGCGCCGGCATCCCCGACGACGGCGGCCATTGGCTCGAGGCCGCGCGCCGGGCGGAGGCGGCGGCGGTGAACCCGGACGTGCTCGACGACGTCGCCCCGCGCCTCGAACCGGGCCTTGACCTGCTGCATTCCGCGTCGACGATCCACGCCCTCGGCGGCGGGTGGGTCAACGACATATGGCCCGACAAGTCGGTGGTCCTCGCGGCGGCGTCGGCGGTGGCCGAGCGGTCCCGGGCGGCGGAGGGCGCCCGGGGCGCGGTGCGGTTGCTGGCCACGGGCATGGGGTTGGTCCCGGCGGGGCTTCACGACGAGACCATGCACCGCATCTGGCCCCGTTTCGACTTGATCGACGTGCGCGACGCCGATTCCTTATACATTGCGCGTGCTGTCCTCGGCGGCGACGGGGCCACGCGCGTCACCTGCACCGGCGATGATGCGTGGACGGTGCTCGGTTCGGGGGATCTGGAGGACAACGGACTGGGCGACGGCCTCGGCACCTCCGCCGGCCTCGACGCGCTTGACGCCCTCGACGCTCTCCCGGGCATCGGCGACGGCCGCGTTCTGGGCATCGAGCTCGCGGAGGACGACGGCCCGGGCGCCGACGTGGTGTCCCGGCCCATCGTGCTGTGCCTGCAGGGCGATCTGCTGGCCGGCGAGGAGGATCCCGTCGGCGCGCTGGCCGATGCCGTCATCGCCGCACTGCGCGGTTGGGACGTCGATGGCCGGCCGGTGGCGGGGCGGGACCTTGCGGTGATCGAGGCGATCCCGGGCGCCGATGCGCACGTGTGGCGGGAGGTCGAGCGCCGCGCCCCGGATCTGGCGGAGGGGGCGCTGTTCGTGCGTTTCGCCGAGCTGTGGGATCGCGGCCTGCCCGCGCGCGCCGGGCAGCGATGGCTGACCACGCGCTTCCACCCGCATCTCATCGCGGCCGCGCGCGGGGCGTCGGGCGTCGCGCTCGACGTGCACGTGCGGGGCTATTACTCCGTCAAGCACGCGTCGGTGGCGGCCGCGGGCAGCGGTTGGCCGGTCGTTTCGCTTGACGACGTCGCCGGCGCCGAACCCGGCCCGGGCATTTCCCCGGAGTTGGTGGAGCGCAACCGCGAGGCGAAGGGGGAGACAGTCGAGGAGGCGTATCCCGTCAGCGCCGTGGTGGAGGGATTGACCACGGCGGCGGTGAAGGGGCGGCGCGCCGGACTCGGGATTCTGGGGCTCATGAGGCGCCTGTGACGCCCGTGGTGCATGTGGTCGATGCGGGTTTCGCGCGTCTCCGGTTCGTTATCGCGCCGTTATAAAAAGTCCCGGCGTAACGCCCATCCCCTCGGGGGGATGTCACCGAGTGGTCACGAAACCGCGTTTTCGCCTGTCGCAGTTGCCTTTTGCGGCGAACGAATTTAGGCGGGGGTGATGGGATTTCACCAGTTCGGCCAAAAGTTGGACAACGTCTGCGGTCCTCCATAGTCTGGTCACGACTTAATAACGGGGCGATCACGAACCGCCCATCACGAAATCCAGTCTTCGAATCAGAAAGCCGCCACATGGGTTACACCGGACGTCACCGCAAGAGCAGCCCCCTGAAGATCACCAAGCGCAACGTCGCGATGGTCGCCGCCTTCGCCGGCATCGCCACCGCCGGCGGCGCCGCCAACGCTTCCGCCGCCAACGCCGCCCCGCTGCCGGGAATGCCGTCCATGATCCAGGACGCCATCGAGGGCGCCCTGCCGGGCAACGCCGGCCAGGGCTCCGCGGCCGCCGTCGTGGACCGGGTCTTCCGCCCGGCCGACGGCACCAAGACCTCCGGCTACGGCCCGCGCTGGGGCACGATGCACAACGGCATCGACATCGCCAACTCCGTGGGCACCCCGATCCACGCCGTCATGGCGGGCACCGTCATCGACTCCGGCCCGGCCTCCGGCTACGGCAACTGGATCCGCATCCGCCACAACGACGGCTCCGTGTCCGTCTACGGCCACATGGAGACCCTCGCGGTCACCGTCGGCGAGGCGGTCTCCGCCGGCCAGTACATCGCCGGCATGGGCAACCGCGGCCACTCCACCGGCTCGCACCTGCACTTCGAGATCCACCCCGACGGCTCCACCCCGGTGGACCCGGAGCCGTGGTTCGCCAAGCACGGCATCCACTTCTAGGATCCCCTTCCCGGGAATTCGTTGGCCCGCGGGTTTGTCCGGAACCCGCGGAATCCACCGGATCCCGTACGCGATAGACGCACAACCGACCCGGCCCCCGTCGTGATGGGGCCGGGTTTTCGCGTGCCCGGACCCCGATCGAACCGGCTACGCGATCAGACCAGCGACTCCAGCCACGGCGCGGCCAACGGGTAGCCGACGAAGGCGACGGCGTCGATGAGGAAATGCGCGATGACCAGCGGCCACACCCGGCCGGTGCGCAGGTACCACGCGGCGAAGATGACGCCCATCGCGATGTTGCCGAACCCCGCGCCCACGCCCTGGTACAAGTGGTAGGCGCCGCGCAGCAGCGACGATGCGGCGATGATGGCGGCGACGGTGCGCCGCGTGAGGCGGGCGTCGTCAAGCGCGGCCCCGCCCCACAGCTGCCGCAGGCGCGTGACCAGCCAGCCGACGACGACCAGTTCCTCGGCCACCGCGTTCGCCGCCGCCCAGCCGAGCAGCGGCGCGACGGTGAGGGCCGTGACGCCCATCGCCGCCGGATCCACCGGCCGGCCGAGCCCCGCGACGAGGCCGACGACGTATAACCCGAGGCCGGGCACGCCGATCAGCGCCGCCAGGCCCGCGCCCCACGCCCAATCGCCCGCGCGCATGCGGCCGGGCATGCCGCGGATGCCGTCGGCGCGCAGGAGGTACCAGGCGAGGGCACCCCACGCGAGCAGCCCGGCGATGCGGATCAGCTGCAGGGCGCCGTTGAGCCACGGGTCGTCGGCCAGCGCGTCGTTGAGCGACACCGGCTGGTCGCGCAGCGAGCCCTCGGCCAGCGCGCCGATGAGCCGCACGATCGCATTGAGCGCCGACGTGCCGAACGTCACCGCCAGCACGACCAGAATTTCCGCCTTGATGCGCCGCGGGCCGGGGGCCGGGGGCCGGACGTTGCTTGGCGACGACGCCGTCATCGCCGTCCGCCCGGGACGTCGCAGTCGCGCAGGAGTGCCGCGCCGCGCTCGGCGGCGTGGAGATCGGCCGCGGGGTCGACCAGGTCGGCGGCGATGTCCAACAGCATGGTTTCGTCGCAGCGTACCGCGCCCACGTGCACCGACGCGCCCGCCCCGCCGAACGGCAGCGACAGGCCCGCCCAGCCCGTGAGATTCCACAGCGACAGCCATGGCGTCCATTCCGTCTGCGCGAGGAAATTGTCCGGCGGCGCCATCGCCGCGAAATGCCCGATCGGCGGCGGGTCGAAGGCCAGGGTCGGGGTGATCACGGCGTCGACGTCCCAGCGGGCGCGGATGGCGTCGCCCAGTTCCAGTCGCGTGCGTTGGTGCCCGGCGGCGGCGCCGTCGGAGACCTCCGCGCCGCGCTCGCGGACCCAGCGGACCATGGGGGAGAAGTCGCCGTCGGGCAGTCGCGAGGCGAAGTAGGCCATGACCTCGGTGAACGTGTGGAAGATGTCCGGCCCCTCCGGCGGGTACGGCGGCAGCACCTCCACGACGTCGTGGCCGGCGTCGGACAGGCGATCCGCCGCGGCGAGGGCGGCATCGCGCCAATGGGCGGCGACCTCGACGTCGGCGTGGAACGGGCGGACCGTCACGCCGATGCGCAGGGGCCGGTCGTGCGGAGGTTTGGTGCGAAAAAGCTGGGTGGGCCGGGCCCGGTCGTGCGGAACCCAGTCGCGCGGAACCCAGTCCTGCCGACCCCAGTCACGCGGAACCCAGCCGCGCGGGGGCAAATCGGCGAGGAGGCGGGCGTCGTCGAGCGAACGCGTGAGAAAACCCGGCGTGGCCAAGCGGCCGCCCCGGATGTCATGGGCCGGCTTCAGGCCGACCAGCCCGCACGCGGCGGCGGGCACGCGGATGGAACCGCCGCCGTCGGACCCCAGCGCGGCGGCCACCGCCCCCGACGCCACCGCGACCGCCGACCCGCCCGACGACCCGCCCGGCGTGCGCCCCGGCAACAGCGGATTGTCCGGCGCGGGGAGGTCGGTCGGCTCGGTGTAGGCCGTCGCGCCCATCTCGGAGGTCGCCGTCGTGGCCGGGATCGTCGCCCCGCGGGCCAGCAGGCGCGCAACCGGATCCGACGTGTGATCGGCCGTGCGGGACAGTCGCGAGGAGCCGAACGTGCAGGTCACGCCGTCGATCGTGTACAGGTCCTTCACCGCCACCGGCAGTCCGGTCAAGGAGCGGGAGAAGACGTGGGCGGCGGCGGGCCGAGCTGAGGCGGGTTGTGCGGTGACGGGGTGCGCGTGGGCGTCGTCAAGCGAAAAGGGGCCGGGAGCGCGCCCCTCCGCAAGGGGACCGCCGGCCCGCGTGCGGCGCACCGCGCGATCCACCGCCTCCGCCGTGGCCGACGCGAGCTCCGGCGTCAACGTGGCCACTCCCGTCGCCTCCGGCCGGCCGTCGAGGGCCCGCACCGCCGCCGCCGCGAGCTCGGCGGCCGACGCCTCACCCGACTCCACGGCGGCGACGATGCCGCCGGCGCCGGAAAAATCGGGATCGCGGGTCATGGGCGAAAGTCTAACGGGCGACTTAGGCTGGTGGGCATGACCACCGTGACCTATCTCGGCCCCGCCGGGTCATTCACCGAGGCGGCCCTGCTGACGATGGCCCGCCGCGGCGAAATCGATCCCGCCGGACCCGATTCCGTCGACTCAGTGCCCGTCGACAGCCCCGGCGCGGCGCTGGCCGCCGTGCGCAGGGGAGAGGCCGACTTCGCGTGCGTGGCCATCGAAAACAGCGTCGACGGGCCGGTGACGCCCACGTTCGACGCCCTGACCATGGGGCCCGAACTGCAGATCTACCGCGAAACGGAGATCGGGGTGGAGTTCTCCATCTTCGTGCGGCCGGGGACGGACCCCGCGGCGGTGCGGACGTTCACCACCCACCCCGTCGCATACCCGCAGGTCAAGCAGTGGGTCGATGCGAACCTGCCCGACGCCGACTTCCACTCGGCGACGTCGAACGCCGCCGCGGCGCACCTGGTCGCCGACGGGGTCCACGACGCATGCGCCGCACCCGCGCGCGCCGGGGAACTGCTCGAACTCGAGGCCATCGCCGAGGGCGTCGCCGACGTCCGCGGCGCCCGCACCCGATTCGTGCTGGTCGGACGGCCCGGCGTGCCCACCGCCCGCACCGGCGTCGACCGCACCAGCGTCTCGTTCACCCTGCGCAACGAGCCCGGCACGCTGATGCGCTCCATGAACGAATTCGCCGTCCGCGACATCAACCTCACCCGCATCGAATCGAGGCCGACGCGCGAGTCGATGGGCGCGTACCGTTTCCACATCGACGTCGCCGGCCACATCGACGACCCCACCGTCGCGTCGGCGCTGGCGGCGCTGCACCGGCGGGCCGCCGACCTGCGGTTCCTCGGGTCGTGGCCCGCGGCGCAGGGATCGGCGAACATCGACGCAGGGCCGCCCGACGTCGAGGACTCGCTGAATTGGGTGGCCGAACTGAAGGAAGGGAAGCGACGATGACCAAGTTCGACGGCAACTTCGCCGCCGGCGAGGACCACTCCCTGGAGGAGTCGGTCGGCCAGGCGCACCGCGGGGAGGATCGGCTGATCCTCATCCGCCACGGCCAGACCCACGCGAACATCGCGCGGATCCTGGACACCGCCCTGCCGGGGGCGCCGTTGACCGACCAGGGCATCATCCAGGCGCGGCGGCTCGGCCGGGTGCTGCTGCCGTCGTGGGATCGGCTTCATGAGGTGGTCACGTCGCATGCGCTGCGCGCGCGGCAGACCGGGGCGGGCGCCGTCGCCGGGCTGCACCTGCTGGCGGGGCCGGGCGTGCGGCTGCGTCACGAGGCCGGCCTGCACGAGGTTCAGGCCGGCGACATCGAGGGCCGCAGCGACTACGAGGCCCACCGCCGCTTCATGGAGATCTTCCACGGCTGGCTCCACGGCGACTTCGCCGCGAAGGTCCCGGGCGGCGAGTCGGCCGATGACGTGCTCGCGCGGTATCTGCCGGTGCTGCGGAAGCTCGTCGGCGAGGATCCCGCGGCGTCGGGCCTCGCGGCGTCGGGTGGTGCGCCCGGTGTTTCGCTTGGCGACGGCCCGGCGTCCCACTCCGGAGCCGCCGACCCGGCGGCAGGGGCCGCGGGTGCGGGTGCCGTGGGCGATGCTGCCAGTGGTGCGGGTTCCGTGGGCGATGCTGCGGCTGGCGAAGCTGCCGCGGGTGCGGGCCGCAACATCGCGGTGGTCAGCCATGGTGCGGCGATTCGGCTGATCGCGCAGCATCTGGCGGGCATCGACGGCAAGTTCATCTTCGAGAACCCGCTGCCCAATGCGGCGCGCGTGGAGCTGGTGCGCGATGTCGATGCCGGCGATGGCGACAAGGCCGGGTCGTGGAAGCTGGCGCGGTGGGGTGAGCTGAGCAACGAGCCGGAGGCCCGCTGACCCCCGCCGCTGAACCCCTCCCTTCACCACCACTCTCCGCCACTCCACCACTCGACCGCAGATGCGCCAGTTCCAGGCAGATACGCCCGTTGCAACTGGCGCATCTGGGCCGAGGGCGAAGGGGCGGGAGCGACGAGGGTGCGGGGATTGGGGCGGGTTCCCTAGGCGTAGCCGAGCCGATCCAAGTCGTCCTCGTCCATGCCGAAAAAGTGCCCCACCTCGTGGAGGACGGTCACCCGGATCTGCTCCACCAGCACCTCCTCCGACGCGCAGTAATCGCACAGCGCCTCGCGGTAGATGTGGATGCAATCCGGCGGCCCCCAATGGTCGGCGGTCCGCTCGGTCAGCGGCACCCCCTCGTAAAGCCCCAGCAAGTCGGGGGTGTCGGGGTTCCGCGGGGCGACGAGGATCACCACGTTTTCCATCATGTCCAGGAATTCGTCGGGGATCAGGTCGATGGCCTCGTCGACGAGCTCGTCGAAGCGCTCCTCCGAAACGTCGATCATGCGCCTCAGTTGCCCGCCGCGCCGCCACCCGCGGCACCGCCGCCGCCCACGGTGCCCGTCGGGGCGCCGGCACCCGGGGCAGTCGGCTGCGGCGCACCGCCCTCGCGCAGCGGGTTGCGCGGCGGCGGATCCACCTTCGGCTCGCCGTTGATGGTGAACTCGCCCTTCGCGGACCCCGCCAGCGACGAGAAGCCGCCGAAGCCGTTGTCCTTCATCAGCCAGCAGTTCACGGAATGGGTGCCGGCGTCGTAGGACTCGGGTGCGATGCTCATCCAGAACGGCAGCAGCGTCGACTGGTACAGGTTTTCCTCGCCGCCCAGGTATTCCTCGGCGGCGGCGACGCACGCCTGGCTGAGGTGCTCGTTCTGCTCATCGGGCGTGGGCGTGCGATCGGGGAACTTCTCGCGCAGGTCGACCTTGCCGACCGCCTCGAGCAGGTGCGGCTCCCCGCAGTCGATGGGCTGCAGGCCGCCGGATTCGTCCAGCGCGACGCATTCGCCGGCCTCCACGAGGGTGGCCTGGTCCAGATCGGCGACGCGGCCCTTGACCTGGGCGGGAGCGCCGCCGGCGGCGGTGGGCTGCAGGCCGCAGAGCATGGTGCGGTCGCCGTCGGCCCACGATTTGCTGGGCGGCAGGATCGGCGACGGCACGAACCGCCCCTTGGGGTCGAGCTTGCCGTTGACGTATTTCTGCACGGGCTCGCGGCACACGGAGTCGCGCAGCTGCAGCAGGGTGTCCTGGTCGGGTTCGGGGGAGTCGTCGCCGAATTGGCCGATGGAGGGGTCGACGTTGCGCAGGTCGACGCGGTCGGCGACTTCGTAGCGGTGCTGTTCGTCGCAGCCGACGACGACGAAGTTGCTCACGGATCCGTCGTCGGCGATGTCCCAGGTGAGGCAGTCGCCGACTTGGGCGTTGGTGAACGCCGCGGCGTCGACGTCCTTGACCTTCGTCTGCCGGGTCGGTTTCATCACGTCGGAGCCGGTGATGTCCGGGGCTCCCTGCCACCAGGCGGTCAGTCCGGCGCCGACGAGCATCGCGGCGGCGGCCACCCGGAGGCCCCATCCGTCGCGCATGCCGTTTTTGATCCGTCGCTCAGCCATCTCTTCCATTGTGCATCACCCGGCCACCGGGGCAGGCGCGGCTATGATCCCCGCCATGCGCATTTCGCTGCTTTCGTCCCGCCCGACCCCCATTTCCGGGGTGGCGCCGGGGTTCGGTGCCCGATGAACTGGGCGGCTTTCACGGCGATGCTGGGCATCCACGTCGTCGGGATGACGTCCCCCGGCCCGGATGTCCTGCTGATCCTGCGGATGGCCACGCGGTCGCGGAAGCATGCGCTGGCGGCGGTGGCGGGGATCGTGACGGGGTTGACGGCGTGGGTGACGCTGACGGTGGTGGGCGTGGCTGCGGTGCTGTCGTCGCACCCGGCGTTGATGGGCGCGATCCAGTTGCTCGGCGGCGGTTATCTGGCGTACATGGGCGCGCGGATGCTGGCGGGCGCGGTCCGCGGGATCCGGGAGCTGCGCGCGGGCGGCGCCCCGGCGGTGGGCGCGGGCGCGCTGGGCACGGTGGGCGGGGCGTACCGGCAGGGGCTGCTGACGAACCTGTCCAACCCGAAGGTCGTGCTCTTCTTCGCGGCGGTGTTGTCGCAGTTCATGCCGGTCGGCGCGCCCCGGTTGGTGCAGGCGGTCTACGTTGCGGCGCTGCTGGCGACGTCGGTGCTGTGGTTCGGCTTCATCGCGGTGACGGTGTCCACGGAACCGGTGGTGCGGCGGCTGGTGTCGGCGGGGCCGTGGATCGACCTGGTGGCGGGCGTCGTCTTCGGGGCGTTGGGCGTTTCTTTCCTGTGGCAGGGCTTGACGACGCTCACGTGATCGTCGTCAAGCGCGCATCCAGCGGTTGGCCGGTGGACCCCGGCCCCCTCCGGGTACCCTGGGCACGTGATCGATCTGAAATTCCTCCGCGACAACCCCGACGTCGTCCGTGAATCGCAGCGGACCCGCGGCGAGGACCCCGCCCTCGTCGACCGGCTGCTCGACGCCGACGCCCGCCGCCGCGACGCCATCGCCAAGGCCGATGCGCTGCGCGCCGAGCACAAGGGCTTCGGCAAGAAGATCGGCGCCGCCTCCAAGGAAGAGCGCCCCGCGCTGCTGGAGGAGGCAAAGGCCTTTTCCGGCCGGGTGAAGGACGCCGAGAACGAGCAGCGCGACGCGGAGGCCGCCGTCCACGATCTGCAGATGCAGCTGGGCAACATCGTCGCCGGCGCCCCGGCGGGCGGCGAGGACGATTACGTGGTGCTCGAGCACGTCGGCGAGGTCCCCGAGTTCGACTTCGAGCCGAAGGACCACCTGGACCTGGGAGAGGCGCTCGGGTTGATCGACATGGAGCGCGGCGCGAAGGTGTCGGGCTCCCGGTTCTACTTCCTCACCGGCGCCGGCGCGATGCTGCAGCTCGGCATGCTCAACCTGGCCGCGCAGAAGGCGATGCAGCACGGCTTCCAGCTGATGATCCCCCCGGTGCTGGTCCGCCCCGAGACGATGGCCGGCACCGGCTTCCTCGGCGCCCACGCCGACGAGATCTACCACCTGGAGGAAGACGACCTTTACCTGGTGGGCACCTCCGAGGTGGCGCTGGCCGGCTACCACGCCGACGAGATCATCGACCTGTCCGACGGTCCCGTCCGCTACGCCGGCTGGTCGTCGTGCTTCCGCCGCGAAGCCGGGTCCTACGGCAAGGACACCCGCGGCATCCTCCGCGTCCACCAGTTCGACAAGGTGGAGATGTTCTCCTACTGCAAGCCGGAGGACGCCGAGGCGGAGCACCAAAAGCTGCTGGACATGGAGCGCGACATGCTCTCCGCCGTCGAGGTGCCCTACCGCATCATCGACATCGCCGGCGGCGACCTCGGCTCCTCCGCGGCCCGCAAGTTCGACACCGAGGCGTGGGTGCCGTCGCAGAACACCTACCGCGAGCTGACGTCCACCTCGAACTGCACCACCTTCCAGGCGCGCCGCCTGAAGACCCGCTACCGCGACGACAACGGCGGCACCCAGTTCTGCGCCACCTTGAACGGCACGCTGGCGACCACCCGCTGGCTGGTGGCGATCCTGGAGAACAACCAGCGCGCCGACGGTTCCGTCGTCGTCCCCGAGGCCCTGCGCCCCTTCGTCGGCCGCGACGTCCTGGAGCCGGTGGCGAAGCCGAAGAACGCGCCGAAGTCCGGCGCCAAGAAGAAGGGCTGAGCGCATGGCGTTCGATTCGTCGAAGTACACGAAGATCAAGGGCTTCACCGTCCCGAAGTCGTTCCGCCCGGCGCCGCTGACCGCCGAGGCCAAGGAGTGGTTCTACGGGCGGACCATCCTGCCCGCGGCCATCGCCTACATGCGGTTCCAGGGCCTGGACATCACCGTCGAGGGCGCGGAGAACATGCCCACCGACGGCGGCGCGATGGTCGCGGTGAACCACACCAGCTACTTCGACTTCATCCACGGCGGCATCCCGGCGTACCTCAACGGCCGCCGCCTGGTGCGCTTCATGGCCAAGAAGGAGATCTTCGACAACAAGATCGCCGGCCCGCTGATGCGCAAGATGAAGCACATCGAGGTCGACCGCTTCGCCGGCCGCGGCGCCTACGAGGAAGCCGTCCGCCGACTGCGCGCCGGCGCCCTGGTGGGCATCTTCCCGGAGGCCACGATCTCGCGGTCCTTCGAGATCAAGCGCCTGAAGACCGGCACTGCCCGCCTGGCCGACGACGCCGGCGTGCCCATCGTCCCGGTGATCATGTTCGGGTCGCAGCGCGTGTGGACCAAGGGCCACAAGAAGCACCTCGGCCGCGTGAACGTGCCCATCTGGATCCGCGTCGGCGAGCCGATCCGCACCACCGGCGACGCCGTCGCCGACACGCAGACGCTCCACGACGCCATGGCCGAGCAGCTGGCCTCCCTGCGGGCCGACTACATCGACCGTTACGGCGACGCCCCCGGCGCCTACTGGATGCCGGCCTCGCTCGGCGGCTCCGCGCCGACGCTGGAGGAAGCCAACGAGATGGACGAGAAGCTGCGGCTGGAGCGCATCGCCAAGCGCGACGCGCAGCGCATCCGCGAAGGCAAGGAGCCCCTCGGCGACACCGCCAACGGCGCCGGCCGCGGCGGCGACGGCGACGGCGGTTTCGGCGACGGCGGCGGCAACGGTTACGCCGCACCGGGCTCCGGCTCGGGCTCAGCCTCCGACACCGGCTCAGGCTCCGACACCGGAGACGGCACCGCCCCCGGCACGACACCCGCCCCCCGGGAGGACTGATCGGCCGTGGCCCAAGAGGTTCCCGGGGCTCCCGACGCGGCCGCCGCATCGGGTGACGGCGGGGCGTCGCAAAGCAAGGGCGACCTGCCCCCGCTGCTGGTCGCCTCCGACATCGACGGCACCCTGCTCGACTCGAGGGACCGCGTCACGCCGCGCCTGAAGGAGGCCATCGCCCGGATGATCCGCCGCGGCGTGCCCCTGACCCTGGCCACCGGCCGCCCCGCCCGCTGGCTGCAACCGGTGCTGGAGCAGCTGCCCGTGCGGCCGGTGTGCGTGTGCGGCAACGGCGCGGTGCTGTACGACTCCGGGCGCGACGTGGTCCTCGCCGACCACAGTCTCCCGCCGGAGGCGCAGGCGGAGGTCGTCGCCATCGCCCGGTCCGCGATGGCCGACGTCGGGCCGGTGGGCGTCGCGGTGGAACGCGCCGGGCGGTCGGCGCTGGACCCGTCGGAGGAGCTGTTCGTCGTCGGGCCGGCCTACGCCCACGCGTGGGAGTCCACCGAGCACGGCGTCTGCGGCGAAACCGAGATGATGTCCGAGCCGGCGACGAAGATGCTGCTGAGCAACCCGGCGATGTCCAGCGCGGAGCTGCATTCCGTCATCGCGCCGCACATCCCGGGGGAGCTGGCGCACGTGACGTACTCGATGCCCGAGGGGCTGATCGAGGTGTCCGCGCCGGGGGTGACCAAGCGCGCCGGGCTGGAGCGCCTCGCCGATCTGGTCGGCGCGGCGGCCGATGACGTCGTGTGCTTCGGCGACATGCCCAACGACATCGAGATGATCCGCTGGGCCGGCCTGGGCGTGGCCATGGGCAACGCCGCGCCATCCGTGCGGGAGGCCGCCGACGAGGTCACCGCCCGCAACGACGACGACGGCGTGGCGAAGGTTCTCGAGCGCTGGTTCTAGCCGGGCTGAGCGGCTTGACGGTGGGCGTCGCGAAGCTGCTTTGCGACGACGCCGCGGGGCGCGCACCGGCCGATGCCGATGCGCGCCCCGCATCCGTCGGCGGCGCGGACGCCCGCGCTACTTCAGGTCGACCTTGACCTTGCCGGTGGTCCGGTCGAAGGTGATCGTGCCGCCCTGGAACTCCGCCTTCTCGACGTTGCCGTCGACGGTCTGCGTCGACGTCGGGGCGCCGAGCTCGCCGACCTCGAAGCCCTGCTTCGCCCAGGCGTCGGCGATCTCGTTCCACAGCGCCACCGAACCCGTGGTCTTGGAGTCGGTGATGATGCCGTTGTCGAACTTCACGTAGCGCAGCGTGTCCGCGCGGCCCTGGGGGTTCGCGACCGTCGCGCCGTTCTGGACGCCGGTCTGCGGCTGGCCCAGGACGTCGCCGAACTGCTCGACGACGCTGGCCCACTCGGCGGCGAGGTCGTTCTTTTCGTCGATCTCGAGGATTTTCTGGACGAGGACCGGGATGTCGTCGATCGACGGGCCTTCATCGATGGACTTGCCGACGGCCTCGAAGATCGCGTCCGCCGTCTGCCCCAGGCCCGGGGTGCCCAGCACCCCGAACGCCGCCGCGAGGATGGACCGGGCGCCGGTGATGGCGGTGTTGGCGTCGTCGGCCGAGATCGAGCCGGAGTCGCCGGTGCCCGCGCCTCCCGTGCCGTTGCCGCCGGTTCCGTTGCCCGTGCCCGGGCGGTCGTTGTTGCCGGTGCCCGTGCTGTTGCCGCCGGTGCCGTTGCCGGTCCCGCCGGTACCCGGACGTTCCTTGTCGTTGCCGCCGGTGCCGTTGCCGGTACCGCCCGTGCCCGGGCGTTCCTTGTTGCCGCCGCCCGGAATCAGGCCGTCGCCGAGGCCGGGGATGTCGATCTTGGTGCCGGTGTCGCCGGACGGGCCCTCGTTGTCGACCCGGCCGCTGCCGAGGGCGCGGAACTTCTTGTCGGCGATGTTGCGGATGTTGTCCATCTGCGCGTAGCCCGCGTTGCCCGGGCACGTGGTGTTGCCGACGTCGCGGTGGGCGAAGATGTTCGGCAGCTGCACCTGGGTGCCGTACGGGAACTTGGTGTAGCTCGAGCCCGCCGAGGTCAGCGACGTCGAGCCCTTCGGGTTCACGCCGGCGACCTTCATGCGCCAGCCGAGCATGTTGCCCACGGAGTTGATCATCGCCTGGCTCGGCTGGACCGACGAGTAGTCGCCCATCATCGAGATGCCCCAGGTGTTCTTGTTGAACCCGCCCGCGTGGGCGCCCTGCACGTTCTTGTCCAGGCCGCCATAACGGCCCTCGTAGATGTTGCCGAACTTGTCCACAAGGGCGTTGTAGCCGACGTCGCACCAGCCCAGCGTCTGCGCGTGGTACTGGTAGATGCCGCGGACGATGCCAGCCGCCTGCGCCTGCGTGTAGTTGTTCGAGCCGGCGGTGTGGTGGACGGTGGTCGCCTTCACCGAATCGTCGTACGTGGCGTTGCGGCAGCGGGCGCCCTCGTTGGCGCCCCAGCCGGCGCGGGTGATCACGCGCGGCATGCCGGTGATGTTCTTCGCGTCGACGATGGGGTCGATGCCGTCGCCGGCGTCGGCCTTGCCGTCGATGAACACGGCCTGGACGTCGTCGAGGGGCTTTTCGTCGTCGACGGCCTCGATGTCGCGCCATTTCGGCAGGTCGTTGACCGTGCGGCCGTTGGCGCCCTCGGACTCGCGGACGTCGCGGGCGCGCACGCCGGAGGAACCCTCGCCGATCTCATGCGGCTCGCCCAGGCTGCCGGTGCCGAGGCTGCCGGTCCCGCCGGGGCGGTCGGCGCCTTCCTTGTCCTTTCCGCCTTCGGCGCTTCCCGACGCGTCGCCGTTGCCGCCTCCGCCGCCGGAGCTGCCGGCGCCGAGGAAGTCCTCCAGGCGGCTGCGCTGCTCGTCGGTGAGGTCGGCGGAGCCCTCGATGTCGTCGACCTTCACGCCCGAGCCGGGGCCGAAGACGTTGAGGCCGTGGCTGGAGATCTGCACGGCGGTGGTCGGCTCGACGTAGATGAGCTCGGTGCCGTTGAGGCCGTTGCCCTCGCCGTCGGCGGGGTAGTGCGGCTCGGCGTCGTACCACTCGGACCACGTGCCGTCGGGGCGCAGCGCGCGGAAGTAGGTGGCGACGTCCGGGGAGCCGGTCCACGTCAGCGCGAACATGGAGAACTCCTCGTCGCGCCTGAGCTCCTTGACCACGCCGCGGTTCGGGTGCAGTTCGTCGACCACCGACTGGGTGGCGATGGCCGCATCCTCCACGAGCACCGATGAGCCGGTGGAAAGGGCGACCTTGTCGATGACCGCGTCGATCGGCCCGCGGCCGTTGTCCTCGACGAGGTCGAATGCCGCCGTGGCCCCGAGGGCGACGAGCGGCGCGGCGATGAGCGCGGAAACCACGCTGAAAATCAGCGGCTTCCGCGCGCCGGAATGGGCGCTGATGCGTCGTCGGTTCAGCAAGGTGATGACTCCAGAGTTCGGGTGCAGGTGCTCCGTCGGGCCTTTCGCTCAGACGTGAATGTGCAGGTCATGCGCTTCGTCGCATCTGTGCGAATTGTGGCGGATGTGCAATCAGTTGCCAATGTTACCAATGTGACGTGTGTTGTCCATAGTTGTTGACATGACAGGGGTGCACCGTTAACCACCCTTCGGCCCAGCGCACGGGCGTCGCAAAGCAACCGCCGCCCGCCGCGCGGTGCCGTCCGGCCCGCCCCGCCGCCCCGCCGCGCGCCCCGTTCTCCGCAAACCGCGCGCCGCCCCGCGCCCCGCAGCCGCCACCCCAAACGGACCGTCGCCGCGATGCCATCCGCCCCACCGATTAGGCTGGCGCCCGTGAACACTGACACCACGTATGACCTTTTCGTCGTCGGCTCCGGATTCTTCGGGCTGACCGTCGCGGAGCGCATGGCCGACCAGCTGGGCAAGCGGGTGCTCGTCGTCGAGCGCCGCGACCACATCGGCGGCAACGCCTACTCCGAGGCGGAGCCGGAAACCGGCATCGAGGTGCACAAGTACGGTGCGCACCTGTTCCACACCTCCAACAAGCGGGTGTGGGACTACGTCAACCGCTTCACCGACTTCACCGGCTACCAGCACCGCGTCTTCGCCATGCACAAGGGCACCGCGTACCAGTTCCCGATGGGCCTGGGGCTGATCACGCAGTTCTTCGGCAAGTACTACAGCCCCGACGACGCCCGCGCGCTGATCCGGGAGCAGGCCTCCGAGATCGACGCCGACGCCGCCGAAAACATGGAGGAGAAGGCGATCTCGCTGATCGGCCGCCCCCTGTACGAGGCATTCGTGCGCGACTACACCGCCAAGCAGTGGCAGACCGACCCGAAGAACCTGCCGGCGTCGAACATCACCCGCCTGCCGGTGCGCTACACGTTCAACAACCGCTACTTCAACGACACCTACGAGGGCCTGCCCGTCGAGGGCTACACCAAGTGGCTGGAGAACATGGCCGACCACGAGCTCATCGACGTGGTCACCGACACCGACTGGTTCGACGTCCGCGACGAGCTGCGCGCCGCCAGCCCCGACGCGCCCGTCGTCTACACCGGTCCGCTGGACCGCTACTTCGATTACGCCGAGGGCCGCCTGGGCTGGCGCACCCTCGACTTCGAGACCGAGGTGCTGCCGACCGGCGACTTCCAGGGCACGCCGGTGATGAACTACAACGACGCCGAGGTCCCCTACACCCGCATCCACGAGTTCCGGCACTTCCACCCGGAGCGCGACACGTACCCGACCGACAAGACGGTCATCATGAAGGAGTACTCCCGCTTCGCCGAGGGCGACGACGAGCCGTACTACCCGATCAACACCCCCGACGACCGCGAGATGCTGGGCAAGTACCGCGAGCGCGCGGCCGCCGAGGCCCGCGACAACAAGGTCCTCTTCGGCGGGCGCCTGGGCACGTACCAGTACCTGGACATGCACATGGCCATCGCGTCGGCGCTGACGATGGTGGACAACAAGCTCGTGCCCTACTTCACCGAGGGCGCCCCGCTGGAGCAGGACCGCGGGCACTAGGGCGCGGGAGCGGAAAATAAAAGAGCTTCACAACGTCCCGGCGATCCCGTGACGCATCAGCACGCCCCGGCGCCGCCCGGGGGAACGCCGCGCATCCATGGCCTGGACATTGCGCGGGCGGTGGCGATCATCGGCATGATGGGCGCGCACCTCGGGCCGTGGCAGGGGCGGCCCGCGCTGGCCGACCCGTCGACGTGGCCGGCGGTGGTCAACGGCTACCCGTCGGTGCTCTTCGCCGTGCTCGCGGGCGTGACCATCGGGATCATCGCCCGCCGCGGCGTCGCGGAGGGCGGCGTGGAGCTGCTGCGTTCGCGGATGCGGCTGGGGGCGCGGGCGGTGATCCTCATCGCGATGGGCCTGGTGCTGGCGTCGCTGCAGGACGACGTGCTGGTGGTGCTCGTGCCGATGGGCGCGATGTTCCTGGTGGCGCTGCCGTTGGCGGGGGCGCGGACCGGGACGGTGGCGGTGGTCGCGGCGGTGCTCGCCGTGGTCGGGCCGCTGCTGATGGCGCCGCTGCGGGTGTATCCGTCGCTGGTGACCAACGCGACGGTGCGCGACTCCATCGTGTTCACGTACCCGCTTACCGCCTGGGCTTTTTACGGGCTGGTGGGCTTGCTGATCTACCGTCTCGTGCTGCGCCGTCCCCGCCTATGGGCGTGGTTGGCGGCCGGTGGGACGGCCGTGGCCTTGGCGGCGGCGTTCGCGTGGAGCGCCCTGGTGCCGGTGTTCGGAGTGGGCACCGGCGGTGCCGACATCGACGACGCCTGGAGCGACGGCATGGGCGGAGTCGACTGGAGCGCGGGGGCGCTGAGAGTCGATGCCACCATGCCCGAGCCGGCGGGAACGCCCGACGCCGTCGGAGGCGTCGGCGGTGATGCGTCGATGCCCGTGCTTCCCGGCATGCCCGATCCGCCCGCGCCGGTGTCGACCGACATGGGCACGGGGGAGCGGCTGCTGGGCGCGTTCGTCGATGGTTCGGCGCATGCGGCGGGGCTTCTCGACGTCGTCGGCGCCGCCGCCGCGTCACTCGCCGTCGTCGCGCTGCTGCTCATGGTCGGCCGCACGCGTTTCGGGGCTGCCGCGCTGTACCCGTTGCGGATGATGGGGGCGATGTCGTTGACCATCTACGTGGCGCATGTGGTCAGTTTCGCGGTCATCGATCTCGCCGGGTTTTTCTCCCCCGCCGTCGCGGCGGTGGAACCGGAGAACTGGCTGGTCGTGTCGATCATCGCCGCGCTCGTGTTCGCGGTCGCGTGGAAATGGCGGCATCGGCGCGGGCCCCTCGAGGAGGCCATGTACCGCGCCACCGATCGGGCCGCGCGCATCGACGTGCCGGGCGCCGGGGCGTCGTAAAGCAAAGGCGCGCAGGTGCGCCAGCGGCCCCTCAGTCGGCCCCGGCCCCCAGCTGGCGTCTGCCCCGCGAAGGGGAGGGCCGGGCGGCCGGGGAAGCCGCGCCGCCCCCGCCGCCGGCCAGCTACGCGTACGCGACGTTGACGGCGCGGGTCACGCCATCGCGGGTGATGCTGCCGCCCTGGAAGTCCGCGCGGTCGGCGCCCCAATTCGGGGCCTGCGTGGTGGTCGGCGCGCCGAGGCGGCCGATCTCGAAGCCCTGCTTCGCCCAGGCCTCGGCGACTTCTTCCCAGATGGCGTGCGTGCCGGTGGCGATCGAGTTCACGATGATCCCGCGCTCGAACTTCACGTACCGCACCGGATCCGCGGTGCCGGAGTCGTTCGGCACCGTGGCGCCCTGCTGCACGCCGGTGACCGGCTTGCCCAGGACGTCGCCGTACTCGTCGGTGACCTTGCGCCACTCGGCGGCGAACTCGTCGTCGCCGTCCTTGGCGGTCGTCGGCTGAACCACGACGGGGATGTCGGCGAGCGACGGCCCCTGGTCGGCGTTGCGGCCGACTGCGCCGAGGACGGACTCGGCGTCGTTGCCCAGGCCGGGCGCGCCGGCGAGGCCGAGCGATGCGGCGAGGATGCTTCGGCCCCCGGAGAAGGTGTCGGCCTGCTTGTCATCTGCCTTCTTGCCGTCGCCGTTCTTGTCCCCGCCTTTCTTGCCGTCGCCGTTCTTGTCGTCGCCCATGGCCTGCAGCCCCGGGATCGCGGCGATGGCTTCCGGCGGCAGCCCCAGGCCGTCGATGATCTCGCCGATGTCGGCGCTGCTGCCGGGCAGGTCGGCGCGGATGTCGGTGGTTCCGTCGGGGTGCTCGTTGTTGATGATGCCGTCGCCGAGGCCGGTGGACTTCTGCGCGGCGATGGCGCGGATGCGGTCCATCTGCGCGTAGCCGGCGTTGCCGGGGCAGGTGGTGTCGCCGACGTCGCGGTGGGCGAAGATGGTCGGCAGGTTGGCCTTCTGGCCGGCGCCGTACTTCGCGGACTTGTAGCCCTGCGACACGAGCGTGGCCTTGCCGGACGGGTTGAGGCCGGCGATGCGCAGGCGCCAGCCGATCATCGCGCCGACGGAGTTGATCATCGCCTGCGTCGGGTGGGCGGTGGAGTAGTCGCCCATCATCGAGATGCCGAACGTGCCCTTGTTGAAGCCGCCGGCGTGCGCGCCCTGCACGTTCTTGGTCAGCCCGCCGTAGCGGCCCTCGTAGATGTTGCCGAACTTGTCGACGAGGGCGTTGTATCCGACGTCGCCCCAGCCCAGGACCTGGGTGTGGTACTTGTAAATGCCCCGCACGATGCCCGCGGCCTCGGCCTGCGAGTAGTTGTTGGCGCCGGCGGTGTGGTGGACGGTGGCGGCCTCGAGCTTGTCGTCGTAGGTGGGGCCGGAGCCGCGGATGGATTCGTCGGCGCCCCAGCCGGCGCGGGTGATCACGCGGGGCATGCCGGTGACGTCGGAGTCGTTGGCGACGGGTTCGACGCCGTCGGGGGTGAGGCCGCCGTCGATGAACACGCCCTTCACGTCGTGGAGGGCGACGGGGCCGAGCAGGTCGGCCAGGCCGGCGAAGTCCCCGGCGCCGGCGCGCTTGACGACGTCGATGATGTCCTCGGGCTTTTCGCCGAAGACGTTGAGGCCGAAGGAGGACACCTGCACGGCCTTGGTGCGGCCGATGTACACCGGGTCGGTGCCCTGGATGCCTTCGCCGGTGATGCCGGGGGCGCCCACGGAGTCGGCGGAGAACCATTCGGACCAGGAGCCGTCGGGGCGTTCGGCGCGGAAGAAGGCGGTGACGTTGGGGGCGTCGCGCCAGGTCAGGGCGAACATGGAGAATTCGCGGTCGTGGCGCAGTTCCTTGACCAGGCCGCGGTTGGGGTGCAGGGCTTCGACGAGTCCGCGGGTGGCCAGGGCGGCGTCGTCGACGAGGACGGCGGCGGCGTCGGACAGGGCCTGGGTGGCCATGTGGACGTCGACGGGGCCGGGCGCGGGCGTCTCCAGCAGGCGCAGGCCCGAGCCGACGACGCCGGACTTCGCGATGGCGGCCGTGGATGCGGCGGCGGTGGTCGCCGCAAGTCCCGCCAGGAAGGGGCGACGGCCGATCGCGGTGGAATTGATGCGACTACGAGTCGGCAAGAGAGCACTCCAAACTGAGAAAAATGAGACGAAACGGAATCAGTGAGGCGAATGTTACTCGTGGGACTGAGGATTGTCAGCCCGCCGCGCAACGTAATTCCGAATGGTTTTTCCGATCGGAGGCGCGGGTCCGTGAAAGGTACGGTGAAACACCGTTTCTCGCTTTCGCGGCGCCGGGGGTGAACGGCCGCCGGCCACGTTCGACTGCGGGTGGCGGGCGGCGCGGAGGGTGGTCCGCGGGTGCCCTCCGACGCTCCGCCGAGGCGTCGCCGAGCCCGCTTCGCGCCCCGTCAAGCGCCCGCCGAGCCGCCGCCAAGTCGCCTTCGAGTCCCCTCCGAGCCACCTCACCACCCGGACTTGGCCCGTCAATGACGACGGGCACGGGCGCCGCCGTTACTATTCGGGGTACGTGACCGACCAGTTACGAGTCGACCCGAAAGCCGTGATGCCCCCCATGAGCACAGACGTCCAGAACGGAAGCCTCGCCGTCGAAAGACTGCAGCGGATCCTGCTTCCCAAGCCGGGCGAACCGCGAGACGTGCGGTCGCTGTACCTCGTCGAGCCGGAAACGAACGCCGCGCGCGTCGTCGCGCCGTCGCGGACCGAAGCTTCCGTCACCGCCGGTGACGAGGTCAGCTTCGAGACCTACTTCAACGCCTTCCCCGCCAGCTACTGGCGCCGCTGGACGTCGTTGGATCGGGTCGTCCTGCGCATCGAGCTGTCGGGCGTCGCCCGCGTCGACGTGTACCGCTCCAAGATCGACGGCAGCCGCATCGCGGTGACCGGCGAGCTCGCCGGCGATCAGGCGAACCCGGCGGAACGCTCCATCGTGGAGATCCCGGTGTCGCTGGCGCCGTTCGAGGACGGCGGCTGGATCTGGTTCGACCTGACCTGCGAAACCGACGTCACCGTCCACTCCGCCGCCTGGTGGTCGCCCGTCGCGGCGCCGGACCAGACGCACCCGGACGGAACGACCCATCCCGCGCCGGAGGGACGGGTGACCGTGGGCATCCCCACGTTCAACCGCCCGGAGGACGCCGTCGCCGCGCTGGAGGCGCTCGCCTCCGACCCCGAGGTCGACGGCATCATCGACGCCGTGCTCATGCCCGATCAGGGCACCCGCCATCCCGCCGACGAGCCCGGATTCCCGGCCGTCGAAAAGCACTTCGGCGACCGGCTGCGGATGTTCCCGCAGGGCAACCTGGGCGGCTCGGGAGGCTACTCGCGCATCATGTACGAGGCCCTCGGCGGCCCCGACTCCGACCCCGCGCGCGCCACCGACAGCCCGTTCATCCTCTACATGGACGACGACATCGCCATCGAGCCCGACTCGATCCTGCGCGCCGTCGCCGTCGGGCGCTTCGCGAAATCCCCGATGCTCGTCGGCGGCCAGATGCTCAACCTGCAGGAACGCAGCCACCTGCACTCCATGGGCGAGGTCGTCGGCCGCCACGACTTCATGTGGACCTCCGCGCCGCACGTCCACTACGACCACGACTTCCACGCCCACCCGCTGCGCGACCGCGGCGAGCACGGCGTCAACGCCACCGGCGAGAAGATCGACTCCAAGGACCTCCACCGCCGCATCGACGTCGACTACAACGGCTGGTGGATGTGCCTGATCCCGCGCGTCGTCGCGGAGAAGATCGGCCAGCCGCTGCCGCTGTTCATCAAGTGGGACGACGCGGAGTACGGCCTGCGCGCCGCGCGCCACGGCTTCCCGACGGCCACCTGGCCCGGCATCGCCATCTGGCACATGGCCTGGTCCGACAAGGACGACGCCATCGACTGGCAGGCGTACTTCCACCTGCGCAACCGCCTCGTGGTCGCCGCACTCGAGCACGACGGCCCGGTCGACGGCATCGTGAAGTCGATGATGAAGGCCACCGCCAAGCACCTGCTGTGCCTGGAGTACTCGACCGTCGCCATCCAGAACGAGGCGATGAAGGACTTCCTCGCCGGCCCGGACCGGCTGTTCGACATCCTGGAAACCTCCCTGCCGCGCATCAACGCGCTGCGCAAGGAGTACCCCGACGCCCGCGTGCTGCCGACGGCCGGCGTGCTGCCGAAGCCCAGCGGCATCCCGGGCGTGCCCACGAAGGACATCGGCGGGCGCCTGGCCCCGCTGAAGAAGTCCGTGTGGCTGGCCAAGGGCCTGCTCCACAGCCTGCGCCCGCACGACCCCGCGCACCACGAGACCCCGCAGGCGAACCTCTCGCCGCTGGAGGCCCGCTGGTTCTCCCTGTCCCGCGTCGACGGCGCGACGGTGACCACCGCGGATGGCCGCGGCGTGGTCTACCGCCAGCGCGACCGCGAGAAGGCCAAGGCGCTGCTGGAGGAATCGCGCGCGCTGCAGAAGCAGGTCGCCGAGCGCTTCGACGAGATGCGCCGTCGCTACCGCGACGCGCACCCCGAACTGACCAGCCGGAAGAGGTGGGCGGATGTTTTCGAGCAGCAGTAGCGTTCTGCGCCCGGCCACCGGCTCCGGCGCGGGTAACGGCGCGGCCGCCGCGGGCGATGCAGTCACAGTGGACGCAGAAGAGAAAACCGTGACCATCCCGCCCGCCGCCGGTGAGGTGGCGATGCTCATGGCGATCCAGGAAAGGATCGCCGACGCCCCCGGCGTCTTGCCGGCCGCGAAGGCGATGAGCTTCTTCGGCGAGCACGCCGCGGGCTGGATGGGCCTCGCCGCCCTCGGCGCGGCGGTCGACGGGGAGCGCCGCCGCGGGTGGGCCGTCGTCGGCGTGTCCGCGTTCGCGTCGCATGCCGCGTCGGTGGTCATCAAGCGCGTCGTGCGCCGCAAGCGGCCCCATCATCCCGGCATCCGCGTCGGGGTGGGCACCCCGTCGAAGCTGAGCTTCCCGTCGTCGCACGCTACGTCGACGACGGCCGCGCTGGTGGCGATGTCGAAGATGGGCTTCGGGCCCGCGCCCCTGGCGGGGGTGCCCGCGATCATGCTGTCGCGGCTGGTGCTCGGGGTGCATTACCCGACGGACGTCCTCGCGGGGGCCGCCCTCGGTTGGACGACCGCGACGATCACGGACAGAATCCTCGGGGCCCCCGCCGACGGGGGCCCGGCGACGACCGCCGCAGACGGAAGGACAGCCAAGTGACCGACGACCGCGTGAACCACCCCGACCCGGCGGCGGCCGATGCCGCACGGGGTGCGGGACGTGCCGTGCGAGGCGATCGCGTAGACGACCGCCGCGACGGCCTGAACCTGGGTTCCGAGCCGCACACCTACGGCATCGACGAGCCCGCGAACCCGCAGGGCCACCCGCCGAAGAACCTGCTCGACGGCATGATCAAGGCGCTGCGGCCGAAGCAGTGGGTCAAGAACGTCCTGGTCATCGCCGCCCCCGCGGCGGCCGGCGCCGAGGCGCTGACCGACGGCCGCACGCTTCTCGACGTGCTCATCGCGTTCGTGGTGTTCTGCCTCGCGGCGTCGGCGATCTACCTGATCAACGACGCCCGCGACGTCGAGGCCGACCGCGCGCACCCGACGAAGCGCTTCCGCCCGATCGCGGCGGGCGTGCTGCCGGTGCAGGTGGCCTACGTCATGGCGGTGGTTCTCATCGCGGCTTCCATCGGCCTGTCCTTCCTGGCGTCGTCCGGGCCGGGCCTGGCCATCGTCGCGGCGGTGTACATCGCCCTGCAGCTGGGCTACTGCTTCGGCTGGAAGCATCAGCCGGTGATCGACATCGCGCTGGTCAGCTCCGGTTTCATGCTGCGCGCGATGGCGGGCGGCGTGGCGGCGTCGATCCTGCTGTCGCAGTGGTTCCTGCTGGTCGCGGCGTTCGGCTCGCTGTTCATGGCGGCCGGCAAGCGGTACGCGGAGCTGCTGCTGGCGGAGCGGTCGCAGAAGAAGATCCGCAAGTCGCTGGAGGGCTACACGGCCACGTACCTGCGGTTCGTGTGGACGCTGTCCGCCACCGCCGTCGTGCTGGCGTACTCGCTGTGGGGCTTCGAGATGGGCAACCGCTCCGGCGGGGCCGCCGCCGTCTGGTACCAGATCTCCATGGTGCCGTTCACCGTCGCGATCCTGCGCTACGCCGCCGACGTCGACCGCGGCACGGCGGGCAGCCCGGACGAGATCGCACTGCACGACCGCGCCCTCCAGGCGCTGGCGTTGCTGTGGGTCATCTCCATCGGCATCGCGGTGTACGCGGTGCCCGCGCTGTAGCCGCGCGCCCGGCTCGCATCCGCGGCCGTGACCTCCGTCTCAGTACGGGGTCGCGGCCGCTTTCGCATCCGCTTCCGCGCCCGCCGGCGGGTTGCTTTGCGACGGCCATTCGCGCACGTCGAGAAGCCGATCCTGCGGAAACGTTGGACACCGAAGCGACCAGGGGGAAGCGACGGGGGGAAGTCGCATCGATGCTGCCTGATAACGGTTTGAGAAATTATCGCGGAACGGTAACGTTAGCGTCCGCATGTCCGATGAACCCATCGGAACGTGCGCCCCATTGCGAATGGCCCGGAACCCCGTCGGCGCGAACCGGCGGCCGGTGACCGGATGGCTTCGCGGTGCGGCGCACATGCTCGAACGTCAACGAGGAGAAACATGAGCTTCACCGCAATTGCGCGCGGGTGGAAGGCCAAGGTCGTGGCCGCGATGGTCGCCGTGGCCGCCATCTTCGGCATGATGCAGTTCGCGGCCCCGCAGGAGGCCAACGCCCACCGCGGCTGGCTGCGTCCCGGCTGCGAGTGGGACACGTACAACTACTGGGTGCAGTACTGCCAGGTGTACTCCCCCGCGATGGGCAAGGACATCACCGTCCACGTCCGTCCCGGCATCCACCCGAACAGCCCCGGCCTGTACCTCCTGGACGGCCTGCGCGCCCGCGATGACTGGTCCGAGTACGTCTGGACCGCCAACGCTCCGCGCCTGTTCGAGCACGACAACGTGACGCTGGCCATCCCGGTCGGCGGCGAGGCTTCGTTCTACACCGACTGGAACGGCCCGGCCGTCAACTCCAAGGGCCAGGCCCGCAACTACAAGTGGGAGACGTTCCTGACCCAGGAGCTCCCGGCCTACCTGGCCGACCACTTCCAGACGCGCCGCGACAACAACGCCGTCGCCGGCCTGTCCATGGGCGGTTCCGCCGCGATGTCGCTGGCGTACAACCACCGCGACCAGTTCAAGCACGCGTCGGTCTTCTCCGGCTACTTCCAGGTCTCCAACCCGGTCATGTCCACCGCCATCGCCGGTGCGCAGGTCGACCAGGGCTACGAGCCGTCCGCCATGTGGGGCCCTCCGGGCATCCCGACCCCGGGCCACGTGCGCAACGATCCGTCCATGAACATGGACAAGCTGCAGGGTCTTCCGATGTTCATCTCCTCGGCCAACGGTTACCCCTCGCACTGGAGCACCCCGGAGGCCCTGGCGGGCGCGCCGGCTGAGCTGCCGCAGATCGGCATGGGCATCGCGCTGGAGGGTCTGTCCCGCGCCTCGACCCGCGTCTTCGAGTCGCAGGCCCGCGCCGCCGGCCTGAACCCGGTCATGCACTACAGCCCGGACGGCATCCACGCCTGGTCGCTGTGGCAGAACGACCTCGCCATGGCCCGCCCGCACATCAAGGCGGCCCTGGGCATCTAGCCCGCGCCAGACCCCGCCCGGTCGCCGCACGCGACCGGGTCCGGATCCCCGACGCTCCCGCAGCGCCGCTCCTCGTGCGCCGCGATAGCGCCGAACCCGGGATCACCCCGAAACCCGCCCCGACCGGAAGGTCCGGGCGGGTTTTCGCATGCGTGGGGGAGTGGCCCCTTGCCGACGTGCGCCTCGCCGGAGTGCCCGTTGCCGGCGTGCTCCTCGCCTCGTCAACCCACCCCGAATGCGCAGACCCACCCGCTGTAACGGGTGGGTCTGCGCATTCGGGGTGGGTTAGCCGTGCATGCTGCGGGCCCACCGGATCCCACGCAGCTCCTGCCGGGCACAGGGCGGCCACCGTCGGCGCGCTCCCGTTCGGGCGCGGGCCCCCGTTCGGGCGCGGGCCCCCGTTCGTGCCCGCGTGGCCCGCTCCGTGGCTTTTGCCCCGCCCCAACCCTAAAGTTGAACTTAAAGCTGAGGTTCTTGGCGCGTCGCACCGGAATCGGCGCCGCGCCCGGGTAAGAATCAAGGTCGAAGCGGCGGTCGCGCCGCGACCGCCCACCCGGGAGAGGGGAACTCCCGGGAGCCGGACGCCGAGCGGCCTCCACGGCGACGGGCCGGGCTCGCTTCCGCGTGCCGCGCCCATCGGCGGGGTTCGCCGCGGTTGGACACCGGACACGACACGTTTACTTGTAAGGGAAAGCCCTCATCATGCGAGATACCGCACACTCCCCCCGGGGCCTCCGCTCCCGGGTGCTCGCCGTCCTCACGGCGATCCCGCTGGCGCTGACGCTCGCCGGAGTCCCGGCCCACGCGTCCCCCGCGGGTTCGCAGTCGCAGAAACCGGCCTCCTCCGCCCCCTCCAAGAGCGCGTCGCGGTCCGCGGAGCCCTCCGGCTCCCCGGCGGGGCGGGAGCCGTCGTCAAGCCAAGGCAACGATGCCGGCGCCGGCGCCGACGCCCTGCCTATGCAGTCCTCCCTGTGGACCCCCGAGCCCCGGCCCGGCGAACAGCCGGCCCCCATCCGCGAGACCGAGCAGAAGCTGCCCAACCTGCCCGGCTCCGTCGAGGTGGAGAAGGTGCAGTGGCTCACCGAGCGGCGCGTGATGCTGCACATCAAGTCCGCCGCCATGCCCGGCGAACCGATCAAGGTGGATCTGCTGCTGCCGCGCGACTGGAACCGCGACCCGGGCCGGACGTTCCCGACGATCTGGCATCTCGACGGCATGCGCGCCCGCGACGACTGGAACGGCTGGGCGCTCGAGACGAACATCGAGCGCTACTACGCCGACAAGAACGTCATCGTGGCCATGCCCGTCGGCGGCGAGTCGTCGTTCTACACCAACTGGAATGAGCCGGACAACGGCAAGAACTACCAGTGGGAGTCGTTCCTCGTCGATGAGTTGGTGCCCGTGCTGCGCGAGGGCTGGCGCGCCAACGAGGACCGCGCGGTCGTCGGCCTGTCCATGGGCGGCACCGCCGCGTTCAACCTGGCGGCGCACCACCCGGATCTGTTCCGCTTCGCCGGCAGCTTCTCCGGCTACCTGGACACTTCCAGCCGCGGCATGCCCGCCGCCATCGGCCAGGCCATGCGCGAGGCCGGCGGGTACGACGCCACGAAGATGTGGGGCCCGGTGGATTCGCCGCGGTGGAAGGACAACGACCCCAAGGAGAACGTGGCCAAGCTGAAGGGCATGTCGCTCTACGCCTCCGCGGGCAGCGGCAACACCGGCCAGTGGGATGTGCCGTCGACGCAGTTCCCCGGCCTGCCGCAGAACACCGCGGGCTTCGGCCTGGAGGTCATCGCACGCATGACCACCGAGACCTTCGCCCAGCGCGCCCGCGCCGCGAAGGTCCCGGTCACCGTCAAGATCCGCGAATCCGGCACGCACTCGTGGCCCTACTGGCAATTCGAGATGAACCAGGCCTGGCCGCAGATCGCCGACGCACTGCAGCTTTCCGACGAGGACCGGGGAGCCAATTGCATCGTGGGCGGAGCCATCGCCGAGCGCATCAAGAGCTTCGACAACATGGGCGCGTGCCTGTCGCCCGAGTACGACACGGCCAACGGCGGCCGCGCGCAGGACTTCACCAACGGCCGCGCCTACTGGCACCCCCTCACCGGCGCCCAGTTCGTGTGGGGCCGCATCGGCGCCCGCTACCACGAGGCCGGCGGCCCGGAGTCGCCGCTGGGCTACCCGAAGACCAGCGAGATGACCACGCCCGACGGCGTCGGCCGCTTCGTCCACTTCGAGCACGGGTCCATCTACTGGACGCCCGAGCTCGGCGCGCACCTGGTCATGGGCGACTTCATGAACATGTGGGGCAACGAGGGCTGGGAGAAGGGCCGCCTCGGCTACCCGACCTCCGACCGCCGCGACGTCCCCGGCGGCGTGGTGCAGGACTTCGAGGGCGGGCAGATCGTCAAGCCCACCGCCGGGCTCCCGCAGATCGTCCTCGGCGCCATCGGGGCCGCCTACAAGGCGGGCAACGGGCCCGAGGGGCCGCTGGGCTTCGCCCAGACCGGCGAGCTCGACATCCGCGGCGGCAAGTTCCAGCGTTTCGAGCACGGCTCCGTCTACTGGTCTCCGGAGTCCGGCGCCCACGCGGTGCCGCACGGCGACATCATGGACCACTGGGGCTCGACGGGCTGGGAGAACGGCCCGTTCGGCTACCCCACGGGCCCGCAGAAGCAGATCCCGGCCGGCGGCCTGGAGCAGGAATTCCAGGGCGGCTGGATCCGCCAGATCAACGGGAAGATCGAGGAGGTCCGGCGATGAGCGCGCGCATCCGCGCCACGGTCCTCGCGCTGCTCGGCGCCGGCACCCTGGTCCTGGCCGCATGCGGCGATTCCACGGTCGAGTCGTCCGAGGTGACCAAGACCCCGTCCGCCACGGAGACAAAGAGTTCCGCGACGAGCACGCCCAAGAGCGGCGAATCGGAGACTCCGCGGACCTCGGCGCGTGAGTCGGGTGAGCGGGACATCACCGAGCCCGGCGCCTCGCGCGCCAGCTCGGCTCCCGACGGGCGCATGCCCCTGTCCCGCGACGACGAAAAGTACCTCGACGCGCTCATCGCCGCCGGCATCGACGTCGAAGGGGCGGAGGATCAGCTCATCGCCGCCGGTCACGTGCACTGCCGGGCAGGATCGGACAAGAAGTCGGAAGCCGACGCCGCGGTCGTCGACGCCGTCGCCGGGCAGGTCATCGCCCAGGAGCGAACCAAGAAGGACGCGGACGCCGTGGCGGGATCGATTGCGAAAGCGGCCGAATCGGCGTATTGCTAACGGGCATGCGCAAAACGCTCACCCTGCTCGCCGTCATCGTCCTCGTCGTCGCCATCGTCGCCGGCGTCGGCCAATGGCTGCGCCAATCGCAGGTGGGCCAGCCCGGCATGCCGGGCCCGGGCACCGGGGCCCGCCAGCCGGAGTGGTGCCCCTCGGTGGAGGTCATCGCCGCGCCCGGCACGTGGGAATCGCGTGCCGACGATGACCCGATCAACCCCGGGGCGAACCCGAACTCGCTGATCCTCAAGGCGTCCGCGCCCCTGCAGGCGGCGTACTCGCCCGACGACGTCAAGGTGTGGACCGTCCCGTACACGGCGCAGTTCCGCAACATCCACGCGCAGCACGAGATGACCTACGACGACTCGCAGGCCGAGGGACGTGCCCGCATCCAGGAGGAGATGGCGGCGACCCACAAGGATTGCCCGCAGACCGGGTTCATCCTGATGGGCTTCTCGCAAGGCGCGGTGATCATGGGCGACATGGCGGAGCAGATCGGCAACGGCGCCGGCCCGGTGCCCGCCGAGCGCGTGCTGGGCGTGGCCCTGCTCGCCGACGGCCGCCGCGAGGGCGGCAAGGGCGTCATCCCGGGCAACCCCGTCGCCGGCGTCGGCGCGGAGATCGCCCTCGCCCCGGTGGGGCTGCTGGTGCAGCCGATCGTGCCGGGCGCGACCATGCGCGGCCCCCGCCAGGGCTTCGGCGAACTCAACGACCGCGTGCAGGACATCTGCGCCCCCGGCGACACCGTGTGCGACGCGCCCCCGGGCATCGGCGACGCGGTGGCGCGCGCACAGGAATTCGTGGCGGCCAACGGCGTGCACGCCACCTACGCGGACAACCCGAACATCATCCCGGGCACGACCGCGGTCGCGTGGACCGAAAACTGGGCCCGCGGGCTCATCGACGGGGCGCTGGCCGACCGCCGGTAGGCCGAATCCCCGCTCCCGCACGCCTTTACGGTGTGCGGTGATTCGTCGTCAAGCAAGAAAACCCTGCGTCACGCACGTCCCAACAGTCACACCCGTTTACACCCGTTACGTGACTTATGGCACGCCGACCGCATACGGTTTTCAGCGCCGAAAGTAATGTGCGCTAGCGTTGCCCCAGCCGACGGTGGACCGATTCGACCGGCGGCGCGCCACCGTCCGAAAAAATAACGGGTCGGTAACGTATTGGGCCAAGAGCGCGACAAAACACCAGAGACGACGCAAGAACACGAGGAGCACCATGGATCTGAGCATGCTGATGGGCCAGTTCATCGATGCCGAAGGCAACTTCGCCTTCCCCGAGGACATGTCCGTGCCGAACCTGTCCGAGATGATGTGGCAGATCAACACAATGAAGGGCGAGACCGACCTTCAGCAGATCGCCTTCCATGATTACTCCCGATCGCGCGACGGCGAGCTGGTCACCTACACCCGCGCGGAGGTCAACCGCCGGATCAAGGCCGTCGCCGCCCGCCTGCAGCAGGTCGGCGAGCCCGGCGACCGCGTCGCGCTGCTCATGGGCAACAGCCCCGAGTACCTCTTCGGCTTCCTCGGCGCCCAGTACGCCTGCCAGGTGGCCATGCCGCTGTACGACCCCACCGAGCCCGGCCACGGCGACCACCTCAACGCCGTCCTCGCCGCCGCCCCGCCGAACGTGGTGCTGACCAACAAGCACTCCGCCGCCGCCGTCCGCTCCATCTTCGCGTCCCGCCCCGCGGCGGAGCGCCCCCGCGTGCTCACCGTCGACGCCCTGCCCGACTCGCTGGCCGACAACTTCGTCTCGCCCGCCGAGGACGCCAAGTACGCGCCGCAGCTGGAGAAGGACGCCGTCCTGCTGTTCACCTCGGGCTCCTCGCGCACCCCGGAGGGCGTCCGCATCGCCGGCCGCTCCATCCTGTCCAACGTCTTCCAGGTCATCTCCGCCGCCCACCTGCAGCTGCCGCTGCGCCTGGTGACGTGGCTGCCGCTGCACCACAACATGGGCATCGTCCTCGGCGCGTTCGTCACCGCCCTGGGGCTGCCGTTCGACATCATGACCCCGCGCGACTTCATCCAGCACCCCGAGCGCTGGATCGAGCAGATGGACAAGCGCGGCGACGACGACGTGAACATCTACACCGTCGTGCCGAACTTCGCCCTCGAGCTGGCCAACCGGTTCGCCGTGCCGGAGGAGGGCTCCGACCTGGACCTGTCCAACGTCGACGGCCTCATCGTCGGCTCCGAGCCGGTCACCGAGAAGGCGGTCCGCGAGTTCCGCGAGAACTTCGAGAAGTTCGGCTTGTCGACGAACGCCATCCGCCCCGGCTACGGCTTGACCGAGGCGACCCTGCTGGTCACCCTGCCCCAGGGCCCCGAGCGCCCCCGCGTGGCCTGGGTGTCCCGCGAGTCCCTCAACGCCGGCGTGCCCGAGCGCGTCGAGGCCGGCTCCGCCGACGCCGTGCCGCTGATCTCCAACGGTTCCGTGGCCAAGCCGCAGCACCTCATCGTCGTCGACCCCGAGACCCGCACCGAGCTCCCCGACGGCCAGATCGGCGAGATGTGGGTCCACGGCGACAACATCCCGCTGGGCTACCTCACCGACCTCGAGCAGTCGGCGCAGGTCTTCGGCAACAAGCTCGCCGCCCGCCGCGACGCCGACTCCCGTGCGGAGGGCGTCGACGAGGCCGCCGACTGGATGGCCACCGGCGACCTCGGCGTCTTCATCGACGACGAGATCCACATCACCGGCCGCATCAAGGACCTCGTGGTCGTCGCCGGCCGCAACCACTACCCGCAGGACATCGAGGCCACCGTCACCGAGGCCTCGGACCACATCCGCCCGGCCGTGGTGGCCGCCTTCTCGGTGGAGGGCGACGACGTCGAAAAGCTGGTGATCATCGCCGAACGGGACTTCCGGAAGGACCCGTCGGGAGATGCCGCCGCCATCGACGCCATCCGCGCCGCCGTGACCAAGGCGCACGGCATCCAGCCCGAGGACATCCGCATCGTGGGCATCGATGAACTCCCGCGATCGTCTGCCGGTAAGATCGCGCGACGAGTGGCCCGCGCCGCCTACCTCGACGGCGGTTTCGAGTAAGCAGAACTATTAAGGACAAAGCCCACGATGGATGACAAAAAGGGACGATCCGGCATGACGGTCGCCCGAATGCGCGAATGGCTGCGCGACTGGGTGATCACCACCACCGGCCTCACGCCGGAGGAAGTCACGCCGGAGCGCCCGATGGAGGAATTCGGGCTCTCCTCCCGCGACATCGTCATCCTGTCGGGCGAGCTGGAGAGCCTGCTCGACGTCCGGCTCGACGCGACCATCGCCTACGAATACCCGACCATCGCCAAGCTGGCGGTGCGCCTGGTCGAGGGCGACGTGGACAACCCCGACGACTCCGCGTACGACGCCTTCCAGACCGGTGCGGAGGCCGCCCGATCCCGCCGGCTCCGCGACGAAAAGCTCACGGACATGGACATCGCCGTCGTGGGCATGGCCGCCCGCTACCCGGGCGCCGGCAACCTCCGGGAAATGTGGGACCTGCTGGTCGCCGGCCGCGCCGGCACCGGCGACCTGCCCGAGGGCCGCTGGTCCGAGTTCGAGGGCGACGCCGACCTGGCCGCCGAGATGGCGTCGTGCGACACGCGCGGCGGGTACCTCGACGACATCGTGGGCTTCGACAACGAGTTCTTCGGCCTGTCGCCGCTCGAGGTCGAGAACATGGACCCGCAGCAGCGGATCCTGCTCGAGCTGACGTGGGAAGCGCTGGAGAACGCCCACCTGCCGGCCTCCGAGCTGCGCGGCGAATCCGTCGGCGTCTTCATGGGCTCGACGACGAACGACTACGCCATGCTCATGGCCTCCGACCCGTCGACGGCGCACCCCTACGCGCTGACCGGTTCCTCGCCGTCGATCCTGGCCAACCGCATCTCCTACGCCTTCGACTTCCGCGGGCCGTCCATCACCATGGACACCGCGTGCTCGTCGTCGCTGGTGTCCATCCACCAGGCCGTGCGCGCCCTGCGCGACGGCGACGCCGACGCGGCCGTGGCCGGCGGCGTGAACCTGCTGGTGTCGCCGCACGCGACGCTGTCGTTCGGCAAGCTCGGCGTGTTCTCGAAGACCGGCGCCATCCACGCGTTCTCCGACGACGCCAGCGGCATGATCCGCGCCGAGGGCGCGGGCGTCGTGGTGCTCAAGCGCCTGGAGGACGCCGAGGCCGACGGCGACGAGGTCCTCGCCGTCATCAAGGGCACCGCGGTGACCTCCGACGGCCGCTCCAACGGCCTGACGGCGCCGAACCCGGACGCGCAGGTCGACGTGCTGCGCCGCGCCTACGCCGACGCCGGCATCCGCCCGCAGGACGTGGACTACATCGAGGCCCACGGCACCGGCACCATCCTCGGTGACCCCATCGAGGCCTCCGCCCTGGGCACGGTGCTCGGCCGCGGCCGCGACGCCGCCAACCCGACGCTGCTGGGAAGCGCCAAGACGAACTTCGGCCACACCGAGGCCGCCGCGGGCGTCGCGGGCGTGATCAAGGTCGTGCTGGCCATGCGCAACGACGTCCTGCCGCCGTCCCTGCACTTCGCCGGCCCCAACCCGTACATCGACTTCGACGGCGGCCGCCTGGAGGTCGTCGAGGACCCGCGCGAGTGGCCCGAGTACTCCGGCCGCAAGGTCGCCGGCGTCTCCGGCTTCGGCTTCGGCGGCACCAACGCGCACGTGGTGCTGACGTCCCCGCCGGCGGCCCCGCCGCAGGAGGAGAAGACCGCGCCGATCGACGCCGCCGCCGCCCGCGAGGCCGGCATGCCCGCGCTGCTGCCGGTGTCCGGCCTGCTGCCGTCGCGCCGCCGCCTGGCCGCCGAGGACCTGGCGTCCTGGCTTGAGGACAACCCCAAGGCCGATCTGGGCGACGTCGCCCGCACCCTCGCCTCGCGCTCGCGCGGTCGCTCCAAGGCCGTCGTGCCCGCCACCGACGTCGCGTCGGCGATCGAGGGCATGCGCCGCGTCGCCGAGGGCAAGACCGGCCCCGGCATCGTCTCCGCGGATGCTCCGCTGGCCCAGGGCCCGGTGTGGATCTACTCCGGCTACGGTTCGCAGCACCGCAAGATGGGCAAGGACCTGCTGGCCCTGTCGCCAGTCTTCGCCGAGACGCTGGCCAAGTGCGACGAGATCATCGCCGATTCCGTCGGCTGGTCGCTGTTGGAGCTCATCGCCGACGACGAGCGCACGTACGACCTCGAGTCCGCGCAGATCGGCATCACCGCCATCCAGATCGCCCAGACCGACATGATGCGCGCGCTGGGCGCCGAGCCCGCGGCCGTCGTGGCCATGTCCATGGGCGAGATCGCCGCGGCCTATGCCGCCGGCGGCCTGTCCCTGGAGGAGGCCATGCGCGTCGCCTGCGCCCGCTCCCGCCTGATGGGCGAGGGCGAGGCGATGCTCGCCGAGGACGAGCAGGGCGGCATGGCGATGGTCGAGCTGTCCGTCGACGAGCTCGACGAGCTGCTGGCCGAGCACCCGGAATTCGCCGGCGTCGAGCCGGCCGTGTACGCCGCGCCGACCATGACCACCGTCGGCGGCCCGAAGCCTGCCATCGGCGCGCTGGTGGAGCACCTGACCGGCGAGGGCAAGATGGCCCGCCCGCTGGCGGTGAAGGGCGCGGGCCACACGTCCGCCCTGGACCCGCTGCTGGGCGAGCTGTGGTCGGAGTGCGCCGACGTCGAGCCGACGCCGCTGTCGGTGCCGCTGTTCAGCTCCGTCGACCGCGGCGTGACGTACCAGCCCGGCGACGTCGTCCACGACGCCGACTACTTCGTGCGCTGCACCCGCCAGTCGGTGTGGTTCTCCGACGCCGTCGCCCGCGCGTGCGCCGCCGGCTACACGACCTTCGTGGAGTTCGCGCCGAACCCCGTGGCGCTGATGCCGACGATGGCCACCGCCTTCGCCGCCGGCCTGCCGGATGCGCAGCTGGTGCACCTGCTCAAGCGCAAGGAGTCCGCGGGGGAGTCCCTGGCGGCGGCTTGCGCGACGCTGTACGCCCACGGCCACGACATCGACCTGTCGGCGCTGGCCGGCCCCGGCGCCTACGCGGATCTGCCGGGCATCCACTGGCGCCACCAGCGCTTCTGGACCTCCGCGCGCCCGTCGACGGGCGGTCGCGCCAAGCTCCCGGGTTCGCGCACCACGCTGCCCGGCGGCGACGTCGCCTACTCGGGTGACGCGGCCACCGCGCCGTCCATCCACGCCATCATCGACGCGGCCATCGCCGACTCCGTGCCGGGGGCGACCGTCCTGGCCGTCGAGGAGGCCGGCGTGCTGCCCGCCTCCGGCGAGTTGACCACCATCGTTTCCCGCCACCCCGGCGGCGCCGTGATTTCGGTGCACGTCGTCGAGGGCGGGTCCACGGAGCTGCTGGCCAAGGCCGGCGTCGCCACCGTGCCGGGCACCGCGGCCGGGGGTTCCGCCGCCGGTGCGGCCGGTGCCGCGGGTGCGCCCGGAGCGTCCGCCGCGGTCGCCGGGGTGACCCCGGGCGGCGCCGCCGTGGGCGCCGAGTCCACCGCCGCGGGCGCGCCCGCCGGTTTCGGCGCGGCCGGCCGCACGCCCGCCGCCCCGGGCATGCCCACCGCGGCCGGTTCAGCCGCCGTGACCGCCGAGCCCGGCTGGTCGCCGGATTCCGGCGTGCCGGTGGAGACTCACCTGCGCGTCATCGTCGGCGAGGCCATGGGATACGACGTCGACGACCTGCCGCTGGAGCTGCCGCTCATCGACCTCGGCCTGGATTCGCTGATGGGCATGCGCATCAAGAACCGCGTCGAGCACGACTTCTCCATCCCGCCGCTGCAGGTGCAGGCGCTCCGCGACGCTTCCGTCGCGGACGTCATCACCCTCGTGGAGAACCTGGTCGCCGAGGCCCACGGCGGCGGTGCCCCCGACGCCGCCGGTGCGGGCGATGAAGCCGCGGATTCCTCCACCCCCGCCGCCTCCGCGGAACAGGCCCCCGCCGCCGTGACGGATGCGGCGGACGGCGCGGACGCGGGCGTCGCAAAGCAGGGGATCGGGGTGCCGCCGCGCGATGCGTCGGAACGCATGGCGTTCGGCACCTGGGCCACCGTCGTCGGCGCGGGCGCCGGGGGCGTCACCGAAGCACTGCCCGCGCTTGACGACGCCACCGCGGACGCCCTCGCGGCGCGACTGTCGGAGCGCACCGGCGCCGAGATCACCGTCGGCGACGTCCGCGCCGCCGAGACGATCGCGGACCTCGCGGACACGTTGCGCCCCCACCTCGAGGTCGAGGTCGAGGGCAACATCCGCGTGCTGCGCGAACGCGCCGAAGGGTCGACGAAGCCCGCCGTGTTCCTCTTCCACCCGGCTGGCGGTTCCTCCGCCGTCTACCAGCCGCTGGTCCGCCGCCTGCCCGCCGACGCCCCCGTCTACGGCGTCGAGCGGCTCGAGGGCGACATCACCGAGCGCGCCGCCGCCTACCTGGAGGACATCCGGGAGCGTTCCGCGGGCCTGCCCGTCGTCCTCGGCGGCTGGAGCTTCGGCGGTGCGCTGGCCTACGAGGTCGCGCACCAGCTGCGCGGAACCGGCGTCGAGGTCGCGCAGATTTTGCTGCTGGACACCGTGCAGCCCTCCGAAAAGGTGCCCGACACCCCGGAGGAGATGCACGCCCGCTGGGACCGCTACGCGGACTTTTCCAAGCGCACCTACGGCCTGGACCTGCCGGTGCCGCACGACCTGCTCGACCAGCAGGGCGAGGAGGGTCTGTTGACCATGCTCGAGCAGTTCCTGGCCACCGCCGACTCGTCGCAGCACGGCCTGTCCGGCGGCGTGCTGGAGCACCAGCGCGCGTCGTTCGTGGACAACCGCATCCTCGACCAGCTCGACATGACCCGCTGGGCCGACGTCGACGTGCCGGTCGTGCTCTTCCGCGCCGAGCGGATGCACGACGGCGCCATCGAACTCGAACCGCGCTATGCGACGATTGATGAGGACGGCGGGTGGTCCGCTATCGTGGAGGATTTGGAGATCGTGCACCTGCGCGGCGACCACCTCGCCGTCGTGGATGAACCGGAAATCTCCAAGGTCGGCTCCTGGCTGGGGGCCCGGCTGAACGATCTGGACGCCGAATCCGGGAATGGACAGTAACCGAATTGACTCTCAACACCACCGCCGAAAAGCTCGCCGACCTCAAGGAGCGCCTGAAGCAGGCGCAGGATCCGGGCAGCGAGCGGGCCAAGGCGCGCCGTGACGCGGCCGGGCTGACGACGCCCCGCCAGCGCATCGCCCGCCTGGTCGACGCGGGCTCCTTCGTGGAGACCGGCCAGCTCGGCCGCACCCCCGACGAAGCCGACGCGCCCTACGGCGACGGCGTGGTCACCGGCACCGCCCGCATCGGCGGCCGCCCGGTCGCGGTGTACGCCCACGACAAGTCCGTCTACGGCGGTTCCGTCGGCGTCACGTTCGGCAAGAAGGTCTGCGACCTCATGGACCTGGCCACCAAGGTCGGCTGCCCCGTCATCGGCATCAACGACTCCGGCGGCGCCCGCATCCAGGACGCCGTGACGTCGCTGGCCATGTACTCCGAGATCTCGCGCCGCCAGCTGCCCCTGTCCGGGCAGTCGCCGCAGATTTCCATCCTCCTGGGCAAGTGCGCAGGCGGCGCCGTCTACGCCCCGGTGACCACCGACTTCCTCATCGCGGTCAAGGACCGCACCGAGATGTTCATCACCGGCCCCGAGGTCATCCGCTCGGTCACCGGCGAGGACATCTCCTCCGCCGAGCTCGGCGGCGCGGAGCAGCAGGCCCGCAACGGCAACGTCTCCTACGTCGCCGAGGACGAGGAGGACGCCTTCAACTACGTCCAGGACCTGCTCGACCGCCTGCCCAGCTCCGTCCACGAGCCCCTGCCGCCGTACTGGGCGCCGTCGGAGGAGACCACCGACCGCGACCGGTCGCTGGACACGATCATCCCCGATGACCCGAACGCGGGCTACGACATCATGGAGGTCCTGACCAGGATCTTCGACGACGAAGACTTCATCGAGGTCCAGCCGGACTACGCGCCGAACCTGATCACCGGGTTCGCCCGCGTCGACGGCCGCACCGTCGGCGTGCTGGCAAACCAGCCGATGCACCTGGCGGGCTGCCTCGACGCGGACTGCTCCGAGAAGGGCTCGCGGTTCTCCAACATCTGCGACGCCTACGACATCCCGATCGTCTACGTCGTGGACACCCCCGGCTACCTGCCGGGCGTGCAGCAGGAGAAGTCCGGCATCATCCACCGCGGCGCCAAACTGGGCTTCGCGCTGGCTCAGGCGTCGGTGCCGAAGGTGACCATCATCGTGCGCAAGGCCTTCGGCGGCGCGTACGCGGTGATGGGCTCGAAGAACCTGGGCGGCGACCTGAACTTCGCGTGGCCGACGGCGCAGATCGCCGTGATGGGCGCCGAGGCCGCCGTGGTGATGATCCAGGGCCGGCAGCTCGCCGAGATGCCCGAGGACCAGCAGCCGGCGATGAAGAAGATGTTCATGGACTTCTACAACGAGAACATGACGAGCCCGTACGTCGCCGCCGAGCGCGGGTACGTCGACGCGATGATCATGCCGTCGGAGACGCGCGTGCAGCTGCGCCGCGCCCTCGAGCAGCTGCGGGGCAAGGAGCTGCCGCAGGTCCGCAAAAAGCGCGAGATCGCCCCGATGTGATCGGGTGCCCGCCCCAACCCGGGCGGGAGTCCCGTCGCGGCGGGGGAGGAGTCGAACACCTTGGCGTGCCCCCGCGGGTCCGCGAATCCGGCGCTGGCGCTAGGCTTTGCTCGGCGTAAGAGACCCATAGGAGCAGATGGCGATGAGCAACCCCTACGACAACCCCTTCGGCGGCCAGAACGGCAACTCCTCGAATGGTCGCTCCCAGGGGCAGGGCCCCGCGTACGGGTACGGCCAGAACCAGGGTTACGGCCAGGATTACGGCGGGGACGACCCCTACGGCCGGTACGGCCAGGGGGCTCAGGGCGGCCCATACGGCGGGTACGGCCAGGATGCCGCGGCTTCCGGGCAGCAGCCCTACGGCGGTCAGCCCAACGACCAGCAGGCGTATGGCCAGCAGCCTTATGGGGTGCAGGACGCGGGAAGCCCGTCCTCCGATGCCCGGTTCGCCCAGCCCGGGTATGACCAGCAGGCGTATGCGCAGCCCGGGCAGGAGCCTTTTTACGCGCAGCCGGCCTACGGGCAGATGCAGGCCTACGGTTACCAACCGGCGCAGGCGTACGGGCCCGACGGCCTGCCCCGCCCCCTGAAGTCGAGGGTCGCCGCCGCGTTGTTCGCGCTCTTCTTCGGCATGTTGGGCGTGCACAATTTTTATCTCGGCTACACCAGCCGGGCCATGATCCAGCTGGTGCTGACGCTCGTCGGTGGCGTCCTGATGATCCTGCTCGTCGGCTTTCTCGTCATATTCGTGGTCGGCATTTGGGTGTTCGTCGAGTTCATCCTGATCCTCACCAGCTCCGGCGAGTACGAACGCGACGCGGACGGCTACCCGCTGGTCTAGGCGTCATGCCCCGCCAGGTTGCGAACGCCGGATACCGGGCGCATCGCGGCACCAGACGTAGTGCACCCGCCGTCTACCCGGTCGGCGCCCGCGGCGGACTCCGGCTACCGGGGTGACGGCGCCCCGCACCCTCACGTAAACCCACCCCGAATGCGCAGACCCACCCGCTGTAACGGGTGGGGTTGCCCATTCGGGGTGGGTTAGCTGTTGTGTTCCGGGGGGTGCGGCGGCTGGGCGCGATTCGGGGTGGGTTCGCTGCTGTGCACCGTAAGGAACTGGCCCGCGAAGGGAACTCACCTCACCCGTGCGGGTGCCCGCGAATCTTGGGCCGCTCGGGATGACGCGTGGGCGTCGTCAAGCGAAATGGAAAAGGGGCCGGCCCGCCGCATGAGACTTGCGGCGGGCCGGCTCCGATTTTCCGCGCCCGTCGGCGGGGTACATCCGCGCGAAGGCTAGTGCACGCCCTCGAAACGGGCGACGATCCACTTCTTGCCCAGGATCAGCGCGGCGCCGATGACGATCGACAGTCCGCCGAGGACGATGAAGAAGTTCGACTCCGCGGAGGCGTCCTCCGGGTGGTAGTAGCTGGCCAGGGTGCCCGCGAGCGAGGTGCCCATGGCCACGGCCATCATCCAGACGGCGTACATGCGGGTCGGGTAGGACTCCGGCGCCAGCTTCGTGGCCAGCGAGTTGCCCACCGGCGACAGCAGAAGCTCGCCCATGGTGAACAGGAACAGGATCCACACGATCACGATCAGCGGCGTCGAATTCGCGGCGCCGCCGACGAACGGCAGGAAGAAGAACAGCGAAATGCCGATGATGATGTTGGCGACGCCGAACTTCACCGGGTAGGTCCACTGGCGGCGGCCCAGCTTCGTCCACAGGGCGGCGAAAATGCCCGAGAAAATGATGATGAAGATCGGGTTGATCGACTGCACCCACGCCGGGGACATCTCGAAACCGCCGATCATGCGGTTCAGGCGCTGATCCGCGTAAATCGCGATGACCGTGAACTGCTGCTGGAAAATGCCGAAGAACAGCACGCCGGCGACGAACATCGGGATGAACGCCAGCAGGCGGTGCTTTTCGACGGCCGTGGTCCGGTCGGACAGGTACATCTGCAGCCACAGGACCACCGCAGCGATGCCCGCGAACACGGTGACGATGGTCGCCAGTGAGGCGACCGGCACGATGCCGGTGGCCACCAGGGCGACGGCGACGACCAGGACGGCGACCGCGCCGGCGAAGGCGAAGAGGTACTTCGACTTCGGCAGCGGGTTCGGCACGTCGTGGCCGGCGGCGCCGATGGTGGTCTTCCGCATGAGGATGTACTGGATCAGGCCGATCGCCATGCCCACGGCGGCGAGGCCGAAGCCCCAGTGGAAGCCCTTGAGGACCCAGATCCAACCGGTGAGCAGCGGGCCGAACAGGGCACCGATGTTGACGCCCATGTAGAAGATGGAGAAGCCGGCGTCGCGGCGGGTGTCCTCGCGGGAGTACAGCTGGCCGAGCACCACCGACGCGGTGGTCTTCAGGCCGCCGGAGCCGAGGGCGACGCAGATCAGGCCGATGGCCAGGCCGATGACGCCCGGGATGAGCGCCAGCGAAATGTGGCCGATCATGATGAGGATGGCGGAGGCGAACAGCGTCCGCTCGGAGCCGATGAGGCGGTCGGCGATCCACGCGCCGACCAGCGCGGCCATGTAGACCAGGCCACCGTAGGCGCCGACGATCGACGTGGCCACCGCCTTGTCCATGCCCAAGCCGCCGTCGGTGACGGCGTAGTACATGTAGTACAGCAGGATGCCCTGCATGCCGTAGAAGCTGAAGCGCTCCCACATCTCCACGCCGAACAGGTTGGCCAGGCCCCAGGGCTGGCCGAGGAACGTTCGCTCCTTGTGGGAGCCGGTGCCCGAACCGCCGTCGATGGTGGCCGCCGGTGCGGTGCGGTTTCCGGCGGCATGGTCGCGCGCGGCGGTCGGCTGGTCGGCCTCCGCGCGCCGATCGTGACCGGGGGTCGTGTTGTCCCCGGTCGAGTCAGATGAATGTGCCATGTCCCCGATTATTCGCCTTCATGGGCCGAATGAAAAACCGGAAATGTGATTCGGAGTTGGCTCGGCCGCGAATTGTGGCGGGAATCATGGTCGCATCGGGCCTGGTCCGCGCCAGATCGGTTCGGGATCGGATCGTGCCCCCGAACCGGGTCGGTTCGGCGCGGGATCGGCTCCCGACCCGGCGCTCAGGCGGGGGTGCGGTCCTTGAGCACGATCTTCGCCACCAGGCGCAGGCCGAGCAGGAGCAGGCCGCTCATGACGGTGGCGACGATGATGAACGACCAGTGCGGCTGGGCGCCGTGGCGCAGCCCCCAGATGGCCAAGCCGGTGGCGGCGGTGGCCAACCAGACGATGACGCCGCCGGGTGCGATGGGCAGCGGGTGCTTCTTCGCCGCCGCGCAGATGCCGTGGCCGATGGCGCCGCCGACGAGGAAGGGCCACAGGGTGTCCAGCACGTTGGTCAGCGTGAACGGGTCGGCTTCGGTGTTGTGCGCCAGGCGGGCGAGCACGGCGAAGGCGAAGATCGCGAAGAAATCCATGGCGATCGCGCGGGTGACGGACACTGTTGCTCCTGTGGTTCGGTACTTCGGTTTCGAGTGTTTCGGTTCTTGTTTGCGGTTGCTTGCGCCCGCCGCGCTTACCCGGGCGGGCGCCCGCCCCCATCATCGTCGCCCGCGCCGTTTTCCGCTTCGATGTCCTTGCGGCGGTCGCCGCCGTAGCCGACCAGGTACACGACCCAGCCGACGGCGGCGGGCAGGATGAACGACACGAGGCGGTAGATCAGCACCGTCGCCACGGCATCGGTGCCGACCATGCCCGAGGCGATGAGGGTGCCGGTGAGCACGGCCTCCACGGGCCCGACGCCGCCGGGGGTCGCCTGGATGAACCCGGCGACCTTGCTGAGCACGAACGCCATCACGATGGTGTTCACCGTCGCGTCCTCCACGCCGACCGCGCGCATGGCCGCGTAGAGGCAGGCGACGTCGCCGATCCAGTTGATCAGCGACCACGCGAACACGATGACCATGCGCAGCGGGCTGAGCCGCACGCTGGTCAGCTGCCGGATGGTGGTCTGCAGCTTGGCGGCGCCGCTTTCCGCCGGCTTGCGGCGCAGCGCGTTGACGGCCTTGAGGATCTGCTTTGCGACGGTCTCGATCACCGCCGTGTTCCGGGAAAACCACCACAGCAGCGCCGTCAGCGCGAGCACGGCGGCGCCCGCTGCGATGAGCCGCCCGGGTGCAGTGCCGCCGATGAAGAACAGGGCGACCAGCGCCAGCGCCACGAGCCCCAGGAAACTCAACGCCCCGGACAGCAGGATGAACCAGCTGATCACCACCGGCGACGCGCCCCACTTCAGCTGCCTGCGCACCTGCAGGGCGGTGGAGAACGCCACGCCGCCGGGCACCGACACCGACCACGCGTTGGCGGCGAGCACCAGTGAGTTGGTGGCGCGGGCGGTCACCGGCACATGGGCCGAGCGAAGCAGCAGGCGCATCACCTCGGCCATGGCGAACAGGGACAGCGCGACCATCGCGGCCGATGCGAGCACCCAGCCGAAGTCGGCGCGGAGGAACGTCCGCCAGCCGTCGACGACGCTGCCCCAGTTGCGCACCGTGAACCACAGCGCGACGCCGAGGATCACCAGGGTCAGCGCCCACCGGATCCACGAAGCCGAGGCGGCGGACGCCACCTTGCGGGCGGCGCCGCGCATGCGGGTCATCGGTTATCGACCGGCCCCGGGTCGGATTCGCCGGAGGCGGCGCCACCGCGGCCGGCGTCGCGGTGGGCGCCATGTCCGGCACCGCCGTGGCCGGCGTCGCCCGAAGAGCCGCCGGGGCCCAGGGCCTCGCGCCTCTCCCACTCCAGGCGCAGCATGATGTCGCGCACCGTCAGACGGCCCTCCGGCACGTGGATCGGCTCCTCGCCGGCCGCGGCGGCAGCGGCGGCGTCGAAGTCGGCGTCGCCCGCGTAGCCCGCGACGAAATCGTCGTGCGGGTCCAGGCCGCCGAAGCCGGCCGCCGGATCTTCCTCGACGAGCTCGCCCTCGTAGATGGGCTCGCCGGACTCCGTGTGCGCCGGCAGCGGCGGGGCCTTCGGCTGCTCGGCGGTGCGGTGGGCGTCGTCAAGCGGGGCATCGGCGTAGGACACGCCCCGCGCCGCGCTCGCCGCGCCGACCGCCGTCGCCGACCCGGCCGGAGCCTCCGCCACGCCCGACGGGGCTGCCGGGGCGCCCGCCATCTCGGGCACGCGGCCCACCGGCGACGGCACCGCCGACCCGTGGCCCAGGCGCTCCGACATGCGCTTGACCCACTGCGGGGCCCACCAGCAATCGTCGCCCAGCAGCTTCATCACCGCCGGGACCAGCAGCATGCGGATGATCGTCGCGTCGAGGAACAGGGCGGCGATCATGCCGAAGGCGATGTACTTCATCATCACGATGTCCGAGAACCCGAACGCGCCGGCCACCACGATCATGATCAGCGCCGCAGCCGTGATGATGCCGCCCGTGTTCGCCGTGCCGAACTGGATGGCGTGCGGCGTGGCGGCGCCGGCCTCGCGGTCCTCCACCATCCTGGACACCAGGAACACCTCGTAGTCCGTGGACAGGCCGTAGATGATCGCGATGATCAGCACCAGCACCGGGCTCATCAGCGGCCCCGGCGTGAAGCCGAACAGGCCCGCGCCCACGCCGTCGACGAACATCGCCGTGAGCACGCCCAGCGTCGCGCCGAGGCCCAGGGCCGTCATGATGATCGCCTTCGCCGGCAGGATGATCGACCCGAACACCAGCGCCATCAGGATGAACGTGGCCACCACCAT
Organism: Corynebacterium halotolerans; assembly: GCF_001056295.1. Classification (GTDB taxonomy): domain Bacteria; phylum Actinomycetota; class Actinomycetes; order Mycobacteriales; family Mycobacteriaceae; genus Corynebacterium; species Corynebacterium hansenii. The sequence goes on from NZ_JVMD01000006.1 coordinate 82,219, forward strand.
GTAGAGGATCATCCACGGCAGCTTGTCGAACAGCGCCTCGATGGACTCCACCTCCATCGTCGGAGTGCCGCCGATGTAGACCTTCGCGCCCTGCGGGACGGCGATGTCGCGCAGCTGCTCGACGACGCGCGCGTTGTCCTTGCGGTCGGCGATGCCCGCCGACAGCACGGTGACGCCGTCCTTCGTCGGCCGGGCGATCTTGAAGCGGTCCGTCAGGCCCTCGACCTGGTTCGCCTTCTGGTAGATCTCGCCGACCGCGCGCGGGTTGCCGCCGTCCTCGATGACCAGCTTCACCGGATCGGTGCGCATGGTCGGGAAGTTGGCGTCGAAGCGCTCCTGCGCCACGCGGGTCTCGTTCGCCGGCGGCAGGTAGGTCTCGTTGATGCCGCCGAACTTGATGCCGATCAGCGGCAGCGTCAGGGCCAGCAAGCCGAAGCAGACCGCCACGGTGACCAGCTTCGAATGCTTCATCGCCCAGGCCGGGATGCGGCCCCACAGCGAGTTCATCGACTGCTCGCGGGTGCGGCCCGCGCGGCGGATGCTCCACTTGTCGATGTTCTTGCCCAGCAGCGCGAACAACGCCGGCAGCACGGACAGCGACAGCAGCGCCGCCAGCGCCACAGCCGAAATGGCGCCGTAGGCGACCGATTTCAGGAAGGCCTGGGGGAACAGCAGCAGGCCCGACAGCGCGACCGCGACCATCGCCGCGGAGAACACCACCGTCTTGCCGGCCGTCGCCGTCGTATTCGCCACCGCCTGGGGGACGGGCACGCCCTCGGCCATCTCCTCGCGGAACCGGGAAACCATGAACAGGCCGTAGTCGATGGCCAGGCCCAGGCCCAGCAGCGTCACCACCGACTGGGCGAAGGCGTTGACCTGCGTCACCGACGCCAGCATCGACAGGATGCCCAACGACCCCGCGATGGACAGGATGCCCACGATCAGCGGCATCGACGCCGCCACCACGCCGCCGAAGACGAGGAGCAGCAGAATCGCCACGATGGGCAGGCCGATCAGCTCCGCGCGCCCGATGTCGTCGGCCATGCCCGAATCCAGGGCGCCGGCGACGGGGGTCGCGCCGGCGACCTCCATGTCCACGCCCGCCACCGGGATCTTGTCCTCGATGGCGCGGTAGTTCTTCAGGACGTCGTTGCCGGTGCCCTTCAGGCCGATCGCGACGAACGCGGTCTTCTTGTCCGGCGTCGCCAGCACCGCCTGATTGTTGGAGAAGTAGCTGGTGACGTGGTCGACGTACTGGGAATTCTCGGCCTGCAGGCGGGCGAAGTGCTCGTTGACCCGCTGCTTCAGGCCCGGATCATCGACGGTGGCCCCGTCGGGTGCATCGACGAGGACGATCACGTCGCCGGAGTTGTCCCGCCCGAACGTCTTCTCCTCCAGGACGGCCGCGGCGGTCGAATCCGACCCCGGGTCATCCCAGCCCTCCTGGTCGAGCCGGTCGCCCAGCTTCGTGCCCGAGAAGATGAACAGGGCGAGCAGGCCGACGACGAGAACCAGCGGCGTGATGACGCGATGCCGGTACGCGAAGGCTCCCCATCGATAGAACATGTGCGGGTCAGCGCTCCTTGAGAAGGGACATGAGCGAACGGAACGGTTGCAGCCACGCACCCTCGTCCGGCAGGTTCTCCAGGTCGACGCGCGGCAGCGGTTCGCGGAACACGCCGGGGATGTCCTCCAGGTCGATGAACTCGATGATGTCCGAGTTCACCGCCCACGCGGCGTGCTCGCGGAAGCCGATGACGGTGGTCGGGATCCGCGCGTGCTCGAGTTCCTCGAGCATCTCCTGGAAATTCTGCCCGTCGGCCGAGGCGACGACCACGCCTTCGAGGATGCCCTCCTCGCGGCGGCGCCGGATGTGGTCGAGCATGTCCGGGTCGACGTCGGAGTCCTCGCCGATCTTCGGCTTGGCGAACACCGCGAAACCGACGTTGCGCAGCGCCTCCACCCACGGGCGGACTATCTCGGCGCTGCCCGGCGCGATGTTGGTGAAGACGGTGGCCTCGGGCTCGATGTGCGTGCCGATGTCATCGGCCAGGTCCATCGTCCGCTCGACCAGCCACCGGCCGATGGCGTCGAAGCGCGGGCGGTGCGCGGCGGTCGGCCGGGACCCGAGGATCGCGCCCAGCCCCATGTCGATGTTCGGGGCGTCCCAGACCAGCAGCAGCGTCGGCGTGGTCTCGGGGGATTCGGCGTAATGGTGGGTGCCGCTCATCGGGCGTCCTCTCGGGTTGCGGCGGCGGTCCCCTCGGGGCCGCGCTTGCGCCACACGTATTCGTGGATGTCGTGGTCGAGGTTCAGGCCGCGGTTCTCGAACTTCGTCGTCGGCCGGTCGAGCAGCATGGGCGACTCGGGCCACGGCCACGGCATCGGCTCGAGGGACGGCTCGACGTCGCGCAGCTCGTCGATCCACTCGGCGTAGCCGGCGTGGTCGGTGGCGGCGTGGAAGACGCCGCCGGGCTTGAGGCGCGAGGCGATCAGCCGCAGCGTGCCGCTCTGCAGGATGCGGCGCTTGTGGTGTCGGGCCTTGGGCCACGGGTCGGGGAAGAACAGGCGCACGCCGTCGAGGGACTCGGGGGCGATCATGCGCTGCAGGACCTCGACGCCGTCGCCGCGGACCATGCGGATGTTGTCGACGCCCTCGCGGGTCATGGCGGACAGCAGCTTCGCCAGGCCCGGCTTGTACAGCTCGACGGCGATGATGTTGCGGTCGGCCTCGTGCGGCGCCATGGCGACGGTCGACGTGCCGGTGCCGCAGCCGATTTCCACGATCGTCGGGCCGGTCCGGCCGAACCATTCGGCGACGTCGATCACGTCGTCGGAAAGCACCTTGCCCACCCGGTCCCAGTGCTCGTCCCAAATGGCCGCCTGGCCGGGGGTGAGGGTGCCGCGGCGGAAGCTGACGCCGCCGATGCGCGGGTACTCGAGGCCATCGTCGAATTCGGTTTGCATGGGGCGGCCGTAGGGGAGGGCGCCCTTGCCGAAGTCGGGGACGCGGCCGGAGTCCGGTGCGGCGGATGCGGGATCCGCGCCTGCGGAGCCGGACGCCGTCGACTCGGCATCGTTCGGACCCGGTGCGGCGGATGCGGGATCCGCGCCTTCCCGGGGCTCGAAGTTCGTATCAGGGGTATCAGAGTTAGTCATCGCCCCCATTGTTCACGACCGGCGGAGGAGGTCAATAATCCCGCGCACGTGATTTCGCCCGCGCACGGGTCGCCCCTGGCCGCGGATCTGTTGCCCGGGTCCGGCGGCCGTGATCTACTGGGCGCGTTCGCGGCAGGGGGATAAGGCCACGTCGAACGGGTGACATCCGGGAAATCCGGGTCATTCGGGGAAATTTGGGGATATTCGGGAGCTTTCGGGGAATGCCCGGGGACTTGCGGGGGAAATGGGGGATCATGCGCGATTCGGTCGCGGCGGGTGCCGTGGTTGCCGTGAGTGCTGCGAGTACCGCGAGTGCCGCGGTGACGCTCGCCGCATCGGGGCGGGAGGGTCGTCTGTGGGCGGCGGTCGTCGATTGGCTGGCGGGGGCGGGCGTCGGCGAGGCCGCGGCGGTGGACATGGCGGAGTTGCTCGATTCCGTCTCGGGGCCGCCGATCATCGCGGTGCGCGGCCCGGCGGGAATCGGGGCCGGTGCGGTGGCGGAGGCGCTGCGCGGGCACCCGGTCGCCCGCGGGCATTGGGTTGTCGTCGCCGACGAGGGCCCCGCGCCGCGCATCGACGCCGATGCCGTCATCACCCTCGCCCACGATCCGGGGGCGGTCGCGCGCCCCGGCGAGGTGGTCGCCGATCCCCGGGCGCTCCGGGGGCGGGGCTTCCCGCTTGACGACGCCGCCGGAGACCCCGGACCGGCCATCGACCCGATTTCCGCCGTTGCGCCGGATTCCCGGGTCGACGCCCTGATCGGAGAGGTGGAGAAGCTGACGGCGCCCGAAGTCCTCGCCGACGTGCGGGCGGGCCGACTCGAGAGGGGCGTCGCGGCCATCGCGGCGGCCCATCCCATCGTCCGCGATGAACTGGAGGACCTGCTGTGGCCGTGACCATGGGCGACGGGCAGCCGCTGGAGGTGACCACGGGCGGCGGGCCACCGCTGGAGGCGGCCAAGGGCGATGGGCCGCCGTTGGAGGTGGCCAAGGGCGATGGGCCGCCGCTGGAGGTGACCCGGACCGGGCCCGCCGCCGACTGGGCGGACGTGAGGGTGCTGGAAGACGGGGGCATCCGGTTCGCCGATGGGCGGATGCCGGTGGTGCTCATCCTCGTGGACGGCCGGGTGCCGCCGACCCGCGGCGACGTCGACCTCGTGGAAGCCGTGTCCGGGGCGACCGGGCGGTGCGCGGTGGGGCTCGACGTGGACCGCGCACCGGAGCCCGGCGGCGAACACATGGCGGGGACCGGCGGGGAACACATGGTGGGGGCCGACCTTGCTCACGCGGTGGGGCCCAATGTGGGGCACGGCGGCGGGAACCATTTCGCCGCATGGCGGGACGCCGTCCACGTCGACGTGCCGGTCGGGCTCCTCGACCCCGCCATGGCCAGAACCCTGAAACTCCTCGCGGACGGACCCGCCCGGCCGATCACCCCGACTCCCGGCCAACGCAGGCGCGCATTGTTGGGGGCGCAGCTGTCGGCCGATCGCGCCGGGCGGGCACGGGCCGTCGAAAAGCAATGGCGGGAGCGGAAGGCGGCCATGCCGCATGCCATCGCCGACGCGCTGGAGGAGGCGACTCGGGGTGCGGCGCCGGCCGGTGCGCGCGAGCTCGATGCCGCGGTGGCGAAGGCGGGGGAGAGCGTCGCCGAAGCGCTGGGACTGCCCGGGCCCCCGGCCGCGCCCGAGGCGCGGGAACGGCCGAAGCCGGGCTTCTTCACCGACGCCGGGGTGGGGCTGCTGACGCTCGGCGCGGCGGTCGGCGCGGGCGGGGTCCTCGGCGGGCCGCTGCAATGGGCGGGGCTGCCGAGCTGGGCCTCGGCGACCGTGACGGGGCTGGCGGGGTTCGGGCTGGCGGCATCGCTGGCGATCGGAGGGCGGCGCCGGCGGATCGCCCGCGAGCGGGCCGGGTGGATGGCCGCGCACCTGGCGAAGGTCCGCCGCACCTGGGACCGGGACATCGCGACGGCGCTGCGCGCCGAAACGCCGGTGCCGGCGGACGGATGGCGCGCCCGGCACCTCGCGGCGGCGCTGAGGGCGGAAACCGGGTGAGGGATGTGGGGGATGTGGGGGGCGTGAGGGATGTGGGGGCGTGATGGATGTGGGGGATGTGAAGCGACCGCGGGGAACGGCGGGAAGTGAAGGGCGCGCGGGGAACGGCGGGAAGTGACGGGGCGGTGCGTGAGATGAGATGCGCGAGATGAGATGCGCGAGTTGAGCGGGACGGGAATGGCGGCCGAACGGAACGTCGCGAAGCAGAGACCGAATATGCAAAGGCCGAATATGAGGCCGAGTAGGGGATGGAAATGATGGACGGAATCTTCGGGGGCCACGGAAGCCACGGCGCCGACGGAACCGGCGGGATCGACGGCACCGGCATCGGCGGCGGTGCCGGACCAGCGGCGGCCTGCGGTCTCGGTGACCTCGCCGCGATCGACCCATTCGAAGCGGGCATGGCGAGTGCGGCCGGCGCGGAGGGGATGGCGGGCACCATCGGGGCGGATGGCGCGGTGAGTGCTGCGGGTGTTGCGGGGACTGCGGGGGCGACCGGCGACGGGATGATCCTGCGCATCGGCGGCGAGTACTTCGACATCGGGCCGGTCTCCGCGGACGCCGACGGGGACGGCGTCGCCGATTCCGTCACGCTCGCCGACGACCGGGGCCTGAGCATCTACTCGGACATCGACGGAGACGGCGCAGTCGATCACGTCACCACGGTCCTGTTCGATGGGACGTACGAGACGTGGACCGTGGCCTCGGGAACGGGGGCGGAAAGTTCCGGGGGCACCCCCTCGGGGGTGGGCGCCGATCCCGTCGCAAAGCCGGGCGGCCCTGCGACCTGGGGCGTTCATGAATGGGAACGGGGCGAAAGAGGCCGCTGGGCGTGATCTTCCCCAAAAGGATCGCTGTGGGGTTCGTCTCACGTTCGTCGGCGGCAAGTTTAGATGAGCGACGGTAGCCTGATAACGAGACGCGAAATCCATAGTCAGGAGAACAGATGTCCGCACCTTCCATCCCGGGTCTGCAGGGGCAGGCCCCGACCGAGAACGCCGAGCTGCTCAGGTGGATCGCCGAGGTCGCAGAGCTCACCACCCCGGACAAGGTCGTCTTCGCCGACGGCTCCCAGGAGGAGTGGGACCGCCTTTCCCAGGACCTGGTCGACAAGGGCACGTTCATCAAGCTCAACGAGGAGAAGCGCCCCAACTCCTTCCTGGCGCGCTCCAACCCGGCCGACGTCGCCCGCGTCGAGTCCCGCACCTTCATCTGCTCCGAAAAGGAGGAGGACGCCGGCCCGACCAACAACTGGGCGGACCCGGCCAAGATGAAGGAGGAGATGCTCGAGCATTACCGCGGCTCCATGAAGGGCCGCACCATGTTCGTCGTCCCCTTCTGCATGGGTCCGATCGATGACCCGTCGCCGAAGCTCGGCGTCCAGCTCACCGACTCGGAGTACGTCGTGCTGTCGATGCGCATCATGACCCGCATGGGCCAGGACGCGCTGGACAAGATCGGCAAGGACGGCGACTTCGTCCACGCCCTGCACTCCGTGGGCGCGCCGCTGGCCGAGGGCGAGGAAGACTCCACCTGGCCGTGCAACGACACCAAGTACATCACGCACTTCCCCGAGACCAAGGAAATCTGGTCCTACGGCTCCGGCTACGGCGGCAACGCCATCCTGGCCAAGAAGTGCTACGCCCTCCGCATCGCCTCGGTCATGGCCAAGGAAGAGGGCTGGATGGCCGAGCACATGCTCATCCTGAAGCTCACCGACCCGTCGGACAAGGTCTACTACGTCGCCGCCGCGTTCCCGTCGGCCTGCGGCAAGACCAACCTGGCCATGCTGACCCCGACCATCGAGGGCTGGAAGGCCGAGGTCGTCGGCGACGACATCGCCTGGCTGAAGTTCGGCGACGACGGCCGCCTGTACGCCGTCAACCCGGAGAACGGCTTCTTCGGCGTCGCCCCCGGCACCAACTACGACTCCAACCCGAACGCGATGAAGACCCTGGAGAAGGGCAACTCCATCTTCACCAACGTCGCGCTCACCGATGACGGCGACGTCTGGTGGGAGGGTCTGGAAGGCAAGCCGGAGCACCTCATCGACTGGAAGGGCAACGACTGGACCCCCGACTCCGATGAGCTGTCCTCGCACCCGAACTCCCGCTACTGCACCCCGATCGCGCAGTGCCCGGTCGCGGCTCCGGAGTTCAACGACTGGAAGGGCGTCCCGCTCGACGCCATCCTGTTCGGCGGCCGCCGCCCCGACACCGTGCCGCTGGTGACCGAGGCCCTGTCCTGGAACCACGCCACCTTCATCGGCGCGACCCTGGCCTCCGGCCAGACCGCCGCCTCCGCCGAGGCGAAGGTCGGCTCGCTGCGCCACGACCCGATGGCCATGCTGCCGTTCATCGGCTACAACGTCGGCGACTACCTGCAGCACTGGGTCGACATGGGCAAGAAGGGCGGCGACAACATGCCGTCCGTCTTCCTGGTCAACTGGTTCCGCCGCGGCGACGACGGCCGCTTCCTGTGGCCGGGCTTCGGCGACAACTCGCGCGTCCTGAAGTGGATCATCGACCGCATCGAGGGCCGCGTCGAGGCCAAGGAAACCGTCGTGGGCAAGACCGCCCGCGCCGAGGACCTGGACCTCACCGGCCTGGACACCCCGATCGAGGACGTCAAGGAAGCCCTGAAGGCCCCGGCCGAGAAGTGGCAGGGCGACATCGCGGACAACGAGGAATGGCTGAAGTCCCTCGGCGACCGCATGCCGCAGGAGATGTGGGACGAGCTCGAGGCCCTGAAGGCCCGCATCAAGGAGCGCGAGACCAAGAAGTGATTCGCCTTCGGTGAGCCGGGCACGCCCGGTTCGCAATACGCGTCCAGGATCGCCCCTTCCGACGCCGGCATCGCGCCGGCGGAGGGAGGGGCGTCTTCTGTTGCCGGGGTACTGCGTGACGCCGGGGTACCGCATGACGCCGGCCCGGTACGGGTGGGGGTAATGGGTGTGGCCGGATACCCGGTCGGGTACATTTGGCACGATTCATCGACGCGTGACGAAAAAGACATGCTCGGGGGCTATTTACGCAGCTGGGGTTCGGATAAAGTCACTGGCAGCGAAAGCCCGGCGGGCCCCGAGCGCCGGATCGCACGCGCCGCCCGAATCCGCGCCGCGCCCGCTTTCGTGACCAGAGAGGTTGTGCCCGACATGCAGCTCACGGTGTTCTCCGACCTGAGCCTCCGGATTATCATGCGCATGGCGGCGGGCGAACCCGGGCGGAAATTCACCGCGGGGGCGGTGGCCGACGAGCTCAACGCGTCGCGGGCCCACGTGGCGAAGGTCGTGACCAAACTCGTCGAAATGGAGCTGGTCACCGCCGTCAAGGGCCGCTATGGCGGCATCTACCTCGCCGACGGTGCCCTGGATCGCTCCGTGGGGCATATCCTCCGCGAACTGGAGGGCGGCGAGGTCGTCGACTGCGTCGGCACGAACTGCCCGCTGCTGCCCGGCTGCCGGCTGCGCGGCGCGCTCGCGGGCGCCCAGGAGGCGTTCTTCGCGCACCTCGACCCCATCACCATCCGCGATCTCGTGCCGGACCGCGGCGCGGGAACGCCGCTCCAGCTGCTCGGCGTGGGCAAGCCCGAATAGCGCTCCCGGAGGAATTCTCCACTCTCCTCGGTGGCGGCGGGGGTGGCCGTCGCAAAGCAAGGGCCAGCTGTTTTTTGACCGTCCCACCTGGACCGTTACCCCCGCCCCGGTTAATGCGTAAAGCAGATGCGCATTAGGTGCTAGCGTTGTCGGCGAACCTCACCCCGACACCCCACAGGGAGCACCCATGGCCACCATCGACGTCAAAAAAACCGGCCTCACCGACGATCAGGCGGAGATCATCCGCCAGACGCTGCCCGTCGTCGGCGCGAACATCGGCGACATCACCCCGAACTTCTACCGCCGCATGTTCACCGCCCATCCGGAGCTGCTCGCCGACACCTTCAACCGCGGCAACCAGAAGCAGGGCGCGCAGCAGAAGGCGCTCGCCGCCTCCGTGGCCACGTTCGCCGCCACGCTCGTCGACCCCGATGCCCCCGCCCCCGAAGAGCTGCTGGCGCGCATCGGCCACAAGCACATCTCCGTCGGCATCGTCGAGGAGCAGTACCCCATCGTCCACCGCCACCTGTTCGACGCCATCGAGGAGGTCCTGACCCCCGAGGTGTTCCAGGGCGCCGTCCGCGATGCGTGGGATGCGGTGTACCTGGAAATGCAGCGCGTTCTGGTGGACTTCGAAAAGCAGCTTTACGACGAGTCCGGCGTCGCCCCCGGAGACGTGTTCCGCGCGGCGGAGGTCGTCTCGCGGGAGGATCTGAGCGACGACGTCGTCGTGTTCGGCGTGCGCGGCAAGGAGACGGAACTGCCCGGATTTGAGCCGGGGCAGTACATTTCCGTGCGGCAGACGATGGCGGATGGCGCGCGCCAGCTGCGCCAGTACTCGCTGGTCGGCGTGCCGGGCGATGGCGTGCTGAAGTTCGCCGTCCGCCGCGTGCCCGCCGATGAACTCGCGAACCTGCCCGCCGGCGAGGTGTCCAACAAGCTGTGCGATGACGTGCGTGTCGGCGATGAGATCGAGATTTCCCTGCCTGCGGGGGATCTGGTGCTCGACGTGGATTCGGATGAGCCGGTGGTGCTGGTGTCCGCCGGCATCGGCGCGACGCCGATGGTCGGCATGCTCAACTTCCTCGCCGCCAACGGGTCGGAGCGCCGGGTGCTGTCCTGCCATGCCGACCGGTCGGAGGCGGCCGACGCGCTCGGCGCGGAGCGTGGGGCCGCGGTCGAGGCTCTGGTCAACGGTTCCGAGAAGCGCTGGTATGAGCCCGAATTCATGGACCTGTCGGACAACGGCGGCGTCGAGCTGCCGGAAGGCGCGCAGTTCTACATCTGCGGCGGAAACGGCTTCCTGCAGCACGTCCGGGGCCAGCTTGCCGAGCGCGGCGTCGACCGTGCCCGCATCCACTTCGAGCTGTTCAGCCCCAACGACTGGCTGCTGGATGCGTGAGGTGCAGGGCTTCGGCCTGAGGTGCCTTTGCGGCGCCCGTTCGTCCCGAGCGTTTGTTCGGGGCGGGCGGGCGTCGCTTGTCATTTGACCTGGGGGACCGTGATTGTCGCGTTCGGGTGGCGAAGGGCTGTTCGAGCGGTTATCGTAGTCGTTGGAACAAACGTTCACGTGATGCGGGGATCATGGAGTTCGGGAGGGGTCGTGTCCGAAAATGAAGGCGAGTGTGGCTCGGGCGTCGGAGTTGGCGCTCGTGCCGGGATCGATTCTGGCGGTGAGGCCGGCGTCGGTCCCGTCGCTGGAGCAGGCGATGGGCCCGGTGCCGGAGCGGTCGATGGTTCGGACAAGGGAGCTGAGGTTGATTCCGGCAGCGTGGTGGGCACTGGGGCGGGAGCGGCGCTAGGCGAACGGCCCGGCTGGGGCTCAATGGGGCCGCCCGGTACACCCGAGTCGAACGAGTCGACCGGGATCCGGGCGGAACGGCTCGTTCGTGAACTGGGCGGCATCGTCTCGCAGCTGATGGCGCTCGATCATCGATCGGAGATCACCGACGCCGGGGATCCGGGATATGACCGGCTCGAAGGTGCGATGGCGAAGCTTTTCCTGTTCCTGCGCCAGGCCGACGCCGTCCTCGGGCTCTTCGCCGACGTCGCGCTCACCGTCGAGGCGCACCGGAGGCTGGGAGGGAGGGCCACTGCAAAGTCTTACCTCCGCCGAATCTTGGACTGCACCGACGCGCAGGCGGCGCACATCATCGAGTACCGCGACACGCTCCGGCCGCAGCCGGACCCTGCCCCTCCCCCGGAGGCAAACGCCGAGGAAATCGCCGCGAGAGCCGAGCTTCAGGAAAAGCGCCGGGAAATCGCGGCGTCCCTGGAAGCGTCCGCGCGCAGGGGCAACTTCCCCATCGAACGTTCGCGGCAGCTGAACAGGTTTCTCGGCGCCTTTGACGGGCAGGAGCACGGGATGGTCGAGAAGGTGGCCGACGCCATCGCCGGCAAGGTCGATGAGACGAAGGCCGCGGGATTCCTCCCCATGATGTCGTCCGAAGCGGAACCTCATCTGCGCAAACGGAAGTCGAAGGAAAAGGCCGGCGCATCGAAGGCGTATCTGACCGTCCACGCCCCGGATGTCAACGGCATGTGCAGGATGACCGCGCTGTTGCCCGCGCCGACGGCCGCTCTGGTCAACGCGGCAATGCACGTCAACGCCGCGCCGGGGATGTTCATGGACTTGCCCGAGGGGACCCCCGACTTCCGGACGGTCGGCCAACGGCGGGTTCATGCACTCCACCACATCATGGTGAACATCCTCGCCGGGCCGGAATGGGCCGACGGTGGTGGTGATGGCGGCAATTGGGAAACCGGTGGCTTCGGGGACGATGGCGGCAATTGGGATGCCGGCGGCGTCGCAAAGCAGAAAAGCCATGCCGAACCCGGTGGCGGCTTCGATGGGGACCCGCCCGCGGGCGGACGGTCACCCGAACCGCAGCCATCGGGCGCATGGGCACCGGGAGAGTTGCCGCCGGACGCGCAGTCCCCGGAGCAATCGGGGCGACGCACGCACCCGCCGAATGAGAAGTCGCCGGACACGCAGCCACCGGGTCAACCGCAGCGCCGGACGCACCCGCCGAATGAGAAGGCGCCGGATGGGCAGCCGTCGCGGGGAACCCGTGGGCCGGGTGGGCCGGAGCAGGGGCTGCTGCGGTGGGTGCGAACCGACTCGCCATGGTGGGATCCGGAGCAATGCCCGTTCGTCGCGGACCTGTTTTCGGGCAGCGCCAAACCGTTGGGGAAGAAGTTGCCGGGAGTGGGGGCCGTGGTCGTCGCGATACGCGCGTCGGAACTGGATGAGGAACTGAAGGCGAAGCGGTTGGATCGAAAGCGGTTCCCGACGAATACGGGCATTGACCTCACGCTGGAGGAGCTGCTGTCGCTCGGCGCCGACACGTACTCGTGGCTGGCGGAGCTCGATGACCTCACGGGCAGGCCCCTGCAACTGGGGCGGTCGCGGCGCACCGCGAGCCTGTGTCAGCGGATTGCCCTCCTCGCCTCGGAAACCGTGTGCACGTACCCGGGCTGCGAAAAGCCGGCGATCGATTGCGAAACGCACCACATCGGCGACTGGGCAAATGGGGGAGGCACCGACATCGACAATCTGACTTACCGTTGCCCCGAGCATCACCGCGAGAACGACGACACCAAATCCGCTCCCGGCTGCGGGCACGCCACGCACCCGAGGGACACGGGGCGCGCGGGGCACCGGTTCCCCGGGAAAGCGCCCGAGTTCAACGATTCTCCCGCCGCCAGGAAATCGCCCGGATGGAGCGGAACTTGGTGGGCGAAGTACCAGAAGGAGTGGCGTGAAATGGAGGAAGCGTGCGGGACCCTGTGTCGATGAGCCTCGGCGGGGTGACGAGGTGCACTCGAAAAGGGGGTGTCCGAACGGACAACCGCGGCGCGATGTGATGATAATGAACCGATCACAATTCGCCCATGGCGCAGATGGTGCAACCGGACGTGGTCGACGCCCACGAACCCGGCGGCGAACTCGCCGCAGCAGGTACCAACCGCGCCCGTGGTGCCCACCGCCACCGCGGTGCAAACGGCATCAACGGCGCCGCGGGCGCAGGCGATCCACACGACGAGGGGCACGATTCACATGACCGATCAGAATTCCACCGAAGATGGCCGTTTCGACGCCGGCATTCGCGTCCGCCGCGAGGTGATGGGCGACGACTTCGTCGACGCCGCCCTCGAGCGCAACGCCGGCACCGACGGCGAGGACCTCCAGCGGCACATCACGGAGACGGTCTGGGGTTCCGTGTGGACCCGCGATGGCTTGGCGAATCGCGACCGCAGCCTGCTCAACATCGGGATGCTCGTGGCCCTGCGCGCCACCGGCGAGCTGCGCGGTCACGTCCGAGGTGGCCTGCGCAACGGCCTGTCCCGCGAGGAAATCACGGAGGCCGTAATCCACACCGCCGGTTACTGCGGTGCCCCCGCGGCACTGTCCGCGATGAAGGTCGTCCAGGAGGTTCTGGTGGAGGAACTCGGCCCGCTGCAGGGCGAGTAAGGCGCGCTTGGCGCGAGCCGATCGGCGTCAGACGCCGAAAACGGGCGGCAACGGATGGGGGATCCGTTGCCGCCCGAGCGTTTTACTGGGCCGGCTCAGCTGAACCGCCGGACCCGACTTGCTGAAGCCGGTCTAACGGATCCGACCTGCCGGGCCCGGTCTTCCAGAGCCGACTTGCCGGTCCCGACAAACCAGAGCCGACTTGCCGGGCCCGGCTTGCCGGGCCCGACATTCCTGAGCCGACCTGCCGAACCCGATTCTGCCGAGCGCGACCCAACGCGTCTGACCCAAACTGCCCGGCTACTTGGCCGCAGCCTCCGGCGGGTCGAGCGGGTCGCCGTGGCCGGCTCGGTAGTAGGGCAGGTCCAGCGGCTCGAGCGGGGTCTTTCCGGCGATGAGGTCGGCGGCCTTCTCGGCGATCATCATGGTCGGGGCGTAGATGTTGCCGTTGGTGATGCCGGGCAGCACGGACGCGTCGACCACGTAGAGGCCTTCGGTGCCGTGGACGCCCATGGTGTCGGGGTTCACGACGGCCATTTCGTCGGACTCGGGGCCCATGACGCAGGTGCAGGACGGGTGCAGTGCGGTCTCGGCGTCGCGGCGGACCCAGTCGAGGATCTGTTCGTCGGTTTCGACGTCGGCGCCGGGGGAGGTTTCGACGTCCCAGTATTCGCGCATGGCGGGGGTGTCCAGCAGCTTGCGGGACGTCCGGATGGCCTCGACCCATTCGCGGCGGTCCTGATCGGTGGAGAGGTAGTTGAACAGAATCTCGGGCTTCTTCATCGGGTCCGAGGACGTGATGCGCACGTGGCCGCGGGCGTCGGAGTACATGGGGCCGACGTGGAACTGGAAGCCGTGGTCGCCTTCGGGCTTCGTGCCGTCGTAGCGCATGGCCAGCGGCAGGAAGTGGAACATGAGGTTGGGGTAGGCCTCGTTTTCGTTGGAGCGGGCGAAGCCGCCGCCTTCGAAGTGCGAGGTGGCCACGGGGCCCTTCTTGGTCAGGATCCACTGCAGGCCGATGAACGGCCAGCGCCACTTCTCCAGGTACGGCTGGGAGCTGACGGGCTTGGTGCAGTTGTACTGGACGTAGACCTCGAGGTGGTCCTGCAGGTTTTCGCCGACGCCGGGCAGGTGCTTGACGACGTTGATGCCCACCTTGTTCAGCAGGTCCTTGTCGCCCACGCCGGACAGCTGGAGGAGCTGGGGCGAGTTGAATGCGCCGCCGGCCAGGATGACCTTGTCGGCGCGGACCTGGTGCAGTCGGCCGCCCTTGCGGTATTCGACGCCGACGGCCTTGGTGCCCTCGAAGAGGATGCGGGTGGTGTGGGCGCGGGTGCGCAGTTCGACGTTCGGGCGCTTGAGCGCGGGGTGGAGGTAGGCGCGCGACGCCGAGAGGCGCTTGCCGCCGTCGATGTTGGCGTCGAAGGGGCCGAAGCCTTCCTGGCGGTAGCCGTTGACGTCGGGGGTGTAGTGGTAGCCGGCCTGCTCGATGGACTTGAAGAAGGCCTTGAACAGCGGCGAGTCCGCCGGTCCGCGCTTCATGCGCAGCGGGCCGTCGTGACCGCGGCGGGGGTCGTCCGGGTCGGAGCCGAGGGCGTTTTCCATGCGCTTGAAGTAGGGCAGGACGTTGCTCCAGCCCCACTCTTCGAGGCCTTCGCGGGCGCCCCACTTTTCGTAGTCCATGGGGTTGCCGCGCTGGTAGATCTGCCCGTTGATGGACGAGGAGCCGCCGACGACCTTGCCGCGGGTGTGGTAGATGCGGCGCCCGTTCATCTCCGGTTCGGGTTCGGATTCGTAGGCCCAGTCGTAGAAGCGGTTGCCGATGGGGAACGAGAACGCCGACGGCATGTGGATGTACAGGTCCCACAGCGAGTCCATGCGGCCGGCCTCGAGGACGAGGACGGAGGTGGTGAAGTCGTCCGAGAGGCGGTTGGCCAGGACGGAACCGGCGGAGCCGGCGCCGACGATGACGATGTCCTTGTGCTCGACGGGTCCGTCGGCGGAGTTCTTCCGGCGGCGGGTGAAGGGGAATGCGGGCATGTTTCCTCCGGATGTCGTGGGGTAGCGGGGGTGCGCTGTCACGCAGCGGGTTCCCCCAAAGGATGACATGACCTCGGCGGCCCGTGCCAACTTGCCCAGTAGTGTCAAGTTGCCGCGCCGCGGCATCGTCGCTGGTCAACGTGATGATTATCACCGTATATGCGGCTGGTCACATGGGTCGATTTGATTAACGGCCTACACTTGAACGGTCATGAGTCAAACGAGGGATATTTCTTATGAATGAACGTCCATCGCCGGCCCGTGAGCCGTCGGCAAGCTCAATCGCCCCCGAGCGGCACAACCCCTACGGTCCCGCATCGCAAGCCGGGCCGCCGGAATCGCCGCCGGTGAACCTGCCGGTGTTCCTGGTTTCCGGTGCCGGCATCATCGCGATCGCGTTGTGGGCGATTTTCGCGCGCGAGAACGCCGCGAACACCCTGGCCGCGATCGTCTCCGCCGTGTCGGAGAATCTCGGCTGGTTCTACGTGGTCACCGCCACCGTCGCGGTGCTGTTCATGATCTGGATCGCCGTGTCGAAGGCGGGCCACGTCAAGCTCGGCCCGGACCACGCGAAACCGCAGTACAACCTGTTTTCGTGGGCGTCGATGCTCTTCGCCGCCGGCATCGGCGTCGACTTGCTGTTCTTCTCGGTCGCGGAGCCGGTCGCCCAGTTCTACGGCCCGCCGGCCGGCGACCCGGAGACCATCGAGGCCGCCCGCCAGGCCGTCGTGTTCACCCTGTTCCACTACGGCATCACGGGGTGGGCGCTGTATGCGCTGATGGGCATGGCGTTCGGCTACTTCGCCTACCGCCTGAACATGCCGCTGACCATCAGGTCCGCGCTGTACCCGATCATCGGCAAGCGCATCCACGGGGCGGCGGGCGATGCCGTCGAGATCGCCGCGATGCTGGGCACCGTCTTCGGCGTGGCCACGTCGCTGGGCATCGGCGTCGTGCAGCTGAACTACGGGCTGAAGGTCCTGTTCGACCTGCCCGAGAACATCCCGATGCAGATCGCGCTGATCGTCGTCGCCGTGTTCGTGGCCACGATTTCGGCGGTGTCGGGCGTGGACAAGGGCATCCGCCGCCTGTCGGAGTTCAACGTCGGCCTGGCCATCGGCCTGATGCTGTACATCCTGGTCACCGGCCGCACCGCGTTCCTGTTCGATGCGCTGGTCATGAACATCGGCGAGTACGTGTCCAAGTTCCCGTCCATGACCATGGATACCTACGCGTTCTCCGACGCGCAGGAGTGGATGAACTCGTGGACCCTGTTCTTCTGGGCCTGGTGGGTCGCGTGGGCGCCGTTCGTCGGCTTGTTCCTGGCGCGCATTTCGCGCGGCCGCAGCCTGCGGCAGTTCATCGTGGGCACGCTGACCATCCCGTTCGTCTTCGTGCTGCTGTGGGTGTCCGTGTTCGGCAACTCCGCCCTGGATCTGGTCCTCGGCGGCGACGATGAGTTCGGGAAGATGGCCGTCGACATGCCGGAGCGCGCGTTCTACCTGCTGCTCGAGCAGTACCCCGCGGGCATGGTGGTCGCGGGCGTCGCGTCGCTGATCGGCCTGTTGCTGTACATCACCTCGGCGGACTCCGCCGCGCTGGTGATGAGCAACTTCACCTCGAAGATCACCGACACCCGCCAGGACGGGTCGGCGTGGTCGCGCATCTTCTGGGCGGTGGTGGTCGGCGTGCTGACCATCGCCATGCTCTTCGTCGGCGGCATCCCGACGCTGCAGTCGGCGACGATCGTCATGGGCCTGCCGTTCGCGGTGGTCATCTACCTGATCATGTACGGCCTGTTCAAGTCCCTGCGCCTGGAGATGTTGCAGAAGGACTCCGCGACGCGGACCATCCGCGGCGCCATCTCGGGCCGGGCCGACGGCGCGGGCGGCAACTGGCGTCAGCGCCTGACGCGCGCCATGACGTTCCCCGGCAAGCGCCAGACCCGCCGCCACGTCGACGAGGTCGTCGCCCCGGCGCTGACGGAGGTCGCGCAGGCCATCCGCGAGCGCGGCGCCGACGTCACCCTCACCCGCAGCGTCGTCGAGGACATCGGCATCGACCAACTGGATCTGCTCGTCCGCTTCGGCGACGAGCGTGATTTCCGCTACCAGGTCTATCCCACGGAGCACCCGACGCCGTCGTTCGCCGGCCGCATTCACCTGGACCGGGACGCCGACGTGACGTACCACCGCCTCGAGGTGTTCACGCTGACGGGGTCGCTGGGTTACGACGTTTACGGGTACACAGGGACGCAGATCATCGAAGACGTCCTGGATCTGTACGAGCGGCATCTGGAGTTCCTGCACATGCAGGCCGATCTTCCCGGCAACTCGGACATGTCCGACTCCGCGGACCCCGTCCGCGAGTGGACCGACGACTACGTCACCGACACGACCAACGCCAACGCGAAGGAGAACCGATGAGCGACGCAAACACCGAAACCGACGCGAACACGGCCGAGACCGGCACCACCCCCGCCAACGCCGGCACCTCCGGCAGCTCCGCCCCCACCGCCGACGCCGGCGCTTCCAGCACCTCCGCCAACCCCGCAGGCGCCGCCGCCCCCGCAACGCTGTACATCGACGGCACCTGGGGCCCCGCGGCGTCGGGTGAGACCCGCACCATCACGTGCCCGGCGGACGGAAACCGCGTGGCCGACGTGTCGGAGGCCGCGGGCGCCGACACCGAGCGCGCGATCGCGGCCGCCCGCGCGGCTTTCGACGCCGATGGCGAGGATTCCTGGTCGGCGTGGACGGCCTTCGATCGCGGGGAGCTGTTGCTGAAGGTCGCGGATGGCATCCAGAAGCGCCGCGATGAGTTCGCGCGCGCCGAGTCCCTGGACACGGGCAAGCGCCTGCCGGAGTCCGAGGCGGACATGGACGACATCATCGCCTGCTTCAAGTATTTCGGGAAGCTCGCCGGGTTGGATGCGGGCCGCGTCGTCGATGCCGGCGATCCGACGGTTGCGTCGCGCGTGGTGCGTGAGCCGGTGGGCGTATGCGGCCTGATCACGCCGTGGAATTACCCGTTGCTGCAGGTCGCGTGGAAGGTCGCGCCGTGCCTGGGTGCGGGCAACACGTTCGTGCTCAAGCCGGCGGAGCTGACGCCGCACACGTCGATCCTCCTGCTGGAGCTTCTCGACGATCTCGGCCTGCCCAAGGGCGTCGCCAACCTGGTGACCGGCGCGGGCGCCGAGGCGGGTGCCCCGCTGTCGTCGGATCCGCGTGTGGACATGGTGTCCTTCACGGGTGGTCTGGTCACGGGCCGGGTGATCGCGGCGGAGGCGTCGAAGACGGTGAAGAAGATCGCGCTGGAGCTCGGCGGCAAGAACCCGAACGTCATTTTCGCGGACGCCGATTACGAGGCCGCGCTGGACAACGCCCTCAACGGCGCGTTCGTCCATTCCGGGCAGGTTTGTTCGGCGGGCGCGCGCATCATCGTGGAGGAGTCGATCGCGGAGAAGTTCGTCGACGATCTCACCGAGCGCGCGCGGCACATCGCCTTGGGCGGCCCGTTCGACGAGAAGGCTGAGACCGGCGCCCTCATTTCGGAGCAGCATCGCGAGAAGGTCGCCGCGTACGTCGACCGCGCCCGTGAGCAGGGCGCGCGCGTGCGTTGCGGTGGGGCGGTCGCGACGGGTCCGTCGGCGGACGGGTCGGCGAAGCTTGACGACGGCTGGTTCTACGAGCCCACCGTCATCGACCGTTGCACCCGGGAGATGGATTGCGTGCACGATGAGGCTTTCGGGCCGGTCGTCACGGTGGAGACTTTCTCCTCGGAAGCCGAGGCCATCGAGATCGCCAACGACACGATCTACGGCCTGGCGGGCGCGGTGTGGACCACGGATGCGTCGCGTGCGGAGTGCGTGGCCCGGAAGCTGCGCCACGGCACGATCTGGATCAATGATTTCCACCCGTACCTGCCGCAGGCGGAGTGGGGTGGCATGGGCCAGTCCGGTTTCGGCCGGGAGCTGGGCGAGACGGGCTTCGAGGAGTACACGGAGCAGAAGCACATCTACCAGAACACCGCTCCGGCGGTGACGGGCTGGTTCGAGGACCGCCGCTAGTCCGTCGCGCACGGTTCTGGGCGCATCCGGCCCCGGAGGCCCCGGGGCCGCCGCCTACAGCGCGCGTCGCATTGCGATGCGCGGTTCGGCGTCCGGCCCCGCCGCGGTTTCCCGGGCTCGGGTCGCCGCGAGGGGGCCGGAAAGGGCTCCCTCGTCGAGTTCCTCGAAACCCAACCTGCGGTACAGCGGCCCGTTCCAGGGCACGTCCGCGAAGGTCGTCAGCGTCAGCGCGGTCTTCCCCCGCCGCCGCGCGATGTCCGCGGCGGCCTCGAGAACGCGAATCGCCCCGGCATCCTTGCGGATGGCGGGGCGGGTGCGCGGGTGGGCGGTCATCTTTCGGATGATGCCCGATTCACGGTGCGCGCGGGCCGTCGTCAAGCCCGTGCCGTGCGGTGCTACGCGCGGCCGAGGTGGTCGCCGACCACCGACAGACCGTGGGTGGTCATGTGGAGGAACAGGTTGTAGTTGCCGATCTTGTCGTCGACGATGCCCACGACCCAGTTCTCGCGGTCGCAGGTGCCGTGGCCGGCGGTGACGTCCTTGAGGTTGATGAAGCGCCCGCCGGCGTCGGCGGCACCCTGCTGCAGGCCCGCGTCGAGGCCGGCCTCGATCTCGGAGAGGTTGACGGCCGGGGTCGGGATGCCGACGCCGCCGGTGTTGACCAGGCAGACCTCGCCGTTCGGGCCGGAGATGGTCGGGTAGCCGGCGACCTTGACCTGGGCGCCCGGGGCGATCTCCTTGGCGCGGTTGACGGCGTCGCGGACGGCGGCGCGGAGGTTTTCCTGGATCTGCGGCATGGGCATGCGCTCGTTCAGGATGTACGGGTAGGTGTCGTTGGCGCCGGCCAGGATGACGACCTGCTTGGTGCCGGCGTCGAGCGCGCCGGTCTCGGCGGCGCGGTTGATCTGGTCGATGATGCGCATGCCGCCGGTGCGGAAGGAGGCGCCGGCGCAGGTGTAGTCGGCGACGTTGCCGCCGTTGTGGTTGCCCACGGCCTCGGTGAACGTCCGGTCGGTGCCGCAGTTCAGGTCGTTGACGCGGGCGCCCGGGACGGGGATGTTGGCCTTGCCCTGGAGGTAGTCGCCGACGGTCGGGTTGGCCGGCAGGGAGTCGCCGAAGACGACGGTGTTGCCGGGCGCGGCCTGGGCCGCGGGGATGGCGATGGCGGCGACGGCGGTCGCGGCGAGAGTGGCCAGAACGGTACGGATTCGCATTGAGCTGCCTTCGTGGTGACGACGGTGGGCCGGGGTCATTCCGGCATCGATAACAACGTGCACAGCCTAATCGTTGCCGTGCCGTTATAAAAGTCGAGCGGGCGAAATGCCCACCCGCTTTTCGCTTTACGACGGGGTGGAACGTGTTGGGGCGGGGTGCCGGGGGTGTCGTGGAGCGTGTTCGGCGCGTGCCGTCGGCGGCACGTGCCCGAGGCGTATTCGGTTGTGGTGGCCGGCTCGCGATCGCGAGCCATGTGTCACATGGGGCATGTGCGACTCATGGGCCGTATGAGCCGCATGTGGCACACGTGGCGAGTTTACCCGGGAGCAAAGCGCCCGGCCATGGGCATCGGAAAGAAAGGGGGAAGGCGAAGAAGGGGTGGGGAAGGAGGGGATGGCGAAGAAGGGGGATGGGAAGAAGAGGGATGGGCAAGAAGGGGGATGCGAGGTTCGGCGATCGGGAGACTTGGTGAAGTGGCCCGCCTCCAGGTTTTCGCGTGACCCCGGCGGCGGTGCGGCCTGCGGACGTTGGCGGGGCCGGCAGCGTGGATGCCCGGGCCCACGCGAAGAAACCGGCCACCCGCGGAAGCTGCGGGTGGCCGGAATCAGCGGCGCCGGGAAGCCGGGCCGGGTGACCGAGCAGTGCTGCCGGGGCCCGGTGGCCGGTGCCGGGTAGCGGGGTCGGCGAACCTGTCCGGGGAACCTACCCCTTCAGCGACGCCGGCGGGGTGAAGCGTTCGCCGTACTTCGCCGCGAGCTCCTCGGCGCGGGCGACGAAGCCCTCGACGCCGCGCTGGGCGGAGCCGTCGGCGCCGGTGCCGTCGTAGTTCTTGATGAACTGGCGGGTGCCGCCGGTCCACGCCGGGTAGCCGATGCCGAAGATCGAACCGATGTTGGCGTCGGCGTCGTGGAGCACCACGCCCTCGTCGATGCACTTCTGGGTCTCGACGGCCTCGATGAACAGCATGCGGTCGATGAGGTCCTGCAGGACGACGTCGTCGGAGTCGATGGAGCCGGCGCCGAGCTCGGTGCGCAGGCCCGGCCACAGCCCCTGGCGGCGGCCGTTCTCGTACTCGTAGAAGCCGCGGCCCTCGAGCTTGCCCGGGCGGTCGAAGTCCTCGAGCATGCGGTTGACCAGCGTGGACACGCCGCCGTCGTCGATGGACTCGCCGCGGTCGCGGGCGGCGGTCTCGTTTTCCTCGCTGATCTTCTTCATCAGCTTCAGGTTCAGTTCGTCGGCAAGCTGCAGCTGCGCGGCCGGGTACCCGGCCTGGCGCGCGGCGGCCTCCACGGTGGCGGGCTCGTAACCCTCGGCGACCATGCGGATCGCCTCGTTGATGACGGTGCCGATGACGCGCGACGTGTAGAAGCCGCGGGAGTCGGTGACCACGATCGGGATCTTGCGGATCTGCACCGCGAAGTCCAGCGCCGCGGCGAGGGTCTTCGGGTCGGTCTCGTCGCCGGAGATGATCTCCAGCAGCTGCATCTTGTCCACGGGGGAGAAGAAGTGCAGGCCGATGAAGTCGCCCGTGCGCTCGACGTGCGACGCCAGCTCGGTGATCGGCAGGGTGGAGGTGTTGGAGCCCAGGATCGCCGTCTTCGGCACCGCGGCCTCGATCTCGGCGTGGACCTTGTGCTTCAGGTCGGTGTTCTCGAAGACCGCCTCGATGACCAGGTCGACGTCGGACAGGTCGTCGTAGGACTCGGTCGGGGTGATGCGGTCCAGGAGCGCCTTCGACTTCTCCTCGGTGGTGCGGCCGCGCTCGAGGGCCTTGGCCTCCAGCTTCTCGGAGTAGCCCTTGCCGCGCTCGGCGTTCTCCAGCGAGATGTCCTTGAGTACGACGTCCATGCCGGCCTTGGCGCAGACGTACGCGATGCCCGCGCCCATCATGCCGGCGCCGACGACGGCGACCTTCTTGAACTCGGTCTTCGGGTACGGCGTGCCGTCCTCCTGCAGCGGGCGGGAGCCGCCGCCGTTGCAGTGGTTCAGGTCGAAGAAGAACGCCTGCATCATGTTCTTCGACTGCGAGCCGGTGACCAGCTCGGTGAAGTAGCGGGACTCGATGGTCAGCGCGGTGTCGAAGTCGACCTGCGCGCCCTCGATGGCGGCCTGCATGGCGCGGCGCGGGGCCTTCATGGGGTTGCCCTTGAGCTGCTTGGTCAGGTTCGCGGGGAACGAGGGCAGGTTCGCGGCGAAGCGGGGGTTCTTCGGGTCGCCGCCCGGGATCTTGAATCCCTTGACGTCCCAGGGCTGCTCGGCGGTGGCGTCGTCGGAGAGCAGCCAGGCGCGGGCGCGGTCGAGGAGCTCCGCCGGGTCGGCGACCTCGTCGACGAGGCCCACCTTGAGGGCCTTGTCCGGGGACATCTGCGCGCCGGTGAGGATGACCTTCATGAGGGCGTCCTGGATGCCGATCATGCGCACCACGCGGGTGATGCCGCCGGCGCCGGGCAGCAGGCCGAGGGTGACCTCGGGCAGGCCGATCTTCGAGCCGCGGGCGTCGGCGGCGATGCGGTGGTTGGCGGCCAGCGCGACCTCGAGGCCGCCGCCCAGCGCCGCGCCGTTGATGGCGGCGACGACGGGCACGGGCAGCTTCTCGATGCGGCGCAGCGACTCCTTCATGTCCTGCACCATGTCGAACATCGACTGGGCGTCTTCCGGGCCGACCTGCGACATCTGCTTGATGTCGCCGCCGGCGAAGAAGGTCTTCTTGGCCGAGGTGAGGATGATGCCCTTGATCCCCGCCGCCTCCGGGCCGTCGGCGAGCTCCTGCTCGAGCTTCGCGGCGGTCGCGCGGAGGTCGTCCTGGAAGGTCTGGTTCATCGTGTTGACGGGCGCGTTCGGGTCGTCCATCGTCAGCGTGACGATGCCGTCGTCGGCGCGGTCCCATCGGAACATGTTGTCGGTCATGTGGTGATCTCCCTTAATCCCTGTGTTCTGCGTTGTGTTCCGGGGTGGTGTGCGGGGTGTTCCCCGGGGCGGTGCCCCGGCCCCGATCCGGTTGGCGAGATCCGGCCTAGACCCGCTCGATGATGGTGGCCACGCCCATGCCGCCGCCGATGCACAGCGAAATCAGCGCGTAGCGGCCGCCGGTGCGGTGCAGCTCGTCGATGGCCGCGCCGGTGATCATGGCGCCGGTGGCGCCCAGCGGGTGGCCCATGGCGATGGCGCCGCCGTTGACGTT
Source organism: Corynebacterium halotolerans (assembly GCF_001056295.1). Lineage (GTDB taxonomy): Bacteria > Actinomycetota > Actinomycetes > Mycobacteriales > Mycobacteriaceae > Corynebacterium > Corynebacterium hansenii. The sequence continues at coordinate 106,005 of NZ_JVMD01000006.1, forward strand.
CAGCTTCTCGTCGGGGATGCCCAGCTTCTGCTGCGCGTGGAGGACGACGGCCGCGAAGGCCTCGTTGATCTCCCAGACGTCGATGTCGTCGACGCCGAGCCCGGCCTTGCCCAGGACCTCGCGGACGGCGGGCTCGATGCCGGTGAGCATGATCGTCGGCTCGACGCCGTTGACGGCGGTGGCGACGATGCGGGCGCGCGGGGTCAGGCCCATGTCGGAGCCGGCCTTCTCGGTGCCGACCAGGGTGAGGGCCGCGCCGTCGACGATGCCGGAGGAGTTGCCGGGGTGGTGGAGGTGCTCGATCTTCTCCAGCTGGGTGTACTTCTTCAGGGCGACGGCGTCGAAGCCGCCCATCTCGCCCATCTGGGCGAAGGAGGGGCGCAGGCCGCCGAGCGACTCGACGGTGGTGGCCGGGCGGACGGTCTCGTCGTGGTCGAGGATGGTCAGGCCGTTCTGGTCGACGACCGGGACGACGGAGTCCTTGAAGCGGCCCTCGTCCCAGGCCTTCTTCGCGCGCTCGTGGGAGGTGGCGGCGAGCTGGTCGAGCTGCTCGCGGGTGAAGCCGTCGAGGGAGGCGATGAGGTCGGCGGAGATGCCCTGCGGCACGAAGTCGGTGGCGAACGACGCCTGCGGGTCCATGGCCCAGGCGCCGCCGTCGGACATCATGGGCACGCGGGACATCGATTCGACGCCGCCGGCGAGGACGAGTTCGTCCATGCCGGAGCGGACCTTGGCGTTGGCCAGGTTGATGGCGGTGAGGCCGGAGGCGCAGAAGCGGTTGATCTGCACGCCGCCGGTGCGGTTGGGCAGTCCGGCGGCGAGGGCGGCGGTGCGGGCGATGTCGGCGCCCTGGTCGCCCACGGGGGTGACGCAGCCGATGACCATGTCGTTGATGCGTTCTTCGTCGAGGCCGGGGTTGCGGCGTCGGATTTCCTCGATCAGCCCGACGAGGAGGGTCAGCGGGCGGACCTCGTGGAGGGAGCCGTCCTTCTTGCCCTTGCCTCGGGGGGTGCGGATGGCCTCGTAGATGAAGGCCTCGCCACCCGAGGGGATGCTGGCGTTGGTCATGGTGTGTCGTGTCCTCACATGTAGGCGAAGAGTGTCTCACGTCACTATAACGACATATCTGAAAAGCGCTACGCCGCAGACCAATTAACCGTGATTAACGGTGTTCCGGGTGCCCCCGAAAGGGCTCGCGGCAACCCTGAGCACGGTTTTCGCGTGTCGCCGGCGGTCGCCGGTTTCGTTTGCGCATCGCCGTTAACCGTGCCGCACGGTCAGATGTTGCCGACCAGCCCTGCCATGACCCGGACCGCGTGCGCGGTCACCCGGGGCGGGCAACCATGGGCCCCGGCGGCGCAGACCCGCCGGCGCAGTCCCGACCCCGCCCCCACCTACTTCTTCCGCAGCACGAGCACGAGGTTCGACACGCCCACCTCGCGCAGCACGGGCACCTTGGTCATCCACCACGCCCACCACGGGTGGTACCGGGGGAAGGCGGCGAGCAGTTCGGCGTGGCCGGCGCGCTGCATTTCGCGGCCCCAGGCCATGCCCTCGGCGCAGCCGACCTCGAACAGCGACTCGCCGTAGTAGTTCTTGGGGCGCTTGCCGTGCTTCTTCTCGTACATGCGGCGCGCGCGGTCGCCGCCGAGGTAGTGCGTCAGTCCCATCTCGTGGCCGCCGAACGGCCCGTACCAGATGGTGTACGAGTACACGACCAGCCCGCCGGGCGCGGTGACGCGCAGCATCTCCCGCCCCATGCGCCACGGTTCGGCGACGTGCTCGGCGACATTGGACGAATACGTCAGGTCGAACGCCCCATCGCGGAACGGCAGTTCCAGGCCGGATCCGCGCACGGACGAGTCCAGCCGGATTCCCGCCGCCGCCATCTCGCCGACGTCGGGTTCGCAGGTGTAGTACTCGACGCCGCGCTCGGCGAACGCCCGCCCGAAGTACCCCGGTCCGCCTCCGACGTCGAGGATCCGCGTCCCGGTCAGCGGGGAGCTCGTGCTTTGCGACGTCTCCGCGCTCGCAGCGGCCGTCGTCAAGCCGGCACTGCGGGAACCGTTGCCGCCGCCAGCGCTGCCCGATGCGGTGAGCCCCGCACCGGCGGCGATGCCCTCCAGGAGCGCGACGGTGTCCTCGGCGAGGTGGCCGTAGAAGCGGTCGGGGTCGGTTTGCTCGTACTTGAAGTCGTCAAGCAGCCCGAACGAGCGGCGGAGGGTGCAATGTGGGCGCAATGCGGACAGCGCGGGCGGGGTGAAACTCACGTCAATGACCCTATGCCACCGCCGCGGCGCCGAAGGCCGGGCCGGGAAAACGCACGGGGAAAACAGGCGGTGACCCATGCGCCGAACCCGTGCATGAGGGTCGGGAAACCGCGCACTCGACCCGTGAATAAGGGGAACACCGTCATGCCCCGGGGAGCAGGGGATTATGGTTGCTCCCCATGAAGGTTCTCCTGCTGTGCTGGCGCGACACCGGCCATCCCGAAGGCGGCGGCAGCGAGCGCTATCTCGAGCGGGTTGCAGAGCACCTGGTCAGGGAGGGGCATCGCGTCGTTTTCCGCACCGCGGCGTACCCGGGTGCGCCGAAGAAGCCGGAGCGCGCCGGGGTGCGCTATTCCCGCGGCGGCGGCAATTTCTCCGTCTACGTCCGCGCGTGGGGCGCGATGCTCGCCGCGCGCGTCGGGCTCGGGCCGATCGCGCGCGGGTTGGGCGGCCGCCCGGATGTCGTGGTGGACACGCAGAACGGCATCCCCTTCTTCGCGTCGGTGGTGTCGGGCCGTCCGACGGTGGTGCTGACGCATCATTGCCACCGGGAGCAGTGGCCGGTGGCGGGCAAGCTGGTGGGCAAGTTCGGCTGGTTCGTCGAGTCGACGCTGGCCCCGGCGGTGCAGCGGCGGTGCCGGTACATCACGGTGTCGCGGCCCAGCGCCGATGACCTGCGGGGACTCGGCGTCGACGAGGACCGGATCTCCATCATCCGCAACGGCGTCGACCCCGTGCCGGAGGTCGCCGTCGGCGCGGAGAACGCGCCCGCGGCCATCGACCCGTGCGCCGTCGACGGCGGCCCGCGGCTGGTGACGCTGTCGCGCCTGGTGCCGCACAAGCAGATCGAGCACGCCATCGACGCCATCGCGGCGCTCAACCCCACGTACCCGGATGCTGTGCTCGACGTCGTCGGCTCGGGCTGGTGGAACGATGAGCTGCTCGCCTACGCCCAGGCCCAGGGCATCGCCGACCGCGTGGTGTTCCACGGTCAGGTGTCGGAGGAGGAGAAGCACCTGATCCTCGCCCGCGCCTGCGTCCACGTGATGCCGTCGCGCAAGGAGGGCTGGGGCCTGGCGGTCATCGAGGCCGCCCAGCATGGCGTGCCCACGGTCGGGTACCGGTCGTCGGCGGGGCTGCGCGATTCCGTCGTCGACGGTGTGACGGGCCTGCTCGCCGGCAATCCGGCCGAGCTCGTGGAGGCGACGAAGTCCATCGTCGCGGACCGGGACCTGCGGTCCTTCCTGGGTTCCGAGGCGAAGAAGCGGGCGGAGACGTTCAGCTGGGACGCTACGGCACGGGCCGTGGAGCAGGTGCTTCACGACGTCGCGGCGCCCTCCGCCGATCGCCGCCGGATCCGGGCATGAGGCCCACGAGCGGTCCGGCCAGCGCCATCCCCGCCCACGCGAGCAGGGCGATCCAGGCGGGTGCGGGGTCCGCGCCTTCGACGCGGGCGATCGCGCCGGGCACCCGGTACAGCGCCAGGTTCTCGTCGGAGTAGACGGTTTCCAGGCGGCCGATGACGCGGGCGGAAGCTCCGAGTTCGCCGGGGGAGGACTCCACGAGCACCCAGCCGACACCGTTGGCGCGCAGGATCTCGATGGCGTCGTCCGGTGCGTCGATGAGCGCCGCCTCGACCGCCGCGGCGGTGGAGCCTTCGCCGCCGACGCTGACGCCGGAGACCACCAGGTCGCCGGTGGCCAGTACGGGGGCGGGCAGCGTTTTCACGGCGGGGTCGTAGGCGGGGCGCCCGTCGATGATGCGGTACGGGCCGGCGGGCAGCATGGCGACTGCGGCGTCGTCCATCGCGACCACCCCGGAAACGGCGCTCCACCCCGGCCACGGGTCGACCGGCTCCAGCGGCGCGACGGCGCGGGGCAGGTCGGGGACGGCGGCGATGATCACCGCGACGGCGAACAGCGCGGCGAGCCAGCGGCGTGGGTCGGGGACGCGGCGGGCGAGGGTCTCGGCCCCCGCCGCGGCGAGGATCGCGTAGCCGGGCACGGCGAATGCCACCCATTTCTGGGCGTCGCGGGCCAGGCCCGCCCCGGGCACGTTCTCCAGAGCCCGGGCCATGATCGCGATCCCCGGCGGCGTGGCCAGTGCGGCGACGATCAGGACCGCGGCGCCGGCGAGGATGATGAGGCGCCGGCGGGCCCCGGTGACGGGCGAATGCGCGGCGGGGCCGGCGCTCGCGTGGCCGGCGCGCGGTGCTTCGTCGCCGGGCCCTCCGGTTCGGGTCTCCGCCGTTCGGGAACCCACGGCCTCCGCGCCCCACGCCATCTTCGCCCCGATGGCGAACAGCGCCAGCAGGGCCACGACCGCCAGCGCCGCCGTACCGGTTTCGCGGGCGTGGGGGACGGCCTGCCCGTTCCAGATGCCGCCCAATCCCGCCACCGCGCCGAGGGTGCCCACCCAGCGCTCGGCCCGCGCGGCGAAGGCCGCGGCCCCCGCGGGATCGGCGACGCCCGCGCCGGAGCCGAGCGCCGTGGCCACCAGCCACGGGGCCGACACGACCGCCCCCGTCGCCGCGGCGACCAGCCGGTCCCGCCACGTGCGGGCGGCGACGAGGGCGACACCGGTGCCCAGCAGCGCACCGGTCGGCGTCAGCCCCGCGAACGCCATGGCGGTCGCCCGCCACCACGGTGCGGCCGCGATGGTCGCCAGCGCGACGGCCGGCAGCAGCGCCATCGCCAGCACCAGCGACCACTGCCCCTGCAGCAGCCGCTCCACGACGTACGGGTTCCACAGCAGCATGGTCACCGCCGCGATCTGCCCGACCACCCCGGCGCCCAGCACCCGCCGCACCAGTTCCGCCGCGGCCACGCCGCCGACGGCCAGCGCGCCGAGCATCAGCAGCCGCATGACCATGCCCGCATCGGTGAACCCGCCGGCCAACGCCAGCAGCGCATCTTGCGGCGCGGCTCGCGCGGCCGACTCGCCCAACCCCCACGCCGCATCGGTCAGCGCCGGATGCGGCGGCACCACCATGTCGCGCAGCAGCGGCATCCCGGGGAAGACGAACGGCCACAGCACCGCCGCGACGAGGACGAACGTCCAGCCGAGCACGATCAGCTGACCGGTGCGCTCGGCTTTCCCCACGGCTCTCCCGGCGGTGGCGTCCACGGCATTGTCCACGGCGACGAGTCTATCGGGGCAACCGGATCCGCCGCCGGATGGCGGGGGCGGCGGCGTCGTCAAGCAAAAGGGGAGAAAGAACGGGACGCGAAAGGGACGGAAAACGGGGTGGGGCAAGGCACGCGAAAAGCACGCGCAAGGCCCGCCCAACAGACGCCAAAACGCCCGCCCACCGGTGAAAACCGGTGGGCGGGCGGAAACCTGGCGGGAATGCCGGCCCGGGCCCGGGTGGAGCCTAGGAGCGGCGGTGCGTGCGGATGCCCAGCAGGACCAGGACCAGGCCCACGATGCCCAGGACCCACGGCACGACGGTGCCGGCGATGGTCAGCTTGGACTTGGAGTCCTTCGCCTTCTGCATCTGGTTCTTCTGGGTGTCGGCGTCCCACTGGCCGGAGAAGTCGAGCGCGGTCCGGTTGCGCTCCTGCGCCTCCTTCTTGCGGCCCTCCTCGGTGACCATCTGCTTCGCCTCTTCCTCGTTGCGGGCGTAGAACTGGAAGATTTCCTCGGTGCCGTTCACGATCATGCCGGTGGTCGGCTCGACGCGGACGGTGCGGGTGGTGGTGTAGTAGCGGTCCATCTCCACGTCCTCGTCACCCTCCAGGCCCCACTTCTCGGCGGGGAACTTCAGGCGCAGGGACGCGAGCGAGGACTCGTCGGCCTTGGTCAGCTTGCGGCCGTCGCGGGTGGCGTGGGCCTTGGTGTTCTCGTACAGGTTCTGCGGCGGAACGACCATGGAGTACTTGTAGACGGTCTCGCCGTCCTGCTCCTCCTCGCCCTTGAAGTCGATCTGGAACAGGTCCAGGCCGATGGCGTCGTAGTACGGGTACGACTTCTTCTCCGCGTTGAACGGGAACTGGTACTGGATGCCCGGGCGGCGGAACTGCACCGGCTCATCCGCGCCCTCCTGGCCCGGGGCGGCGCCCGAGATGGAGGAAATCGGGTCCTCCACCGGGAACGCGTTGGTGCGGTCCAGGGTGATGCGGTCGACGGTCGCGTTGATCAGGTTGCGCGGCTCGTCGCGGTCCTCGCGCAAGATCACGGTGCCGGCCTCGAGGGTGACCCGCTTCTCGTCCGACGGGTCCTCCACGCGGACGTGGCGGGAGGACTTCAGCGGCACCTCATCGTTGATGAAGCAGTGCAGCGGCAGGTCCGGCTTCTCCTCGCCCTCGCCCTCGGCCTTGCAGCGAGGGTCGTTCTTGCGCGGGTCGACGACCTCGCCCTTGGCCAGCGCACCGGAATCGAGGAGCGCGCCCTCGCGGACCTCGGTCACGGTGGTGCTGACCGTGTCCAGGGGGATGACCTTCAATCGGGGTACGAGGAACGTCGGCAGCAGGACCGCGATGACGATCAATGCGGCGCCGATGATGATCATCAGATGGGCGAGACTTCTTTTGGCCATGAGCAGTGACTTCCCTTACGTCTTACGGGTTTCTCGTGCAAAACCTAGCAGGTTCCGAAACGAAGGCACGACGAAATCCAATATTATCTTGGAATGATCGTCCGCGAGAACCAGGCTCTCACCCCCGACCGGGAGGAATCCTCCGCCTCCGGCCGCCCCGGCCCGGAGTTCCGCCCCGCCTTCCGCCCGGGTTTCCTGCCCGCGCTCGAGGGGCTGCGGGCGGTGGCGTCGCTCGGCATCATCGGCACGCACGTCGCGTTCCAGACGGGCCACGACGTCGGCGCGATGTGGGAGCGGATGCTCGGCCGGTTCGATTTCTTCGTCGCGGTGTTCTTCACGTTGTCGGGTTTCCTGCTGTGGCGCAGCCACCGGGCGGGGATGGGCGGCGTGGTGTGGCGCCGCCGGCGCGACGGGTCGACCACGGGCGAGCCGGGTTCGCTGGCGTCGGGGTGGGCGAAGTACTACCGCAAGCGCGCGGCGCGCATCCTCCCGGCGTATTGGGTGCTGGTCGTGGTCGTGCTCATCGCGTTGCCGGTGGGCAAGGGCGCGGACCTGGGCACGTGGCTGACCAACCTGACTCTGACGCAGGTGTTCTTCGCCGATTCCCTCCACGGCGGGCTGACGCACCTGTGGTCGCTGTCGGTGGAGGTGTCCTTCTACGTGGCGCTGCCGTTGTTCGCCATCGCGCTGCGGGGCCTCGACCCGATGCGCCGCCAGGGTGCGCGCATCGTGGCGCTGGCCGGCCTGGCGGTGCTGAGCTTCGGCTGGGCGTGGCTGCCGCTGCCGTACCCGGATGGCGTGAACCCGCACATCCAGCCCGCGGCGTACTTCTCGTGGTTCGCCGCCGGCATGATCTTCGCGGAGTTGGAGTCGCTGGCCGGGTCGGAGTCCGCTCGCGCGCGCGAGGTGCTCGAAACGGCCAAGCGCATCGCCCGCCTGCGCTGGCTGTGGGTCGGCGTCGCCGTCGCGGCCCTGTGGCTGGCGGCGTTCATGGGCCCGGAGGGCCTGGTCGAGCTGTCGAACTGGGAGTTCCTGCGCCGCACGTGGTGCGGCCTGGTCTTCGGCGCGGCGATCATCGGCCCGTGGGCGATCGCCCCGGAATCGAGGATCCTGACCACCCCCGTCATGCAGGCGCTGGGCCGCTGGTCCTACGGCATCTTCCTGTGGCACATGGCCATGCTGTCGGTGGCGTTCCCGCTGCTGGGGGTGCGCATCTTCGACGGGCACATCGTCATGGTGTGGCTGCTGACGGTCGCGTTGACCGTCCCGCTGGCCGCGGCGTCCTACGCGCTGGTGGAGGAGCCCGCCCGCCGTTGGCTGGGCAGGGTCTGGGCCAGCGACGCCAGGACGACGGCGCCGGCCATCACCAGCTGAAGAGGCCATTCGAAGCCGGCGTAGCCGCCGCCGGGCCAGGCGTTGCGGGCGAGGAGGACGCCTCCGATCCCCGCGAGGACCGCGGTCGCCGCGATTGCTTGGCGACGGACCGTCTCCGCCCCGAAGCGGCGTGCCAGGTTGATTCCGGCGACCCCGAGCACGGCGGCGACGGCGGCGCCGGGGAGCCCGGCGACGAGCCACGCGACGATGAACGCCGCCACCGCGGTGGTGTTGCGGTGCAGGTCCGGGACGGCCGGGGTGTCCGGGGAGGCGTCGGTGGTCGGGGCATCCGCGGCATCGGTTTCGATCGGTGCTGCGGCGGCAGCGGCTGCGCGGGGGCGTCGCCAAGCGAAGCCGATGGCCACGGCGACCGCCGCGAACAGCGCCGCCAACGCACCGCCGGCGACGATGCCCGTGCGCCACGTCGCGGCCGGGGGGAAGTCGATGGTGAACGTGCCCGACGCGCCAGCCGGCACCAGCCAGCCCTGCTGCCACCCGTTGACGGTGACGGGCTCGAGTTCGCGGCCGTCGATGCTCGCGACCTGGCCGGGGTTGACGGAGACCGGGCGGTAGATGATGCGGTCGGCGTCGGAGGCCGCGATGGTGCCCGAGCCGATGACGGTGTCGGCGGACTCGCGGGAAGCCGAGCCGGACTCTGAATCGGCGCCGGAGCCGGGCGCCGCGAAGTCGGCGACGGTTTCGGGGGCCTGCTGCCCGCGCGTCGGCGCGGCGAATTCGGTGCCGGTCAGCGACACCCAGCGGGCGTGGGAGTCGACCTCGTGCATGCCCGGCTGGAGCTCGACCGTCTCGCCGCAGGCCACGACCTTGCCGTCGAGCTCGGTCCACGCATCGTCGAGGCCCGCGCGGCACGTGTCGGAATCGACCGTGACCGTGATCGGCGCGGGCGCGGTGAAGGCGCGGCGCATGCGGTCCTCGGCGACCTCCTGGCCGAAGGCCCAGCGCTGCACCAGCGGCGAGGCATCGGGGACGACCGGCACGCGGATCGGGGTGACGTCCTCGCCCGCGGCGTTTTCCAGCTTGATCTCCGCCAGCGCGAAACCGGCGGGGGCGTTGGTGGCGGTGATGCGGATGGCGGAGGCCCCGTCGTCCGCGGCGCCGCGCGGCAGCGGCATGCTCATCGGCTGGCCCGGGGTCAGCCACTTCGACGTCGTGGCGCCGCCGGCGCGGATCTGCACCTGCGCCGGGACGACCGCGCCGGTGATGGTCAGGCGCCCGCCCGTCATCGGCTGCTCCGGGTCGACCTCGACCCATTCGGCCTGGCCGCCGGTGCCCGAGCGCGGTTGCCACCAGGTCGTCGGGTCCCCGTCGACCAGCGCGTTGATCGAATGCTGCGGCTGCGCCCCGCCGACGTTGTACGGCTCCGACGCCGACGACGACGCCTCCAGCTTCCCCCGGCCGGTGGCGGTCTGGGTCATGGCGATGCCCGCGACGGGGTAGTCGGGGACCGCGTTGGTCACGCCGGTGTCCTCGTCCGGGTCGAGAATGCCGGACACCGCGTTGCGCACCTCGCCGTAGTTGCGGCCGCGGCGGGTGGGGGTGTCGGTGACGGTGCCGGCGGCTTCGCCGTGGAGCATGCGGACCGGGGCGTCGCGGTCGATTTCGTCGAGCCGGGCGAGCGCCTCCGGGCCGCCGGAGACCAGCGGCACCGACGACGCGTCGACCATGCGCGGGGCCAGGGCGTCCGCGCCGCCGTCGACCGCCCAGATGGAAATCGCCGTGTCGGCCTTCCCGGACACCGCGCCCTTGGGGGCGTCGTCGCCGCCGTGGGCGAATTCGGCGACGCGCTCGATTCCCGGCGAGGCCTCCAGCGTGGCGCGGAGCTTGGACAGGCTGGTGCCCCGGTTGAATGGCTTGAGGTCGGAGCGCACCAGCACGTAGCCGATGCCCTGGTTGCGCAGCGTCGCCGCCAGGGATTCGACGCCTTCGCCGCGGCCGAGCTGATCCTGCACGCCGTCGAGCCCGCGGATGGCCTCCGGAGGCACGAGCGGCACCGCGTCGCGCACCACCCACGGCACGTCGGTGAGCGGCTGCAGCGGCTCGTCGCGGGTGAAACCCCAGTCCATCTCGGCGAAGGGCATCGACGGGGCGACGAGCGTGCGCGCGCCGCGGGCGTGGGCGTTGAGCCAGTCGGCGGCTTCGGTCCAGTGCGACGGCACTTCCCGGTAGGCGCCGGTGGGCGCGAGCCGGGCGCTCCACGCCGGCGCGGTTGCGCCCGCCGCGACCACGAGCACGAGCATTGCGACGACGGCCGACCGGTGCTTCTCCGGGTGCAGCCATTTTTCCCGCACGGGTTCGCCGGAACCGGGCCACGGCAGCCTCGCGGTGGCGTGCGCCAGACCCAGCATCAGCGGCAGTCGCAGCGCCGGATCCATCTTGTGCAGGTTCCTCAGCGCGGCGAGCGGCCCGTCGAGAAGCGAACGCCCCCATTCGCCCAGCGGCGCGAAGGGGTCGGTCCACGCCGACATCGCGACGAGGCCGACCAGCGCCATGAGCATCCACGAGCGGCGGCCCGGCATCGAGCCCATGGCCAGGCCCACCAGCCCGATCGCGGCGACGGCCATGGTGGCGAGGATGAGGATCGGCTCGGCGACGATCGCGTTGCCGCCGACGCGTTCCAGCGACACGAACGGCGCCCACGACGTCGCGCCGCGCAGGGCCTCGCCGAGGTTGAGCCAGCGCGTGGTCACGCCCGAGGATTCGATGTAGTCGGTGAACGGCGGCGAGTACGAGCCGAGCATGAGCAGCGGCACGATCCACCACATGCTCACCGCCGCGCAGGCGCCGAGCCAGCCGGCGAACATGGCCCACGCGCGTTTGCGGTGCGGCCCCGAGAAACCGGCGAAGACCAGCACCAGCGCGGCGGGCACGCACGCGGCGGCGGTGCCCACGGCGTTGACGGCGCCGGTGCACAGGACGGCCAGGCCCGACAGCAGCACCGCGCGCGTCGCGAGCTTCCAGCCGACGGCGTCGGGCCGTCGCGCCACCGTGAACAGCGGCAACAGGATCCACGGGGCCAGCGCGACCGGCCAGGCCTCCGACGAGATGGCCGCGAGGGTGGTGAGGATGCGCGGCGACAGCGCGTAGAGCAGCGCCGCGAGGATGCGCGAGGGGCGCGTGCCGATGCCCGCGGTTTCCGCCACGCGGTAGAAGCCGGTGAAGGCCAGGCACAGCAGCAGCGACCACCACAGGCCCTGGGTCAACCAATCCGGCCAGATGGCGTCGGGCAGCAGGTCGAACAGCGCGAAGAAGGCGCCCTGCGGGAACAGGTACCCGTAGGCCTGGTTCTGGAGTTGCCCCAGCGGCATGATCTCCGACCACATCTGCAGCGAGCGCTCCAGGAAGCCGGAGGGGTTGGCCGTCAGGTCATGTTTGGTGTCCGCGACCGTGCGGCCGGGGGCCTGGATGAAGGCCAGAAGACAGAGCAATGCCCACCAGCCGACCAAGGCGCGCGTGGGCGTGCGTTGATCGGCGGTGGGCATGGCGGGACGGTTGGCGTGCGACTAGCGCTCGCCGTACTCGACCCCGCCCATCAGGGCCTCGTCCGCGGAGACGGCCTGCGCCTCGGGAATCTCGGACTCCTGCGTGACCTGCGCGATGCCGAAGATGAGGGCACCGCCGAGGAGGGCGCCGACAAGGGCACTGGCCAGGGCCGGGCCCAAAGTGCGGCGCTGCTCCGACTCGGTCTCGTAGGGCATGTTTCACTCCTCGAAGTAATGTTGCTTGGGAATGGTCGCAACTGTAGACCATCCCCGGGGTCACGGGGAAGTTTCGGCGAAATTGGGGGAACCTCGGGCCCGCCCCTGGTGGGGGAGCCGTCGTTGCCCGATCGTTATCGCGCGGCGGACTTCACGCCTATCCGGCTACTTCTCCGGCGGGACGATGAGCACGGGGCGCCCGGCGTGCTTGAGCACCGCGTCGGCGGTCGACGACGACAGCAGCCCGCGCAGCCCGGAGTTGCCGCGCGTGCCGGACACGATGATGCCCGCGTCGAGGTCGCGCGCGGCGTCCACGATGGCCGACCAGATGGTCGTCTCGGACTCGACCAGGTAGGGCTCGGCGGTGAAGCCGACGGACGCGGCGACCTCGATGCCCTCGCGGCAGATGCGCTTGGCTTCCTCGTGCGCCGGGTCGCCGTCGTCGACGGTGGAGTCCCAGTCGGGCTGCATCATCCCGGATGCGCCGGCGGTGCGGGCGGCCTGCCGCTGCAGCGGCTCCCATGCGGTGAGGATGTAGGCCGTGTTCACCGACAGCAGGGCGCCGGCCCATTCGATCGCCCGGCGGGCCTCGTCGGAGCCGTCGTAGGCGATGAGCATCGAATCCCCGCGGGCTCCCGCGGGCTTCGGCGCCCCGGGGGTTTCGGCGGCCGGGGCGTTCCGGTCGGGGGTGGTGGCGTCATGGGCGTCGGGCATCGGGATTCACTTCTCCTTGTCGCTGACGTTCTGCCTCCACGATAGCCCCGGCCGGTTGCGGCGGTCAGGCGTTCGGGGCGGTGGCCACCACGAGGGCGTCGATGGATCCTTCGCCGCGGTCTACGGCTTCGGCGACCCGGATGTCCCACGTTTCCGGCAGCTTCGCGACGACGTCGTCCGCATGGAAGAGGACGTCGGGGTCCTTCGGGCCGTGACCCTTGTTGTCGCGGTCATGGCCGATGACCACCAGGGTGCCGCCCGGCGCCGTGATGGCGGCCAGGTGCTCCCACGTCGCGGCGAGCTTGTCGGACGGCAGGTGCAGGTAGGCGGCGACGACGAGGTCGAAGGTCTCGTCGGGGCGCCATTCGGACACGTCCGCCAGGACGGTGTTGAGCGTGGGCACGTGGGCGACTTCGGCGGTGCCGCCGCAGATGGACGTGACCTCGGCCTTGGTGGTCTTGCCGGCTTCGGGGGCGGTCTCATCGCCTTCGTGGCCCTCGGCGACCGCCGCTTCGGCGACGGCGTCGGGGACCTGCGCGGCCGCCTGGGCGGCTTCGCGGGTGTGGCGCAGCGCGACTTCGGAGAAGTCGACGGCGGTGACGTCCCAGCCGCGACCGAGCAGCCACGCGGTGTTGCGGCCCTGGCCGCAGCCGACGTCGGCGGCGGTGCCCGGCGTCAGCTCGGAGACGTGGTGCTCCAGAAGGGTGTTCGGGCCCTTGCCGAAGTGGTGCGGGTTCTCTGCGAATCGTTTGTCCCAACCATGGCTATCCATGTTCGGAACCATACCCAAAGGGGTATAGCCGAGGGTCGGGGCGGGTACGCGAACGTCGATCGCCCCGCGCGCTCACTCCACGCGGGTGTTCAGCCCGGTGCGCATGTCCGCCGGGTCGGAGTCGGGCCCCGGTTCGGTCAGGTAGACCTCCCAGCACGGCATCGCGGGCGTGTGCCCGGCGGCGACGAGGGCGTCGGTGAACTCCTGCCACGCCGCCCCGAGGCCGTCGTAACCGCCCTGGTACAGCCGCGAGGCGACCTTGCCGGCGGGCAGCTCGGAGGGCTCGACTTCCATGTTGCGGCCGCCGGCGCTGGGCGCGGCGGCGACGCCTTCCATGGGGGCGTGGAGGGGCACGCCGATTTCGACGTCGCAGCGGGACCAGTCGTCGGAAAAACGCGGGTACAGGGCGAACGGGGCCCCGGCGGGGGACAGCCCCGCTCCCGCGAGCGCGGGGAACAATGCCCCGAATGCGGCGTCGAAAAGCGGGGAGAGGTCATCGACGGCCACGTCGAAGGCGCGGATGACGGCGGTCGGCACCGCGCGCGAGTCGTCGACGGTGAAGGGGGCTTCGCTGGGATTGCACGGATCGGACATGGCGGGCTCCTTGCGGCGGCGGTGGTGGGTGGGGGGCGTCGGAGATATGGGTCCTCCACGCAACCGGGATGTCCGGTCAATGGTACGGGGCCGGGACCGTGGATTGTCGGCGGTGAGCGGTGGGCGGTGAGCGGTAAGTGATGGGCGGTGAGCAACGGGCAGCGGGCAGCCGGCAGTGGGCATGGCGGCGGGCGCGAATGCCGCGGGAACCGGGCGACGCTATTTATCACACCTGTGATAAATTCGGTTGCGACACCGCCGCCGGAACGAACGGCGCCAAACGCCCGAGAAAACGAAGAGCAAAGAAAGGGGGTGGGGGCCGTGCCCGCGCGCATCGACCCCGACCAACGGCGCCGCGACGTCATCGACGCCGCTTTTCGCTGCGTAGTCGCCGAAGGTCTGGAAGGTGTCTCATTTCGCAAAGTCGCCGCCGCCGCCGGACTCAACGTGGGATCAGTGCGCCACTATTTCGCGGATCACCACGACCTGCTCACCGCAGCCGCGCAGGAGGCGGGAGATCGCATGGGCGCCCGGTTGGCCGGGCATCCGACGGACCGATTGCGCGGCCTCAAAGGCCAGTCGGCCGTCGACGCCCTGCAGGATCTCATCGAATCCGTCATGCCCGTCGATTCCCCCAGGCGCGACGAGGCCATCGTGATCATCGAGCTCATCGCCGCATCCCGGACGAAACCCGAGCTGGCGGAGACGTCGCAACGCATGGCGGCGGATCTGTCCGCGGTGATCCGCGAAGCACTCGACGCTCTCGGAGTCCCGGACGCCGATACCGTAACCGGCCAGATCGCGGCCGTGATCGGCGGGCTGACGCTGGATGCGGTCACCCCGCACGGCGGCCTGACGGTCGCCCGGGTGCGCGCGGTATTGCGCGCGCAGCTGAGCATGGTCCTCACCGGAGGGGTGCAACGATGACCGTCGGAACCGCGTTTCCGAAATGGTTGTTCGCCCTTTTTGCCGCCGCATTCGTCTTCTACACCGACGACTACGTGGTGGCGGGGGTATTGCCCGAACTGGCGGCCGATTTGTCGGTGAGCGAAGGGCGGGCGGGCCAATTGGTGAGCGTCTTCTCCCTCACCGTCGCCCTGGGAACCCCGGTGGCCTCCGTGGTTCTGGCCCGCATCCCGCGCAAACGCCTGTTCACTGCGGCGCTGCTGGTCTTCGCCGCCGCGAATATCGCGGCCGCCCTCAGCGGCACCTTCGCCGCGATCATGGCGCTGCGGGTCGTGGCAGCGCTTTCTTCGGCGGCGGCGACGCCGGCGCTGTTCGATTTCGCGGCGCAAGGGGCGCCCCCCGACCGCGTCGGCAGATACATCTCGATCGTTTCTCTCGGCGTCACGGGTTCATTGGCCGCCGGGGTGCCCGTGGGGACGTGGATCGGCGGCGCATTCGGGTGGCGAGCCACCTTCGCCGTGATGGCCATGACCGCAGTGGGCGTGGTCGTGCTCCTGCGCGCGACACTGCCGCGCCGGACGGGATGCGCGGAACCAGTGGCATTGCCGGAACAATTGCGGGTGTTGGCCCGTTTGCCGATCTCTCTGGGTTTGCTCGCCAATTGCATGCTGATGACCGGGTCGATGATGATGCTCACCTACTTGGCCCCCTACCTGGCGGCGGCGACCACGGCCGACGTCGGGGACCGCGCCGTCGCATTCGGCATTTCCGGTTTCGCGGGGGTCGCCGGCATCTACCTCGGCGGCGTCGCGTCGGACCGGTTCGGGGCCGACCGGGCATTGTTCATCGGGGTGTCGGCCATCGTCGTCTCGATGCTGGCGCTGTGGGTGATGTGGGCCTTCCGGCCGATCCCGTTGCCGGCCGTCCTCTTCGTGGTCGCCGTGTGGGGCGGCATGGCCTTCTGGAATTCCCCCGCGATCCAATCCCGCCTCCATCATTTGGCGGGCCCCGTTTCCGTGCAAGCGCTGGCACTGAACAATTCGGGCACTTACCTGGGTGTCTCCGTGGGTGCGGCGGTCGGCGGTGCGGTGCTCGGAAGCATTGGAGTGGGACCGTTGCCGCTGGTGGCAGCTGCTTTCGCCGCCGTCGCCGTGGGGTTGCTCGCGGTCGCTTCCCGGAGACAACCTTCCGGGGGCGACGTCAGCCGCGGCAACTAGTGCGAAGTGGAGCCGATGACGGGAATCGAACCCGCGCCGCCTGCTTGGGAAGCAGGAGTTCTACCATTGAACTACATCGGCATCGAGGAGATGGAGCATCTCTTCCGCCATTAATGTAGCACCGCCCCGGGCGCGTTCCGCAAAAACCCCGGACAGCTTTGCCGCGACCCCCGTTTCGCCCGACCTTCGGGCCGGTAGGGTGGGGGCGTGCTGCTCTCCGACCGTGACATCCGCGCCGCCCTCTCCGCCGACGATGACGCCCGCCTGGGCGTGGATCCGTTGGACGAGGAGATGATCCAGCCGTCGTCGATCGACGTGCGCCTGGATCAGTTCTTCCGCGTGTTCAACAACTCGCGGTACACGCACATCGACCCGAAGCTGCCGCAGGAGGAGCTGACCACCCTGCGCGAGGTGCCGTGGGACGAGGCGTTCGTGCTGCACCCGGGTGAGTTCGTGCTGGCGTCGACGCTGGAGAAGTTCACCATCCCGCCGCATCTGGCCGGCCGCCTGGAGGGCAAGTCGTCGCTGGGGCGCCTGGGCCTGCTGACGCATTCCACCGCCGGTTTCATCGATCCGGGGTTCTCGGGGCACATCACGCTCGAGCTGTCGAACGTCGCCAACCTGCCCATTTCGCTGTGGCCGGGCATGAAGGTCGGGCAGTTGGCGCTGTTCCGCATGACCTCGCCCGCGGAAGTGCCCTATGGCTCCGGCGCGCTCGGTTCGAAGTACCAGGGGCAGCGCGGGCCGACGCCGTCGAAGGCGTACCTGAACTTCCGGTAGCCCCCGCGGCCCCGGCCCCGGCCCTGGCTCCGGGCACGGGGGCGCGGGCATGGGGCCGACCGGGGCCGTTCGGCCCGGCGTTTCGCTTTGCGACGATTCGGTCACGTTCGCCGCGGAACCCCGGTGATCGCCGGTAACCCCCGGTGTTTGCGGCTACCGTGGTTGGTATGGACGCTGAAACAGCCGATCCCGCCATCCGGTTCGAGGGCGTGTCCAAGTCCTACGGGGCAGGGCCGCCCGTCGTCGACGGCGTCAACCTGGACATCCGCCGCAACGCGGTGACGGTGCTGGTCGGGTCCTCGGGCTGCGGCAAGACGACGCTGCTGCGGATGATCAACCGCATGGTCGAGCCGACGTCGGGGCGGGTGCTCATCGGCGGCGAGGACGTCGCCGACCGCGACCCCGTCCAGCTGCGCCGCGGCATCGGCTACGTCATGCAGAACGGCGGCCTGCTCCCGCACCGCACGGTCGCGGACAACGTGGGCACGGTCCCGCGGCTCAACGGCGTGCCCAAGCGGGAAGCCCGGGAGCGGGCGATGGAGCTCATCGAGCTGGTCGGCCTCGACCCCTCGGTGGCCGGCCGCTACCCCTCGCAGTTGTCCGGCGGCCAGCAGCAGCGCGTCGGCGTGGCCCGCGCGCTGGCGGCGGATTCCGGCATCCTGCTCATGGACGAGCCCTTCGCCGCCGTCGACCCGATCGTCCGCCGTGAGCTGCAGGCCGAGGTCACGCGGCTGCAGGCGGAGCTGGACTGCACCATCGTCTTCGTCACCCACGACATCTCCGAGGCCCTGCACCTCGGCGACGAAGTGGTGCTGCTGGAGAAGGGCGGCCGCATCGCGCAGCAGAGCCCGCCGTGGGAGCTGATCGAAAAGCCTGCCGATGACTTCGTCCGCGAGTTCATCGACGCCGATTCCCGCCGCCTGCGCGTCGACGGCGACCGCGTCCTCGACGCCCGCGGCCGCGTCGCCGGGGTGCTGCGCGATTACGGGGAGAGCGGCGGAGGCCAGAGCGGCGGAGGCAGAAACGACCAAGGGGAGAGGTCGCCATGATCCGCTGGTCCTGGTTCGCCGACAATTTCGCGCAGATCGTCGATCTGACGTGGACGCACGTGTGGCTGTCGATTCCGCCGATCATCGCGGCGGTGCTCATTTCGGTGCCGCTGGGCTTCGCGGCGTCGCGTCGCAAAGCATTCCGCGGAGCGATCGTGGGCGGGGCGGGACTGCTGTATGCCATACCGTCGCTGGCGCTGTTCGTGATGTTGCCCCTGGTGCTGGGCACTTCCGTGCTGTCGCCGCTCAACGTGCAGGTGGCGTTGGCCGCCTATGGCGTGGCGCTGATGACGCGCACCGCCGCCGACGCGTTCGGCTCCGTGCCGCCCGCCGCCCGCGACGCCGCGAAATCGATGGGGTACCCGGCCTGGCGGCGGATCCTGACCGTCGAACTGCCCCTCGCCGGGCCCGTGCTGCTCGCCGGCGCGCGCGTCGTGTCGGCGTCGACGGTGTCGCTGGTCAGCGTCGGTTCGCTGGTCGGCGTGCACGGGCTGGGATACTTCTTCACCGACGGGTTCAACCGCAGCTTTCCGACGGAGATCCTCGCCGGGGTGATCGGCACCGCCGTCGTGGCGCTGGTCTTCGACGTGGTGCTGGTCGCGTTGGGCAAGGTGCTCATGCCGTGGTCCCGGGCGGGCGCGGGGAAGCCCGGTAGGACGGGGTTGTTCGGAAGGCGGAGCAAGGCGGGGGTGGCGTCATGAGCATCGTCGTCGCCGCGGCCGACTCTGCCACCGACCGGAACGTCGTCGCGCAGGCGTGGGCGTGGCTGACGTCGGGCGACTCGTGGTCCGGCGGCGCCGGCATCGGAGCCCGGCTTCTGGAGCACCTCGGGTATTCCCTGCTGGCCACCGCCATCGCGGCGGTCATCGGCATCGCGCTGGGCGTCGTCGTCGGGCACACCGGCCGCGGGCAGGGCGTGGTGCTCGGCGCGTCGGGCATCCTGCGCGCGATGCCGTCGCTGGGCCTGCTGACGTTTCTCGCCCTGATCATCCCGGCGGGCGTCACGCTGCCGCTGATCCCGTCGACGATCGTGCTGGTCATCCTGGCGGTGCCGCCGATTCTCGCGGGTACGGCGTCGGGGTTCCGGTCCATCGACCGGTCCGTCATCGACGCCGCCTACGCGATGGGGCATTCCACGAAGCAGGTCATCGGCCAGGTCGAGTTCCCGCTGGCCATGCCGGTGCTCGTCGGAGGGCTGCGGTCGGCCTGGCTTCAGGTGGTGGCCACCGCGACCATCGCCGCGTACCTGGGGCTCGGCGGGCTGGGGCGGTTCCTGCTCGACTCGCTGGCGGTGCGCGATTACGGCGTGATGCTCGGTGCGGCGGTGCTCGTCGCCGCGCTGGCGCTGATCACCGACCTGGCGTTCACGGTGGCGGAGAAGTCCCTGGCCAGAGTGGGCGCGCGGACGGGAGGAACCCGATGAACGCTAAGCAACCGACGCGGCAACCCGGCAGGCAACCGAGGAAGCTCAGCCGCCGCGCTTTCCTCGCCGGCGCCGCCACGACGGCCGCGGCGCTGGCGGGCCTGTCGGCCTGCTCGCTCGATCCCGCGAACCCCGCCAACCGCGCGGCCGGGCAATTGCGGGTGGGGTCGGCGATGTTCCCGGAGTCGGAGATCGTCGCCCGCATTTGGGCGCGTGCGTTGACCGAGGCGGGCCACGACGTGGAGGTCGTCCCGCAGATCGGCGCCCGCGACGTGTACCTGGCCGCGCTGCAGGAGGGGTCGGTCGACCTGGTGCCGGAGTACTCCGGCAACCTGGCCGCCTACTTCGGCGAGGTGCCCGAGGGCGCCGACCCGGCCGGGGTGCTCGCCGCCCTCGACGCGAACCTGCCGCAGGATCTGGAGGCCGTCGCACCGGCCGAAGCCGAGTCCAAGGACGCTTACCGCGTGCTTCGCTCCGTCGCCGACGAGCACGGTCTGGCGAGCCTCGCCGACCTGCCCAAACTCGCCGAGGCCGCCGGCGCCATCCGCATCGGCGGCTCCCCGGAGCTGGCGCAGCAGCCCTATGGCCCGGATGGCCTGGCCAAGGTCTACGGCGTCGATCGGGGCGCACTCGAGATGGTGGTCTACGGAGATTCCGGCGGCCCGTTGACCATTCGCGCGCTGGCCGATGGCGCCGTCGACATCGCGGACATCTACACCACCACGCCCCTGCGCGACCCGACCGGCGCCGACGTCGACGTGGTCACGCTGGAGGATCCGAAGCAGCTCATCCCGGCGCAGAACGTCGTCGCGCTGGCCCGCCGCGATGTGCTCGATGACTCTGCGCGCCGGGCCCTCGAATCGGTGAATTCCCGCTTGACGACGGCCGACCTCACCGCCATGAACCTCCGCGCCTCGGGCGACGAAAAGGCGGGCGCCGAGCTCATCGCGCGGGATTGGTTGGGCGCGGGGGCGTCGTAAAGCCGGCGCCTGCCCGCCGACACCTGCCCGCCGGTGCCCGCGCGCCGGATCCTGCTGCCCGCCCTGCGTGGCGTCGGAAAGTGCACATTTCCGCCGCCGGAAAAATGCCGACCTGGGGTTTTGCGGGAGGGTGGCTGCACTTTGCGGCGCCGCCCGGGCCCCTCAACCCGGTGAACTGCCGATGGTGCACGTGTAATGCCCCGATGATCCGCAGGTGAACGCACGGTTAATGCAGGTCGGGTGGGAAAATCGGGGCGGTCGCCGAGTCGCCAAGTGCCGCAATGTATCTCATACTGGCCGGTATGCGTATGACCGTCATCGGAACCGGATATCTGGGTGCGACCCATGCCGCGTGCATGGCCGAGCTGGGGCACGAGGTGCTCGGCGTCGACGTCGACCCCGCCAAGATCGAGGCGCTGTCGGAGGGGCGGGTGCCGTTCTACGAGCCCGGTCTGCCGGAGCTGCTGCGCAAGCACGTCGATTCCGGGGCGCTTCGCTTCACGACGGATTACGACGAGGCCGCTTCGTTCGCCACGCTGCATTTCGTCGGCGTGGGCACGCCGCAGGTGAAGGGCTCCAATGCCGCGGACGTGCGCTACGTCGACGCCGTCATCGATGAGCTGGCGGCGCGGATCACCGGCGATCACGTGATCCTGGGCAAGTCGACCGTGCCGGTGGGCACCGCGTCGCGCCTGCAGGAGCGGGCCGATGCGATTCTCGCGGACCGCTCCGGCGACGGCGGGCCGGTGGGGACCGTCGACTTGGCGTGGAACCCCGAGTTCCTGCGCGAGGGCCACGCGGTGAAGGACACCCTGGAACCCGACCGCATGGTGCTGGGCCTGGGCGCCGGGTCGACCCGCGCGGAGGATGCCGTCCGCGAGTGCTTCGCCCCGATCCTCGACCGCGGCACGCCGATGATCGTCACCGACCTGCCGACGTCCGAGCTGGTCAAGGTCTCGGCGAACGCCTTTCTGGCCACGAAGATCTCGTTCATCAACGCGGTGTCGGAGATCTGCGAGACCACCGGCGCCGACGTCACGGTGCTCGCCGACGCGATCGGCATGGACCCGCGCATCGGCCGGCGCTTCCTTAACGCCGGTCTGGGCTTCGGCGGCGGCTGCCTGCCGAAGGACATCCGCGCGTTCATGGCCCGCGCCGGCGAGCTCGGCGCCGACCAGGCGATGACGTTCCTGCGCGAGGTCGACGCGATCAACATGCGCCGCCGCGAAAAATGCGTGGGCCTGGTCAAGGACGCCTTCGGCGGCAACGCGCTGGGCCGCCAGGTCGCCGTGCTCGGTGCCGCGTTCAAGCCGAACTCCGACGACGTCCGCGATTCTCCGGCGCTGTCCATCGCGGGTTCGCTGTCGCTGGCCGGCGCCGCGGTGCGCGTCTATGACCCGCAGGCGATGGACAACGCCCGGAAGATCTTCCCGACCCTCGATTACCGCGATTCGGCCGACGACGCGCTCGACGGCGCCGAGATGGTCGTCGTGGCCACCGAATGGGACGAGTTCCGCAACCTCGACCCGGTCGCCGCAGGTGAGCGCGTCGCCGCCAAGCGCCTCATCGACGGCCGCAACTGCCTGCCGGTCGACGCGTGGCGCGAGGCGGGCTGGGACGTCAATTGCCTCGGGCGCGGCTGACCATCGTGGAATAGGATCACACTATGACTCAGCTCACGAACAATGACCTGGATGACCTGTTCCGGCTTTACCTCGAGATCGAGGTCGCGTGCATGGACCTCGAGGAGGACGACTGGGAAGAAGAGCTCGACGACCTGCTGGACGACGACTCGGATGGCGACCGGATGATGCTCGAGGCGCGGGATCGCGTCCTGGAACTCGGCTCCGACGCCTATCGCGCGGAGGTCGCCGACAAGATTGCGGCGTTGGATTCGTCCGGTGCGGTGCACGTCCTCGCCGCCGCATGGGGCCACAACGATGACCCCTGGCCGCTGAAGCTGCTCGTCGCCCATCCGCTGTGCGACGTGGTCACCGCCCGGATGATCTATTGGGGCCGGGGCGCGGACACCGTGCACCGGGACTGGGCGAAGCGCGGTTACCGTCCGGACGACTGGTACGAGTGCATGGTCAAGGCGGTCGAGGAGCGTGCGACCGGCGCTGGCTTCCCGGAGGGCCTGGACGTCGAAGCCGTCGAGGCGCTTTTCGACGACGGCGCGTACGGCGAGTTCGAGCTGTCGACGCCCGACTACGGGGACTTCATCGGGGACGTGCGGCCGGATCTCGACTACGGGGAGAAGCCGTGGTCGGACATCCCCGAGGTTCTGCGCTGACGGCGTGGACCTGGCCGCCCCGGCGTGACCGGCACCGCGCGGCGGGAGTGCTTTTCGCGCGCGGCGGACACCGCGCGCGTCACAGGTGCTTCGCCGCTTCCCGCCGCGACAAGGGCGACAATTCCGGGTGCGCGGCGAGGTATGCGCGGACCCATTCCGGATCGGTTTTCGCGTAATCGCGCAGCGCCCAGCCGATGGCCTTGCGAATGAAAAACTCGGCATCGGCGGCATTCGGCGCGATGACGTCGGCAAGCAAGCCCGCATCCGTCGCGTCCTTCGCCTGCAGCTGGTGCAGGATCGCGTACCGGCGCACCCACATGTTCCCGTCGCGCGCCCACGCGCGCATCCGCGCGTCCTCGCCGGCCCGGTCGCGGTCGCGGACGATGAGCTGCACGCGCACCAGCTCATCGACGAGGTCCCACCACGCGCCGGTGACCACCATGCGCCGGACCAGGCCCATGATGTCGGGCCCGACGAAATGCTTCACGACGGGAGCCAGCAGCAGCCCGATCGCGGCCTTCCGCTCCTCCCGATTGCGGGCGCCCTCCCACAGTGCGCGTGCGGCATCGGCGACCTGATCCGCCGACGTGAACCCGGACGCTTTCGCGGCGGCGCGGGTGATGCGGCGGACGTCGGGGACGCGGACGCCGAGCGTCGGCTCATCGGTTTTCAGGTAGGCGGCCTGGCCCGCGGCCCGGTCCGGATCCGCCAGCGGCGCCAGCCCCTCGCGGACGGCGGCGATGAAGATGTCGGTGGGGGAGGCGGGCGTCATCGTCGGGCCCCGTCAGGGAAACCGCACGTAGCCGGCGGGGGAACTCGGCCCGGAGTTTCCGGACGACGGCGGTGACTTCTGCGCCGGCGCCGGGGATTGCGGCCGCGGGCGCGCGGTGGCGTCGTACTGGGGCCGGGGGCCGTACCGCGACTGCGTTTCACGACGAGGCTGGGTTTCGCGGGAGGGCTGGGTCTCACGGCGCGGCTGCGTATCCCGATGGGACGCTTCACGACGCTGCCGGGTATCCCGGTGCGGCGTCTCACGGCGGGAAACGGCCTCGCGATGGGGCTGCGTTTCACGGCGGAGCTGCGTTTCGCGATGAGGCTGTGCCTCGAAACGGGCCGTCGGCGAGTACCGGCGTTCGTCGGCGTAGTCGGGTTCGTCGTCGTACCCGGTTTCGTCGAGGTACCCGGGATCATCGTCATAGCTCGCGCCATCGTCGTAACCCGAGTCGTCGTCGTAGCCGGAATCATCGTCGTACGCGAAGTCGTCGTCGTAACCGTCGTCGTACCCGTGATCGTCGTAGCGGGAATCGTCGTCATAGCGGGAATCGTCGTCGTAGCGGGAGGAGGGGCGGTCCGACGGCTGCGGCTTCGGCCGCTCGGTCACCGTCGTCACCGCGGCAATCGCAGTGGTCACCGGCACGGCGAGGGTCAGCCCCAGGGCGCCGATGGCCGAGCGCAGCAGCTCGGTGGCCACGATGTCGGAGGTGAGCACCTGCATCAGCGGGCGATCGGCGACGGACAGCAGCAGCGTCATCGGCAGCGACGCGCCGACGTACGCCAGCACCAACGTGTAGACCATCGACGAAATGTGGTCGCGGCCCACCCTCATCGCCGAGGTGAACAGCTCCATCGGGCTCGCGTCGGGGTCGGCCTCCGACAACTCGGTGACGGTCGACGACTGGGCGATGGTGACGTCGTTGAGCACGCCCAGCGCGCCGACGATGAACCCGGCGAGCATCAGGCCGGTGACGCTGACCGCGGGCAGGTACAGCTGGATGAGCAGGTTCGATTCGTCGGCGAGCCCCCTCAGGTCGGCGCCGCCGATGGCCAGGTGCGCCAGGCCCGCGGCGGCCGCCAACGACGTCAACGTGCCGCCCAGCGCGGCGGCGGATTTCCAGTTCACGCCGTGGACCAGGAACATCACCGGGAAGAGCACCACGGCGCCGGTGATCAGCGACAGCGCGACCGGCGGGCCGCCGCGCAGCAGCGCCGGAATGAGGAACGCGCCCACCACCGCGAGGGTGAGCACCAGGCCCGCGATGGCGCGCACGCCGCGCCAGGCGGCGACGACCACGATGGCCAGCGCCGTCAGCACCATCCACGCCCACACGGGCACCGTGCGGTTGATGTCCAGGAACGCGTAGCGCGTCTGCCCGGCGCCGATCGCGTGCGACGTCAGGTGGATCTTGGTGCCCTCGGCGAGCTCGGGTTCGCCGGGCTGGTCGGACATTTCCAGCAGCGTGTGCCGGCCCTGGTCCGGGCCGCCGGTGATGTCGACGATGACCAGTTGGCACTCGCGTTGCTGCAGGCCGGGGGCGGCGGGTGCAGCGGGCGCGGCGGGAGCCGCGGGAGCCGCCGGTGCGGCGGCGGGCGGGGCCGGGGGCGCGGGCGCGGCGTGGACGGTGAACGCCACCGGCGCCACCGCGGGCGCCGGGGGACCGGCGGCGCCGGGATCGGCGGGCGCGGGAGCCGCCGGGGGAACCGGGGCCGCCGGGCCACCGGGCAATCCCGGCACCTGGGGCATCGGCGACGCCGGGCGCGGGTCTCCGTCGAAGGCGGTGCCCGCATCCGGGGAGCCGCACACGCCCGTGGTCACGCTGGAGACCTTGCCGGGGAACGACTGCGCCGCCATCGACTGGGATTCGCGGAAACCCGGCGCCGGCTCGGGAGCCTCGCCCTTCGGCCACAGCATCGCCAACCCGATCAGGGCCGCGACGCCCGCGAAGGCGAGCACGGCCGCGAGCACCCCCCGCGCCATCATGGCGGGGCCGGACCGGCGCGACGACGGGGCGTCGTCAAGCGAAGAAACCGGAAGAGTCGAATGCCGCCCCACTGCGACGCCCCCTTTACTGCTTGTAGCCGGCCAGGAAGTTGCCCAGGCGCTCGATGGCTTCCCGCAGCTCGCGGGCCCAGGGCAACGTGACTATGCGGAAGTGGTCGGGCGTCGGCAAGTTGAAGCCGCGGCCGCCGACCATGAGGATCTTCTCCTCGCGGAGGATGTCGAGCATCAGCTTCTCGTCGTCGTGGATCTCGTGGACCTCCGGGTCGAGCTTCGGGAACGCGTACATCGCGCCCATCGGCTTGACGCAGCTGACGCCCGGGATCGAGTTCAGGCCCTCCCACGCGACGTTGCGCTGCTCCAGCAGGCGCCCGCCGGGCAGGATCAGGTCGTCGATGGACTGGTAGCCGCCCAGCGCCACCTGGATGCCGTGCTGCGCGGGCACGTTCGGGCACAGGCGGGTCGACGCCAGCAGGTTGATGCCCTCGATGAAGCCCTCGGCGTGGCGCTTCGGGCCGGTCAGCACCATCCAGCCCGCGCGGTACCCGGCCACGCGGTAGGTCTTGGACAGGCCGTTGAAGGTGATGCACAGCAGGTCCGGGGCCAGCGACGCGGTGGAGATGTGCTCGGCGTCGTCGTAGAGGATGCGGTCGTAGATCTCGTCGGACAGCAGCAGCAGCGAATGCTCGCGCGCGATGTCGACGATGCCCTCCAGCACCTCCCGGGTGTACACCGCGCCGGTCGGGTTGTTGGGGTTGATGATGACGATCGCCTTCGTCCGGTCCGTCACCTTCGACCGGATGTCCTCCAGGTCGGGCGCCCAGTCCTGTTCCTCGTCACACGTGTAGTGCACGGGCTTGCCGCCGGCCAGCGTCGTCGCGGCGGTCCACAGCGGGTAGTCCGGGGCGGGGATCAGCACCTCGTCGCCTTCGTCGAGCAGCGACTGGGTCACGATCGAGATCAGCTCGGAGACTCCGTTGCCCAGCCACACGTCGTCGACGTCGAAGCGGGGGAAGGTCGAGTCCATCTCGTACCGCGTGACGACGGCCCGCCGCGCCGAGTAGATGCCCTTCGATTCGGAGTAGCCCTGCGCATGCGGCAGCGCGCGCACCATGTCCTGGACGATGGTGTCGGGCGCGTCGAAGCCGAACTTCGCGGGGTTGCCGGTGTTGAGCATCATGATGCGGTGGCCGTCGGCCTCCATCTGCTCCGCCAGCGTGGTCACCGGGCCGCGGATGTCGTAGAGGACGTTGCGCAGCTTCGGCGACTGGTCCAGGGACTTCAGCGGCGTGCGGCGCGGGTGGCTCATGCCGCGGCGCTGGGCGACGCGGGCCGCGCGGGTCTGCTCGGCGCGGGCGGCGCGCAGCAGCTCGGCGGACTTGCGCAGCGCCTTCTCCTTCACCTGCGCGGCGTCCGGGGCGGTGGTGCCCGCCGCGTCGTGGACGGGCGCGGTGGTGGTGTCGTTGGCGGCGTCGGCGATGGGGGCGTCAGAAGCGGGGGCCTGTGCGGCGGCGGCGGGCGCGCCTGCGGCGGCCGCGGCGGTGGCGGGATCGACGGTGCCCGGAATTTCCGGCTGGTCCTGGGGTCGCTTCTGGGTACTCACCCCCAAGAGTCTGCCACTTCGGGCGGCCCCGTTGGTAGCGATAGGCTGGGTTCATGCGGTAGAGGCGCCCGAATGTGCCCCCGCCGCGGATCAGAAGAGGCGGAAGGCGGACATGAGCGAACACCGGGATGACGGCGCAGCCGGAGCCGAAGCCGGAGCGCAGGGGGATGGCACGGCTGGCGGCAATGGCGCCGGCATGGGCTCGGCGGGGGCCGCGGGGGCGGGGAGCGCGCGCGATCGGTTCACCGGGGAATCCCTGGGCGAGATGATCCGTCGGCAGCGCGAGCTGGCGCAGCTGCCGATGCGCCGGCTCGCGGAGATGGTGGGCATCTCCAACCCGTACCTGTCGCAGATCGAGCGGGGGCTGCGGGCGCCCAGCGAGCGCGTGCTCACCGCCATCGCCGACAACCTGCAGCTGTCGGCGGACCTCATGGCCGCCTACGCGGGCGCGGAGAAGGATGGCGAGGTGCTCTCGGCCATCGCCAAGGACCCGGATCTCACCGATGCGCAGCGGCGTTCCCTCGCGGAGACGTACCGGGCGTACGTGGAATTGACGCGCGCGCGGCGCCGCCGGCCCGGCGCCGGCGGGGTCGCCGGGGAATCCGGCGGCAACTGATTCCGCGGGGCGTCCGCGCGGGCCCGGCAGCGTGCGGACGGATCTTTGCCGAGCGTAAAGGGGGGTTCTTCGACGCGCGCGAATGGTGGTTAACTGTCTATCTTGGAGTGGTCCCGGAAACTCAAACCTACGAAAACAATGCCGAGGAGTGCTCCAATGGCCAAAAACGTGACCATTTCCGAACTGCCCCAGCTGGTGGGCGAGGACCTGGGAGTGTCCCGCTCGGTGACCATGAGCCAAGAGCGCATCAACGGCTTCGCCGAGGTGACCGAAGACCGCCAGTGGATCCACCTCGACGCGGAGCGCGCGGCCGAGACCCCGTTCGGCGGCACCATCGCGCATGGCTTCCTGACGCTGTCGCTGGCGTCGGCCCTCATCTTCGACGTCATCGACGTGGAGGGCGCCACCGTCATCAACTACGGCCTGGACAAGGTCCGCTTCACCGCGCCGGTGCCGTCCGGCTCCGACATCGAGATGGCCGTCAAGGTCGCCGAGGTCTCCGAGTGTCGTGGTGGCCAGCAGGTCACCTTCGACCTGGAGTTCCGCAACCCGGGCGCCGAGCGCCCCGCGTGCATCGCGGCCCTGGTCTTCCGCTACCTCGGGGAGGGCTAGGCCAGTGGGAATCGACGACATCCGCCGCAAGATCAACGCCCGCATCGATCCGCTGGGCCTCGTCCCCGCCGCCGCCTCCGTGGCGGCCCGCGCCGCGGTGAATCCGCTCGGCGTGGCCAAGGCCAACCTCGACCTGGCCGGCGACCTGGCGAAGATCCCGGTCGCGTACCTGCGCGCCGCCGCCGGTGCCGACGACCCGAAGTGGCCGGTCGACGCCGATCCGCGAGACCGCCGTTTCTCGGAGCGCACGTGGGAGGAGAACCCGAACTACGCCGCGCTGCGCCAGTACTACCTCGCCGCCTGCGGTTACGTCGACGGGCTGCGCGAGGCCGGCGCCGGCGATGCGCAGGCCGACGGCAAGATCGGCTTCATGTCCCGGCTGGTCATGGACGCCATGGCCCCGACCAACTTCCTGGCCACGAACCCGGAGGCGCTCATCGAGGCCTACCGCACCGGCGGCCGCAGCGTGCTGAAGGGCCAGCGCTTCTTCATCGATGATCTGCTGAACAACGACGGTCGCCCGGAGAAGATCGACCGCACGAAGTTCACCCTCGGCGAGGACATGGCCTGCACGCCGGGCAAGGTGATCTTCCGCAACGACCTCATCGAGGTCATGCAGTACGAGCCGCAGACCGAGCAGGTCCACGCGGTGCCGCTGCTGGTCACGCCGCCGTGGATCAACAAGTACTACATCCTGGACCTGACGCCGGGCCGCAGCCTCATCGAGATGGCGGTGAAGTCGGGCCGCACGGTGTTCGGCATCTCGTACCGCCAGCCCGATTCGTCGATGGCGGATCTCGGCATGGACGACTACTACCGCGAGGGCACCGTCGCCGCGCTGGACGTCGTGCAGGAGGTCACCGGCGCGCCGAAGGTGGACATCCTGGCGCTGTGCCTGGGTGGCGCGATGTCGGCGATGGCCACCGCGAAGGACGCCGTCGACGGCAAGGACCGCATCGGCACGCTGACGCTGATGAACACCATGCTCGACTACACCGACCCGGGCGAGATCAAGTACTTCACCGGCCCGGAGGACGTCGAGGTCATCGTCGAGCGGATGAAGGCGAAGGGGTACCTCGGCAAGAACGAGATGGCCGACACCTTCGACCTGGTCCGCGCCCGCGACCTCATCTTCAACTACTGGGTGAGCCGCTGGATGAAGGGCGAGGACCCGACGGCGTTCGACATCCTGGTGTGGAACGCCGATTCGACGAACATGCCGCTGCGCATGCACGCCGAGTACATGCGATCGCTCTACGTCGACAATGCGCTGGCCGAAGGTGATTTCGTGCTCGACGGCACCCGCCTGGACATGGGCGCGGTGAAGAACGACACGTACGTCGTCGGCGCGGTGGGCGACCACATCGTGCCGTGGTCGACGTCGTACGCCGCCGTGAAGATGCTCGGCGGCGACGTCCGCTACGTGCAGTCCAACGGCGGGCACCTGGCCGGCGCGCTGAACCCGCCGTCGAAGCGGACCTGGTACCGCGCGATCGGCGAGCCGGAGAAGGCCAACCGCGGCGAGTACCCGTCGTCGCCCGCCGAGTTCGAGGAGAAGGCCCCGCAGATCAAGGGCGACTCCTGGTGGAGCGACTGGAACCGGTGGATGAGCGCCCGCGCCGGCGAGATGGTTTCCCCGCCGGAGATGGGCGGCGGGAAGCACGCGCCGATCTGCGACGCGCCGGGCGAGTACGTGCGGTCGAAGTAGCGTCGCAAAGCATCGCCTGACGACGGCCCGGCCGGGGATCATGCCCCCGGCCGGGCCGTAGCCGTTGCGGAGTTAGCAATCGCGAGCTAACGTGCTAACTACCGCGGGTCGGGAACGGCCCCGCCGGACCGGAACCGGTTCGGATGACCAAGACCAACCGCAGGAGCAGACATGACCGAGCGCAAGACCGCCCCCCGCCAGACCGCCGCCAAGACCGCCGCGAACAACACCGCCGCCGCCAAGGAGGCCGGCGCCAAGGCCACCGCCGCCGCCAAGGAGAACGCCGCCAAGGCGACCGAGGCCACCAAGAAGGTCACCGAGGGCGTCGCCAACGCGTCCAAGGAGGCCAACGCCAAGAACCTGAAGGCCGCCGAGGAAGCCACCTCGCGCACCGACCAGGCCATCGACGCCGCCGCCGAGCGCACCAAGGCCGCCGCCGACCGCGCCAAGGCCGCCTCCGACAAGGCCACCGACGCCTTCTCCAAGGCCTACGAGCGCAACACCGAGGCGTTCGCCGCCGCCGAGGCCCGCGTCCGCGCCCTGAACGAGCAGATCATCGAGGCTTCCAAGAAGAACTCGCTGGCCTCCCTCGACGCCTACGAGAAGGCGCTGTCCACCATGCTCGAGTTCGAGAACAAGACCGCCCAGGCCACCCAGCTGGAGTTCGTCTCCGCCGTCGCGAAGGCCCACACCTCCTTCGTCGCCGACATCTCGGCCGCGTTCACCGGCGCCGCCCGCGACCTGCTGAAGTAAAACCACGGCAACGTCGCGCGCCCCGGCCGATGGCCGGGGCGCAGCCCGTGGGCAACGGCCGGCGGGTACAACCGAATCCAAGGTAAGGAACACATCCGATGAACGATGTTGTACGCCGCCTTCCCGAGGGGCCGCTTTCGTGAACGCACGCGAGACCGGCCCCTCGGCCGCTTTCAGACGATCCCCTTTCGCCGTGCCCATGGCGGTCGCCGGCGCGTGGGGCGCCTACACCACGTCACTGATGGACCGCATGGCGGGCATCCACGATCCGGCGGAAGCCGCGCGGATCGCCATGGATGACGCGGCGGCCCGTCGCCAAGTGCTCAAGGAGGCCGTGCGGCCCAGCCGCATGCTCCCGTACCCCGACGTCGAACCGGTGGCCTCGTGGCCGTCCGGCGACCTGCTGTGGGCGGGCGGGCCGGAGGGGGCGGGCGCCGACGAGGTGCCCGAGCTCATCGTGCCGCCGCAGGGCACCAGGCTCGACGCCGTCACGCGCATGTCCGCCGACGGGTCGCCGATGATCGTCGGCCCCGACGGCGAGGTGCGCGACGCCTACGTGATCCGCTGGGCCGTCGAGCCGCCCGAGGACGCCACCATCGACGAGCCGCTGGCGCTCATCGCCGACGCGATCGCCGAACTGGGCGGCCGGGTGCGGCTGACGGGCTGGTCGCAGGGCGGCTGGATGTCCTTCATCCACGCGGCGCTGCACCCGGAGACGGTGGCCCGGCTGACGCTGGCGGGCACCCCGGTCGATTTCCACGCCGGCGGCCCGTGGCCGTCGACGACGAAGATCATCGCCCAGATGTCCTACCTGCCGTGGGTGCGGCCGGTGGCGGACATGATGGTCACGCCGGTCGGCGCCGTGCTGCGGACCGCGCTGGTCAACGACGTGTGGCGGCTGTACGACCCCGTCGGCGAGGCCGGCCGCGTCGCCGCCGCGATGCTGGATCCGGATGAGGGGCTGCGGGACGTCACCACGTTCACGGCGACCGCCCCGATGACGCCGCCGCAGTACAACTGGTTCCTGCAGCACCTGCTGCGCGGCAACGAGCTGGCCCGCGGCGTGCTGGAGATCGGCGGCGAGGTCATCGACGCCTCCCGGATCACCTGTCCGGTGCACCTCATCGTGGGTGCCGAGGACGGCGTGGTCGAACCCGGCCAGGGCCTGGCCACCGAGCAGGTCCTCGCCGACGCCGGATCGCCGGCGGAGGTCACCTCCGAGGTGTTCCCGGTCGGCCACATGAGCCTCTTCGGCGCGGGCGCCCTGCCCGGTGACGGCGCCGTCGAGGTGGGGAAGTTGTTTGAGGGGGAGCTGGGCGAGGCCGACGGCGAGGGGGACGGCGCAGCCGTCTCGCCCTCCAGCTAGCCGACGCAGCCGTCTCTTCCGCAAACCCACCCCGAATGCGCAGAGCCACCCGTTACAGCGGGTGGGTTGACCAATTCGGGGTGGGTTAGCAGGGCGTGAGCGCGGTGGCCACGGCCACAACGCGCGAAAAGAGGCGAAAAGAGGAGGCCCCAGCCGGGGACCTCCTCTTCTCGTATGTCACGGGCGGTGTCCGCCGGCGCTCACCGGTTTCGGTGGCGCCGGCCGGCGCGGCCTACCCGTTGTTGCGGCGCGCGGCACCCGGCAGCGGGACTCCACGGGA
This sequence comes from Corynebacterium halotolerans, assembly GCF_001056295.1. Taxonomy (GTDB): domain Bacteria; phylum Actinomycetota; class Actinomycetes; order Mycobacteriales; family Mycobacteriaceae; genus Corynebacterium; species Corynebacterium hansenii. Next base: position 138,344 of record NZ_JVMD01000006.1, read on the forward strand.
CGTGCGCGGCACATCCGCACCCGACGGCTTCGGGGCCGGGGCATCCGTGGCCTCCGCGGCACCGGAGTCGGCGGACTCGGCGGCCTCGGTCGACTCGGACGGAGCTTCAGCCGGCTCGGCGGCAGCTGCCACCGGGGTCTCAGCCGACTCGGTCGGCTCGGTGACCTCGGCGGTCTCGGCCGACGGCTCGGGCTTGGCGTCCTGGGCGGGCGCGGCCGCGGCCTTCGGGGTCGACTTACGGGCACCGCCCGGGATGGGCGCACCGCGGCGCGCCGGCTGCGGTGCCTCCTCGGTCGCGTGCTCGAGCTGCTCGACCTGAGCCTCCTGGGCCGGGGTCGCCTCCTTCGGAGCCTCGGTCGGCTCGTCAGCGGTCTCGGTCGCCTCGGCGTCCTGCTTCGGAGCGGGCGCCGCGGCGGCCTTCTTCGCGCCGCCGGGCACCGGGGCACCGCGGCGGGCGCCGCCCGGAACCGGAGCACCGGACTTGGTCGCCGGGGTGGCTTCCTTCAGCTGCTCGGCCTGCTCGGTCTGCTGGGCGTCGGGGTCGGCGGCGGTGTCGGGCTCGGCCTTCTTGGCGCCACCGGGCACCGGAGCACCCGCCTTCGCGCCACCCGGCTTGGGAGCACCACCCGGGGCGGGAGCACCGGCCTTGGCACCACCCGGCTTGGGAGCACCACCCGGAGCGGGGGCACCGGTCTTGGCGCCGCCGGGCTTGGGAGCACCACCCGGAGCAGGAGCACCACCCTTGGCACTGCCCGGCTTGGGCGCGCCACCCGGAGTGGGAGCACCACCCTTGGCACCACCGGGCTTGGGGGCACCACCCGGAGCGGGGGCGCCACCCTTGGCACCACCGGGCTTGGGAGCACCGCCCGGGGCGGGAGCGCCGGCCTTGGCACTGCCCGGCTTGGGCGCGCCACCTGGGGCGGGAGCACCCGACGCGGCGGCACCGGCGGCGGCCGCGGCACCAGTTCCGGCGGCTCCGGCGGCGGCCTTCTTCTTCGCCTCGGCCTCCTCGGCCGCCTTCTTCTTGGCGGCCTCTTCCTCGGCGCGGGCGCGCTCCTCGGCCTCGATGGCTTCGGTGTCGACCCAGCCGCGCTCCGGCTGCGTCAGCCACTCGGGTTCGCGGGCCGGCGGCAGGGCGCCGTCGACGAGCACGGAGTCGCGGATCATCTGCGCGATGTCCAGGACCTCGGGCTTGTTGTCGTCGTCCTCGGCGAGGTTGTTCACGCCGTCGGACATCATGGTCTTGCAGAACGGGCAGCCGATCGCGATGGCCGACGCGCCGGTCTCCAGGGCCTCGGTGGTGCGGTTGACGTTGATGCGCTCGCCGATGGTCTCTTCCATCCACATGCGCGCGCCGCCGGCGCCACAGCAGAAGCCGGTGTTCTTGTTGCGCGGCATCTCCACCAGGTCCGCGCCGGACGCGCCGATCAGCTCGCGGGGCGCCTCGAAGACCTTGTTGTGGCGGCCCAGGAAGCAGGGGTCGTGGTAGGTGACCTGGCGGCCCTGGCCGGACGCCACGGGCTGCAGGCGGTTCTCGCGCACCAGCTGGTTGAGCAGCTGGGTGTGGTGGACCACGGAGTAGTGGCCGCCGAGCTCCGGGTACTCGTTCTTGAAGGTGTTGAAGCAGTGCGCGCAGGTCACGACGATCTTGCGCTGCTTCGGCGGCACGCCCTCGAACACCTCGCCGAGCTGCTCGATGTTCTGCTCGGCGAGCATCTGGAACAGGAACTCGTTGCCCGCGCGGCGGGCGGAGTCGCCGTTGCAGCCCTCGGCCTGCGACAGCACGGCGAACTTCACGCCGGCGGTGTACAGCATCTCGGCGACGGCCTTGGTGGTCTTCTTGGCGTTGTCGTCGTAGGCGCCGGCGCAGCCGACCCAGAAGAGGTACTCGGTGTCGTCGAAGCTGTCGACGTCCTCGCCCCACACGGGCACGACGACGCCGTCCTGGCGGACCTCGTTGATCCAGTCGGCGCGGGTGGAGGCGTTCTGGCCCCACGGGTTGCCCTTGGTCTCGAGGTTCTTGAACAGGCCGGCCAGCTCGGTCGGGAAGTCCGACTCGACGAGCACCTGGTAGCGGCGCATGTCGATGATGTGGTCGATGTGCTCGATGTCGACGGGGCACTGCTCGACGCAGGCGCCGCAGTTGGTGCAGGACCACAGGACGTCGGGGTCGATGACGCCGGCGTCGCCCTCGCCGACCAGCGGCAGGGTCAGCACGCCCGAGCCCGCGGACTCGGTCTCGGCACCTTCGCCATCACCCTGCGCGTCCTTGCCGGCGAGCAGGTAGGGGGCGGAGCGGTAGGCGTGGTCGCGCAGCTGGTTGACCAGCAGCTTCGGCGACAGCGGCTTGGCGGTGTTCCAGGCGGGGCACTGCTCCTGGCAGCGGCCGCACTCGGTGCAGGAGGTGAAGTCCAGCAGGGCCTTCCAGGAGTGGTCGGTGACCACGCCGGTGCCCATGGAGTCGACCTCGGGGTCGGCTTCCTCCAGGTCGATGATCTTGCCCTGGGAGGTCATCGGCTTCGCGGCGCCGAGGGCGTTGGCGCCGTCGGCGTTGCGGCGCAGCAGGATGTTGGCGAACGCGAGGAAGCGGTGCCAGGCGACGCCCCAGGTGAGGTTGCGGCCGACGACGAACAGCCAGATCATGCCGGACAGCAGCTTGATCAGGGCCATGATCGACACGAACTCGGGCGACGCGGGCAGGATCTTCGCGATCCACCCGGTGGCGAAGTCGGTCCAGTGGACGCTGCCGTCGCCGTAGGTGGCCAGCTTGGCGGCCTTGACCATCAGCATGCCCAGGCCCTCGATGAGGACGACGGCCTCGACGAAGTAGGCGGCCTTGGCGTTGGAGCCGTAGAAGCGGCTGAGGCGCTCCTTGCCCATGTTCGTCTGGCGCACGATGATCAGCGCCAGGATGCCGAGGGTGGTGCCCAGGCCGAGCAGTTCGTCGACGAAGTGCCAGGCGGCGAGGTCCTTCAGGATGGGCCAGCCGCCGGCCGGGTTGAAGGTCTGGATGTAGGCCTCGAACCAGACGAGGGATCCGAGGGGGAAGCCGACCATGACGAACCAGTGGGCGATGGCGACGCCGGGCTTCTTGGCCATCTTGGTGTGGCCGACGATCTCCTTGATCGTGGTCCAGACGCGGGCGCCCCAGTCGCCGGTGTGGCCGTAGGTCTTCTGGCCGACCATGATCGTGCGGACCATGTGGGCGAAGCCCTTGATGAACACGAACCAGCAGGGCAGGGACAGCAGCAGGCCGATGAAGCCGACGGTGATGGTGAACCCGTTCGAGGTCACGGCATCGCCGGCGGTTTCGGCCGCGAGGGGAAGCACGCTCATGACGTTCCTAACAGTGTGGGCGTGAAAAGTGGCTGAATGCCCGTCCGAGGGTGGCGGTCGGGCGCAAATAGTTCTCTTGTGAGGTATATCACGACCGTTCGTCCAGGTCGAACGGATTTCGCAAACGGGGGTCTCATGGGCCGGACATGCGCAGGTGGGAATTTTGCGAAGATTTTCGTTCCTTAATTTCAGGTGGGCGGCATGAATTGCGCTTTACGACGCTCCGGGTTCGGCCGGGACGTCGTAAAGCGGGAGGGGCGGTGACGTGGCGCGGTGAGGTGCGCCGCCGGCGAAGCGGCGCAAAACGGGGTGACGCGCATCACATGGAAAAGTTGAGTCGGCCGGGAACAACTTTGCCGGGCGGCCCGTTGTGGGGGGTGAAAGGTTGAGCGGATGGCGCTCAAGAATTCGGCCGCCGGGCTTGACGGGAATCGGGCCCTTCGGCAAACTTGAGTCCCGGACGCTTAACGTCAACTTCGACCAACAACGAACCGTGAGCCGCGATGCTGCGGCCCCACAAACAGGAGGACATCAAACATGGGACGTGCAGTCGGTATCGACCTGGGCACCACCAACTCCGTCGTGTCGGTGCTGGAGGGCGGCGAAGCCGTCGTCATCGCGAACTCCGAGGGTTCGCGCACCACCCCGTCGGTCGTCGCCTTCGCCAAGAACGGCGAGGTGCTGGTGGGCCAGTCGGCCAAGAACCAGGCGGTCACCAACGTCGACCGCACCATCCGCTCCGTCAAGCGCCACATGGGCACCGACTGGAGCGTCGACATCGACGACAAGAAGTACACCGCGCAGGAGATCTCCGCGCGCACCCTGATGAAGCTGAAGCGCGACGCCGAGTCCTACCTGGGCGAGGACGTCACCGACGCCGTCATCACCGTCCCGGCGTACTTCTCCGACTCCGAGCGCCAGGCCACCAAGGAGGCCGGCCAGATCGCGGGCCTCAACGTCCTGCGCATCGTCAACGAGCCGACCGCGGCCGCCCTGGCCTACGGCCTGGAGAAGAACGACAAGGACCAGACCATCCTGGTCTTCGACCTGGGCGGCGGCACGTTCGACGTGTCCCTGCTGGAGATCGGCGACGGCGTCGTCGAGGTCCGCGCAACCGCCGGCGACAACAAGCTCGGCGGCGACGACTGGGACCAGCGCGTCGTCGACTGGCTCGTGGAGAAGTTCAAGGCGTCCCAGGGCATCGACCTGACCAAGGACAAGATGGCCCTGCAGCGCCTGCGCGAGGCCGCCGAGAAGGCCAAGATCGAGCTGTCCAGCTCGCAGCAGGCCACCATCAACCTGCCGTACATCACGGTCGACGCCGAGAAGAACCCGCTGTTCCTCGACGAGACCCTGACGCGCACCGAGTTCCAGAAGATCACCCAGGACCTGCTCGACCGCACCCGCAAGCCGTTCCAGCAGGTGCTGGCCGACTCCGACATCCCGGTGTCCGAGATCGACCACGTCGTGCTCGTCGGCGGCTCCACCCGCATGCCGGCCGTGTCCGACCTGGTCAAGGAGATGACCGGCGGCCGCGAGCCGAACAAGGGCGTCAACCCGGACGAGGTCGTCGCCGTCGGCGCCGCCCTGCAGGCCGGCGTCCTGCGCGGCGAGGTCAAGGACGTGCTGCTCCTCGACGTCACCCCGCTGTCCCTCGGCATCGAGACCAAGGGCGGCGTGATGACGAAGCTCATCGAGCGCAACACCACCATCCCGACCAAGCGCTCGGAGACCTTCACCACCGCCGAGGACAACCAGCCCTCCGTGCAGATCCAGGTCTTCCAGGGCGAGCGCGAGATGGCCGCGGCCAACAAGCTGCTCGGTTCCTTCGAGCTGGGCGGCATCGCCCCGGCGCCGCGCGGCGTGCCGCAGATCGAGGTCACCTTCGACATCGACGCCAACGGCATCGTCCACGTGACCGCCAAGGACAAGGGCACCGGCAAGGAGTCCACGATCACCATCCAGGACGGTTCCGGCCTGTCGCAGGAGGAGATCGACCAGATGATCAAGGACGCCGAGGCCCACGCCGAGGAGGACCGCAAGCGCCGCGAGGAGCAGGAGGTCCGCAACTCCGCCGAGTCGATGGCCTACCAGACCCGCAAGTTCGTCACCGACAACGAGGACAAGGTGTCCCAGGACATCAAGGACCGCGTCGAGGAGGCGGCCAAGGGCGTCGACGAGGCCCTGAAGGGCTCCGACATCGAGGCCATCAAGACCGCCGTGGAGAAGCTGTCCACCGAGTCCCAGGAAATGGGCAAGGCCATCTACGAGTCCGAGGCTGCGCAGGGCGCGACCCAGGCCGACGCCGGCGAGGCCGGCGAGGCCAAGGCCGACGACAACGTGGTCGATGCCGAGGTCGTCGACGAGGACGAGAAGGACAAGTAAAAATGACGAATCCGACCGACAACCCCTTTGACGACCGGGGCGCCGGTCCGGACGCCGGCCCCGCCGAGGCGGCCGCCGCCGAAGGCGTCGATGACGCCGCCTTCGACGACGCCGTCGACGCGGACGCCGCCGCGCAGGCCGAGGCCGATGGGGCCGACGCCGGCGCCGTCGACGACGAGGCGACGCGCCTGCGGTCCGAGCTCGATGAGCGCACCGAGGACCTGCAGCGCGTGTCCGCCGAGTTCGCCAACTACCGGCGCCGCGTGGACCGCGACCGCCGGCTCGACCGCGAGCTGGCCAAGGCGTCCATCGCCGGCGAGCTGCTGAATCTGGCCGACGACCTCGACCGGGCCGAGCAGCATGGCGACCTGTCCGCCGAGGGCCCGCTCAAGGCGTTCGCGGACAAGTTCCGCAACACCCTGGACACCCTGAAGGTCACCGCCTTCGGCGCCGAGGGCGAGGAGTTCGACCCGGCCATCCACGAGGCCGTGCAGGACACCTCCAACGGCGACGAGAAGGTCATCGGCTCGGTCCTGCGCAAGGGCTACCGCCTGGACGAGCGGGTGATCCGCACGGCGATGGTCGTCATCGCCGACCCCGCCTGACCGATTTCGGTCCGGCACTGCGGCGCGGCGGGCCAGCCGGCCCGCGCGCCGCGGCCATAAACTTGAAATGCAGCGCCACTTGAAATGCACCGTCAACCGCGGGAAATGACCGCGACACCGTTTTCGGAAGGAGGAGATGTCCGATGACCCAGCGTGAATGGGCGGACAAGGACTATTACGCGGATCTGGGCGTCTCCAAGTCCGCGAGCCAGGAGGACATCAAGAAGGCGTACCGGAAGCTGGCCCGGGAGAACCACCCGGACACGCATCCCGGTGACGCGAAGGCGGAGGACCGTTTCAAGAAGGTGTCCGAGGCCTATTCCGTCATCGGCGACGCCGACAAGCGCCGCGAGTACGACGAGCTCCGGTCCGCGCTGGCCGGGGGCGGTTTCCGTTTCCCGGGCACGGGCGGCGGCTTCACGACGGGCGGCGCCGGGAGCGCCGGCGGCTTCGACTTCAACGTCTCCGACATTTTCGGGGAGGGCGGCGCCGGCGGCGGTTTGGGCGATTTCCTCAATGGGTTCGTCAACCGCGGCGGTGCGGGCGGCGGCCGGTCCGCGCGGCCGCGCCGGGGCGCCGACGTGGAAACCGAGATCACGCTCGATTTCCGCGAGGCCGCCAAGGGCGTGACCATACCGCTGCAGCTGACCAACCCGTCGCCGTGCACCACGTGCCACGGTTCGGGCGCGAAGCCGGGCACCCACCCGGTGACCTGCGGCACCTGCAACGGCTCGGGCTTCACCAACGAGCAGCGCGGGGCCTTCGGGTTCTCCGCCCCGTGCCCGGATTGCGGCGGCCAGGGCACGATCATCGAGGACCCGTGCCCGGATTGCTCGGGCACCGGCGTCACCACGCGCCGCCGCACCATCACGGTGCGGGTCCCCGCGGGCGTCGTCGACGGCCAGAAGGTCCGTTTGGCGGGCCAGGGCGAGGCGGGCCTGCGGGGCCGCCCGGCCGGCGATCTGTTCGTGACGGTCCACGTCCGCCCGGACGAGATTTTCACGCGCTCCGGCGACGACCTCGAGGTGACGGTGCCGGTGAGCTTCGGCGAGCTGGCGCTGGGCGGCACGATCACGGTGCCGACCCTCGACGGCAAGGTCCGGGTCCGCGTCCCCGCGGGCACCGCGGATGGCCGTACCCTGCGCGTTCGCGGCCGGGGCGTGCCCAAGCGGTCCGGCACCCCGGGTGACCTGCTGGTCACCGTGCGGGTGCAGGTGCCGCCGAAGCTGGATGACGCCGCCGCGTCGGCGTTGCGTTCCTACGTCGAGGCCGAGCGAGCCGGCGGGTTCAACCCGCGCGACGGCTGGGCCGGGGCGAAGTAGGTGGTCGCCGTGGCTCAGGAAGAATCCCGCGCGGAGGTCTACGTCATTTCGGTCGCCGCCGACCTGGCGGGCATGCACGCGCAGACGCTGCGCAACTACGACCGCCTCGGTCTGGTGACGCCGGAGCGCACCCGCGGCGGCGGTCGACGCTACTCCCAGCGGGACGTGGCGCTGCTCCGCGAGATCCAGCGCCTGTCCCAGGAGGAGGGAGTCAACCTCGCCGGCATCAAGTCGATCATCGAGCTGAACAAGCGCGTCGAAAAGCTCGAGAACGAGAACGCGGCGCTGCGCGCCGAGCTCAGCAAGGCCGAGGCCCGCCGCGGTCGCCCGCGCGGCGAGATCGTGCACGTCCCCCGGTCGACGGCCGTGGTGATGTGGGAGCCGCGCAAGCGGCGCCGCCGCGGCGAAGACTAACGGGGACTAGCGGGGGTTGGCCGGGGACCGGCGAGGGAGAGCGGTATCCGCGGCGACCTCTCCCGGCGTGCACCCCAAAAGGCCGGTCCGATGCATGAAAGCGTCGGACCGGCCGTTACATTTTTCACATGACCGACAAAAGAGTTCGAGAGGCCAAGCCCGGCGAGCCTCCCCTCATCACGACGCCGGACCGTCCCGCCCCGCTCGGCGAGACCTCCCAGACGTCTCCGCCGGCGGATCGCCTGACCGCCGGTTCGTTCACCATCAAGGTGCTCAACGGCATCTCCATTGCCGTGGTCGTCGCGCTGGTCCCGCAGGCGCTGCTCGGCGAGCTGTTCAAGGCGCTGTTGCCGGTGTTCCCGGCGGGGCAGTCCGTCATCGAGCTGGTGTCGCTGGCGTCGTCGATGCTGCCGGTGCTCATCGGCATTCTGGTGGCCATGCAGTTCAAGCTGACGCCGATCCAGACCGCGGCGACGGGCATCGCGGCGGTGTGCGGTTCGGGCGTGGCCATGCCGGATCCGGCGGGCGGTTTCCATCTGCAGGGCACGGGTCTGGTCATCAACTCGGGCCTCACCGCCGCCATCGCGGTCGGGCTGCTGCTGCTCATCGGCGAGAAGCTGGGCAATTACACGATTCTGCTGCTGTCGACGATCGTCACCCTGGTCGCCGGCGGCATCGGTTGGGTGGTCACGTTCCCGGCGGTGAAGGTGCTCACCGTGTGGCTGGGCAATCTGGTCAACGGCGCGACGACGCTGCAGCCGATTGTCATGGGCGTGGTGTTGGCGGTGCTGTTCGCGGCGATGATCGTTTCGCCGGTTTCCACCGTCGGCATCGCCACGGCGATTTTCATGGAGGGCGTCGCGTCGGGCACGGCGAACTTGGGCGTCGTCGCGGCGGGCTTCGGTTTGCTGGTCGGCGGGTGGAAGGCCAATGGCTTTGCGACGTCCCTGCTCCACGTTCTCGGTTCCCCCAAGGTGCAGATGGCCAATGTGCTCTCCCGCCCGGTGATCTTCTTGCCGGTGTTGTGCACGGCGGCGATCGTGGGCGCCGTCGGCGGTGCGACGGGCATTTCGGGCACCCCGATTTCGGCGGGCTTCGGCATTTCCGGTTTGGTCGGCCCGCTGGCGGCGCTGAATTACGAGGGCTGGGGCTGGTCCGCCGGCAACCTGGCAATGGTCGTAGTCGTGTTCGTGGCGCTGCCGCTGGGGCTGTCCCTCCTGTTCAACGCCCTGTTCTCGCGCATCGGTTGGGTGCGCCCGGAGCACTACAAGCTCGACTTCAAGTAGGGGCACCGGCGACCCGCTCGCCGTCCCCACCCCGCGCGCTCAAGCCCCCGCGCCGTTGATGGGAATGGTGCAGGTACCGGGCTTTCCCGCCGGGCCGGTGGCCGAGACCTCGATCTTTCGCACGTCCTGATTCGCAATGGACGTGGGGACCTGGCTCTCAACTTGACCGCTGCCCATCGAGAATCTCTCGATGAGTTCACGGTCACCGTTTCCCGGTTCCGCATACGTGATGGCGATGGTGATTTTGTCGCCGGGCAGGCCGCGGTAGGTCACATGCAGGGTCGGGCGTTCGTGGTCGATGCCGATGACCGCGGGATCGCATTCGCCGTCTTTCGAGCCATGGCCCAAAACCCACCGATCGGGATTCCGGGTGCTCGCCGGCTTCTCGGAAGTGCCCGAATCGAGCGTGGCGGCGGGTTCGGGTTCCGGGCCCGCGCAGGATGAAAGTGCGGCGAGGAACGGAATGGCCAGAAGGGCGACCGGGACTGTTTTCTTCACTGTGCGCTTGCCGATCCGACTTGAGTTCGTGGTGGGTGCCATTCGGAGTGAAGGCGTTCGACGGCACATCGTAGTGTCCGAGTGCCGCCTCTAACGCAGGTCGACTATTTTTCGCGGCTCGACTCCCGTGCCGGGCCCCGAGCCGGGAATTCTCGCGATCGTCGACTCGACCTTCTCGCGGAAAATCGGGTCCGGGAAGTAGTCGTCGGTGTGCGCGTCCAGGTACCGCCGGGGGAACCACCACCGGGGCACGCCCGGGATCCTCTTCCCCTTCGCGATGTCGGAGATGTCCATCCGGTTCGCCCCGAACGCCTTGCCGACGACGTTCGCGCCGTGGACGACCGATGCGCCGACGGTCCGGATGATGTCATCCGGCGAGGTCACCGCGATGACGCGGCGCTTGTTCTCGGACACCTCGTGCGGGGTCCCGTCCCGCTTGTTCAGCCGCATGTCGCGCGTGCCGTGCACGTCCGGCCCCGCGCCGGGGGAGCCTGCGAGCACGACGGCGTCGGCGTGCAGCCCCGCGCCCTTCGCTGCCTGCGTCACCACGGTGGCACCGTAGCTGTGCCCCATCACGGTCATTTTCATGTTCGGGTTGTCCGCTAGCTGTGCCTGGAACGACTGCAGGGAGGTCGCCGCCCGCTCGTGGTACTCGGCGCTCGCGGCGTTGACCAGCCCGGGCGGGGCGTCGTAGGTCCAGGCGATCACCGCGACGTCGGGGCCGACGAACAACCGCGCGCGGTCGATCTGCCCGGCCAATTCCTCCGCCGTCGATCCGGTGCCGGGCACGATGGTGATCACGTGCTCGGCGGTGCGCGGGTCGCCCAGCGCCACGGCGGTCGTCCCCGGATCGGTGGCCAGCACCTCCACATCCGCCCCGGCCCCGTACCCCGACTGCCCGCGCACGCGTTCCACCTCGGCGGCCTGCGCCGACGGCAATCCCTCCAGCCCCTCGGTTCGGCCCAGGGGCATGCCCGGCGTGGTCATGTGGCGACCGGCGGGGAGCTGGCCGCGAAGCCGGTTCGCCGCCGTCGCATCCGCGTCCAGGGCGCGGCGGAACCGGTACCCGACGTTCTTGCGGTGGTGGCTCAGCGACTTCCCGGGCCCCTGCGCGTCGGCCACGCTTCTCGCCCCCGACCCCTTGGGCGACACCCGGCCGGTGGCGCGGTCGACCCGGAAGCCGTCCCCCTCGGCATCGGCGACCGCCTTGGCCAGCCAGTCGCGCGCGGCCGTCAGCGACTTCCGCGCCTTGTCCAGTTCATCGGCGAACCGGCCGATCGAGGCCGCGTCCCGCCGCAGCCGCCCGCCCCGCTCCTCGGCGGCCGCCGCGCCCCGGTCCCGGATCTCGCCGGCCAATTCCCCCTCGGGCACGGCGGCGACGCTGCCCGCCACCTTCTCCGCGGCATCCGCCAGCCGCTTTCCGGCGCCCCGCCACATGCCGATCGCCGGCCCGAACGTCTCCGGCTTCCACGCCAGGATCATGCCGATGTCGGGCACAGGGCCTCCCCGTTGGCTCCGTCGCAGTCCTCGACTCCGGCTGCGATGGCGCCGGCGGCGATCCCGAGCTTTTCGACGGCATCGCCCTCCGCCTCGAGCTCCTCCCGCCAGAGCAGCGCGCCGTGCATCAACTCGCCCCAAGTGCGGGACCCGGCCATTTCGGCGTCGTCGCAAAGCAACGACCGCAACCCCCGCACGCGGTGGCCCTGCACCGCCAGCGCCTCGCCGAGCCCGCGCAGCGCGCCCGGGCTCACGGTCATGTCCGTGTTCGTCATGCCCGCAGGATCGGCGCGGCCCGGCCCGCGCGCACCCCGGACCGCGGCCGAAACCGGCCCGATTGTGGATGAATCCCCGCCTGTGGATGAACCCCGGTACGGTCGGTCGCATGCGCATCGCACTCGCCCAGATGGAACTGTCCGCAGAGCCGCAGGAGAACCTCGGCGCGGTCAAGGACGTCATCGTCCGCGCCGCCGACGCCGGGTCAGACCTGGTGGTTTTCCCCGAGGCCACGATGAAGGCCTTCAACACCGGCCGCCTGGACACGGTCGCCGAACCCCTCGACGGGCCGTTCGCCACTGCAGTCCGCTCCGCCGCGGCGGACGCCGGCATCACGGTCGTGTTGGGCATGTTCCGGCCGGCCGACGTCGTCGAGCGCGACGGCAAGGAACTGCGCCGCGTGCACAACACGCTGCTGGCCACGGGGCCCGGCGTCGACGCGCACTACGACAAGATCAGGCTTTTCGACGCCTTCGGTTTCCGCGAGTCCGACACCGTCGCCCCGGGCGAGGAGTTGGTGGTCATCGACGTTCCCGTCGGTGACGCCGAGGTCCGCCGTACCGTCCGCGTCGGCCTGGCCACGTGCTTCGACATCCGCTTTCCGGAGCAGTTCGTGGAGCTGGCGCAGCGCGGCGCGGAGGTCATCGTCCTGCCGGCGTCGTGGAATGACGGGCCGGGCAAGGTCCGCCAGTGGGAGGCGCTGGTCGCCGGCCGCGCCCTCGATTCGACGTGCTTCGTCGCCGCCGTCGACGCCGCCCGCCCCGGTGGCGCGGAGAAGGCGGGCAAGCCCGAAGGGCCGGTGGGCGTCGGACATTCGATCCTGGCCACCCCGGACGGCGACGTCGTGGCGAAGGCCGGTTTCGGCCCGCAGCTGCTGGTCGCGGACATCGACCTCGACGAGGTCGCGCGCATCCGGAAGTCCATTCCGGTGCTGGAGATCCGCAAGTAGCGCCCACCGCCCCGCCCCGCCCGCCAACGGCGAACGCCCCGCCCCGGATCGACCGGGGCGGGGCGTCACTCGTCTGACGCGGCGCGCTTTACAGCGAAGCCTCGTAGATGCCCTTGACGGAATCGGCCATGGTGGCGTCGAACTCCTCGTCGGACTGCTGGGCCGACAGGCCCTCGGACAGCGCGCGGGAGAAGGAGGCGATCATGCCGGGCTGGCGGGAGAGGCGCTCGTTGGCCTCCTCGCGCGGGTAGCCACCGGAGAGGGCCACGACGCGCATGCACTTGGGGTGCTCGATGAGGGGGGTGTAGAAGCCCTCCTCGGTCGGGATGGACACCTTGATCATCACCTGCTGGTCCTCGGGGAGGGCGTCGAGGTGCTTGATCAGCTCGTCGCGCAGGATGGCCTCGGCCTCGGCCTTGTCGGCGGCGTTGATGTCCACCTCGGGCTCGACGATCGGGATCAGGCCGTGCGACAGGACCTGCTTGGCGAATTCGAACTGCTGGTCGACGTTCTCCTTGATGCCGGCCTCGTTGGCCTCGGCGATGAAGGAACGCATCTTGGTGCCGAAGATGCCCTTGGCCACGCCGCGCTCGAGGAGCTCGTCCAGGCCCGGGCACGGCTTCATCAGCTGCACGCCGTTGGCCTTCTCGGCCAGGCCCTTGTCGGTCTTCAGGAACGGGACGATGCCCTTCTTCTCCCACAGGTACTGCGCGGTGGGGATGCCGTCGATCTCGCGGTCCATGGTCTGCTCGAACAGGATCGCGCCGATGATGTGCTCGGAGCTGAACGACGGGGACTTGATGATGCGCGTGCGCATCTCGTGGACCAGATCGAACATCTCGTCCTCGTTGCTCCACTGGTCCTCGGTGACGCCGTACAGGCCGAGCGCCTTCGGGGTGGATCCGCCGGACTGGTCGAGCGCGGCGATGAAGCCCTTGCCCTCGGTCATCTGCTTGGCCTGCTCCGGGTTAATGGCGTTCATGCGTGTCCTTTCGTCGGGAAGGCTTTCGTCACAAGCCTAGCCAAGGACCGGAAAACGCGCTTCCCTCGCGACGGTGGTTTTGGCCACGGGGTCATGGTGAATGAAACGGGGGTCGGCGCCCGCCTCCACCAGGCGTTCCCGGGTCACGTCGATCATTTCCCCGCGACCCGCGATGAGCACGGTTTTTCCGGCGAGCTCGCCCGGCCGGTGGATGCGCGCGGCGACGTCGGCCGCCACCCCCAACCTGGGCATCGGCGCGGCCGGATGCGAGGAAAACGGCCCCGGATTGGTAAGGGGCTCGTCGATTCGCTTTTCGACGGCCGTGCTCAGCGTCAGATTCGGGAGGTTGTTCGCGAGCCCCACCATCGTCCGGAGGTCGTACAGTTCGCCCGGCGTGCGCGCGCCGTACACGAGGTGGATCGGAGGCGGCGACGGCAGATCGGCGGCCTCCATGATCAGCGCCCGCAGCGGGGCGAGGCCGGTGCCGCCGGCGACCATCAGGATGTCCCGCGGCGCCGCCTCGGGGAGGTGGTGCCGTCCGGTCGGCGGGCCGTCGTAACGCCTGGCGCGGTACGCGTCCAGGACCGTGCCCAGTCGCCCGCGCGGGGTGCCGAAGGTCCACTCGTCGCCGGGGCGCGACGCGACCACCAGGGGGCGCGACTCGGCGCCGCCGTCGACGATGCGGATGTGGAACTCGAGCAGCCCCTCCGGATTCGGCGGTAGGGCGGGGGAGTAGTCGCGCCAGATGCCCGGCGCCAGCGGCGAGCGGATGGGGATGTGCTGGCCGACGGTGAACGGGATCGGGTCGGGGCAGTGGACGCGGATGACCGCGATGTGCCGGGTGCGGCGCTGCACCTCGAGGACCCGCCCGGTGTACGTCGCGGGCCCTTCGGCGCGTTCGGCGGCTTCGGCGGTGTCGGCCAGGAGCGTGAGGACCTCGTCGAGGGCGCCGCGCAGCGCGGCGACGCGCATGGAGGAATCGAGGCCCGGGGGCAGGCGCTCGGCGAAGACGTCGAGCAGGTGCTCGCCGAGCGTCGGGTAGTCGCGCGGGGCGACGCCGAACTTGCGGTTCTCGCGGGCGACGTCCTCCAGTTGGCGGATGGTCGACGTGGGGAAGCGGCCGACGTCGGCGCGCGCGATGAGGGCGGAGGTCAGGGCGCCCATGAAATCGTCGCGCAGCTTCGTCTTCGAGCCGCCGAACATGTGGCGGAAGCGCGGTTCGGCGTCGAGGAGGCGTCGGAAAGCTTCGGGTCCGATGGCGGGGGCCAGCCGTCCGAATGCGGCTGCCGCCCGCATGAGTCGGCGGGTGTGTTCCATGATTGACCAGGTTCCCATGTGAAGGTGCCCAAAGTCCGTAGAAGGTGCGGAAATTGTGCTAAATCACCCGGTCCGATCACCCAGATGTGACGCAAATCACCTGCGGCGGCGAGGGTTGAGTGGAACAGGCTCAACCCTGGGGGCGTTGCAGAGCGTGAATGGCTAGGATCGTGGCAGCCCCGGAAGTGGAGTTGAGCGCGATCGACTCACATCTTGCAGACCCCACGAAAGGACGAGGACCATGTCGTTCACCCCGACCACCAAGACGAATGAGGCCTTGCAGGCGGCGCTGAAGTCCGCGTCCGCCGCGGGCAACCCCGACATCCGCCCGGCGCACCTGCTGGTCGCGCTGCTCGAGCAGGAGGACGGCATCGCCGGGCCGCTGCTCACCGCCGCCGGCGTCGAGCCGAACGCGGCGCTGGCCCGCGCCCGCGAACTCGTGGCCGGCTACCCCAGCGCGCAGGGCTCCAACATGGCCAACCCGCAGTTCAACCGCGACGCGCTCAACGCGCTGACCGCGGCCGAGGAGCTGGCGGGCGAGCTCGGCGACGAGTACGTGTCGGCGGAGATCCTGCTCATCGGCATCGCCACCGGCCAGTCCGACGCCGCGAAGTCGCTGCAGGACGCCGGCGCGACCCCGGAGGCGCTGAAGGGCGCCCTGACGTCGGTGCGCGGCAACCGCCGCGTGACCACGGAGGATCCGGAGGACCAGTACCAGGCCCTGGAGAAGTACGCCACGGACCTGACGGCGCGCGCCCGCGAGGGCAAGATCGACCCGGTCATCGGCCGCGATTCGGAGATCCGCCGCGTGGTGCAGGTGCTGTCGCGCCGCACGAAGAACAACCCGGTGCTCATCGGCGAGCCGGGCGTGGGCAAGACCGCGATCGTGGAGGGCCTGGCCCGCCGCATCGTCGCGGGCGACGTCCCGGAGTCGCTGAAGGGCAAGACCCTGATGAGTCTCGACCTGGGTTCGATGGTGGCCGGCGCGAAGTACCGAGGCGAGTTCGAGGAGCGACTGAAGGCGGTGCTTGACGAGATCAAGGACTCCGACGGGCAGATCGTCACGTTCATCGACGAGATCCACACCATCGTCGGCGCCGGCGCGACCGGCGACGGTTCGATGGACGCGGGCAACATGATCAAGCCGATGCTCGCCCGCGGCGAGCTGCGGCTGGTCGGTGCGACGACGCTGGACGAGTACCGCAAGTACATCGAGAAGGACGCCGCGCTGGAGCGCCGTTTCCAGCAGGTCTTCGTCGGCGAGCCGAGCGTGGAGGACACCATCGGCATCCTGCGCGGCCTGAAGGAGCGGTACGAGGTGCACCACGGCGTGCGCATCATGGACTCCGCCCTGGTCGCCGCGGCGACGCTGTCGGACCGCTACATCACGTCGCGGTTCCTGCCGGACAAGGCCATCGACCTGGTCGACGAGGCCGCGTCGCGCCTGCGCATGGAGATCGACTCGTCCCCGGAGGAGATCGACTCCGCCGAGCGCATCGTCCGCCGCCTGGAGATCGAGGAGATGGCGCTGGAGAAGGAGACCGACGTCGCCTCCGCCGATCGCCTGGCCAAGCTGCGCGAGGAGCTCGCCGATGAGCGCGAGAAGCTGACGCAGCTGAAGACCCGCTGGCAGAACGAGAAGTCGTCGATCGACGACGTCCGCGTGGTCCGCGAGGAGCTGGATTCGCTGCGCACGGAGTCGGAGAAGGCCGAGCGCGAGGGCGATTACGGCCGCGTCGCGGAGCTGCGCTACGGGCGCATCCCCGAGTTGGAGAAGAAGCTCGCCGAGGCCGAGACCGCGGTCGAGGAGTCGCAGGGCGAGTCGATGCTCAACGAGGAGGTGTCGCCGCAGGAGGTCGCCGACGTCGTCAGCGCCTGGACGGGCATTCCGGCCGGCAAGATGATGCAGGGCGAGACCGAGAAGCTGCTGGCGATGGAGAAGGTCCTGGGCGAGCGCGTGGTCGGCCAGGAGGAGGCCGTGGTGGCCGTGTCGGATGCGGTGCGCCGCAGCCGCGCGGGCGTGGCGGATCCGGATCGCCCGACGGGTTCGTTCCTGTTCCTGGGCCCGACGGGCGTGGGCAAGACGGAGCTGGCGAAGGCGCTGGCGGAGTTCCTGTTCGACGATGAGCGCGCGATGGTGCGCATCGACATGTCGGAGTACGGCGAGAAGCATTCGGTGGCCCGGCTGATCGGTGCCCCTCCGGGCTACGTCGGCTACGACGCCGGCGGTCAGCTGACCGAGTCGGTGCGCCGTCGCCCGTACACGGTCGTGCTTTTCGACGAAGTGGAGAAGGCGCATCCGGATGTCTTCGACGTGCTGCTGCAGGTCCTGGACGAGGGGCGTTTGACCGATGGCCAGGGCCGGACGGTGGACTTCCGCAACACCATCCTGATCCTGACGTCGAACCTGGGCGCCGGCGGCAGCCGCGAGCAGGTGATGGCGGCGGTGAAGACGGCGTTCAAGCCGGAGTTCATCAACCGCCTGGATGACGTGGTCATCTTCGATGCGCTGTCGAAGGAGCAGCTGCGCGGCATCGTGGACATTCAGGTCGCGCAGTTGGCGGCCCGGCTGTCGGCGCGCCGTCTGGTGCTCGACGTCGATGATGCGGCGCTGGATTGGCTGGCCGAGCGGGGCTACGACCCGGATTACGGTGCCCGCCCGCTGCGTCGCCTGGTGCAGAAGGCCATCGGCGATGAGCTGGCCAAGCGCCTGCTCGCCGGCGATGTCCGCGACGGCGATCGCGTCGCCGTGAGCGTCGCCGAGGACGCGGGTGCCGAAGCTCCGGGCCTGCGCATCGTCGGCTACGACGAAAGCGGCGAGCCGCGCGCGGGGGAGTAGGGCGCGGGGCCCGGGCGGGCCGTTGCTTGACGACGGCCCGCCCTGAGCCTTGAGCGACCTGAATTTTGGAGCGGGCCGGGTGGAAACACCCGGCCCGCTTTTGGGGCAGTGAGATCGCGTGCCCTACAAGGTGCAGCGTCGTTTGAGCCCAAGATCTGCGACAGCGTCGATCCACGCGGCTCGATCCGGTACCGTGGGCACTCCGATTTGTGACGGCCGGGCAGTCGGTCCCATGCCAAGGAAATGCAGCTTAACGCCGATCTTCTTGGGTGCGTCGGTGCCTTCCCTCATCACGGGAATCAAGTTGATCAGATCTGCGTTGCCGACACCCAGATAGAAGGGGAAAGTGGCGGCGAACGCCTTGCGTCCCAGGTAAGTGGAGAACACCGGGTCGGATGCTGCGCGGTCAAGTTCCTCGGTGTGGCCATCCAGCGTCATGCGGACGAGGAAGTCCGCGTCGGACAGGTAAGTCCTGCGTGCGATGACCGTCGCCCCCACGCCGGGCTTGAAGGCGATCGACTTTGCTGTTCGCACCGAAAGACCTTGAAGGATGGCAAGGCGGCGGCGGAATTCGAACTCGTCCTCTCGGGAGCCGATGGTGTGGAAGTCATCAACGATCTGGGGCCGCTTGTCTTCGCGCACAACGAATTCGATGGAGGATATCCATTCGGGCCATTCGCCGCGCCGGTGGCCCAGGGCGCCCGCCACGAGACCTCGGAGTGCGCTTTCGGTCGGGACTTCCCGCGTGTTCACGAAGTTCCCGGTGACCGCAGGCTTGGCCCACGACTGCAACGGCCCGGCTAGCCGAAGATAGACGGAATCAGTCATCGTAAATCCACTCCACCACCGATTCGATGAGCTCGTTGAGCTGGACCGGATGGAGGGAACCAAACTTTTCGTCGAGCTGATCGAAAGTCCCGGCGAGGGCTTCGGTCGGGCCGAAGTTGCCGCCGTCGAAGGACCGGGCGCGGGAGTACTGCTTGGAAAGAGAGTCGATGGTCGCTGCCAGGTACCCACCGTTTTCTGTGGCGATAACGGGCGTTTCAAAGTCGTATGCCGTGCGGTAGCGTTGTTCCTCCGCTAGGACGAGGCTGGGAAGAGTGTACGGGGCCGTTCCGTGCTCCTTGCCGCGCGGCTGGCCGTAAATGACGCTGCGGATCAGTTCGGTGAGGTTTTCGCGGGATTCTTCGTCGGCGAACGCCGACCAGCTCTCACGGAGCTGCCGCTTGTCGATAGTGACAGTCCGATAAAACACGCCACTCGTGTACTGGCTGACGCCAAGGTAGGTGGCGCCGGTCCGGTTGTCCGCTTCGTGGCGGTCGTCGATTGTGGAGAAGTAGTCGGTGTCGATGGACGCTGCGTGCGTGGTGACCGCCGGGGAAACACTCAACGCCGCTTCAGTGTTGTTTTGGGGCGAGTTTGCGAACATGCGGCCGAAGGCGGCAATAGCGAGTGATCCCGTTTTCGTACTGTCGATGAAGTCGTTAACCTCGGCGGATTCGGCATCGGTAGCAGGTGCGATGATGTTCAGCACTGTCTGCGCGGCCGTGTTGATCTCCTCCGCCGAGAGCCACGCGGACCTGCTGGATTCACCTTCCTTCTCGGCCCCCTTGGTCAGAGCACCGACGAGCTTCTTGGCCTGCTTCAGTACCTTCTTTTCGTCGACGCCGGGGTTGAGGGCCAGGACCTTCTCGGTGATGGCCGCGTCGAGTTCGCCTGAGCGCACCGAAATGTCCCGGGAAGCGTTTTCGTAGTGTTTACGGATTCCGCGCTTGATTGCCTGGGACGAGTGTAGGGCCCGCAACACACCGCCCTGGTTGATGCGTTTCGGGGTTCCGGTGTCGTCGCGGTTCAGATTGCTGAAGGGAATCGCGGTGACGATGTTCAGGGTCAGGTGGTTGGACATGGCGGTTTCGCTTTCTATGAGGTGGAGGCGTTCTGAGGCGACGGGGACGAAGAGATGGGGGCGGGTTCGTACGCGGAGTAGTAATCGCGAAGGATCTTTCGCCGGACGTGTTGGGAAGCTGGGCTCAGACCATTTCCCCAGCGCAAGAACATGCGGAATAGGTCGAAGTAGTCGAGAGCCGGCGCAGGTCCAGGAAGGCTCGATGCGAGCTTCATGATTCGCGTGACGTTGAGCAGCGCCTCCTCCGTGTTGAGCGTGTGGAGGAAACGTAGGCGTTGAGCGACCGCGTCGGGCAAGTCCGGGTCGGCGGTGTATGTCTCGCCACGGGCACGGGCGAGCGCGGTCGACACCAAGAAGCACCATTGGCCGAAACTACGACGCGGGTACTCGACGGACCGCTGAAACTGCGGGATAGTGTCAAACTCGGCTGCCGCGGCAAATAATCTGATCAACGTTGTTTGCTCGTGGGCGGATGACCCCGGATCGATATGCGGAAGGACATGGGCGTATGCGTACTGCTCGGTGTACACCGATGCGCCACGGCGCAGTGCGGCCCTGGTCCGCCGCCATGAGGAGTCGGTTCCGGTGCTGCGCCTGGCGAGTATGGCTCCGAGGCGCGATTCCCAAAGGGGCCGGGAAACATCGATGGGGTCGGGGTTCATTGCGTCTCCTTGGCGATCTCGTTTTGGTTGACCACTCGGCGAATTCTGCCTTCGAGCGCCCCGCGCACAAAGGCGATGTGCGCGGGTTCCTGAAGTGAGTGGGGTGCGACGGTGTCGTCGAATGCCGTCAGAGTGGCTTCGATCGTTTTCCGCTTCAGCGACGGGGGCAATTCATAGGCGTCCAGTCTGCCGCCCGGATCGGTGATGCCCGTGTAGTGATCGCGGAGGTCGGCGATGATGTCGATGTAGACGCCCGTGATTCTTCTCCAGAATGCGGCCGATGCATCGTCCTGGCGGTCCGCCAGATCGTCTAGAACGGGGGAGGTTCCCTTCTCGGTCGATGTCTTCCGCCGAAACGATGAGCGCAGTGTGTAGTTGAGCTGCTGGATTGTGTCGGCCTGGGTCTGGATATCCGTTCGCACTTCTTCGTTGATGTCGAAGGCCCATCTGTCGGTGTCCGGCGAGAATAATTCGGATGCCCGGATGTTTGGCGAACTCGCCGTGCCGCTGATGTGGTGGCGAGCAAAAAGAACCTGGTTCTCGTCGGGCGGGCGTCCGATGACGGTGTCATTGACCCGGGCGAGTAAGGCGCTCATCTTGTTTTCAGCGGCCCATTCGACGGCAAGGTGCGTACCGTCGACCCCTAAATCCAAGCGCTGGACCTTCAGATCACCGTTCCTATCGTGCATGTAGAGGTAAAAGGGGTCGTGCGTATTGCGCTCGTCCCACCAGGACTTCCTGGATTCCTTCGTGGTCCCCATCTCAGATTTGAGATACCAGCTTTCTGGAATCCCTCCGGTCCGTACGCCAGTGAGCTGTGTGCCCGTCCAGTGGCAGGCGGGAGCATTGGAACTCCAGGTGGCCGCCCACAGTGGATGTGCTTGACCAGCTCGTTCGTCGAACGAAAGCGCACAGGTGCGGTCGGCCCATGCGGGAAGTCCGACACCGTCCACCCAAGACCGGGGGATCAGTGCCAGAAGTGTTTCTAGAAGCCGAGGGCCATCGAAGAAGACTTCGGTAGCGGTGAAATCGGCGCCGACAAACCGCATTGCGGGCGACCCCATCTGGCATTTGTCACCGTCGTAGGCGTTGTTGCCGGCCATCGACATGTGGTGGAAGACCGTGAGTGCAAGAAGGGCATCGGGAAGAGTGAGTTCGGGCTCGGGCTCATTCAGGAGATTCCAGTAAGCCTCCGCCTCGTCCGGAGCCATGGCAGGTGAAAGTTTCTTCACCGGGTGCTGGTTTGGCCCCAGCTTTCGGGCCCTGTCGTTCGGCCCAGAGGGGGTGAGGATAGGTCGCTGAAGGAAGGGTAACTCGTTGTCGAACGGATCAGACGCGGAAGACAGATCCGCGATGGCGCGATCGATGGCTTCATCCGTAAAGCCGTTGGCGATCACCTCCTCCGCTCCGGCATCGCAGTACCGAAGGGCTACGGCGGCTACCGCTGCAAGCAAGCGGAGTTGGGAAGTGACCATGTATCCGGGAGCGTTGAGGTCAAGCTTTACGCCTTTTACGTGGGCTTTCCGGAGCATATCTCGAACACTTGAGCGACCGTGCGCTGCTCGTAGGAACGCCACATCCGTGAGGGCGTTTAGTGTCATTTATGAATCCCTTCCCTGGTGGGGTTGCAATCTTGAAGCTACCGGTCAAGGATGGATGTCGCAACCACTGGAAACAAGTCTAAATAAGTTGGGTTCCGAGGCATCGCGATACCTCCGCTAGTGCGGAGAAGAGCCGCCAACCACTGGCAACAAGGAAATACCTCCACTAGTGCGGAGACCGGGGGCCAGCATACCGTCGGAGTGTAAAAGAAAGGGTTCGAATGTCCAATCCAGGGTTTCTCACCAAGGTCCCGGTCCATTCCCTCCTGTCCAGGGAGGGGTATCGACAGTCGCGCCTTGGCTGGGACATTGATTCGCCAACGTTCCGTCACCGAGCCGTAATGGGTCTTTTTGGCCCCTTGGAGGAAGGCTCTCGGGACAAGGCTGGGATCCTGTTCCGCCTTGAGCGCGTCCCCGGCCAGGCCCCGTTTTTCCTTGTTCAGTCAGTTGTGGAGCCGGATAACGTTGAGGGCGTTGCGGGGGTGGAGGTGAGGGAGTGGACGTTTCCCGAGCTGGCGCCGGGCCGGCCAGTTTCTTTTCGTCTGGCGGTCAACGCAGTCCGGCGCCGGACGGTCCAAGAGGCTGGCAAGCGCAGGACGAAAGTGTCTTCCGTTCCATTCGACCACGATGCATCCGCAGTCGAAGCCGGGCAGACGACGGTTACGCCGTGGATCCGGGGGAAGTTGACCGGTTGTCTCGCTGACGTTCAGGTGACCAACCACCTCCGGGACGTTCTGATGGATCCCGCCAGCGGGGGGCAACGTAAGGCGTTGCAGGTGGATACCATCGATGGCATTGGTCTTGTGAAAGACACCGACGAGCTTAGAAACCTGGTGGAAGTCGGGATCGGCCGTGAAAAGGCCTACGGGTGTGGTCTCCTGAGCATTAGAGCGTTGCCATGAGTAAAGACCACGTCTTAGAGGAGTTGTGGGCCAAGCAGCGGGGGGCGGAAGGAACTTATCCGTTGTTGGCACACATGCTCGATTCCGCATCCGTCGCGACGGCGCTAATGCAACAGTGGCTTCGGCAGGAATTGCGCGAGCGTATTCAGGCTGAGTTGGGGCCCAAATCCGAGGCGATCGTCGCGTGGCTGGTCGGCCTCCACGATGTCGGCAAAGCGAACCCGATTTTCCAGATGCAGCCAACGAGCAGTGAACCCCAGTGGGCGCTGATCAGACGGGGCATCCGCAATTCCGGACGCTACTCCGAACCTAGTGAAACATGGCTGACGCGGTGGAACAAGAATGAGGACTTACGACGCCATGAGCGTGTGTCCGCGATGGAGATCGACGGTCTCGACATCGAGGGTAAGACGGTGTCCCAAGCGTGGAAATCTGTGCCAGCGTTGGGCCATCACGGTTTCTTCACGGTACCGTTCGCGGGCGAGAGGAGGCGCAACGACGCGAAGCGACGCGCTTCCCGGTTTATGACACTGGGCGGGTGGCCGGAGGCGCGCCGGTGCTTGAGCGATTCTCTATGCGCTGCTGTCGGGCTAAACGAGGGAGACCTCCCTGAGTCATGTTCTCCGGATGTAACAATTCTGATCAGCGGGATCACGGTGCTCGCCGATCGTTTGGCGTCGTCAACGGAATGGGCGGAGCGATCGCGGGCGGATATGCGCCGGGGTGTGCTCTCGCTCAAAGATCCCCGTGAATGGTATGAATCTCAAAGGAAGCGCGCGGATGAATACGTCCGCGCCAATCTAGGTGTCTATCGGGGGTGGCCTTCGCCGGCGGCCGCGGAGAAGGGCATTCTTGCGGGTCGATCGCCGCGCCCGATGCAGGAAAAGGTCCGCGACGCTGGCGCCGGTCTAGTCGCCGTCATGGCACCCACCGGTTCCGGTAAGACCGAAGCTGCTCTGCTCAGGCACGCGCAAGTGGACGAGCGTCTTCTCTTCCTGTTGCCGACCCAAGCTACGACTAACGCGCTGATGCGTCGGGTTCAGCGGGCTTTCGCCCAGACAAGCAACGTAGCTTCGCTCGCGCATGGGCTGGCCAGCGTCGAGAACTTCTACACCACACCGGTGACCGCTTTCGACGATCACCACCCGAATGTGGAAGGATGTCGCGACGAAAACGGCGGGCTATTTCCCACGACATTCGTCAACTCGGGAATGTCGAGGTTGATGGCTAGCGTGTGCGTGGCAACCGTCGATCAGGGATTGAAAGCAGGACTCCGAGTCAAATGGCTCCACCTTCTCCTGCTGTCGCTCGCGAACTCCCATGTCGTCATCGATGAAGTTCACTCGCTTGACCACTATCAAACGAAGCTCTTGGAAACGGTTCTGCAGTGGCTGGGGCGCGTAGGAGCCCGAGTGACCCTGTTGACAGCGACGATGCCAAGTTGGCAATACCGTGCGCTCACCAAGGCCTACTACGGCTTTGATGCCCCTACTGAATCGGCTTTTCCCGCCATCGCAACGAAAGGGGGAAACTCCATTGAGCCGCTGATAATGGAACCCCTTCATCTGGATATCGAGCACGCGGTAGTCGGACATCCCGACACCGCTCGCGAGCATATCCGGTGGGTGGACGACTGCCGACGGAAGTGGCCGAAAGCTAGGATTGGCGTCATCTGCAATCGCGTGGCCTGGGCACAGGATGTCGCACGCGCCCTGCATGACGCCGGCCACCGGGTGGTGGTGCTCCACTCCGCGATGACTTCGGCGCATCGGCAGGCGAACGCGGGTTTTCTGGAAAGGGAACTTGGTCCGGGCGGCGATGCCGAAGGGGTGATTGTCGTTGGTACGCAGGCCATCGAAGCCTCCCTGGACATCGACCTGGACATCCTGTCTACCGATCTGTGCCCGTCGACTTCCCTTCTTCAGCGAGCCGGCCGCGTATGGAGGAGGGAGGATCCGAGAAGGGCGGAGCGCGTGCCCGGGCTCGGGAGAGCCGCCATCCGTGTTATCGACGCGATTCATGTTAATGAAGAAGTTCGCTACCCGTATCGGAGCGCCGAACTTCGGCGAACCTCCCGATGGCTCCAGAGCCACGAGGGGATTTCCCTTCCTGACGATGGTCAGAGATTCGTCGACGTTGCGTCGGTTAGCTACGCGGATCTACTGCACAGCGACGTCGATGATGCTGACTACGAGCAGTACGCGGCAACTCTTATCCAGAGGAACAAGGCCAGCGCGGTCACTTACTCGGTGGAACATCTCCTCGATCCCGGGACACGTATGTTTGGCTTGCATGGACAATTCGGCGGCCAAGATGGAATGGCGGCAGAAGATCCCGACAGCCTTAGAACGCGCGACATCGACGAAGAGTCTGTGCAGTTTATCCTTGGCGGTGATCCTGACATCGTACCGGGTGCGTGGACGGGGACCGCAGATGATCTCCGTGGGTTGACCGGGCATGACAGGGAGGCAATTCGAGAAGCATTGGCGGGAGCGATTCCGTTGCGGAAGGGAATTATCGACAGATTGTTGGGGCAGGTTGAAGACCTCCATGAATCGAAGTCGTTGATTGGACGGTTCAGGTTCATGGATGCAACCGATCTTTACGATCCGCTAATCGGTTTCCGGCTGCCGTCCTAAAATAGAGTTTCGAATTGTGGGGACGATGAATGACTTACTCGGAAGACGCCTTGGTCTTTTCGCAGATCCCGGCGGACCATCAAGTTAGATTTGAAGATCGTGTCAGCTTTCTCTACCTGGAACACTGCAGAGTGCGGCAGGAGAAGACCGGAGTTGTCGCGATTTCCACAGACCTAGAGGACAAGGACCACGTGGTGCGACGGCGGGTGCAAATCCCATTATCGGGAATTGCCGTTATTCAACTGGGTCCCGGTACCAGCATCTCTGCGGCCGCAATGACGTCGTGCACGCGCGCCGGCGCGACGGTGCTCATAACCGGGGGAGGTGGTACACCTGCGTATACGCGGGCCGTTTCGCTGACCAGTTCCGCGCGGTGGGCGATTGCACAGGCCCGGCTCGTGTCGTCGGAGCGGCATCAGCGCAAGGCGGCGGTC
This sequence comes from Corynebacterium halotolerans, assembly GCF_001056295.1. GTDB lineage: Bacteria > Actinomycetota > Actinomycetes > Mycobacteriales > Mycobacteriaceae > Corynebacterium > Corynebacterium hansenii. The sequence continues at coordinate 164,194 of NZ_JVMD01000006.1, forward strand.
GCGTTGTATCGGCGGCAGCTGGGCATGGACGTCGATCCCGAGGAGACCAGTATCAATGTGATGCGAGGTTTGGAAGGGCGGGTTATGAAGCTCAAGTACCGGGAGGAGGCGAAAAAGTGGGGCATCCGCTCGTTCAAACGCGACACTTCTGCGGATGACCCGGTCAATGTTGGTCTGAATCTGGCGAACGGCTTGTTATACGGCTGTGCGGCGTCGGCATGTGCATCGGTCGGAGTCAATCCGGCGCTCGGGGTCATCCACCGCGGAGACGCGAGATCCCTGCTGTTTGACCTAGCAGATCTATACAAACCGACCGTGTCAATCCCGGCAGCCTTTGCCGGATCCAAGGAAGAGGATCCGCTTGCATTCGTCCGGCGCGAAGTTCGATCAAAAATTCATAGGCAGCAAATGCTGAAAAACATGCTGTCGGTGCTAATGGAGATCCTCGAGCCGCATCTGCCGGATCGGGACGATGACCGGTTGGTGGCGGGCCGCGGTGAAGAGGTAAACGGGCACACTCAGTATGGGAAAGGATGACACGAGGAAATGTTTGTGGTCATCGTCACCACCAGCGTTCCAGAGCATCTCCAAGGGTACTTGAGCCGCTTTCTCATGCAGGTCGACGCTGGTGTTTACGTCGGGAACGTGTCGCGACGCGTCCGAGACAATCTTTGGAGGCGCTGCCGCGACGCCTGTGATGACGGGGCTTTGACGATGATTAACAACGATCCAAGCCGCGAGCAGGGCTTTGCCGTCAACACGATGGGACCGAATCGTCGGGTTGTCAGAGACCACGACGGACTCCTTCTCCCGGAGTTCTTATCGGTTCGTGGCGTGGAAAACTGCGCTAACGTTCGCTAAAGTCCCAGTTTGGGAAGTCTCTTCTCCGCGTGCGCGGAGGTATTTCCCAAACCTGCGGCCAACGCTTCATCGGCGGAGACTCTTCTCCGCGTGCGCGGAGGTATTTCCCGGTAGCCGGAACCATTGTCAGTCATCACCCGCTCTTCTCCGCGTGCGCGGAGGTATTTCCAACCACTACGAGTTCAACCACCGCGACGAGGACTCTTCTCCGCGTGCGCGGAGGTATTTCCCTGTGGCAGGTCGCAGACAACCCGCTCGACCCCTCTTCTCCGCGTGCGCGGAGGTATTTCCCGTCGTCGTGGAGCCCGGCAGCATCATCGGCGCTCTTCTCCGCGTGCGCGGAGGTATTTCCATGATCGGAGCCGTCTTTTTCCTCGACACGCTCTCTTCTCCGCGTGCGCGGAGGTATTTCCCCGCTCGACTCCGTCCCACTCGGGCAGTCCGTCTCTTCTCCGCGTGCGCGGAGGTATTTCCACCGACCCGATCATGTTGCCCACCAGCTGCACCTCTTCTCCGCGTGCGCGGAGGTATTTCCAGGTCGGAGCCGGGGCTGACGTTGATAGCCAGCTCTTCTCCGCGTGCGCGGAGGTATTTCCCTGTGCCAGCGCGTCGATGACCTCGAAGAGGTCTCTTCTCCGCGTGCGCGGAGGTATTTCCTGGACCATGTAGCGCTTGCCGGCCTTGGTCATCTCTTCTCCGCGTGCGCGGAGGTATTTCCAGGTCGGGGCCGATGCAGCGGATGTAGAGGTCCTCTTCTCCGCGTGCGCGGAGGTATTTCCGGGACCGCCGCTACCGCGAAGAAAACCGCGAACTCTTCTCCGCGTGCGCGGAGGTATTTCCGACTATGGATCCTGAAATCTGCGTACCGGCCTCTCTTCTCCGCGTGCGCGGAGGTATTTCCTCCACCACGATGATGCGCTGCTCGACCTCCCCCTCTTCTCCGCGTGCGCGGAGGTATTTCCTTCTTCGTGCGGGTGCGGAAGAGGATCTGCGCCTCTTCTCCGCGTGCGCGGAGGTATTTCCGCCCTCCTGCTCGCCCCAGACGGCCGCACAGTCTCTTCTCCGCGTGCGCGGAGGTATTTCCTCCCCCGCCGCAGTGGCATGCCCCTCGGCGACCTCTTCTCCGCGTGCGCGGAGGTATTTCCTCCCCCGCCGCAGTGGCATGCCCCTCGGCGACCTCTTCTCCGCGTGCGCGGAGGTATTTCCTCCCCCGCCGCAGTGGCATGCCCCTCGGCGACCTCTTCTCCGCGTGCGCGGAGGTATTTCCTCCCCCGCCGCAGTGGCATGCCCCTCGGCGACCTCTTCTCCGCGTGCGCGGAGGTATTTCCTCCCCCGCCGCAGTGGCATGCCCCTCGGCGACCTCTTCTCCGCGTGCGCGGAGGTATTTCCTCCCCCGCCGCAGTGGCATGCCCCTCGGCGACCTCTTCTCCGCGTGCGCGGAGGTATTTCCCCCATTGATGCGGGACTCCACCACGATGATGCCTCTTCTCCGCGTGCGCGGAGGTATTTCCTCCCGGAGATCGAGCGTCGAAAGCCACTCCTTCTCTTCTCCGCGTGCGCGGAGGTATTTCCCCTTTCGGGCCGTCCTGGTGCCGGATGATCGTCTCTTCTCCGCGTGCGCGGAGGTATTTCCTTGTTCGGGGTGGTGCACGCCGAGGCGAAAGACTCTTCTCCGCGTGCGCGGAGGTATTTCCCAGAAAGCCGACTACTACCGCCGAAACCAAGACTCTTCTCCGCGTGCGCGGAGGTATTTCCATCAACGGCCTAGCCGCTAAATACTTCCGGCGCTCTTCTCCGCGTGCGCGGAGGTATTTCCGGGGTGCGCTGGTGCGGGCTGATGGAGAACATCTCTTCTCCGCGTGCGCGGAGGTATTTCCCGGGCGAAGCGCCTACAGCTCGACCCCATGAACTCTTCTCCGCGTGCGCGGAGGTATTTCCTGTTCGTCGCTGACGACGGTGCCGCAGTTCGACTCTTCTCCGCGTGCGCGGAGGTATTTCCAAGGCCCGATGGTGCCAGATGATGGCCGAATCCTCTTCTCCGCGTGCGCGGAGGTGTTTCCCAGTGGTGAGGAATGTTCCTGGGGTAAAGACGCATCTTCTCCGAACGCGGGAAAATGCTCCCGAGGAAGTGTATATTCCTACGCGGAGGTCGCTCTGACCTGTACGTGCGAAGTCATTTTGCCTCGATGTTAGCTCTCTTATCACCTCGCGCCGTTAGCGGTCCTGTGCACGTGCGTTTGGGGTTGGCGTTTGTTCGTTGATTCTACGGAATGCGGTATTGATGTCGTTTGCAGCGACAACCGTCGCAAGATGGGGCATGCTTTATGGGTTTTGTAGTGACCGTTGGCCGTCAATCTGAACTCGCATCTGTCTGGTTGCGCTGACATTCTCACATTCGGGTGTTGGGGAAATGACCGTCAACAATGTGAACATCAGTCACGAGATTTCACGGAGTGCGGATCGCCCATTTTAATATGGCTCGGAGGGGGCATCTGTGCATCGTGCTGGTTTTTCGAGGATTGCAATTCAATTAGCTGTATTGTGGTACTGATTGCCGGCTGTCGATCCGTCATCGCGATTATGCCCAGGCCGCAGAAGGTGCTGGTTGCCGGCCTCGGTGCCTCCTACTTCTCCAGCGTGAACCGCTCTTCGGCCCGTTCGTTGTCGCGTTCGAGTTCGACGCGGTACTCGCCGGATTTCATTTCGCCGGTGCCGTCGACGAGGGTCATGGCCATCGAGCTGTCGCACCCGGTCACGGGAACGGTGTGCAGGACTTCGTCGCCGGGCGCGGTGACGGTGAGCACGAACTCGCAGGTCTCGTCGTCGCCTTGGGCTTTGGCTTCCCAGTCGACGTTGTACTGCGCGGTGCCGGACTCGTCGAGGGTGATCGGCCCGTCCGGCGTCACTTTCAGCTCGATGCTGCCTTGGCTTTTGCTTTCCGACGTCTCGGCCGGCAACTCATCCGTCCCGCACGCCGCGATCGCCAGCGCGGCCACGGCCAGCGTCGAGGCGAGGGAAGAGCGGCGAACCAGCGTGGTGGCGTTCATCACCTAAAAGTATTCCGCCGCCGGGCGGGAATCAACAGTGTTCCCATTTCAGACACGGTGCGCGCCTCCCGGGCCTGCGCCGTCTCGCGTGTTACTTCTCATGTGCTGCCCCCAAGTGACGGGGAAACGACGGAAGGAACCACGCATGCTCGACATCATCAACTCGATCTTCACCGACCCCGGCTTCGCCATCGGGTTCTTCGGTGCGGCCGTGGAGCACGCGCGCGAGACGATCGGGATCTAGGCCCGGAGCAGGAACCTCACCCCTCCAGCGCCTTCTTCCGCACGGCCATCTTGTCGCCGGCTTTCAGGGCCACGGTGAATTCCTTGACGTCGTAGCCCATCAGGTTCAGTTCGATCTTGCTCTGGCACGCGGTGCCCGGCGTGGCGGTCAGGGTTTCGCCGCTCTGGTCGTAGACGGTCAGCATGAAGTCGCAGGCGCCCGAAGCGTCCGGCTGGACCGACCAGCTGACGCCGATGGTGGCGCCATTCGGAAGGGCCTCGGAGGGGCGGGCGTCGGTGATGGACAGTTCGATGCCGTCGGCGTCCTGCTCGGCCGGCGGGCCCTTCGGCTTCTCGGCGGGCTTCGACGTCTCCTGCGAGGCGCCGGCACCGGCGTCGGCGGACGTGGTCGCCGCTCCGCTGCCGCCGCCAGTGTCGTCGTTCTTTCCGGCGTCCCCGTCACCGCCGCAGGCGGCGAGGAGCAGGGACGCGGTGAGGATGGGGGCTGCGAGACGCAGGCGGCGCTTCATTCGGGTGTTGTACATCACTCAAAATTATGCGCCCCCGCCCGCGGCGGCAACCGTTTCCGGGCCGCTGCCCGGCCCGTCGCCAAGCAAAAGCCCTAAAACCCGATCTTCCGCTTGGTGGTCAGCTTGCCGTTGACGAAGCGCGTCAGGAACGCCGGTGACATGTGCGACGTCGCGAACAGCACCTTGGCCTGCAGGCCCACGGGGAAGTGCACTTTGGCGGGGGAGCGCGGGGTGCGGCGCTCGCCGTCCTCGTACCCGACGTCGATGCAGTCGATGACGCCCTTGGCCACGTCGTCGGCGGTCAGGCGGATGCCCAGGCGCGACGTGCCGGTGGTGGCCACGCCGTCGAGCATCCCGGTGTCGGCGTACAGCGGCCAGACGGCGGCGACGCGGATGCCGTGCGGGCGCCACTCGTAATCCAGGGCCTCGGTCAGGCCGCGGACGGCGAACTTCGATGCCGAGTACATGGCCATGTCCGGCGTGCCGTAGATCGCGGAGGCCGACGCCAGGTTGATCATCTGGCCGCGCGACTTCTTCAGGTGCGGCAGCCCCAGCTTCGCGCCCAGCGCGACGCCCTTGACGTTGACGTCGATGATCCGCTCGTCGACATCGGTGCCCGCGTCTTCGAACGGCCCGCCGTAGAGCACGCCGGCGTTGTTCACCAGCACGTCGATGCCGCCGGCGACTTCGGCGAAGGACTTCAGGGCCTCGCGCCACTCTTCGGCGTCGCGGACGTCCAGGTGCCCGGTCACCGCGCCGGGGCGGCCCTCGGCCCAGGCGACGTCGTCGGAAATGTCGTATACGCCGACGGTCCAGCCGCGGTCCAGAAGGAGTTCGGCGGTGCGGCGGCCGATGCCCTGTGCGGCCCCGGTGATGAATGCGGTGCGCTTGATCTGGTTCATGCCGCCAGGCTATAGCGACGGCCACCTGCGGCGCGGCGGATTCGGGCGTTCGGATCTAGGCTCTACCGGTATGAGCACCTGCATCTCCGCACGGGAACTCCATGGCCGCATCCAGGCCGGGCGCCGCATCGCGATCATCGACACCCGCTGGTCCCGCGACCGGTCGTCCTACTGCCACTACACCATGGCCCACATTCCGCTGGCACTCTTCTCGGACCCGACGTATGACCTGGTCGGAATCCCCGACCGCGAGCACGGCCGCAACCCCCTGCCGGAGCTGGCGCGCGTCCAGGACGCCGTCGACAGGTGGGGCCTGACCGACGAGCACGAGGTCGTCGTCTACGACAAGGGCGACGGCCTGCTGGCGGCGCGCGCGTGGTGGATTCTCACGTGGGCGGGCATCAAGGACGTCAAGGTGCTGCGCTGCGGCCTGCGCGGCTGGGAGGAGGAGGGCTTCGACACCGCCGGCGGCCCGGGCAACCTCCCGCAGCCGGGCGATCTGACGGTCACCGCGGGCAACCTCCCGGTCATCGACGTCGACGAGGTCGCCGCGTGGCCCGACAAGGGCGTGCTCATCGACGCCCGCGAACTCTCCCGCTTCCAGGGCCGCGCCGAGCGCCTGGACCTGCAGGCCGGGCACATTCCGGGGGCGGTGAACCTGCCGGTCCGCGCGCTGCAGCGCGACGGAGAGTTCCTGCCGGCCGAGGACATCCGCGCCAAGCTCGCCGAGGTCGGCGTGACCTCGGGCGATCAGGTCGCCGTGTATTCCGGGTCGGGCCTGCATTCGTCGCTGTTCATCCAGGCGATGCACGAGGCCGGGATGCCAGGCGCGTCGCTGTTCATCGGCGGTTGGTCGAAGTGGGCGGGTGATCCGGCGCGGCCCATCGTCCGCCTGTGAGGCAGCCGCATAGACTGTCCCCACGATGACTTACCTCTTCATTCTCCTCGGGATCGCGCTGCTGGGCGCGGGTGCGGCGCTGTTCTTCCTGGACGCGCGCCGCCGCGCGGGGGCGTCGCGTTCGCTTGACGACGCCGCCGCCGTTCCCGTGGAGCCGGCCCCCGAGCCGGAAGAGGCCGAAAAAACGGAGCCCGAGCCGGAACCCGAGGTCGAGGCTGAAGCGGCGGCCGAGGCCGAGGCCGTCGCGGAACCCCTTGACGTGGTTGAAGTCGAGGACGAGGTCACAGCCGCGCCAGAAGTTCAGCCCGAAACCGACCCCGAGCCCGATCCCGACCCCGACGACGAGCCGCTCGATCTCGGGGATGGGGCCCCCAAGCGCCGGTCCCGCCCGTCGTTCGCGCCGCGGTTCCCCACCCGCGAGGAGCTGCGCCACGTCGGTCCGCTGGCTGGCATGAACGCGCGGCGCGCGCGGAAGGCGTGGGCGCTGGACCGGAAGGCGGACTTCCACAAGATCGACCCCGAGGTGGCCTCCTGGTGGGAGCGTGTCCCGGAGGGCGACGCCCGCGACGTGGTCAGCGGTTTCGCGCACGGCCGCGAAATGCACCTGTGCGACATCGGCGGGGTGACGCTGCTGGCGCTGCGCCGCCCGGTGCCGTCCGACGAGATCATGGAGTTCTCCCGCGACGGCCGCACCGACCTGCCCGAAGTCGGCGTGGAGGACGGCGTGACCGTCTCGGCCACCGACCCGGCGGTCATCCACCGCATCTTCGACAACCGCGCCCACCGGGTGCTGCGGTCCCTCCCCGAATCCATCACGGCGGCGTGGGCGGAGGGCGAGTGGGTCATCGGAGCCTTCGCAGACGGCTCCGGCCCCGACGATTGGGATGCCGCGCTGGCGCCCATCGCCGGTTTCGCCGACATCGCCCGCCGCCTGCCGCCGTCGCCGGGGTCCATCGGCGAACTCGACCCCGCCCACCGCGACCCCACCCGCCCGACGGCCTCCGACGCCCCGGCCGCGCCGGGCCACCTGCGGCCCCTCGGCACCGCCCCCGCCGCACCCGCCCCGGCCGAACCCGCCGAGGAGACGCCCTCCTGGCGGCCCCCGGCCGCTTCGGGAGATCCGCTGGACACGCCCACGCGGTCCGTCGGAAAGCGGATGGGCGACGGCGAATTCCGCGATTTGGGAGAATCCGGCGCGGACCTGCCCGCGCTGGGGGAGGATCCCGAACACAGCCGGGCCGCCGTCACCGGCGGACGGATCATCCGCCCGGACTCCGGGCCCGCGGTGATCTTCGGCGACGCCACGCCAGACGCAGAAACAGACCCAGAAAAGGACGACCAGGAATGAACAGACCCCAGGTAGACGAAAAGAAGCTCGCGGAGCTCGCCGAACTGGTCAAGGAGCTGGCCGTCGTCCACGGCCGGGTGACGCTGTCCTCCGGCAAGGAAGCCGACTACTATGTCGACCTGCGCCGCGCGACGCTGCACCACGGGGCGTCCCGGCTGATCGGCGAGCTGCTGCGCGAGCTCACCGCCGACTGGGATTACGCCGCCGTGGGCGGCCTGACGCTGGGCGCCGACCCGGTGGCCACGTCCGTCATGCACGCCGGCGGCCGCGCCATCGACGCGTTCGTGGTGCGCAAGGAGGCCAAGAAGCACGGCATGCAGCGCCGCGTCGAGGGCCCGGACATCGAGGGCGCGAAGGTCCTCGTCGTCGAGGACACCACCACCACCGGCAACTCGCCGCTGACCGCCGTCGCCGCGCTGCGCGAGGCCGGCGCCGACGTCGTGGGCGTGGCCACCGTCGTCGACCGCGACACCGGCGCCGCCGACGTCATCCGCGCCGAGGGGCTGGAATACCGCTTCCTCCTCGGACTCGCCGATCTGGGATTGGAGTAGGGGCATGGGACGGACCCGCGAGACCTTCAAGCAGGCGGCCGCGCGCCGCACGTCGGAGGGCGCCGGCGCGCTGATCGCCGCCGTCACCCGCGCCACCCGCGAACCCGAGCGGGCCGGCTACATCGGCGCCGCGGCGGTCAACGTCGTGTCCTCCGCGCTGGGCGCCGAAAAGCCCCGCAAGGTGTCCAAGACGCTGCTCATGCCGCTGCTCGCCGCCTCGGTGGTGCGCCGCCGCCACGAGACCCGCCCCGCCGTCACCGCCGGCCTGCTCGTCGGACTGGCCGCGGGCTGGATCGGCGACCTGGTGCTCATGCCGCGCAAGAACGACCTGAACAAGGGCGCCGCGGCGTTCGCGGTCAACCAGATCGCGTACCAGAAGATGCTTTACGACGCCGGTGCGCGCCCGAACCGGTTCCGCTCCGTGGCGCGTTACCCGCTGTGGGCCGGCTCCGTCGCCGGTGCGGCGCTGTCGCGGCCGGACCTGCTGCCCGCGGCGGCCGGCTACGGCTTCCTGCTGACCACCACCTCGATGCTCGGCGACGACGGCAACCTGGTCGCCGGGCTGGATTCGGAGTCCAAGGATCCGCGCTTCGGCATCGGCCACGGCGGCAACCTCTTCCTCATCTCGGATGCGCTGCTGATGCTGCGCGCGCTGGTGGGGGAGGACGGCGTCGTCGGAAAGCTGCTGGACGCCGGGGTCATGGACACCTACACCGCGGCGCAGCTGCTGCTCGTCGACGGCATCCTGGAGCTCGGCCGGAAGTGACCGACGGGACCGATCAGCCCGGCCCCACCGAGTGGGGGACCCCGCGCGTCGGGGTCGGGCCGTGGGCGGAGGAGCACCCCGGCGAAGCCCCGCCGGATGACCCGCGGTACGACCCCGAGCTCCTGCGCGAGGGCGACCGCCGCAACGTCGTGGACGCCTACCGCTATTGGACGCGCGAGGCCATCGTCGCCGACATCGACGCGCGGCGGCACCCGCTGCACGTGGCCATCGAGAACTTCGAGAACGACGCGAACATCGGCACCGTCGTGCGCACCGCCAACGCCTTCGCCGCCGCGGCGGTGCACATCGTGGGCCGGCGGCGCTGGAACCGGCGCGGTGCGATGGTCACCGACCGCTACCAGCACCTGCACCACCACGACACCGTCGACGAGGTCGTCGCCTGGGCCCGCGAGCGCGGCCTGGCCGTCGTCGCCGTGGACAACGTGCCCGGGTCGGTGCCGCTGGAGACGGCGGAGCTGCCGCGCGAATGCCTGCTGCTCTTCGGCCAGGAGGGCCCCGGCGTCACCGAGACGGCGCGGCGGGCGGCCGACATGACCGTCTCCATCGCCCAATTCGGGTCGACGCGGTCCATCAACGCCGGCGTCGCCGCCGGAATAGCCATGCACGCCTGGGTCCGCGCGCATGCCGATCTCGACGCCGCGTGGTGAATCCGCTCCCGCACGTAGACTGAACGTGGTAACCCGCCAGTACGGGAGAGGAGAGCCGCGTGGTGACCAGGATGTCGCGGACGGAGGTCGAGAACTGGGCCTACCGGGCCGATGTCGCCGAGCAGGCGATCAGGGACCGGCACGCGTCCAGGGTGTGGGGGCTGCCGGGCACGAATCTGGCGGTCCCGTCGTGGCCCGCCCCTCCGGCGCACAAGGCCTTCATCACCTGGCACTACTGGTGGCAGGCGCATTACCTCGATTGCCTGATCGACGCCGCCGCGCGCGTGCCGTCGCGGGAGAAGTCGAAGGCGGTGCAGGCGACGATCCGGGGCATCCGCATCCGTAACCTGTCGCCGCTGGCGTCCAACGGGTACTTCGACGATCGCGCGTGGATGGTGCTGGCCCTGGGCCGCGCCGGCCACGTCGGCCGGGGCGCCCGCGGCACCACGCGCCGCCTGCTGCATTCGCTGGTGGAGGGCATCGACCCGTCGACGGGCGTGCTGCCGTGGCGGACGGGCGACGTGTTCTTCAACGTTCCCGCCAACGGCCCGGCGGCCATCGCGTTCGCGCGGGCGGGGCGGCTGGACGAGGCCTGCGCGCTGGTGGAGTGGATCTTCGACAACCTGGTGGATGACTCGGGGCTGATCCTCGACGGCGTGCGGTTGTCGATGAGCGGCGTCGACGTCGAGCGCGGCCGCTACACCTACAACCAGGGCGTCATGATCGGCGCGTGCCTGGAGGTCGCCCTGGCCCTGCGCGAGCGCGGCGACCGGGACGCCTCGACGCGGTACCTGACGCGCCTGCACAACCTCATCCATTCGGTGGCCAAGGACATGGCCACGCCGGAGGGCGTGCTCAAGGGCGGCGGTGGCGGCGACGGCGGCCTGTTCAACGGGGTGCTCATGCGCTACCTGGCCGACGCCGCGATGCGCCTGCCCGACGACGGCCGCACCGACCGCGCCGCCGCGCGCATCGCCCGCCGGCTGGTGCTGGCGTCGGCGAACAGCGCGTGGCAGCACCGCCTCGAGGTCGACGGCCTGCCGCTGTTCCCGGCCGATTGGACGAAGGACGCCACGTTCCCGCAGGCCGGGGGCCTGGTGGCGGCGTCGGTGGGCGGCGCGGTGCGCGAGGGCGCCATCCGCGAGCGCGACCTGTCCGTGCAGCTGTCCGGCTGGATGCTCATGGAGGCCGCCGCCCGCGTGGCCGGCGACGCCCGCCGCAAGGCCGCGGCCGATCCGGACAAGGGCCCCTCATGCGAATGATCGATTCCGGCGCCGTGCGTTCGGCCATGACCGTCGGCCGCGCGGCGTACGTGCTGCGCGCCGCCCTGCTCGACGGGCTCGACCCGAGCGACGACATCCCCCGCGGCAGCGCCGACCTGCCCCGCGGCAAGCAGATGCTGCTGATGCCCTCGGCCAACCGCGACCACGTGGGCGTCAAGCTGCTCACCGTCGGCGGCGACCCGTGGATCCAGGGGGCCTACCTGCTTTTCGACGGCCCGACGCTCGCCCCGACCGCCCTCCTCGACGGACCGGCCCTGACGGATCTGCGCACTCCGGCGGTGTCCTTCGCGGGCGTCCTGGAGATCGTCTCCGCCCGCCGCCGCCCCGGGGCGCCGCTGCGCGCGGCCATCATCGGCTCCGGCCCGCAGGCCGTCCACCACGCTCTCGGCGCCGAGGAACTGTTCGGCGACGTGGAGGTCACGTTCGTCGTGCGCACCCCGCGCGAGATCGACTGCGACGTGCCGCATGAGGTGGCCACGGAATTGCCGGCCGACGCCGACTTCATCGTCTGCGCCACCTCCGCCGCCGAGCCGGTTCTCGCCGACGCCGACGTCGCCGACCACGCCGTCGTCGTGGCCATGGGCGCCCACGACCCCGAGAAGCGTGAGCTGCCCGGCGAGCTGATGGGCCGCGCCCGCGTCATCGTCGAAGACGGCCACGTCGCCGAAACCGAATGCGGCGACGTCATGCTCGCCGTCGAGGAGGGGCATCTCGAACGGGGCGATTGGACGGAGTTCCGCGACGTCGTCGTCAAGCGGGACCTGGCCCTGGAACTGGCGCACTCCGGCGCGCCCGTGGTGTTCAAGACCGCCGGGATGAGCTGGGAGGACCTGGCCGTGGCGGTGGAGATTCTCGCCCTCGTTTGACATCATCGGGGCTCGGCGACACGACGGCCGGGAAGGGTGGCCGCCATGGCCTGGTTCATTCTCATCGCGTCCGGGGCCTTCGAGGCCGTGTGGGCGATCGCCCTGGGCAAATCCGACGGGTTCACGCGGCTGTGGCCGTCGGTGATCTTCTTCGCCGCCCTGGCGGTGTCCATGGGCGGCCTGGCGTGGGCGATGCGCGAACTGCCGTTGGGGACGGCGTACGCGGTGTGGGTCGGCGTCGGCGCGACGCTGACCGTCGTCTGGGGGATGGTGTTCGACGGAGACCCCGTGACGCTGCCGAGGATGCTGTTCCTGGCGATGATCGTCGGCGGCATCGTCGGCTTGAAAGCACTGGCATGATGGGCCGCATGAAGCTCAACGACATGATGGCACCGCCCCCGGTGCACCTGCCCGCGTTCGACGACGCCGAGGCCGCGCGCGCCGACGGCAAGCCCGCCGACCAGGTCATCCGCATCTGCCCGCGCGACTCCGCGGCCTGGGCCGACCTCGCCGAGGCGGCGCTGGACCGCGGCGAGGACGTCACCGCCTACGCCTTCGCCCGCACCGGCTACCACCGCGGCCTGGACCTGCTGCGCGGCAACGGCTGGAAGGGCTTCGGCCCCGTGCCGTGGTCGCACGAACCCAACCGCGGCGTCCTGCGCGCCATTTCCGCGCTGGCGAAGGCCGCCCGCGCCATCGGCGAAGACGACGAATACGACCGCTGCCTCGCCCTGCTCCAGGATTGCGATCAGTCCGCGGTGGCCGCCACGAACCTGTGACGCCCCGCCAGCCGCGCGACCCCCGCGACGTGGGGCTCGACGCCACCGAATACCTGGAGGCCCTGCGCCATCCCGCGTCCCGCGCGGCCATGGCGCTGCGCCGCCGGATGCGCCCGCGCACGCGGTTCCTCCACGGGGTGGAGCGGCTGCGCACGCGGTGGCTGCTGGTCATCCAGGCGGCGCTGGCCGCGGGCCTGGCGTACTGGGTCGCGTCGGACGTCCTGGGCCACCCGACCCCGTTCTTCGCCCCGATGGCGGCGTTCATCGGCCTGAACGTCATGGTCGAGGGCCCGCGCCTGAAGTTCTCGCTCGAGCTGGTGCTCGGCGCGGCGCTGGGCGTCGGCGTCGGCGACGTCATCTTCTCGGTGCTCGGGCCGGGCGTGTGGCAGCTGACCGTGGGCGTGCTGGCGGCGATGATCATCGGCGTCTTCGTCGGCCGCGGCCCGCTGGTGGTCAACCAGGCGGCGTCGTCGGCGGTGCTCATCGCCACGATCATGCCGCCGGGGTCGACGCTGTCCTACGAGCGCATGGTCGACGCCCTGGTCGGCGGCCTGATCGGCGTGATGGTCATGGCGCTGATTCCGCGCAACCCCGTGTCGGAGGCCCGCCGCACCGTGGCGACGGTGCTCGACCTGGGCGCCGACGTCCTCTACGACGTCGCCCGCGGCCTGGAGGACCACGACCCCGACCGCATCCGCGCCGGCCTGCAGGTGGCGCGGGCGTCGCAGGCCGACGTGACGCTGATGGACCGCACCATCGCCGACGGCGTGGAGCAGGTGCAGCTGTCGCCGCTGCTGTGGAATCGCCGCCGCCAGTTCCGCTCGCTCGCCCGGGTGGTCTATCCGGTGGACAACGCGCTGCGCAACATCCGCGTGCTGGCGCGCCGGGCCATGACCTCCGCCGAGGACAGCGTGGACGTCTCCGCCGAGCTCGTCGAGCTGGTCATGGGGGTCAGCCGCTCCGCGACCACGGTCCGCAGGCTTCTCGACGGCACCCCGTCCCTCGCCGACATCCCCGAGTGGGGCGAGCTGCCCCACGACGACTCCAAGACCGGCGCTTTCGCGGCGGTGACCGGCGACGACGACACCGCGCCCGTGACCCCCGAGTCCGCGATCCGCGAGCTGCGCATCCTCGCCGCGAAGATGCGCCCGGCGGTGGTGGAGGGCGCGACGCTGTCGGAGATCGTCATCTTCGCCCAGTGCCGCTCGCTGACCGTCGACCTGCTGCAGGTCTGCGGCCTGTCCCGCCTGTCCGCCGTCGCCGCCCTGCCGCCCACCACCGAGCGCCCGGCGATGCCGCCGGAGGTGTGGGACCTCGACGACGGGGACTGATCCCGCGCCCTACCGCACCAGCTGCAGATCCAGCAGGTGCCGGTAGATGGTGGTCTTCTCCCGCGGCTTCTTCGCCTCCACGCCGTCGCGGACGTAGCGGAATCCGGGGCCGCCGGCCTGCATCGCGCGCCCCGTCACCGGTTCATGCAGCGTGCGGGGAGCCCCGGCCATGTCGGCGAGGCCGCCGTCGTCGGAAAGCCGCGTGCGCAACAGGCCGCGGCGCCGGCCCGGGGGCGGCGGCAGCTCCGCGGCGACCAGCCCCGGCGCGTCCGGCAGCGGCCGAACCTGGACGCCGTGCGAGGTGCCGGAGAACAGCTCCGTGCTGTCGACCCACACTTCGCCGCGCAGGCCGCCGCGCGAGGACGTCCCGTCGATGCCCGGCTCGGTCAGCAGCGCGAAACCGACGATCGCCTGGCCGGTGTCGTCGCGGATCAGCGGCACGGGGCGCACGGGGCGCGTTTCGGCCTCGGCCCGGGACAGCCCGTGCTCGCCGGACCCGTCGATTCCCCAGTTCCGCGCCGCCGGCGACGGTGCGGTGGGCACGTGGGCGACCTCGAACCACAGCAGGTTGCGGCGCATCAGGTGCGTGGCCACCGCCGCCAGCGACGCATCGGGGCCTTCGACGATCAGCCGCACCGGCTCGCTCGGCCGTTGCGGCGCGCGCCGCGGGGCGCCCAGGTGCGGGACTTCCTTGCCCTTCGCGATGTCGTCGGGCGTCGGGTTGTCGTCGTGCGGCAGGACCTGCTTCGCGACGTCGTCGAGGAACGCCAGATCGCGCCTGCCGGGGATGAGGGGAAAACCGTCCGCACCGCATCGCAACGCCACAATCCGCATGGGACTACACTAGCCGGGGGTTTTATCAACCGACTTGTTGGAGTGGAGACATGGCCGCAATCATCGTGGTGGGCGCCCAGTGGGGCGACGAGGGCAAGGGCAAGGCGACCGACATCCTCGGCGGCCGCGTCGATTACGTGGTCAAGCCCAACGGCGGCAACAACGCGGGCCACACCGTCGTCGTCGGCGGCGAGAAATACGAGCTGAAGCTCCTGCCCGCCGGCGTGCTGTCGGAGAATGCCACGCCGATGATCGGCAACGGCTGCGTGGTCAACCTGGAGGCCCTGTTCGAGGAGATCGACGGCCTGGAGGCCCGCGGCGCGGACACCTCCAAGCTGCGCATTTCCGGCAACGCCCACATGGTCGCGCCGTACCACCAGACCCTGGACCGCGTCACCGAGCGGTTCCTGGGCAAGCGCGCCATCGGCACCACCGGCCGCGGCATCGGCCCGACGTACGCCGACAAGGTCAGCCGCGTGGGCCTGCGCGTGCAGGACATCTTCGACGAGTCGATCCTGCGCCAGAAGATCGAGGCCGCGCTGCACCAGAAGAACCAGATCCTGGTGAAGCTGTACAACCGCCGCGCCATCGAGGCCGACCGCATCTTCGACTACTTCATGTCCTACGCGGACCGCCTGAAGCCCATGGTGGTCGACTCCGCGTACGTGCTCAACGAGGCCCTCGACGCCGGCAAGCACGTCCTCATGGAGGGCGGCCAGGCGACGATGCTCGACGTCGACCACGGCACGTACCCCTTCGTGACCTCGTCGAACCCGACGTCGGGCGGCGCGTGCGTGGGAGCGGGCATCGGCCCGACGCGGATCACGTCGACGCTGGGCATCATCAAGGCGTACACCACCCGCGTCGGCGCCGGCCCGTTCCCGACGGAGCTGTTCGACAAGTGGGGCGAGTTCCTGCAGACCACCGGCGGCGAGGTGGGCGTCAACACCGGCCGCCTGCGCCGCTGCGGCTGGTACGACTCCGTGCTGGCCCGCTACGCCTCGCGCGTCAACGGTTTCACGGACCTGTTCGTGACCAAGCTGGACGTGCTCACCGGCATCGGCGAGATCCCGATCTGCGTGGCCTACGACGTCGACGGCGTCCGCCACGACGAGATGCCGCTGACGCAGTCCGAGTTCCACCACGCGGTGCCGATCTACGAGACCATGCCCGCCTGGGACGAGGACATCACCGGCTGCACCACCCTCGAGGAGCTGCCGGAGAAGGCCCGCGATTACCTGGCGCGCCTGGAGGAGCTGTCGGGCTGCCGCATCTCCTACGTCGGCGTCGGCCCGGGCCGCGACCAGACGATCGTGGTCAACGACCTGCTGGCGGACTGATCGCCGTGCGCCGCCTCGTCGCCGACGTCGACACCGGCATCGACGACATGCTGGCGCTGATCTACCTGGCCGGTCTGCACCGGGCGGGGGAGATCGAGTTGGCGGCGGTCACCGCGACGGCGGGCAACACCACCGTCTGCCAGGCGGCGCGCAATTCCCGCTGGGTGCTGGACCTGTGCGGCTGCACGGACGTGCCGGTCGCGGCGAGTTTCGGCGCGCCCCTGAAGGTCCCGCTGACCACCACGCCCGAGACCCACGGCGAATTCGGCCTGGGTTTCGCCCGGCCGCCGTCGGTGGGCGCCTGCGACGCGTCCGGCGCCGCGCCGGGTCTGTGGAAGCGCGTGCTTGACGACGGTCCCGCCGACCTCCTGATAACCGGCCCCTTGACCACGGCCGCGCGGTACCCGGGGTTGGCCGCGGCGTTCGGGCGGATCACCGTCATGGGCGGCGCGGTCGATCATCCCGGCAACACCACGCCGACGGCCGAGTGGAATTTCTGGGTCGACCCGGATGCGGTGGCGGCGGTGTTCGCGGAGGATTCCACGCCGCTGGTGCTCTGCCCCCTCGACGTCACCGAGACGATCATCGTCCGGCCGGAGGACGTCGGGCGGTGGGCGATCCCCGGCGAGCTGGGCGACGTGGTCGCCGACGCCCTCCGCTTCTACTTCGGGTTCCACCGCGGGCAGGGCATCGGGTACTTGGCGCAGGTCCACGACCTTTTCGCCGCGATGGTCGCGTGCGGGACGGTGGAGACCGTCGCAAAGCCCATGACCCTGCGTGCCGTCGCCGGCGACCGTGGTGCGGTGGAGCGCGGGGAGGGGCGCGCGGTGGACGTCGTGTCGCACGTGGAGCCGTCCGACGTGCATGCCGAGTTCGAGCGCGTCCTGGCGCTGAATCCCGGGTACTTGCGGGAATAGTATTTTCAGGGGCAAATGGAAAGTCTATGGTTCGGCCATGGACACCATGAGCGACATCAAGCACGGAAATGGCCGGTTCGCGGTCGCGGTCGTCCCCATCGCGGCCGCATTGCTGCTGGCCGGCTGCGGAAACGGGGAATCGGCCCCCGTCACCGAAACGCAGACCGAAACCAAGACCGAGACCGAAACCGGCACGGCGACCGAGATCGACACCGTGACCGAAAGCGAAGGCGACGCCACTTTCACCCTGCCGACCGACCCGCCCGGCGACGTCTGTCCGCCCGGCGACCTCATCCCCTCGATCGAGCGAGTCGAAGGCGCGGCGGGTTCGCAGTACATCCACATCGCCCTGAATTACCGCGGGGACAGCCAGTGTTTCCTGCGCGGATTCCCCGGGGTCAGCGCCGTCGACGGCGCGGGCAACCAGGTCGGCGAAGCGGCCGGGCGGAATGAGGAGCCGGCTCGGGAGGCGATGGTGACGCCGTCGAGGCCCGCCAGGTTCACCCTCCGGCTGTCTCGCGTCGAGGCGGAATCCGGGTGCAAGACGGCCGATGCCCAGGGTCTGCGCATCTACCCGCCGGGCTCCCGCGAGGCGCTGGAGACGATCAGCCACCAGATGAAGATCTGCGTGGATCCGCCGACGGTGATGCTGTGGGCGGGGTCGGTGATGGGCTGACCGTAGGATGGGGGTCGTAACGCCGCGATGCCACGAGGAGATCCCATGTTCACCCCCACTTCCACCGGCACCCCGTACACGGGTGGCGCAACGCGAGTGCTGCTGCTCGGTTCCGGAGAGCTGGGCAAGGAGGTGGCCATCGCGTTCCAGCGCCTCGGCGTCGAAGTGCACGCCGCCGACCGGTACGCCCACGCCCCGGCGCACCAGGTCGCGCATTTCTGGCATGAGCTGGACATGACCGACGGGCAGGCCGTCAAGGACCTCGTCGCCGAGGTGCGCCCGCACTTCATCGTCCCGGAGATCGAGGCGCTGGCCACCGACGCGCTGGTGGAGCTCGAGGACGCCGGCGACGTCACCGTCATCCCGACCGCCCGCGCCGCGCAGCTGACCATGAACCGCGAGGGCATCCGCCGCCTGGCCGCCGAGGAGATCGGCTTGCCGACGTCGCGTTACCGCTTCGCGTCCACCCGCGAGGAATTCCTCGACGCGGTCGACGAAGTCGGGCTGCCGTGCGTCGTCAAGCCCGTGATGAGCTCGTCCGGCAAGGGCCAGTCCACCGTCCGCGCCGCCGCCGACGTCCTCGCCGCGTGGGAACACGCGATGAGCGGCGGCCGGGTGTCGTCGGGCCGCGTCATCGTGGAGGGTTTCGTCGATTTCGACTACGAGATCACGCTGCTCACCGTCCGCTCCATCGATCCCGCGACGGGGGAGCCGGCGACGTGGTTCTGCGAGCCCATCGGCCATCGCCAGGTCGACGGCGATTACGTCGAGTCGTGGCAGCCGATGCCGATGTCGCAGGTCGCGCTGGACAACGCCCGTTCCGTCGCCGCCCGCATCACGGGTGCGCTGGGCGGTCGCGGCATTTTCGGCGTGGAGTTGTTCGTCCGCGGCGACGACGTGTGGTTCTCCGAGGTCAGCCCCCGCCCGCATGACACGGGGCTGGTCACCATGGGCACCCAGCGGTTCTCGGAGTTCGAGCTCCACGCGCGGGCGATCCTCGGCCTGCCCATCGACGTCACGCTGACCACGCCGGGTGCGTCGGCCGTCGTGTACGGCAAGTGCGACGGCCCCGCACCGACGTATTCTGGGCTCGCCGAGGCGATGGCCGTGCCCGAGACGGACGTGCGCATCTTCGGCAAGCCGGAGGCCCATGACCGCCGCCGCATGGGCGTGGCGGTGTCCACCGCCGAGGACGTCGACGCCGCACGCGAGAACGCGTTCAAGGCCGCGTCGGCGCTGAGCGTCTCGGTGGATTAAGCGGCTGGCCATCACGCCGCCCACAGAGCGTCGTCGAGCTTCTTCCTTTCCTCGTCGGCGCGTCGCCGGGCCTCCCGGGCCTCGGCGGCGATGCGGCGCTCGTTTTCGAGGATCCGCAGCCGTTTTTCGTTGTGCTCGGCCAGCGTGCGGCGCCTGCGCATCTGCCGGGCGGTGAAGTTCGTGCGGTGCGCGCCGGCGAGCGGCCCGGAGGGGACGCTGACCGCGACGAGGCCGGTGGAGCGCGACGTCCAGTATTCGGTGCCGTCTGGCTTGCGAAGAACGTCCCACATCTTCCGCGTCTTCAGGTCGTGGTGCTTCTTGCACAGGCAGTGGAGGTTCTCCGTGTCGGTCGCGCCGCCCGCCTCCGGGTTCTCGTGATCGAAGTTCTCCACGTGGTCGGCCTCGGTGCGGTGGGCCGGGCGGTCGCAACCGGGGAAGCGGCAGGTGCCGTCGCGGCCGATGATGAACGCCTTCTGCGCGTCCGACGGCGCATAACCGCCGGTGTCGGAGTCGCCGCAGAGCCGCGCTCCGTCGGCCATGGCCACCCAGTCCTCGGCGAAGGCCCCGTCGACCCACCCGCCGGCGCCCGGCACCCAGGTGTCGCCGGTTTCCCAGCTCTTGTAGACGTTCAACGTCACCGTCACCTCGCACGTGCCCCTGGTCAAGTGGGTCAGCGCCTCCACCCGCGAGCAGCCTTCCTTCGCGCAGATCGCGTCGAGGACGGCCATCACCTCGAACGCCCTCGCCTTGTCCATCTGGGCCATCAGCAGGTCCGTTCGCCCGCCTTCCTCGACGGTGATGAACTCTTCGGGCGGCGCGTCCGGGTCCGCATCCGGATCGGGCGCATCCGTGTGATCCGGGTCGATGTCGCGGGGCCGGGCCAGGGGCTCGATCCGCTCGATGACATCCTGGACCCGATTGTGAAGCGCCCGCCACCCCTTCAACGCCTGCCCGTCGCGCTTGGGCAGGACCAGCGGAAGCAGGCGGTCCTCCAGCTCGGCGAGAATCTCGTCGGGTGCGGTCAGCGTGCAGCCGGCGAGCACCCGCAGATGGGAAAACGGCAGGTGGCCTCGGTTCCGCAGCACCCGCGCCAGCCGCGGGAACCTCCGCAGCATCACGCCGACGTCGACGTACGATTCCGCCACGCCCGGCGTCATGCCCAACTGCAGCGTCACGTGGGCGAGGTGATCGGCGACGTCGGCGCTCCCGTCGGGCGGCGCGCAGGCTTCCGCGATGCGCAGATCGTCACGGTTGCGCCGGATGCCGACGATGGACAGCGCCGTCGCGAACTCGTGCGCCCACCGGGCCGCGTCGGTCGAGCAAGCGGCGTCGTAGGCGTTGGGACGGTGGTTGGTTTCGGCTTGGTGGGTTGGTCTCGATTGACTTGGTCTCGGATCGGATGCGTGATCCCGCATCGCAGTTCCCCCGGTATCCGACGGCCGCCGATCGCGCCCCGCACGCGATCTCCTCTTCGTCCGTCAGTTCGCACACTAGAACACGCACCGGATTGAGGCTGCGGAAAAAGGCCCCGGATCGCTCGAAAATCAATCCGGTGTTCGACTGGGGAAACGGAGCCCTCGCGACATCGGAAACGCCGCAAGGAATCTCACGTTGCCCGGAAATCGGACGAGGCCGAAAACCACCGCCCGGAAAAACGGCGGAACCTGGAAAACGCCCCCGAAGAACCGGCGGAATCGAAGAACCGACGGAATCCGAATCACGCCAGGCCGTCGTCAAGCAAGCCCCGCCGCGCCCCGAAAAGCTAGGCCTTCGGCGTCACCGGCGGCTCGGCGGACCAGGGGAAGACGATCCACTCGTCGGTGTGGCGCCAGGTGTAGTCGGGCTTGACCACGGAGACGGACTTCTCGTACAGGACGGCGGAGCGGACCTCGGCGCCCTGCTCGGACAGCAGCTCCAGCACGAGCTTCAGGGTGCGGCCGGAATCGGCGACGTCGTCGACGACCAGCAGCTTGCGGCCGGTGATCGCCTCGACGTCCAGCAGCGGCTCCAGCAGGATCGGGTCCGGCAGGGTCTTGTGGACGTCGGTGTAGAACTCGACGTTGATGGCGTCGGAAAGCTTCACCCCCAGCGCGTAGCTCAGGGCGCCCGCTGCGACCAGGCCGCCGCGGGCGATCGCGATGATGACCTCGGGCTCGAAGCCGTCATCCGCGATGGTCTGGGCCAGCTCGCGCGAGGCGTCGCCGAAGCCTTCCCAGGTCAGGATTTCCTTGTTCTGAACGTCCGACGAATCCGCGTGGTAAGCCATGAGACAACTTTAGCGGCCCGCGTCAGCGCGCGGCGAGCACGGCGCTCCCGCTGCGCGAATGGCGCACCATGTCGGCCCATTCGACGATCTTCTTGCGCTCGCGGCCCACGGCGGCGCCGGCCGCGCGTTCGGCGGCGTCGAGGGCGTGCCACCCCTCCCACGTGGTCCATTCGATGCCGCGTTCCGCCAGGAACGCGTCGACCGCGCTTTCCGACGGGTCGGCCGCCGCATCGAGCAGCCCGCCGGCCCAATCGGCCAGGAGGTTCGCGACGACCTCGTTGGCGTCGCCCTTGGTGTTGCCGATCAGCCCGACGGGTCCGCGGCGCACCCACCCGGTCGTGTACAGGCCTGGGGCGCCGTCGACGCGGCCGCCGTCGTTGGGGATGACGGCCCGGCGCTCGTCGAAGGGCACGCCGGGGACGGCGTCGGAACGGTAGCCGACGGCGCGGTAGACGGCGCCGACCGGCCAGTCGGTGAACGTGCCGGTGCCGCGGACGCCGCCCTCGCCGTCGAGTTCGGTGCGCTCGGTGCGGATGGCGGTGACGCGGCCGTCGTCGCCGAGCAGCGCGACGGGGGATTCGAAGAAGTGGATGTGCAGCTCGTGCGGGGCGCCCTTCGGCTCGCGGATGGCGTAGTCCTCCAGGATCGAGCACACCTGGTCCACGATCTTCGACTCTCGGCGGGCGGCCTCGGATGCGGCGTCGTAGGCGATGTCCCGCGGGTCGACGATGACCTCGATGGTCGGGGAGTGGTCGAGCTCCTTCAGCTCCAGCGGGGTGAACTTCGCCTGCGCCGGCCCGCGGCGGCCGAAGACGTGGATGGTGCGGGCGGCGTTGGCGGACAGGGCGTCGTGGACGTTGTCGGCGATCTCGGTGGGCAGCAGCTCATCGGCGGTTTTCGCCAGGATGCGGGCGACGTCCAGGCCGACGTTGCCCACGCCGACGACGGCGACTGCCTCGGCGGAGAGGTCCCACGACCGGGCGAACTCCGGATGTGAGTCGTAGAAGCCCACGAACTCGCCGGCCCCGTGGTGGCCGTCGAGATCCGCGCCGGGGACGTCCAGGTCGCGGTCGCCGGTGGCGCCGGTGGCGAAGACGATGGCGTCGTAAAGCCCCCGGAGTTCCCCGACGGTGACGTCGCGCCCGACGTCCACGTTGCCCAGGAGCCGGACCTCGGGCTTGTCCAGCACGCGGTGCAGGCTCTTGACGATGCCCTTGATGCGCGGATGGTCGGGGGCCACGCCGTAGCGGATCAGGCCGAACGGCGCGGGCAGGCGTTCGATGAGGTCGATGGACACGGGGTGGCCGGATTTGATCAGCGCGTCGGCGGCGTAGATGCCGGCGGGGCCGGAGCCGACGACGGCGACGCGCAGGGGACGGGATTCGGGTGCGGGAATGGTCATGGGTGCCGATCGTGGCCAATCGGCGCGGGAAACGCGGGGTTCGATTCACCGTGACACGAACCCCGCGCCGAACAGACCGGCCTGTCTAGTGTTCGGTCCATGGAAAGAATCGCACTGTTCGCGTTGATCGGCCTCGGGGCCCAATTGGTCGACGGCACGCTCGGCATGGCCTTCGGCGTGACGGCGACGACGCTGTTCATGATGACCGGCACCGGCGCCGCCGCGGCGTCGGCCGTCGTGCACGTGGTGGAGGTCGGCACGACGCTGGCCTCCGGCGCGTCGCACTGGCGGTTCGGCAACGTCGACTGGGGCCGCGTACTGCGGCTCGGCGCGCCGGGCGCCGCCGGCGCCTTCATCGGCGCCACCTTCCTGTCCGGACTCGACGGCGACACGGCCAAGCCCGTGACCTCCACGATCCTGCTGCTGCTCGGCCTGTGGGTGCTCATCCGCTTCGCCTTCCTGCCCGGCCGCCCCAATGCCGCGGCCAAGCGGTGGGGATGGGCGAAGCTGGGCCCGTTGGGCCTGGTCGGAGGGCTTCTCGACGCCACGGGCGGCGGGGGTTGGGGTCCGGTGACCACCTCGACGCTCATGAGCGCCGAGGCCGACAGTCCCCGGAAGATCATCGGCACCGTCTCCGCCGCCGAGTTCCTGGTCACCGCCGCCGCCGTGGTCGGCTTCCTGCCGCTGCTCCACCGGGAGTTCTCCGACCATGCGCTGCCGATCCTGGGGCTGCTGCTCGGCGGAATGCTGGCCGCGCCCGTGGCCGCGTTCCTGGTCGGCCGCCTGGATCCCCGGACGCTGGGCATCGTCATCGGCGGCGTGCTGGTGCTGCTCAACCTGCGGACGCTGTTCGGAACCGTCGGTCCGCTGCTCATCGGCTGGGCGGCCGTCGTCGTCGCGATCCTCCTGTGGTCGCGCCGCCACGACGCCTTGCCGTGGCGTCGTCGGCGGGTCGAGCTGGCCGCCGGCGCGCGCCCGACCGTGAAAGACCGAGCCGTCTAGAAAAGCCGTCCACCCGATTTACACACCCACGAAAGCGAACCCATGACCACAGCCACGACCACCCGCCGCACCCGGGCGAAGAAGCCCGAGGGCCAATGGCTCATCGACGGCCGCGAGCCGCTCAACGACGACGAACGCATCAAACGGGAGGACGCCGGCCTGGCCGTGCAGCGCCGCGTCCGCGAGGTCTACGCCAAGCAGGGCTTCGACTCCATTCCCGCGGAGGACCTCGCGCCCCGCTTCAAGTGGATCGGCCTGTACACCCAGCGCAAGCAGGACCTGGGCGGAGAGCACACGGGCGTGAAGACCAACGCCGAACTGCAGGACCGGTACTTCATGCTGCGCATCCGCCTCGACGGCGGCCAGACCACCACGGCGGGCCTGCGGGCCATCGGCGAGATTTCCCGCGACTTCGCCCGCGACACCGCCGATTTCACCGACCGCCAGAACGTGCAGCTGCACTGGATCCGCATCGAGGACATGCCGGAGATCTGGGACCGCCTGGCCGCGGTGGGCCTGGACACCCATTTCGGGTGCGGCGACGTGCCCCGCGTCATCCTCGGTTCGCCGGTGGCGGGCGTGGCCGCCGACGAGATCATCGACGGCACCCCGGCGATCCGCCGCATCAAGGACGAGTACCTGTCCACCGACGAGTTCAACAATCTGCCGCGCAAGTTCAAGTCCGCGGTCTCCGGCAGCCCGCGGCTGGACGTCACGCACGAGGTACAGGACGTCGCGTTCGTCGGCGTGGACCACCCCGAGCTCGGCCCCGGTTTCGACGTGTGGGTCGGCGGCGGGCTGTCCACGAACCCGATGCTCGGCCGGCGCCTGGGCGCGTGGGTGCCGCTGGAGCGGGTGCCGGAGGTGTGGGCGGGCGTCGCGCGCATCTTCCGCGACTACGGGTACCGCCGCCTGCGCACCCGGGCTCGCCTGAAGTTCCTGGTCGCCGAGTGGGGCGAGGAGAAGTTCCGCAGGATCCTGGAGGAGGACTACCTCGGTTTCCGGCTCGACGACGGCCCGCCGCCCGAGCCGTGGGAGCGCGACCGGGACCACGTCGGCGTGCACCGCCAGAAGGACGGGGCGTGCTACGTGGGCGTCAAGCCGATCGTCGGCAGGGTGCCGGGGTCGGATCTGATCGCGCTGGCCGACATCGCGGAGAAGCACGGCGTCGGCCGCGTGCGCACGACCGTCATGAAGGAACTCGTGCTCCTCGACGTCGCCCCGGAGCAGGTCGATTCCCTCGTCGCCGAGCTCGACGAGCTGGGCCTGTCGGCGAACCCCTCCGCTTTCCGACGGGGCATCATCTCGTGCACCGGCCTGGAATTCTGCAAGTTGGCGCTGGTCACCACCAGAACGCGGGCGATCGACCTGGTCGGCGAGCTGGAGCAGCGCATCGGCGATCTGGACGTGCCCATCGGCATTTCGCTCAACGGCTGCCCGAACGCCTGCGCCCGCACGCAGATCGCCGACATCGGGTTGAAGGGGCAGATCGTCGTCGACGGCGACGGCAACCGGGTGGAGGGTTTCCAGGTCCACCTCGGCGGATCGCTGGGGCTCGACGCGAACTTCGGCCGCAAGCTGCGTGGCCACAAGGTCACGTCGGCGGAGCTGGGCGACTACGTCGAGCGGGTCGTGCGCAACTTCACCGAGCGGCGCGAACCGGGCGAGCAGTTCCGCCATTGGGTCGCCCGCGCCGCGGAGGAGGACCTGCGATGATCCCCGGCCGCACCGCCCACCCGAACCCCAACCGCGCCGCGATCATGCACTGCCCGTACTGCGGCGGCGAACGGCTGTGGCCCGACGCCGAAACCGATTACGCGTGGCGGTGCGGCGAATGCTGCCGCGTCTTCACCGTCAAACTCCACGGACACACGGAAAGGGGAGTGGCGTGAACGACGTCCTCGATGACCCCGCAACCGCCCGCCGCCTGCTCGAGCTGGCGCTGGACCACGGCCCCGCGCTGGAGGGCCTGCCCGCCGGCGACATCCTCGAATGGGGCGCCGAACACCTGCGCACCCCACTGGCCGTCACGCTGTCCATGCAGGACACGGTGCTCGCGGAGCTGGCGTCGCGCCACGCCCCCGACGCCGACCTCGTATTCCTGGACACCGGATACCACTTCCCGGAAACGCTCGAGGTGGCCGCGGCCGTCGGCAAGCGATACCGCAACCGGCTGATCACCGTGACCCCCGACGCCGCCGATGCCGTCCCGGGGGACCCCACCGCGTGCTGCGCGCAACGCAAGGTCGAGCCGCTGGCGCGGGCCAAGCGCCCGTACGAGGGCTGGGTCACCGGCCTCAAGCGGGTCGACGCGCCGACGCGGGCGCGGACGCCGGTGCTGGAGATCGACAAGACCGGGCGCATCAAGCTCAACCCGCTCGCCGCGTGGACGGACGACGACGTCGAGCGGTACATCGCCGACCACGGCCTCATCGTCCACCCGCTGACGCGCGCCGGATTCCCCTCGATCGGCTGCGCCCCCTGCACCGGCCGCGTCGCGCCCGGCGCCGACCCCCGCTCCGGCCGCTGGGCCGGCGCCGAGAAAACCGAATGCGGGCTGCACACGTGACCGCCCCGGAAACGATGAAGGAAAGAGACCCCATGACCCCCGTGAAAACCCGACTCGACCCCCGCCTCGCCGAACTGGAGGCGGAGGCGATCGACATCATCCGGCAGACCGCCGGGCAATTCGACCGGCCCGCGCTGCTGTTCTCCGGCGGCAAGGACTCCGTGCTCGTGCTCGAGCTTGCCAAGCGCGCGTTCGCCCCGGCGCCCGTGCCGCTGGAACTGCTGCACGTGGACACCGGCCACAACTTCCCCGAGGTCATCGCCTTCCGCGACCGCGTCGCCGCCGAGCCGGGCATCACGCTGCGGGTCGCCCGCGTGCAGGACTGGATCGACCGCGGCGCGCTCGCCGAACGCGCCGACGGCACCCGCAACCCGCTGCAGACCGTGCCGCTGGTGGAGACCATCGCCGAGCGCCGCTACGACGCCGTCCTGGGCGGCGCCCGCCGCGACGAGGAGAAGGCCCGCGCGAAGGAGCGCGTGTTCTCGGTGCGCGACTCCTTCGGCGGCTGGGACCCGCGCCGCCAGCGCCCCGAGCTGTGGGGCCTGTACAACGGCCGCCACGCCGCGGGGGAGAACGTCCGCGTGTTCCCCATCTCCAACTGGACCGAGGCCGACGTGTGGGCGTACATCGACGCGCGCGGCATCGAGCTGCCGCCGATCTACTTCGCCCACCGCCGCGAGGTGTTCCGGCGCGGCGGCATGTGGCTCGCGCCGGGCGAATGGGGCGGGCCCCGCGACGGCGAAACCGTGGAGGTCCGCACCGTCCGCTACCGCACGGTCGGCGACATGAGCTGCACCGGAGCGGTGGAATCGACCGCCGCCGACCTGCCCGCCATCCGCGCCGAAATCGCGGCGTCCACCCTCACCGAGCGCGGCGCCACCCGCGCCGACGACAGGCTCTCCGAATCCTCGATGGAGGACCGCAAGAAGGAAGGCTACTTCTGATGACCACCGCACTGCGCCTGTGCACCGCCGGCTCCGTCGACGACGGCAAGTCCACGTTCGTCGGCCGGCTGCTGCACGACACCAAGAACATCCTCGCCGACCAGTACGAGGCCGTCGCCGCCACCTCCGTCTCCCGCGGCCACGGCGCCCCCGACCTGTCGCTGCTGGTCGACGGCCTGCGCGCCGAGCGCGAGCAGGGCATCACCATCGACGTCGCCCACCGGTACTTCGCCACCGGCGCGCGGTCGTTCATCCTCGCCGACTGCCCCGGCCACGAGCAGTACACCCGCAACACCGTCACCGGCATGTCCACGGCGGAGGCGGTGGTGGTGCTGGTCGACGCCCGCAACGGCGTGGTCACGCAAACCAAGCGCCACGCGACGGTCGCGGCGCTGCTCGGGGTGCGGCACGTCATCGTCGCCGTGAACAAGATCGACCTGCTCGACTATTCGGAGGACGCCTTCCGGGCCATCGAGCGCGACGTGCGGTCTCTGGCGGAGCGACTGGGGCTTGACGACGTCCACGTGGTCCCCGTTTCGGCCCTCGTCGGCGACAACGTCGTGGACCGGTCGGAGCGCACGCCCTGGTACGGGGGCCCGAGCGTCCTGGAGATTCTGGAGGGCCTGGAGACCGGCGCCGGGCGCGGCGGCGATTTCCGGCTGCCGGTCGAGTACGTCATCCGCGACGCCGCGACCGAGTACCGCGGGTACGCCGGGCGCATCGCCGCCGGGTCGGTGGCCGTGGGCGACCGCGTCGGATTGTCCGGCGGGCGCGAGGCGGCGGTCAGCCGAATCACCGTCGCCGGCGAGGACGCGGAATCGGCTGCGGCGGGGGAGTCGGTCGCGCTGAGCCTCGACGCCGAGTTTGACCTGGCGCGCGGCGATCTGATCTCCGGCGGCGACCGGCCGGAGGACGTCCGCCGCTTCGCCGCTGTCGCCGTGCATCTCTCCGATGCCCCGCTGTCCGTCGGACGCGTGGTCGAGGTGCGGTACGGGGCGGCGCTGGTCCGCGGCCGCATCGCCTCGGTGGATGCGCTCATCGACGTCGAGACCGGGGAGCCGACGGGCGTGGCCGATTCGCTGTCCGCCAACGACGTCGCCGAAGTCACGGTGGAGGTGGCGCAGCCTTTGCCCGTCGAGCGCTACCGCCCCGGCGGCCGCGTCGGGGCGTTCCTGCTGGTGGAACCGGGTACGGGCGACACGCTGACGGCGGGCCTGGTTAGGTGACGGCGCTCATCCTCGTCGCGCATGGCTCCCGGCACCCGCGGGCGGAGCCGTGCCTGGCGGCGCTGGCGGAAGCCGTCGCCGCGCGGGTGCCCGCCGCCGACGACGTCCGCGTGGCGTGGCTGGAACTGGTCGACCCCTCCTTGCGCGACTTGTGCGCCGAGTTCGCCGGCCGGGGCATCCGTGACGCGGTGGTCGTGCCGCTGCTGTTCACCGGGGCCTTCCACCGCACCGTCGACCTGCCCGCGCAGGCGGCGGACGCCGAAGCCGCGACGGGGGTGCGGCTGGACGTCCGCGATGGCATCGGCCTCGGCGAAGGCGTGAAGAAGGCAGTGGTCCGCTCCTTCCTCGCCGCCGCCGACGACCCGCGCGATGATGTTCTGCTCGTCGCGGTCGGGTCGTCGTCGCAGGCGGCGAACGATGCCGTGCACCGCTTCGCCGCCGAGCTCGACGGGATGGTGCCGGGCACCGTGCGCGCGGCGTTCTCCGTCGGCGCCGGGACGCCGTCGGCGGCGGAAGCGCTGGGCGGCGTCGTCGCAAAGCACCGGCGCCGGGGCACCGTGGTGGTGCCCTTGTTCACCGCGCCCGGGCTGCTGTGGGACCGCGTGCGCGACCGGGCCGCCGAGGTGCCTGGGACGACGTGTGCCGAACCGCTGGGGGAGTTGCTCGCCGACGTCGTCCTCGTGCGATGGCTCGATGGTAATTTCGGCGAAAGAACCCGAGGGAAGGAACGCCCGGCGCCGTGTCCGGCAATGAAGAGATGAGCGAAGAAGCGGGAGCCCGGACGGGCGGCACCGCCAGCCGTCAGGTGATGTTGATCTGCTCCGGCATCGCGATCGTCCTGTACTCGCTGTTCGGGGTTGCGCCGTTGTTCGTCGGGTACCACGTGGTGCTCGAGATGCTCCCCTGGTTGCTCGTCACATTGCCGTTGATTCCCGTCCTCGTCGTGGTGTACCTGATCATCGCGGTGGTCCGGCGGGCGAAGGCGCCGATCATCGCCGGCGGACTGACCCTCGCCGCGAAAGTGGGGTTGTTCTCCAGCATGTTCGTCTCCGGTTTGGCGGAGTACGCGGAGCCGATGTTCGAGTTCCTGGCGTTCGTCCCGCTCGTCGGATTGATCGCGATGCTCATGGCGGCCTGGCATTTGCCGACGCGACCCAATGTGCGCGAATGCGCATGAAATCATTAAATGAAACTACCTATATGATGTTAGGTTCCTGTTAATCCCTGAATCATGGGCTTAAAGGGCATCGAAACAGGAGGCTGCGCATGTCCGTGAAGAAGATCCTCGTCGGCTTCGTGGCGGTGGGCTCGCTGGCCCTCGCCGCGTGCGGGACGGGAGACGCCGGAGACGACGGATATCCCACCACGCTGAAGCTGGCGGACAAGGACACCGCCGACAATTTCCACCCCGCATCCGGCTACGGGCAGACCGGCATCAGCCCCATCTACGACGGGCTGCTCAAGCCCGACGCGTCCGCCGGCTCGGACGTCATCCCCCGCCTCGTGCCCGCGCTGGCCGCCGAGGAGCCCAAGGCCAACGCCGACGCCAGCGAATGGACCGTGAAGCTGCGCGAGGGCGTGACCTTCCACGACGGCACCGCCTTCGACGCCGCCGACGTGAAGGCCACCTACGACGTCGCCCGCGACGCGTCGAAGGGCTCGAAGGTCTCCATGCGCTACGACCTCATCGACGAGGTCAAGGTCGTCGACGACAACACCGTCACCTTCAAGCTGGCCTACCCCTACGGCGGCTTCGCCTCGCGCCTGACCCTGGCCATCGCCCCGTCCGAGCTGGTCGGCGAGGGCGACGTGGCCAACGGCCCGCTCGGCGAGAAGCCCGTGGGCACCGGCGCCTACAGCGTCACCGAGCGCACCGGCGACCTGGTCCGATACACCGCCAACCCCGACTACTGGGGCGGCAAGCCCGAGGTCGGCGAATTCCTGGTGACCCTCGCCTCCGACGACGCCGCCCGCGCCCAGCGCGTGGCCTCCGGCGAACTCGACGGCGCGCACGTGCCGCCGTCGGTGGCCAAGAACTTCGAGGGGCGCAGCGGCGTCGAGGTGGTCACCGCCACCACCGCCGACTGGCGCGGCATCTCGCTGCCCAAGCACCCGTTCCTCAAGGACCCCGCGGTGCGCCGCGCCCTGAACCTCGCCGTCGACCGCGACGCCATCGTGTCCGGGCCGCTGCTGGGCAAGGGCCGCGCCATCTCCACCGCCGTGCCGGAGATCTACGGCGACAGCCACAACCCCGACGCCACGTTCGGCCACGACACCGCCGAAGCCGAGCGCATCCTCGACGAGGCCGGCTGGCGCAAGGGCGCCGACGGCGTGCGCGAGAAGGACGGCGTCCGCGCCGAAATCCCGCTGTACTACTCCGGCGAGGACACCTTGCGCCGCGACGTGGGCATCGAGTTCTCGGCTCAGATGGCGCGCATCGGCGTGAGCTTCCCGACCACGGCCTCCACCTGGGACGACATCACCCCGCGCCTGGGCGAGGCGGCGGCCGTCCTCGGCGGCGGTTCCGCCCCGTGGGACGTGGACATGTTCGCCTACGACCTGCTGCACACCCGCGAGGCCGCCACGTCCGAGTACTCCAACCCCGGCGACTACGGCAGCCCCGAACTCGACGCGAAGCTCGACGAGGCCCGCCGGGCCACCGACGCCGGCGAGCGCGCCCGCCTCTACCGCGAGGCCCAGGCGATGTACGCCGAGAACCCGTCGAACATCTTCCTGGCCACCATCGACCACGTGTACCTGGCCAAGGAGAACAAGTGGAACCGCGGCTCCACCATCCTCGAGCCGCACATCCACGGCGCGACGTGGGGCCCGTGGTGGAATCTGCGGGACTGGAAGAAGTGAGCGTGGCGGGCGGATTCACCGAGCACCGCGACAACCTCGGGGGCCTGGGCCGGATGATCGCCGCGCGAGCGGCGATCATCGCCGCGACGACGGTGCTGGTCTCCTTCATCATGTTCGGCCTGGCGGCGCTGTCGCCGTTCGACCCGCTGGCGTCCTATCTGGGCACCGGCTACGCGGAACTGTCGCCGGCCGAACGCGCCGATGTCGCCGCCGCCATCGGCGCCGACCAGTCGTGGTGGCGCCAGTGGCTCGACTGGTTCACCGGCGTTTTCACCGGTGACCTCGGTTTCTCGCGCTCCTACGGCCGCCCCGTCGCCGACGTCCTGTCCGAGCGCCTGCCCTGGACGATCCTCCTGTCGGCGACCGGCATGACCATCGCCGTCGCGATGGCCGTCGCGCTGGGCACGTGGGCGGGCCGCCGCCCCGGCGGCGTGGTGGACAAGGCCGTCGTCGCGTTGGGCGTGTTCATCGGCGCGACGCCGTCGTTCATCTACGCCCTCGGCGTGGTCCTGATCTTCGCCGTCACCCTCAACGTCATCCCCGCGGGCGGTGCGTCGCCCATCGGCGAGCAGCCGTCGCTGTTCTCCATCGGCCCCTACCTGATCGCCCCCGCGCTGGTGCTGGCCGTGACGCAGCTGCCGTGGCCGCTGCTGGCCGTGCGGCAGGCGACCGTCGAGGCGATCGGCTCGGACGCGGTGGAGAACGCCCTCGTCCGCGGCGTGCCCCGCACGGTGGTGCTGCGCCGCCACATCGCCCCGATGTCGCTGATGCCGCTGGTCACCCTCGTCGGCGGGCGCCTGTCGGAGCTCGTCGTCGGCGCCGTGATCGTCGAGGCCGTGTTCAGCTGGCCCGGCCTGGCCGAGGCGACCGTCGAATCGGCGAAGGCCGTCGACTTTCCGCTGCTGGCGGCGACGACCGTGCTGACCACCGTGCTGGTCATGGGCGGCAGCCTCGTCGCCGACGTGACCTACAAGCTCCTGGACCCGAGAGTGAGGGACGTGTGATGGGCGCGAAGTCCAAGGTGAAATACCTGCCGCTGGCCATTCTGCTGGCCTACGCGTTCCTGGTGCCGCTGATCTCGCCGGCGCCGACCGCCGATTTCTCCCGCGCGCTGCTGCCCCCGGGCGGCGAATGGATCGCGGGCACCGACCACTACGGCTTCGACCTGTGGGCGCGCACGGCCGCGGGCCTGCGGGTGTCGCTGTTCATCGGGCTGGTGTCGGCGTGCACCGCCACGGCGATCGGCCTGATCATCGGCCTGACCGCCGCGGTGCGCGGAGGCTGGGTCGACCGCGTGCTCATGCGCGGCACGGACACGGTGAACTCGATCCCGCACCTCATCCTCAGCGTGGTCATCGTGGCTCTGTTCAAGGGGTCGATCCCGGCGTTGGTGCTGGCCATCGCCCTGACGCACTGGCCGCAGGTCGCCCGCGTGGTGCGGTCGACGGTGCTGGCCGTGCGCGAATCCGAGTTCGTCGCCGCCGCGCGCGGGGCGGGCGCCCGGGGCCGCAGCGTCCTGGTCGGCCACCTGCTGCCGGTCGCGGCGGGCCAGGCGGTCATCGCCATCGTCATGCTCACCCCGCATGCCGTGTGGCACGAGTCCGCGCTGTCGTTCCTCGGCCTGGGCCTGCAGCCCGACCAGCCGTCGCTGGGCACCCTGCTCGACCAGGCCCGCGGGGACATCCTGCGCGGCGCGTGGTGGGCGCTGGCCGTCCCCGGCACGGTGCTGCTCGCCGCATCCCTGTCCCTGCTGACGCTGGTGCCGCGCGACATCCTCGTCGGCCGGTCCGCGAAGGAGCCCGCATGACCGGAACAGTCAAGGAAGCCATCGCCGGCGTCGTCGATTACACCGTCGCCGTCGGCCCCGAAAGCGACGCCCCGATCGTCCGCGACGCGACCGTCCACCTGGTGGCCGGCCGCGTCCACGGCCTGATCGGCGGCTCCGGCGCCGGCAAGTCGACCATCGGCCGCGCGATCGCCGGGCTGCGCCCCCGCGGCGCCCGCACCACCGGCCGCGTCATCGGCGAGGGCACGGCCGGCCTGGTCCCGCAGGCCCCGGCGTCGTCGTTCACGCCGGTGCGGCGCCTCGGCCCCCAGCTCGCCGAAATCCTCGCCGCGAACGGGGGCGACGAGGGGGACGTCGCCAAGCTCCTGCACCGCGTCCACCTGCCCGCCGACACCGCCCGCATGTTCCCGCACCAGCTGTCCGGCGGCATGGCGCAGCGCGCCGCGATCGCCGCGGCGCTGGCCACCGGCCGGCCCGTGATCGTCGCCGACGAGCCGACCAGCGCGCTCGACCCCGAGCTGACCGCCGGCGTGCTCGGCCTGCTGCGCGAAGTCGCCGACGACGGCCTGGCGGTGCTGCTGATCAGCCACGACATCGAGGATCTGCGCGTCGCCGGCCTGTGCGACGACGTCAGCGTCATGCGGCGCGGCGAGATCATCGAGCAGGGCCCCGCCGAGCGCGTCTTCGCCTCGCCCGCCCACGACTACACCCGCGCGCTGCTGGCCGCGCTGCCGTCCGGCGGCATGCGCCTGACCGCGCCCTACGAAAGGGGCTGACTTGCTGTCCGCACAAGGAGTTTCCGTCGCCTTCCGGGGGCGGCCCGTGCTTTCCGACGTTTCCGTCGACATCCGGCCCGGCCGCATCCTCGGGCTCGTCGGGCCCAGCGGAGCGGGCAAATCGACGCTGGCGAAGGTGCTGTCCGGGCGCCTCGACCCCGATGCGGGAACCGTGGCCGGCGGCGGCCCCGTGCGCGTCGCCATGATCGGCCAGGCCCCCCGCGACGCCTGCGACCCCCGGTGGACGCTGCGGCGGACCATCGGCGAGCCGTTCCGCATCGCGGCGGGCGGGCGCATCGGCCGGGAAGCGCCCGGCGAACGCGAAGCCGTCGACGCCGCCGCGGATTCCGTGCTCCTCGACGCCGCGCTGCTGGAGCGCCTGCCCGCCGAGGTGTCGGACGGCCAGCTCCAGCGCGCCGTCATCGCCCGCGCCCTGGTGCAGGAGGCGAAGTACCTGATCTGCGACGAGCCGACGTCCATGCTCGACCCCATCACCGCCGCCGGCGTCGTGTCCGTGCTGCGCGAGCGGGCCGGCGACGGCGCCGGCGTCCTCTTCATCTCCCACGACCACCGGCTGCTCGGCGCCATCGCCGACGAGGTCATCGAGCTGGGGTAGGGGCGGGCCGCCGCCGGCAACTGGCACGATGGGGGAATGGCAAACGACGGACTGATCAAAAAGGCCAGCGCGCTGATCGGCGTGGCGGCGGCGGTGCTCGTCGTCGTCGAATTCATCGGCGTCGACGCATCGCCCGGCCCGTGGATCGCCTACGTCACGGGCGCCTACGGGATCCTCGCGGCGATCTACTGCATCATGCGGTTCATGCTGGGAAAGTGGGCGGGGGCGGCGAGCGGACTCATCCTCGCCGCCGGCACCGCGTCGTTCTTCGTTCTCACCGAACCGACGGCCATGAACACCGCCGGATTCGCGGCCGTCATCATCGGCGCCGCCGCCACCGGCATCACGGCGCTGACGGGAAAGTGACGGGCTACTCGCCGCGGGTGGCGTCGACCATCTCGTCCCACTCGACGATCTTCTTGCGCTCGCGGCCCTCGGCCTCGCCCAGCTTCCGCTCGGCGGCGTCGAGGGAGTACCAGCCGTCCCACGTCACGTAGGGCACGCCCTTGGACTCCAGGAACGCCAGGGCGTCGTCCTCGCCGGGCTTCGACGGGGCGAAGGCGTTGCCGGCGTCGTAATCCTCCAGCAGGTTCGCGACGGTCTCGTTGGCGTCGCCCTTGGTGTTGCCGATCAGGCCGACGGGGCCGCGCTTGACCCAGCCCGTGGTGTACAGGCCGGTGATGTGCGCCGCGTCCTCGCCGACGCCGTCCAGCACGCGGCCGCCGGCGTTCGGGATGACCGCCTTGCCGTCGTCGAACGGGATGCCCGGCAGCGCGTCCGAGCGGTAGCCCACCGCGCGGTACACGGCGCCGACCGGCCAGTCGGTGAACTTGCCGGTGCCGCGGACGCCGCCCTCGCCGTCGAGCTCCATGCGCTCGGTGCGGATGCCCGCCACCTTGCCGTCCTCGCCGAGGATCTCCACCGGCGACTCGAAGAAGTGGATGTACAGCTTGTGCGGCGCGCCCTTCGGCTCGCGGATGGCGTAGTTCTCGATGATCGAGCACACCTGGTCCACGATCTTCGACTCGCGGCGGCTCGACTCCGAGGCGGCGTCGTAGTCGATGTCCTCCGGATTCACCACGACCTCGATGGTCGGGGAGTGGTCCAGCTCCTTCAGCTCCAGCGGGGTGAACTTCGCCTGCGCCGGGCCGCGGCGGCCGAACACGTGGACCTCGCGCGCCTTGTTGGTGCGCAGGGTCTCGTAGACGTTGTCCGGGATCTCGGTGACGTGCAGCTCGTCGCCCGTCTTCGCCAGGATGCGGGCGACGTCCAGGCCGACGTTGCCCACGCCGACGACGGCCACGGACTCGGCGGACAGGTCCCAGTCGCGGCGGAACAGCGGGTTGCCGTCGTAGAAGCCGACGAACTCGCCGGCCCCGTGGTGGCCCTCGAGGTCCGCGCCGGGCACGTCCAGGTCGCGGTCGCCGACGGCGCCGGTCGCGAACACGACGGCGTCGTAAAGCTCCTTGAACTCGTCGAGGGTCACGTCCTTGCCGAACTCCACGTTGGCGATGAGCCGGACCTCGGGCTTGTCCAGCACGCGGTGCAGGCTCTTGATGATGCCCTTGATGCGCGGGTGATCCGGGGCGACGCCGTAGCGGATCAGCCCGAACGGGGCGGGCATCTTCTCGTACAGGTCGATGCTGACCTCGCGCCCGGACTTCATCAGGGCATCCGAGGCGTACACGCCGGCGGGGCCGGAACCGATGATGGCGACGCGGAGGGGACGGGACATGCTGAGTTGGACCTGCTCTTCTCGGGGATCGGATCCGTGCGTGCCGGATCGTGGGGCGGATCGAGATTTCCGCACCATACTAATGCTGACGGGCAAGAACCTCCATCTTGTGTGAGGTGAACCTAAGCCGGGGCGTCTTCCGGTGTGACTCTGGTCACGTATCACGCCCAAATGTGACGGTCATGGTGGACCGATCCGGCTAATAGGGGTACCCAGGTCGTTTTGGCCGTTGCGCGGTCGATGTAAGGTGACTCACAATTCGGGCAGAGAAAGAATCTTGACTCACTGAACCCCGGGATTCGCGCAGGTGGATCGAACCGGGTCCATAGGCGTGCGCCGAATCCGGCGCACGGGAAAGGACGCAAACCGTGAGCGAAAACTCGAACGCGGCCACGGCGGTGCTCGTCACCTCCGTCGACCAGGCAGGCGACGATCGCGAGGTCATCGAGGCGGTGTCCTCCGCACTGGGCGGGGCCCGCGAGGTGCGGACGGTGGGCGCCCAGTGCGGCGTCACCGCCGATGAGGTCGTGGGCAACCCCGACCACGCGCTCGGGCAGATCGTCACCGCCGTCGAGTCCGAGCGGGCCTCCGGCGAGCAGCCGATGGTGCTCACCGCCACCGGCAACCTCGACTTCGACGCCCGCGTCGCCGCCGTCACCGGCTCCGGCGTGGTCCTCGTCGCGGACGGCGAGGGCTGCACCGGCGACGCCGCGCTCACCCGCATCCGCATGGCCGTCGCGGAGCTGCGCGCCCGCTACGCCGCGCCGCTGGCCGTCGTGCTCACGGGCACCGTGGCGGAGAAGCCGAAGCTGGATGTGCCCGTCATTTCGCTTGACGACGCCGACGCGCTCGCGTCCGCCCTCGGCGCCGAAGTCCCGGTGATCATGACGCCGCAGCGCTTCCAGTGGTGGCTGCTGAAGCAGGCGAAGGAGAACCGCCGCCACATCGTGCTGCCGGAGGGCGAGGACGACCGCATCCTCATCGCCGCCGGCGAGCTGCTGGCCTCCGACATCTGCGACCTGACCATCCTGGGCGACCCGGAGTTCATCCGCGACCGCGCCCGCGTGCTCGGCCTGGACCTGTCCAAGGCCTCGCTCATGGACCCGGCGACGTCGGAGCACCTCGACGCCTTCGCCGAGGAGTTCGCGGAACTGCGCAAGTCCAAGGGCATCACGCTCGAGGAGGCGCGGGAGACCATGAACGACATCTCCTACTTCGCCACCATGATGATCCACAAGGGCCTCGCCGACGGCATGGTCTCCGGTGCCGCCCACACCACGGCGCACACCATCAAGCCGTCGTTCCAGATCATCAAGACCAAGCCGGGCGCCTCGACCGTGTCCTCGCTGTTCCTGATGGTCATGGACGACCGCCTGTGGGGCTTCGCCGACTGCGCCGTGCTGCCCAAGCCGACGCCGGACCAGCTCGGCGAAATCGCCGTCGTCTCCGCGGAAACCGCGTCGAACTTCGGCATCGAGCCGCGCGTGGCCATGATGTCCTACTCCACCGGCGAGTCCGGCACGGGCGAGGACGTCGACCGCGTCAAGGAGGGCCTGGCCAAGGCCCGCGAGCTGGCCCCCGACCTCGCCGTCGACGGCCCGCTGCAGTTCGACGCGGCCATCTCCCCCTCCACCGCGAAGAAGAAGATGCCGGACTCGGCCGTGGCCGGCAAGGCCACCGTCTTCGTCTTCCCCGATCTCGACGCCGGCAACATCGGCTACAAGATCGCCCAGCGCTGCGGCGGCGCACTCGCCATCGGACCGATCCTCCAGGGCCTCAACAAGCCGGTCAACGACCTGTCGCGCGGCGCGACGGTCGCCGACATCGTGAACACCGTCGCCATCACCGCCATCCAGGCAGGAGGGAACTAAGCCATGTCGCGTCACGCCCTGGTCATCAATTCCGGATCCTCGTCCATCAAGTTCCAGCTCGTCGACCCGTCGAAGGACGCCACCGAGCCGCCCTACGTGTCGGGTCTGGTCGAGCGCATCGGCGAGGAGAACGGCACCATCGTCCTCAAGGTCGGCGGCGAGAAGATCGAGGTCACCGAGCCGATCACCGACCACGCCGACGGCCTGGACAAGGCGTTCCAGCTGATGGACGACAACGGCTGCGGCCCCCACTCCGTGGAGATCGCCGCGGTCGGCCACCGCACCGTCCACGGCGGCAAGCTCTTCTCCGGCCCGCAGCTGATCAACGACCAGATCGTCGAGATGATGCGCGACCTCATCCCGCTGGCGCCGCTGCACAACCCGGCGAACATCGTCGGCATCGAGGAAGCCCGCAAGCTGCTGCCGGACGTGCCGCACGTCGCGGTGTTCGACACCGGCTTCTTCCACACCATGCCGCCGGCCGCCGCGCTGTACCCCCTCAACGCCGAGGTCGCCGCCGAGCACGACATCCGCCGCTACGGCTTCCACGGCACCAGCCACGAGTACGTCTCGGGCCAGGTCCCGGCGCTGCTGGGCAAGGATCCGCGCGAGGTCAACCAGATCACGCTGCACCTGGGCAACGGCGCGTCCTGCGCCGCCATCCGCGGCGGCGAGGCCGTGGACACCTCGATGGGCATGACGCCGCTGGCCGGCCTGATGATGGGCACCCGCACCGGCGACATCGACCCGGGCATCATCTTCCACCTGTACCGCCAGGGCATGTCCATCGACGAGATCGACAACCTGTGCAACCGCCGCTCCGGCCTTAAGGGCGTCTCCGGCGTCAACGACTTCCGCGTGCTCCAGGAGCGCATGGACGACAACGACCCCGACGCCTGGGCCGCGTACCAGATGTACGTGCACCAGCTGCGCCGCTACATCGGCTCCTACATGCTCATCCTGGGCCGCCTGGACGCCATCACGTTCACCGCCGGCGTCGGCGAGAACCACGTGGGCATCCGCCGCGACTCGATGGCGGAGCTGGAGAACTTCGGCATCAAGATCGACCCGGAGCGCAACGCCGGCCCGAACGACGGCCCGCGCGTCATCTCCACGGACGACTCCACCGTCAAGGTCCTGGTCGTGCCGACCAACGAGGAGCTGGCCATCGCCCGCTACGCCATGGCCTACGCGACGTAGCGCCGCGCCCCTCACCGGGGACGGGAAAACCCGCCGGATTCATCCGGCGGGTTTTTCGTGTGCGGAGAAGCGGGATCAGTAGATGTAGACCGAGTCGCCGACCTGGAGGTTCTCGAAGAAGAACTTGGCGGCCTCGTGGGACAGTCGGACGCAGCCGGCCGACTGGACGCCGGTCGAACCCTCGTGGAACGCGTGGCCGTTGTTGGTGAAGTACACCGCGTACGGCATCGGGGCGTTGTTGAACTCGCGGGAGATCTCGTCCTTGACCTTGCGGGTCACCTTGAAGGAGCCCTTCGGGGTCTCCTGGCCGGGCTTGCCGTGCGACATGCCGGCCGGGCCGTAGAGCAGCTTGCCGTCCTGCTGCAGCCAGGTGCGGTTGCCGGAGAGGTCGACGCAGGCGCGGGCCGTGGCCGGGCACGGGGACTCCGGCGGGGCGTCGGCGGCGCGCTCCTCCTGGGTCGGCGCGGGGGCCGGGGCGGGCGCGGGAGCCGGCTTCGGCTCGGGCTTCGGCAGCAGGGGCTCCACGGCGTCGCGGATCTCGCCCGGAACCTGGGCGCGGTCCATCAGGCCGTCGATGTCGGCCCGCGACGAGCCGGGGGCGACGTTCCCGAAGTCCGGGAGGGGCTGGGCGCCGGCCACCGTGGGGGCCATGGCGAGGCCCGCGATGACGGCCAGCGGCGCGACCATGCGCGCGATGCGGCGGAGGCGGGAGGGCTTGCGGTGGTTTCCGGTCATGAAGCGCACTTTACTGCGCCCGCGCCATGCGCAAAAGCCGAATTCCGGTGCTGGGGGTGCCGGATCAGCGCCAGGTGCGGGGGCGGATCAGGTTCGCCATGTCCACCAGGCGGTACCGGTGCCGGGGGAACGGGGACGACCGCGCCAGCTGCCTCAGTCCGGCTTCGAGGCCGGCGCGGAGCCCGGCGACGGTGAACGGGACGTCGAAAAGCTCGTTCCTGCTCGCCGCGTGGTCCAGTCCGCTGGCCCGCAGCCAGTTCAGGGCCGCCACCATCACGGCGATGCGCAGCTGCTCCAGCCGCGGCTCGTTGGTGGGCAGCTCCACCAGGCGGCGCGCGGCGCGGCGGATGCGCGACTCCGTCAGCGTCTCCGGGGCGCCCGAGGTCAGCAGCAGGATCGTGGTCAGCCGCGCCAGGCGATGGTGCCGCGACGCCGCCGGCACGCGGTCGAGCATCGAAATGGCCATCTCCTGCTGGCCCTCCACCGTCAGCTGGCGGGCCAGCCCGAACGCCGAGGACACCGTCGTCGGGTTCGTCGCCCACACCATCGCGTACAGGCGGGTGGCGTGGAAGCGCATCGAGGCGTGGTCGGCGGCGTTCGTCGTCCACGTCTCCGTCAGGTGGCGCAGCATCGACTCGGGGATCTCGTCCAGCTGCTGGTCCAGATTCGCCGTCGCCCGCGCCGTCACCGGGTCCAGGACCTGCTGGCGCGAGATGCCCGCCCGCTGCTGCAGCAGCTCCAGCGTCGCCGCCAGCGCCAGCTTCGGGGCGGGCTCGCCGGGCAGCATGGCCAGCACGCGGTTGAAGGACTCGAGCGCCGAATCGTAGTCGTCGAGAAGCAGTTCCGTGACGCCCGCGTACCAGCCCCACCGCCAGTCCTTCTTCAGTCGCGGGGGAGCGGAGCGCAGGCCGTCGCGGGCCTCCTCCGTGGAGCCGAGGTCCAGCTGCGCGCGGACGATGGCCAGGGGGATCTCCACCGACGCGGAGTTCTCCGGGTTCTGCAGCGCCGCGGTGAGGGTGTCGATGAGCTCGCCCGGCTCGGTGAACGACGACGCCGACAGCAGCCGGGCGCCCGGGTCCGTCGGGTCGACCAGCGGCACCGGCAGTGCGGCGGTGATCTCCTGCGGCGTGATGGTGACGTCGCGGGCGATGCCGTCGACCAGCTGGTCGGTGCGGAACACCCGGTGCTTCGTTCCGTACGTCGAGCGCTGCGGCGAAAACAGCGTGCCGATGTGCGGGTACTGCACGCCGTCGCGCACCGCCAGGATCTCGCGGAGCACGCCGGTGAGCTGGATGGCCATGTCCTCGGCGCTGGTGAAGCGGGCGTCGGGGTCCTCGTCGCACGCGCGCAGCAGCAGCCGGTACAGCGACGGGTGGCGGCGGAACAGCGGCACTTCCATGGGCGTCGGCAGCCCCGGGTCGTAGACGCCGCCCGTCGACGGCAGGTCCGTGATCAGCGACGCCAGCGTGCGGCCCACGGTGTAGATGTCCGACGCCACGGTCGGGCCCGTGCGGCCGACCTCCGGCGCCTGGAACCCGGG
This sequence comes from Corynebacterium halotolerans, assembly GCF_001056295.1. Lineage (GTDB taxonomy): Bacteria > Actinomycetota > Actinomycetes > Mycobacteriales > Mycobacteriaceae > Corynebacterium > Corynebacterium hansenii. The sequence goes on from NZ_JVMD01000006.1 coordinate 205,800, forward strand.
CGTGCCGTAGATGTGGCCGTAGGCGCCGATGCCCGTCACCGCGCCGACGTCGATGAGCTTCACCTGGTCCTCGGTGAGCAGCACGTTGTCCGGCTTCAGGTCGTTGTAGACCACGCCGCGCGAATGCAGGTAGTCCAGGGCGGGCAGCACCTCCAGGATGTAGCCGACGGCGACGTCGACGGGCATGACGCCGTCGGGCTGCGCGCGCTTGCGCTGCCGCAGCGACGGGCCGCCGACGTACTCCATGACGATGAACCCGGTGTCGGTCTCGGTGGGCTCGATGAAGTTGATGATCTTCACGATCCCCGGGTGCGTGATCTCCGCCAGGAACTCCCGCTCGGCCTGCACGACCGCCAGGTCGCGCTCGTTGGACGACGCCATCATGCCCTTGAGCACCACCCAGCGGTCGGACACGTTGTGGTCCTGCGCCAGGTAGATCCAGCCGAGGCCGCCGTGGGCGATGGGGCCGGCGATCTCGTACTGCCCGGCGACCAGGTCGCCCGGGCTGAGCGTCGGGGTGGGCTTGCCGGTGGCGGCGACCTTCTCCGGCTCCATCACGGCGTCGCGCGGGTTGGTCGGCGGGATGAACGGCAGCTGCACCATGCCGTCGGCGACCGTGCGGCCCTGGCGGGCGCGGCTGCGGCGCTCGCGGAACGTGTCGAGGGCGCGGCGGTGCGACTCGGCGGACGGGTCGGGGGCGGTCGCCGCGGGGCTTGGCGACGGCCCGCCGCCGGCATCGTCATCGTCGTCATCCGCGAAGGGGTCGAAGGGCGTGGCGACGGTGCCCGGCTCGGAGTCGTCGGCGAAGGGGTCGAAGGCGACGGCCTCCGTCGGCGGCGCGGTCTCGTCGGCGAAGGGGTCGAACGTGACGGCCTCGGTGGGCGGGGCGGTCTCGTCGGGGCCGGGATTCGCGTTCGCGCGTTCGGGGTCCGTCATCGCTCCACCTCCGCATACGTGCCCGAGGGCTGGAAACCGCCGGGCAGGAAGGCGCCCAGCCACGTGTCGTAGAGCTGCTGCCACGTGCCGTCGCCGCGGATGCGCTCCATGGTCAGATTCACCTGCGAAGCCAGGCCCACGTTGCCCTCCTTGACCCCCACGGCGTAGTTCTCGGTGCTCAGGCCCCGGCGGACGATGGCCGTGCCGGGATCCTGGTCGTTGATGCCGGCCAGGATCGTGTCATCCGAGACCACCGCGTCGGCCTGGTGCTGCTGGAGCGCGACCAGGCAGTCGGACCAGCTGCGCACCAGCAGCAGCATCGCGCCGGGCGCCTCCTCGCGGACGATCTCCTCCGGCGTCGAGTCGGCGGCGACGCACACCCGGCGGCCGTTGAGGTCGGCGGCCGAGGAAATCGCGCCCTCCTGGTTCTCGGCGTCGGAGGCGGGCACGAGGATCCCCGCCCGCGCCGTCAGGTACGGCGCGGAGAAGTCGACGGCGGCCTCGCGGTCGGGCGTGACGGACATCGTGCGCACGACGGCGTCGACGCGGCCGCTGTCCAGGGCCTCGATGCGCTCGGTCGAGTCGACGTAGCGGAACTCCACCGCGTCCGGGGAGCCGAAGATGTCGCGGGCGATCTCCTGCGCCAGCGCGACTTCGAAGCCCGCGAGTTCGCCGGTGGTGGAGTCGCGGAAGCCCAGCAGGTTCAGGGACTGGTCCACGCCGATGATGATGCGCCCGCGGTCGACGATCTCCGGGATCCGGTCCTCCGCCGGGCCGGTGCCCGGGGCGGGGGTCGCGTCGGGGACGACGCCGTTGGGCAGGTTCGGCGGGCGCGAATCGGCCTTCTCGTACCGGGACTCCGGGGGCAGCGGCATGCCGCCCTGGGCGCCCTCGATGATCTCGTTGAAGGGGTCGCCGACCAGCGGCGCCTGCGGGGCGCACGCGGCGAGCGCGAAAGAGGCGGCGAACAGCGCCGCGGCGAGGGGGCGGGATCGGCGCATCACAGGTACTCCAGCAGGCGGTGGCGGAAGCCGACGACGACGCAGATGGTCGCGCCGATAGACAGCAGCACGACCACGGCTGACAGGGCGGCCGACGCCTGGCGGGCGTCCTCGATTTCGCGGCGCAGCTCCAGGCGGGCGTCGGCGATGGCGGTCTGCAGCGCGGCGTCGAGCTCGCCGAAGGCGTCGGCCGACGAATGCGGCAGCGCGCCCTCGACCGTCGCCGCCTCCACCGCGCCGGCGTAGTCGCCGCGGTCGAGGCGCGAGCGCATCTCGGCGTGGCCCTTGCGCCATTCCAGGAGCGCCGTCCTGGCCTTCCCGGCGGCGGCGCCGGGGTCGCCGGACTCGTCGATGAGGTCGCCGATGTTCGTCGCCGCTTCGTCGAAGTCCGCGACCTCGCCGGGCTGGCGGCGCACCAGCGCGAGGGTCTCGGAGGCGCGGGCCTGCTGCGCGGCGATGCGCGCCTCGGTGAGCGTCTGCACCGGCGAGTAGGAGCCGCCGAAGGACGTCGACCCGCGCCACGACAGCGTCGTCGCCAGCGAGACGGCCAACAGCGCGATGACCATCAGCGCCGTCGCCGCCGTCAGCCCCATGTTGAACAGCCGGCCGGTGCGGCGCGTCATGCGCCACTGGACGAATAGCAGCATCAGCACCGCCGCCAGCAGGCCGGACAGCGGCACCCACGGCAGGCCGGTGAGCTTCGCGCGGTCGGCCGCCACCGACTGGCTCGTGTCCTCGTACAGCGCGGCGGCGGCCGGCAGGATCTCCGAACGCATCAGGCCCGACGCTTCGGCCAGGTACGCCACGCCCACCGGATGGCCCTGGCGCGCGTTGGCGCGGGCCGCCTCCACCAGACCCGTGTACACGGGAATGAGCCGCTGCACGGTCGCGATGTTGCGCATCGACTCGCCGTCGACCTCCGTGATGCCGGCCGCGGCGCGCGTGCCGGCCAAGGTGGCCTGTGCGATGGCGTCGTCGTAACGCTCCCTGAGCTGCGGTGCGCTGTCCAGGCCGCCGCGGCTGAACGACGTATTCGCCGACGCATCGGCGATGGTCAACGCCGAGTACAGGTTCTGCGCGGCGTTGGCCTGCGGCTCCGACGCCGACGACACCGTGGACAGCTGCTGCTGGCGGTGGTTCGTCGACTGCGACATGGCCAGGCCGGCCGCCAGGATGGCGACGATGAGCACCACCGCCGCCAACGTCAGCCGCCCCGGCGACGTCAGCAGGAAGGACATGGTCCGCTTCGGGAAATCCAGCGCCGGGGCCATCCGCTCGCCGAGGATCGACCCGAACGTCGTCGTGCCGCCGCCGAGCTCGAGATCGTCGACGCGCTCGTCCGGATCGCGGTCGTCCTTCGGGGCCTGCGGGGGCGGGTACATCGCCGGCAGAACCCACGGGGGATCGCCGGACGTGCGCTGCGGAGTCGGCGCCGGCGTGGAGTCGAGCCCCGACCCGCCCGGGGACCGGCGACCCGTGAACCGCGTTCTGCGTGGTCGGCGCCGGACTTCGGCGGCATCTGCGGCCATTGCGCGTCGCCTCCCGTCGGTGCAGATCAGTCCCCGCGAGCGCGGGGGAGCTCTGTTACAGATGTTAGTACCGTTGCCATGTGAGGCAAGGCACAGGGAGGGGTGCCCGCGGCGACCGCGTACCCTTGGGGCCATGCTTCACGACGGCAATGGCTGGGCCGCTGGCCCCGACGGCTCCAGATTGTGGGGGAAACTCGGCGCCGCGGGGCTGCTCCTGCTCACCCCCGGCGGGCGGGTGCTCATGCAGTACCGCGCCGAATGGACGTCGTGCCCGCTGACGTGGGGGGTGCCCGGCGGCGCCCGCGATTCCCACGAGACCGCCGCCGAAGCCGCGCTGCGCGAGTCCGAGGAGGAAACGGGGATCACGGCCGATCAGGTCCGCGTCCTCGACGCCGAGGTCACCGCCGGGCCCTACCCGGCCGACCCGGAGCGCCCGGAGCTCACCGGCGACTGGACGTACACCACCGTGTACGCCATCGCCGACCATGAGCTGGAGACGTTCCCCAACGCCGAGTCGCTGGACCTGCGGTGGGTGCCGTTCGACGAGGTCACCGACCTGCCGCTGCTGCCGGCGTTCGCGCGGTCGTGGCCCGGCGTGCGCCGCCGGGCGGAGGAACTGCTGCGCGCCGCGCGCGGGGAATAGGGGTTCGGCGACTAGCGGTCGGCCAGCGCCGCCAGGCCGGAGGCCACGGCGGTGACGGACAGGACGGCGGGCCAGGCCCCGATCTTCTTGGCGGCAGGGTGCGACGCGCCGAAGGCGCCGACGTACGCGCCGAGCAGCCCGGCGGTGGCCAGCGGGCCCTTGCGGGCGTACCAGGTGCGGGCGGAGTAGATGCCGGCCGCGGCGAGGATGACGCCGCCGAGCGGGCGGATGCCGGTTTCGCGGGCGGTGAGCCACCCGCCGATCAGGCCCGTCGCGATGAGCGGGGCGGTCTGCACGTCTTCGGCCTTCTTCAGTTTCATGTCCATGGCGGCCAGAGTATCCGCGCTAACCTGGCGGCATGCTGAACAATGTTCCGGACGGGGTTTCGGGGGACCGCGCGCGGCGCCGCGCGATGCTCGCCGATTCCGCCTTGTACCTGGTCACCGATGCCCGGCGCCACATCGACCCCGGGTTCGGCGAGTTGGCCCGGTTCGCGGATGCCGCGCTGGCGGCCGGCGTGGACATCATCCAGTTGCGCGACAAGGGGTCGGCGGGTGAGCGGGAGCTCGGGGCGATGGAGGCGGCAGAGGAGCTCGCGGCGCTGGCGGTGCTGCGGGAGGCCGCCGACCGCCACGGCAAGCTCCTCGCCGTCAACGACCGCGCGGACATCGCCATCGCCGCCCGCGCGGACGTGCTGCACACGGGGCAGAAGGATCTGCCCGTTTCCGTCGCCCGCGCGCTGATCGGCCCGGACATGCTGCTGGGCAAGTCGTGCAACACCCCGGAGCAGGTCGACGCGGCGAGCGCGGACCCCGACCTCGACTACTTCTGCACGGGCCCGGTGTGGGCCACCCCGACGAAGCCCGGGCGCGCGGCCGCGGGGTTGGACCTGGTCCGGCACGCGGCGGGGGTCCTGCGTGACGACGCCCATGCGCACCCGTTCTTCGCCATCGGCGGAATCGACCCGGGCAATGCCGCGGAGGTCGCGGCGGCGGGGGCCTCGAAGCTCGTCGTGGTCCGAGCCCTGACCGGGGCGGCCGACGACGCCGAGCTGCGCGGCAACGCGGCGACGCTGCGGGAGGCGGTGGGCGCGCGATGACCGCCCGCAACCCCGCCCACGTCGCCGTCGTCGGCGCCGGCGTCATCGGCCTGTCCACCGCGTTCCGGCTCGCCCGCGCCGGACACCGCGTGAGCCTCCACGCGCCGAGTGCGGCGACCGGCCCGAGCTGGGTCGCCGGCGGCATGTTCGGCGCCTTCACCGAGGCGTGGCCGGGGGAGGAGACCATGCTCCACCTCGGCGCGGCGTCGCTGGAGCGTTGGCTGCCGCTGCTGGAGGACCTCGAGGGCGCGCCGGCGGAGCGGTCGCGCATCCTCACCGGCCGGGGCACGGTGCTGGCGGGCGTGGATGCGGCGGACGCAGCCGACGTCGAATCGATCGCCGCCACCACCGAGGCCCACTACCCGGGCGCGCTGCGCCACGTCACCCGCCGGGAGCTGCGCGAGCTGGAGCCGTCGCTGGCCCCGGTGCTGCGCGGCGCCGTGGTGTGCGACGACGAATGGAGCGTGGACAACCGCCTGCTGCTGTCCGAGCTCGGCGGCGCGTGCCGCGACCTCGGCGTCGAACGGTCCCTGATGCCCGTCACCGACGTCGACGAACTGCGCGAGGGCACCGGCGCCGACTTCGTGGTCGTCGCCGCCGGCGCGGGATCGGCGGAGCTCATCGACGTTCCCGTCCGCGAGGTGAAGGGGGAGGTGCTCCGGGTGCGCAAGCGCGGTTCGTCGGAAAGCGCCCCCGCGCGCACCATCCGCGCGCGCGTCCACGGCCGCCCCTGCTACCTGGTGCCCCGCAGCTGGGGCCTTGCCGTCGGCGCGACCGAATACGAGCACGGGCACGACCTCGAGGCGACGGCCGGCGGCGCGCGGACGCTTCTCGACGACGCCGCGCTCGTGTTCCCCGGCATCGACGACTACGCGTTCGCCGAGGTCACCGCGGGCCTGCGGCCGTACTCGCCGGACAACGCGCCGATGATCGGCGAGGTCCGCGAGGGCATCATCGCCGCCTGCGGCCACGGGCGCAACGGTATCCTTTTGGCCGCGGTCACCGCCGACGCCGTCAAGGGCATCGTCGAGGGCGAACCGCTGCCCGAGGCCGCGAGCGCGGACCCCAACCGATTCCGCGGGGACGCATGAACGATAAGGACACCATGACCACCACCGTTTCCGTCAACGGCGCCGACCGCGAACTCGCGGCCGACGCCACCATCGCCGACGTCGTCGACGACATCGCGGGCGGCCCGCGCGGCGTGGCCGTCGCCGTCGACGGCGTCGTGCTGCCCCGCGAGCGCTGGGGCGCCACCGTCGGGGAGCTCGCGCCGTCGGCCATCGACGTGCTCACCGCGGTCCAGGGGGGTTAGGCCATGGGCGATCCCCTCGTCATCGCCGGCCGCGAGTTCGGTTCGCGCCTGATCATGGGCACCGGCGGCGCCGCGAATCAGGCGGTGCTGGGCGAGGCCCTGCGGGAGTCGGGCACGGAGCTGACCACCGTCGCCATGCGGCGCGTCGACTCCGGCGGCGGCACGGGAGTGCTGGGCCTGCTAGATGAGCTCGGCATCGAGGCGCTGCCGAACACCGCCGGGTGCCGCACCGCCCGCGAGGCCGTGCTCACGGCGCGGCTGGCGCGCGAGGCGCTGGGGACGTCGTGGGTGAAGCTGGAGGTCATCGCGGATGACAGGACCTTGCTTCCCGACGCCCTCGAACTCGTCGACGCGGCCGAGCAACTGGTGGACGACGGTTTCACGGTTCTGCCGTACACGAACGACGATCCGGCGCTGGCCAAGCGCCTGGAGGACATCGGCTGCGCGGCGGTGATGCCGCTGGCCGCGCCGATCGGCACGGGCCAGGGGATCTTGAACGAGCACAACCTGGCGATGATCGTCGAGCGCGCCGGTGTGCCCGTCATCTGCGACGCGGGCATCGGCACGGCGTCGGATGCGGCGCGGGCGATGGAGCTGGGCTGTTCGGCGGTGCTGCTGGCGACGGCGGTGACCCGCGCGAAGGATCCGGTGCTCATGGCGGCGGCGATGCGCGACGGCGTGGCGGCGGGGCGCCTGGCGCATCGGGCGGGGCGGATCCCGAAGAGGTCGTGGGCGCTGGCGTCGTCGCCGGACTACGAGGATCTGGGGTAGGCGGCTCTACTTTTTCTCCCGCCCTTCCCGGCCCCCTCTCCGCAGATGCGCCAGTTACGTGCAGATGCGCCCGTTGCAACGGGCGCATCTGCCTGGAACTGGCGCATCTGGCCCAGGGTGAGGCGGGGTGAGTGGTGGCGAGCGGCGGAATCGACGGGGCGGCCGCACACGGGCCGTCGTGAAGCTGCGACGTTGGCGCCGAGCCGCAGCCGGCGGTTAAAACGTCTCGTGCCTCCGCTGATGCTCCTCGACGAACGTCTCGGAGTGCTCCGCGAGCTGCAGCAGCGGCGGCACGGCCTTGGCCAGCCGGCGGACGTCGTCGGGGCTCATGGTCAGGACGATGCGCTCGATGATTTCGCCCCAATGGCCGATCATCTGCTCGAGCAGTTCGGATCCGGTGTCGGAGACGTAAAGGTCCTGCGCGCGGCGGTCGACGGCGTTGTGCTCCCGCTTGATCAGGTTGTTGTCCAGCAACCGGCGTACGGTGGCCGAGACGTTGGACGGCCGCAGGAACCGCAGCCGCGCGATGTCGGACACGCCGCAGCCGGGGTGGGTGGAGATGAAATGCAGCACCTCCATCTCGGACTGCGAAATGTCCAGCCGCTGGTTGGGTCGTTCCCCGAGGCGGCGCGTGGCCGCGAGGAAGTCGTACAGCCCGATCGCGATGCGCCGGATGTTCTCCTTCATCGCCTCGTCGAAGTCCGGATTTATGCCCGGGTTCTCGGCGGAGGAAGCGGAAACCATGGAGTACCTTCCTTTCTCGGATCCGGTATCGCCGCGGGATTGCTGCGGGGTCCGGAATAGTCCCTCAACTATATATTCAGTGTAGAAAGTCGAGTGTTACATGCGTGCCGAAATCTCCGGGAAAAATGCGGGCGTCCCCCTGCCCCCCCCCTGGCGACGCTGGCGTTGGCGACGATGGCCGGACCGCTGTCGATCGACACCTACCTTCCCGCGTTCCCGCTGGTCGCGGATGATTTGGGTACGACGCAGCCGGGCGTGCAACTGTCGCTGACGCTGTTCATGGCGGGGATGGCGGCGGGGCAGTTTTTCATTGGCCCGATGTCGGATTCGATGGGCCGCCGGCGGCTTCTGCTGGGCAGCCAGCTCCTGGCGGCGGTCGCGGCGTTCGCGTGCGCGGCGTCGCCGGACATTTGGGTGATGTGGTCGGGGCGCCTGATCCAGGGCGTCGCGGGCGGCGCGGGGGTGGTGCTGGCGCGGGCGGTGGTCGCGGATCTGGCGGCGGGCAAGTCGGCGGCGCGGGCGTTTTCGCTGATGATGCTCATCAACGGCATCGCCCCGATCATGGCCCCGCTGATCGGCGCGGTGCTGTTGGTGCCGTTCGGGTGGCGGTCGATTTTCGTGTTCATGGGCGCGTTCAATCTGGCGGCGATGGGGGTGCTGGCGGTCGTCGTCAAGGAGTCCCTGCCCCCGGAGGCCCGCAGCGACGGCGGCCTGCGCGGCCTGTTCGGCGGCATCGCGGAGGTGGTGCTGATCCGCGGTTTCCTGGGTTACGTCATCGCGTTCTGGTTCAGCTTCGGGGCGATGTTCGCCTACATTTCCGGGTCGCCGTTCGTCATGCAGGGGCAGCTCGGCCTGGGCGTGGGCACGTATTCGGTGCTGTTCGCGATGGCGTCGGCGATGATCGTGCTGGGTTCGGCGGTCAGCGCGCGGCTGGTGAACGCCATCGATCCGCGGCGCCTGCTGGGCTTCGGCATTGCGGTGCTGCTGACGGTGTCGGTGCTTTTGCTTGCCGACGCCCACGTGGACCCCACGGTGTGGATCATCGCTCCGCTGCTGATGCTCGCGCTCGGGGCGATGGGCTTCGTGATGGGCAACGCCACGCCGCTGGCCACGGGGTTGGCGAGGCGGCGCGCGGGGGCGGCGTCGGCGATGCTCGGCGCGGGCCAGTTCCTCGTCGCCGGGGCGGTGTCGCCGCTGGTCGGCCTGGGCGCCGATGCCGCGGTGACCATGGGCACCGTGATGACGTGCTCCGCCGCCATCGCCCTCGCCGGATTCGCGTGGGCGGTCAGGCGGGAGAGCTACACGTCGTAGTCGACGACGACGGGCGCGTGGTCCGAGGCGCCCTTGCCCTTGCGTTCCTCGCGGTCGATGAACGCGCCGGTGACGGTGTCCGCCAGCGCGGGGGTGGCCAGCTGGAAGTCGATGCGCATGCCCTGGCGCTTCTGGAACCGCAGCTGCTGGTAATCCCAGTACGTCCACTGGCCCTCGGTGTGGGGGCGGGTGACGTCGCGCCAACCCGCGTCCTGCACCGCCTCGAACGCGGCGCGCTCCGGGCCGGTGACGTGCGTCTTTCCCTCGAAGAACGCCATGTCCCAGACATCTTCATCGCGGGGGGCGATGTTGAAGTCGCCGCCGATCATGGCCTTGTGCGCCGGGTCGTCGTCAAGCGCGGCCCTGCCCGCGTCCCGCAGGGCCTCCAGGAAGCGGAGCTTGTAGTCGTAGTGCGGGTCGCCGACCTCGCGGCCGTTGGGCACGTAGACGCTGTGGACGCGCACGCCGCCGCAGGTCGCGGCGATGTGGCGGGCCTCGGCGAGCTGCTCGGCCTCCTGGTCCTTGGCGAAGCCCGGCTGCCCCGGGAACCCCGCGACCACGTCCTCCAGGCCGACGCGGGAGATGATGGCCACGCCATTCCACTGGTTCAGGCCGTGGTGGGCGACCTCGTAACCGAGCTCCTCGAAACGGGCGGACGGGAACTGATCGTCGCGGCACTTCGTCTCCTGCACCGCCATCACGTCGATCGCATGGCGCTCGAGCACGCCGACCATGCGGTCGAGGCGGGTGCGGGCCGAATTGACGTTCCAGACGCAAATACGCATGCGGCAACCGTACCCGCCGGGAACAAAGCGGAGGCCACGCGCGTTGGATGGGTCGACGGATGCGCGAGGCGGAAAGGTGGTATCCGGCATGAAGGCAGATCGAATGCGGGTGGACCCGTTCACGACCGCGAACCCCAACGAATTCGACCCGTTCGCGCGCGCGACGACCCACCCCGCGCCCTTCGTGGCACGAACCCCCGTGCCCGCCGACCACCCGCTGCTCGGCCGGCCGCGCCACCCGTGGATCACCCCGGCCACCGCCGCCGCGGCCGAAGCCCTCGGCTACGACCCCGAAGCCGTCAACGCGCCCCTGATCAAGCGCTTCGGCGCGGTATTCGTCGACGCCGCCGTCTACGGCGTCCTGCTCGCCGTGCTCATGGTCATCGCCGGCGTCTTCGGCCCCGCCGACGCCGCCCCGACCGTGGCGGTAGCCGCCCTGTTCGCCGGCCCGGCGGGCTTCTACCTCTACCGCGCGATGGGCGACGCCATCTTCGAGGGCTCGCCCGGCAAACACGCCCTGGGCCTGCACATGGGCGGGCCCAACGGCCTGCCCGTCTCCGGGACCGACGGCCTGCGCCGCAACCTGTGGATCCTGCCGTCGATGATCCCCGGCCTCGGGTGGATCGTCAGCCTGGCCATGATGGGCTGGATCGGCCTGAGCGCGGGAAATGACCCGCTCGGCCGCGGAGGGCACGAGCGGGCCATCGGCACCCGCGTGACCGAGAAGGACTAGCCTCCCCGGCCCCGGGCTACGTCCCGACCGGATCGATGTTGATCGAGTCGACCACGCCGTCGCCGTCGAAGTCGTAGTGGCGGGTGTCGAACTCGCCGTCGCCGTCGGTGTCGTACAGGAGCGCGTCGGCCACCCCGTCGGGGTCGAAGTCGTAGGCGCGGGCATCCGGCTCGCCGTCCCCGTCGAGGTCGAAGTCGATCTTGTTCGCCATCCCGTCGTTGTCGTAGTCGGAGATGGTCGCGTCCACGTCGCCGTCGCCGTCGACGTCGACCTGGATCTCGTCGATCTTGCCGTCGCGGTTCAGGTCGGACTTCGAGACCACCAGATCCGGGTCGATGGAATCGACGATGTCGGACATGTCGCCGAAGGGCAGGTTCCCGAACTCGGGGGCGGGGGCGTCCGACGCCGGCTGCGGCTGCGGCTGGGGCTGAGTCTGCTGGGGCTGGACCTTCGTCTCGTCGCCGCGGACGTCGTTGATGAACTGGGTGAAAACGTTGTTGCCGGACATGATGTGCCGTTCCTCTCGGTGGACTGTCGCCTTGTGGCCTGTTCACCGATGAGATGCGCCGGCCGCACGGAAAGTTCCCGGTCGGCGGACATCTTCTTCGCTTTACGACGAAACCGGCGCCCCCGCCGAAATGGCGGGGACGCCGGGGCGTCGTCAAGCGAAGGGTTAGGCGTTCAGACCTTCCGCGCCCGTGTCGGCCGCATCGTCCGAGCCGCCGTAGTTCGGGTCCTCCTCCACCGCGTCGACGATGCCGTCGCCGTCGGTGTCGGAGTAGCGGATGTCCGTGTAACCGTCGTGGTCGCGGTCGATTTCGAGGGAATCGATGCTGCCGTCGTGGTTCTCGTCCGACCACACGTGGTCGACGCGGCCGTCGCCGGAGGTGTCCACGTGGAGCTCCGCGAAGTTGTCGCCCACCGGCTCGCGCATCTCGGCGTCGACGATGCCGTCGCCGTCCAGGTCGAGGGAGAGGGTGTCCACCACTCCGTCGCCGTCGGTGTCGTTCGCCGCGAGGACCTTCGCCGAATCCAGGTCGATGGTCCCGTCCGGGCCGGAGACCTGGCCGTAGACCTCGTACTCGCCCGAGTCGACGTTGGACGACTGGCCATGGTCGGCGGCGCGCTCGGGAGCCGGCGCGGGGGCCGCCGAGGCCGGGGGAGCGGTGGTGCCGTTCACGAACTCGTCGACCTCCGCCTTGGTGTTCAGCGTGGTGTCCAGGTTAGCGTCGCCGGTCGTGTCGAACTGAACCGCGTCGACCTCGCCGTCGCCGTCCAAGTCGGTGACGACGGTGTCGATGTACCCGTCCTTGTCCAGGTCCATGACGATCTGGTCGATGGAGCCGTCGCCATCGAGGTCCGCGGTGGACTTCACGTCGGCGGCGGACTCCTCCAGAACCTCGTCGAGGCTGATGCCCAGGCCGGACTCGGGGGCGGGGGCCGTGGCGTCCGCCTGCGCCTCAACCGGGTTCTGCGGCTGGTTCTGATCGGTGGTGCGGTCGGTGGTGCGGTCGTCGTTTCCGGACATTGTCTCGATCCTCTCGGGGGTCGCTTCTGCGGTGGTTTTCCGCGTTGGTCGACGATGTGATGCGCCGACCGGTGCGGAATGTTCCCGTTGCCGGAAGATTATCCACGACTATTTTCGTGGGGGCACCTTTATGATGTCGAACGACCCATCCGACCCGAAGTTAGGACACGAATGACGGCGACGCAGGCCGACGCACGCGCCGCGCTGCGGCGCGAAGTCGAATCGGCGGCGAAGACCCTGTCGTCCGCGCTGAAGATCCTCGACCGCTACGGGCACCGGGACGCCGCCGAGGCGATCCGCCGGACCTGGGGCGACACCGCCCTGCGCGGCACCGTCGTGGTCGTCGGCGAGGTCAAGCGCGGCAAGAGCTCGGTGATCAACGCCATCACCGGCGCCCGGGATCTGCTGCCCGTCGACGTCGACGTCTGCACGTCCGCTCCCGTCCAGGTGCTGCGGTCGGACGAGAACACCGAGGTCATCGACCTGAACTTCGGCGACCACATCGAGCGGGCGCCCCTGGCGGAACTGCGGGAATGGTCCACCATGACGGGAGCCCGCGTCGCCGACCCCGACACCCCCGAGCTGCCCACCGGCGTGACCGTGCGCGTGTCCGGCGACCACGTGCCCAGGGCGCTGTTCATCGACACCCCCGGCGCCGGCGGCTTGGACCGCGACGCCATCGACGTGGCCCTGGAACGCGCCCGCGGCGCCGGCGTGCTGCTCATGGTCTGCGACGCGACGACGCCGATCACCGCGCCGGAAATGGAGATCCTCGCCCGCGCGGCGAAGGCGGCGGGCTCCGTCATCGTCGCCGTGACCAAGACGGACAAGAACCTGCGGCGCTGGCGGGCCATCGTCGCGGACGACCGCCGGCTGATCCGCCGGCACCTGGGCCGCGACGTGCCCGTCATCGGGGTGTCCAGCCTGCGCGCCGTCGACGCCGCCGAAATGACGGACCCCGAGCGCCGCGCCCGCGTCGAGCGCACCTCCGGCATCGCGGAGCTGCGCGGGCGCATCAGCGCCGAAATGGCCCGCGGCGCGCTGCTGTCCAAGGTGGCCGCGCTGTCCATGGCCGAATCCGCGCTGGAGGGCGTCACCGCCACCATCGACAAGGACCTCGCCGCCGTCGACCGCGCGGAGGAAGTCGTCCCGGAACTCGAGGCGCGGCGCGACGAGCTGCGCCGCCTGCGTGACCACGGCCAGGAATGGGAGCAGATCCTGGCGCGCAACATCACCGTCGCCAGGCAGTCGATCATGGCCGGCTTCGACGCCGAAATGGACCGCATCCGCGAGCACTGGATCCGCACGATCAACGGTTCCGGCATGAAGGTGCTGCGGTCGAAGCCGCAGGTGTTCACCTCGCGGATCGAGGAGGAGCTGTCGGCGGCCGCCGAGACGACCGTCAACCGGCAGCTGGAGGTGCTGCGCCGCGAGGCCCACGCCCTGTTCGGCGACGACCACGAATGGGAGGCGATGGCCGGGGCGGCGCTGATGAGCATCGCCCCCGGTTCGGGCTCCGACGGCCGGCACTCGGTCGCGTCGAAGACGGAGAACCTGCTCGACCCGGGCATGGTCACGCTGGGCATCATCTCGGGCCCGGCGATCGCGTCGGCGGGCGGCGGCGCCCTGGCCGCGATGGGGCTGGCCACCATCGCCCTGCCCGCGGCCGTCATCGGCGGCGGCTGGCTGGGCGTGAACATGGCGTACCGCGCCATGCGCAACGGCAAGCAGCACCTGGTCACGTGGACGCGCGAGACGGTGGCGGCGCTGCGCATGAGCGTCAACCGCAACATCGACACGCTGGTGACCACGGTGCGCACGGAGATCGTGCTGCGTTACCGGGCCCGACTGCGCCGCGAGGGCGACGAGCTCAAGCGCCGCATCGAGGACGCCCGCGCCGCCGCCCGCGCCTCGGAGGAGGAGCGCCGGCAGACGCTGGCCAGGCTCAACCGGAACAAGGAGATCGTGGCCAAGATCCGCGGGGACCTGGCCACCTCCGCGGGCACGCTGAGGGGAGTGGGGCGCTGATGGATGCCGTGACCCAGGAGATCGACCGGGCGCTGCACGCCCTGGCCGCGGGCGGCGGCGATCTGCCGGACCACGCCAACCGGTTGGGCGGGATCCTGTTCTCCCCGCCGCGGGTGCTGGTGGTCGGCCGGCTCAAGGCCGGCAAGTCGACGCTGGTCAATGCGCTGATCGGCGAGAACGTCGCGGCGACGGGCACGTTGGAGACCACCAACGCCGTCACCGTCTTCCGCCACGGCGCGCCGTCGCGGGCGGAGGTCGTGGGCAACGACGGCCGCCGCGAGCGGGGAGTGCTTGACGACGGCGTGCTCGTCGACGTCCGCCGCCCCGTGCCTGAGGTCGCCTACGTCGACCGTTTCCTGCCGTCGGCAGCGGTGGAGCGGATGACCATCATCGACACCCCCGGCATCGCGACGCTGACGGTGGAGAACCGCGACGCCACGGAGCGGGCCCTCATCGACGGGTACGCCCAGACCCGCGACGCCTCCGTCGACGCCGATGCGGCGGTGTTCCTCTTCGATTCCTCGCCGCGCATGGACGAGCGCCAGTTCATCGGCAAGCTGGGGTTCACGCCCCTGAACACCGTCGGCGTGCTGGCGCGCGCGGATTCCTTCGGCGAGGGGGCGTTCGGCCGCCGCGACCCGCTGGAGCACGCCGACCGCTACTGCGGGGTGCTGCGCGGGCGGCTGGGCTCGCTGATGGCCGAGGTCGTGCCGGTGTCCGGGCTGATGGCGGAGTCCGCGGCGACGGGGCGGGTCACCGAGCCCGTGGCGCGAGCCGTGGCGGATCTGGGCCGGCTGGAGCCGGAGGACCTCGTGGAGGAGCTGGAGACCGACGAGCCGACGCGCATCGACGCGCGCCTGCGGAACCGGGCGCTGGATCTGCTCGGCGAGTACGGCGTCGCCCGCGGCGCGGGAGTGGCGGCGCAGGGGGCGGTGGCCCTCAACGAGTGGCTCGAGGAGCGGTCGGGCATCGCCCGTCTGCGGCGCGTCCTGGAGGGCGGGCTGCTGCGCTACGCGGCGCTGGGCCGGGCGGCGCGACTGCTGCATCAGCTGGAGTTGCTGGGGTATTCGCACCCGCTTTCCGCCCACGTCCGCCACGTGCAGGGGGTGCTGGCGGGCCGGCCGGCGATGGCGCCGGTCATGCTCTTCACCGCGTACCGGGGGCTGGCGGCGACCTCCCCCGATTCGCCCCTGATGCCTTTGCTTTACGACGCCTTGACCGGCGGGAATTCCGCCGAGAAGCTCGGGCTTCCGGCGGCGGCGGATCCGTCGCAGGTGCGGCTGAGGGCGCGGGAAATGTACGACGAGTTGCAGCGCATGGCGCTTCTGGGACGATCTGCGGCGGAAGAAGACTCCCGAGTTCGCCTGCTCGCGATGGTCTCGGCACTGTTAAGCTGACCGAATCGTTGAGGAACCCGAAAGGAACATGACCATGTCCGGTTGGCGTTTGGCCATCGACTTCGGAACGTCCAACACGGCCGCCGCGCACCGCGCCGCGGCCACCGGTCAGGGCGGGCCGGCCGCCGAGGCGCTGGCGTTGTCGCACCACGGCAACCTGCTGCCATCGGCGGTGTTCGCGGATGGCCAGGGCCTGCTCGTCGGACATGTGGCGTTGAATCAGGCCGAGGGCCGCCCCGATGCGTTCCTGCCGGAGCCCAAGCGCGCCGTCGGTTCCGAGACCGTGCTGCTGGGCGGCACCAGGATGCCGGTGGCGGAGGTCATCGGCGCGGTGATCGGGTCGGTGCTCGACCGGGCCCGCCGCTTCGCCGGCGGCTCCATGCCGGACGACGTCGTGCTCACCCACCCCGAGGGCTGGGGGCATACCGAACTGGTCCGCCTGATCGAGGGCGCCGAGCGCGCCGGGATCGAGCGCCGGCGGCTGTCGCTCGTGTCGGAGCCGCGGGCGGCGACGTACTGGTACTCGTTCAAGCGCCCGCTGCCGCCGGGGCAGAAGGTCGCGGTGTTCGACCTGGGCGGCGGCACGCTCGACGTGGCGGTGCTGACGCCCGCCGCCGACGGTTCGCTGCAGGTCATCGCAGCGCGCGGCGACAATTCTCTCGGCGGCCGCACCCTCGACGCCCGCATCCGCTCCTGGGTGGAGGCCGAGCTCGAGGAGAACGACACCGAGCTCCTGCGCGCGCTGCGTTCGGGGGCGGCGGGGGCGTCGCTGGCGCTGGACCGCGCCATCAAGACGGCCAAGGAAGTGCTGTCGGAGGCCCCGCGGGCGACCATCACCGTCGCCGCCAAGGGGCGCGAGACCACCCTGATGCTCACCCGCGGCGAGTTCGAGGAGCTGATCAAGCCCGACGTCGACCGTGCACTGGACGTCACCCGGGCGACGCTTCTCGACGCCGGCCTGCGCCCGGATCCGTCGACGCCGCTGTACCTGACCGGCGGTTCGGCGCGGATCCCCTACATCCAGGACCGGTTGGGCGAGCTGTGCCAGGTGGCCACGCTCGACGACCCGAAGACGGTGGTCAGCCGCGGTGCGCTGATGGGCCCGACGCGCCGGGCCGACGACGTCGTCGCCGGCGTGACCACGTGGATCGCCCCCGGTTCCATCGCCGCCGGCGCGGGACCGATGGCGGTCGCCCCGGTGCCGCCGGTCCAGACTCCGCAGAATGCGCCCCGGCCGCAGCAGCAGCCCCGACCGCAGCCGCATCCCCAGCAGCAGACCCGGCCCCAGCCGCAGCAGTTCCGGCCGCAGCAGCCCTATGCGCAGATGCCGCCGCATGGCGGCCCCGCCAACCCCTACGCAGGGCAGGGCCGCCCCCAGCAGCCGCAGCAGTTTGCCGCGGTGCCCAGCTCCGTCTCATCGAAGGATGCGGGCAAGTCGAGGACGACGGTTTTCGCCGTCTTCGGCATCGCCGCACTGCTGCTGGTCGGCGGCGGAATCTGGGCCGCGCGGTCCGGCGGCGGCGAGGGCGTCGACGGCGGGGAGACCACCACGCCGACGGCGGCCACGACCACGGATGCGGGGGGCTCGAAACCGACCTCGCCGTGGCCGACTCCGGCGCCCACGGATTACAAGGAGGCGACGGATACCGTTCGGGACCGCCTGCCCGAGGGGCTGGCCCGTGGTTTGCAGCAGTGCAACGCGACCGATACGTCGATCAGCGTCGGCCTGGTCAGCGAGAAGGTTCCGGGTTACCTGTGCGGGTACGAATACAACGGCGGCGGGAGCACCAGAACGGAGCCGACGATCGGCAGCATCGCGCCGGACCCCCAGATCGTGGATGCCGTGCGCCGCGCCGGCGAGCGCACCACCAGCGACCTCGAGACGCTGTCCGACAAGGATGGCAAGGCCATCTACCTCTATTCCTCCGACACGTTCGCGTATTTCCTTTACGTCGACGACGCCGGCGGCTACGTGTACAGGTCCGGCCACGTCGACTCCGCGGAGTACGTCCGCACATTCCTTCGCAGCAGGGGCCTGATCTAGCCCGCTCCCACGCCCGCCTCGACCAGCGCCGCCTTCAGTTTCGCGCGGCCGCGGTTGAGGCGGGTTTTCACCGTCGCCACCGCCACGCCCTGATGGTCCGCGATGTCCTGGTACGTGAAGTCGGCGTATTCGCGCAGCACCACGGCTTCGCGGAACTCCGGCGCCAGCTGCGCCAGAGCGGCGCGAACCACGTCGACCGTCGTCACGCGATCCGACACTCCCGGCGCCCGGTCGACCTCGTCGTCGCCGGCGTCGGACTCCGGGGTTTCGCGGCGCTTGCGCACCAGCATCAGCGCCGCATTGGCGGCGATGCGGTGCATCCACGTGGAAAAACGCGAATGCCCCTCGAACCGGTTCAAATTGCGCCAACCGGCGATGAGCGCATCCTGCAGCGCGTCCTCGGCGTCCTGCCGATGCGACGTGATGGACAGGCACACGGCCCACAGATGATCGCGATGCGGCGCCACCAACTCCCGGAACGCGCCCGAATCACCCTCGCGGGCGCGGGCCACCAGGTCCAGTTCCACATCGCGATCGCGGCTCATGAACCGTCTCAC
This sequence comes from Corynebacterium halotolerans, assembly GCF_001056295.1. Lineage (GTDB taxonomy): Bacteria > Actinomycetota > Actinomycetes > Mycobacteriales > Mycobacteriaceae > Corynebacterium > Corynebacterium hansenii. Next base: position 224,221 of record NZ_JVMD01000006.1, read on the forward strand.
CACTCCATTCCGGGGTCGGCGTCGCCCATGTCCGGCGACGGATCGACATCGGCGTCGTCCGCCGCGTCGATTCCGGCGAGGTCATCGACGCCGTCACCGGCGCCCGGATCCCCGGGCAGCACGGGCACGTCGTCGAAGCCGTCGACGTCCGGGTGCACGGCACCGGCGTCCTCGGGGGCGTCGGGGGCGTGACCGTCGTCGATCGGGTCGTCGAGGGGGTCGTCGGCGTCGTCGGCCAGGGAGATGGCGTCGAGGTCGTCGTCGGCCGGCGCGTCTTCCGGGGCGTCGTCGGGGACGATCGAGTCGTCGACGTCGTGGGCGTCCGGGTCGAGGGCGTAATCGAGAAGCCCGTCGAAGACGTCGGCGTCGAGGTGCATCGGCGCGGTCTCGGCCAGGTTCAGGTCCGGCTGGTTGTCGTCGAGCATGGCACCTCCCTTTCTGGAGGGGAATTATTCCATGGCACGCGCGCGGAAGGAACGCGATTCATGGTGGGTCGCCGATGAGATGCTCCGGGGCGCGGAAATGTTCCCGGGAATCAGCCGGTCCAGACCGCGTAACGGTGGCGGTGGTGCTCGCCGAAGCCCAGGCTCCGGTACAGGGCGACGCCCGCCTCGTTGCCCGAGGCCACCTGCAGGTAGCACTCGTCGGCGCCGTTGGCCGCGCCCCAGTGCATCATGTGCAGGCCCATCAGGGTCCCCAGTCCGCGGCGGCGCAGTTCGGGGGTGACCTCCACGGCGGAAAAGCCCAGCCAGCGGCGGCCGTCGCCGGACTCGGTGAGCGCCCCGCGGGTGATGGCGACGGTGCGGGGCGCGCCATCGCCCTCGTCGAGCAGCAGACGGCCGAAGCACATGCGGCCGTCGATGTCCTCGCGCAGCAGCTGCAGCGCCCGGCGCGGCAGGGCCCGGCCGCGGAAGTGGTACAGCGCCAGCCATTCCTCGTCGGGCTGGTCGAGGACCTCCGCGCGGATGCCGGGCAGCGCGTCCGGGGCCGACGGCTCGGGCAGGTCGTCGGCCGAGCGCGTCATGACGATGATGTCCGGCCCAATCTCCCACCCCTCGCCGGCGACGAGCTGCTCCGCGGGCCGGCAGATCCGGTCCGGCACGGCGATGCGCACCGGCAGGCCGTGGCGGCCGTAGAACGCGCGGATCTCGTCGAGCGGCACCGGCGCCGTGCCCGCGCCCGGTCCGATCGGCAGGGCCGAATTGGAGCGTTCGGTGATGCCGTCGCCCGCGCGCATCAGCCACTGGCCCGCCCACGTGTGCTCGATGCCGGGGAACGCTTTGGCCGTGGCGGTCTCCACTGCGCGGATGTCCGAGTTGCGCACCACCTTGTCGGGCAGCGCCTTGACCACCAGCACGCGGAAGGGGGAGAAGTCGACGGGTTCGCCCTCCTTCGGACGCACCACCAGCGGGTCGAGCGATTCGACGTGGCCGATGAGGTCGGTGACCTTCTTGCCGGACACCGCGGCCTCCTCCGGCGTCAGCTCGCGGCGCACGATGACGCGCCTGCCGACGGCGACGTCGCCCACGCCCCAGCGGGACGTCGGCAGGCCGGGGGAGTCGGGGTACTCGGGCAGGCTCATTCGGAGCGCCCCTTGTCCAGCGAATCGGGCTCGTCGTGGCCGAAGGGGTCCTCGTCGACGCCGGGCGTCCACGTGATGCCGCCGGTCGTCCACCCCTCGCGCTTGATCTCCTTCTTGGCCATGCGCTTCCACCGGCCCGTCAGCACGTCGGTGTAGAGGAAACCGTCGAGGTGGCCGACCTCGTGCTGCAGGCAGCGCGACAGCAGGCCGGTGCCCACCACAGTGACCGGCTCCCCGTTTTCGTCCAATCCCGTGACCGTGGCGTGCTCGGCGCGGGCCGTCGGAAAGCTCAGTCCCGGGACGGACAGGCAGCCTTCGTCGTCCGAGCCGTCGTCCGCCGGCATGGTCCGGGGGATCTCGGAGGTCTCCAGCACCGGGTTGATCACGCAGCCGCGCCGGAACTCGCCGGTTTCGTCGGGGCAGTCGTAGACGAAAAGGCGCAGATTGCGGCCCACCTGGTTGGCCGCCAGGCCCACTCCGTTGGCGGCGTCCATGGTCTCGTACATGTCCGCGATCAGCTCGGCGAGCTCCGAGACGTCCCCGGTCACGGGCTCGGTCGGGGTGTGCAGAACGGGATCGCCGCAGACGACGATGGGCAGGATGGTCATGCTGGAATTCTACGCGCCGGGTGCGGGGTCCCCGGCGGCCCGGGCCCGAACGCGTGCTTAAGTGGAGGGATGGAAACGGGGACGGACACGGGGATGGGCGCCGAGGATTTCCTCCGCCGCGCGCTGGCCTTCGAGCGGCGGTGGTCGACGTCGGTGCGGCGCGGGCCGAGGCAGGCCGGGCGCCGCGAGGAGGCCATCCGCGCCGAGTTCGGCATGGGCGCCGTGCGGTACCACCAGCGCCTGAACCTGCTGTTGGATGCGCCGGAGGCGGAGGCCGCGGACCCGGTCACGGTGCATCGGCTGCAGAGGCTTCGCGACGGGTCGGTGTAGATCCCGGGATGGTGTCTAAACCTTTACTTAACAGTTAGGGGTGTGGGTCGTTACGATGGGGGCGTGAACGAGCTACATGACCAAGGCAACTTCCCCCGCGCCGGCCGCCACCGAAACCCGGGCGATCGGGACGGCGGCCTTCGGGCCGCTCCCGCCGCCGGGTACGACGATTACGACGACTACCGCGGGGACGACCGCGCCGACCGCCCCGCCGACTCCGGCGGCGGCATGCCCCTGCGCGGCCTGGCCATGATCTGCATCTTCATCGGCGTCTGCCTCATGGGCTGGGGCCTCTACGCCTGGACCTCGGGCGGCGAAAACGGCGACGGCGGGGAGAGCGGCGACGGCACCGTCGCGGAAGCCCCCGCCGCCGGCGCCCCCGGAACCGGCGACCGCCCCGGAGGCGACCAATCCGCCGCCGGCCCCGGCGGCCGCCCCGACGCCGAGGCTCCGACCCCGCCGCCCGCCCCCGCCGCGCCGGGCGAGATCCGCCGCGCCGATTACCGCATCACCGTGCTGAACAACTCCAACGAACAGGGCCTGGCGGCCAGCGTCTCCGACTCCCTGTCCCGCGAGGGCTGGGGCCGCGGCGCGACCGGCAACGCCGCCGAGGGGCAGACCGGCATCTGGGAGCGGACCACCGTCCACTACAACCCCGGCAATGCCGCCGAGAAGGCCGCCGCGGAGCAGATCGCGCGCGACAACGGCTGGGACGTCGCCCCCCGCGACCAGCGGCTTTCCAGTGCCCCGGGCGGCATCATCGTGGTCACCGCGGCGGACGCCCGGCGCTGACCGCGGGGGCGGTCCCCGCCTCCGGGGCCGACGCTGAGAACGGGCGGTCGGGCTAGTAGTCTTATCTCGCCCACAGCGAACCCACACGATGGAGACCGTCACCGCCATGAAGCCCCGCACCCGCCGCACCGCCCACGCATTGGTCGCACTGGCGGCGTCCGCCCTGGCACTGGGCGCATGCGGCTCCGGCGGCGACGGCGGCGGCGACCGCGGCACCCGCGAAACCACCGCGACGTCCGCGGCCGTCAGCGTCGACCCCGACGCCCCGAAGCTCACCGACCGCGAGGGCTCGTTCAACTTCGTCCGCATGGCCGACGACGGCCGCTCGCACATCCTGGGCCACGTCAAGGTCCTCTCCGCCGGCGGCTGGCTGGGCCTCGCCGACGACGAAATCGCCTTCACCTCCCTCGATGACGGCAAGTACCGCGTCATCGCCCGCGGCGCCTCCGGCTGCCCCGGCGTCGGCGAGACCACCGACGAGGGCCTGGGCGTCATCGGCGAGATCCACGCCGAGAAGGGCTCCGCGAAGGTCTGGAACACCCCCGTCGAAGGCGAGGCCGGCTCCTTCTCCACCGTCGTGCTCGCCGACTCCGACGGCACCGTCCTGTCGTGCGGCAAGAGCGTCGACTGGACCGAACCGAGCACCCCGGAAACCTCCGCCACCACCTCCGCGACGTCGTAAGGCGCCGCCGGGCAAGGCCCCCGACCTGCGGGGTCGTTTCGCCCGGCGCACCACCCGGTGTGGTGAAATGGCTTCATGATCGAAGAATTCGCCGGATCGCCGCGCCATACGCTCGGCGTCGAGTGGGAGGTCGCCTTCGTCGACCGCGACACCCGCGAACTGGTGCCGTGCGCGGCCGATGCCCTGGAGATCATCGGCCGCGACCACCCCGGGCACCGCATCCAGCGCGAATTCCTGGCCAACACCGTCGAGCTGGTCACCGGCGTCCACGACACCGTCCCCGACGCCATGGAGGACATCGGCGAGCAGCTGGAGATGGTCCGCGCGGCGGCCGACGAGCTCGGCGTCGACGTCTGGGCCTCCGGCTCGCACCCCTTCTCGCGCGGCACCGGGCAGCGGGTCAGCGAGAAGACCTCGTATTCGGAGATCATCAACCGCACGCAATGGTGGGGCCGGCAGATGATCATCTGGGGCATCCACGTCCACGTCGGCGTGCGGTCGGAGGACCGCGTGTGGCCCATCATCAACGCGCTGCTGGTCAATCTGCCGCACATGCTGGCGCTGTCGGCGTCGTCGCCCGCGTGGAACGGCGAGGACACCGGGTACGCCTCCAACCGCACCCTGCTGTACCGGCAGCTGCCCACCGCGGGGCTGCCGCCGGACGTGCGCGACTGGGAATCGTGGCGCTCGTACATGGCGGACCAGTGGAAGTCGGGCGTGATCAACCACACCGGCTCGATGCACATCGACATCCGCCCGGCGTCGAAGTACGGGACCATCGAGGTCCGCGTCGCCGACGCGACCTCGAACACGCGGGAGCTCGCGGCCATCGTCGCGCTGACCCACTGCCTGGTGGTGCTTTACGACGAATTGCTCGACCGGGGCGCCGACCTTCCGTCGATGCAGTACTGGCACAACGACGAGAACAAGTGGCGCGCCAGCCGCTACGGCATGGACGCGCTGATCATCGTCGACCGCGACACCAACGAACGGTGGGTCAAGGACGACCTCGCCGACCTGCTTGCGCGGATCGCGCCGATCGCCCGGAAGCTGGGCTGCGCGGAGGAATTGGAGGGCGTGCACGACATCATCCGCGGCGGCGCCGGCTACGAGCGGCAGCGCCGGGCGGCCGGACGGGCGGGGGCGCTGCCGTCGCTGGCGGAGGAGGAGGACGTCCTCGCCGTGGAGGCGAAGCTCGGCCACAGCCCGTGGGTGGCGGCCGTGGACCTGGCCGTGCGCGAGATGGCGGCCGGGAAACCGCTGGAGGCGTAGGGCGCCGATTCAGTCGCCGCGCGGCCCGGGACGGAGACGGGGCTCGGCCTCGTCGTCGCGGGACAGCGCCGCGCGGTCGATGAGGCCTTCCTTCTGCGCCACGTGGCCCAGCCGGTTGCCGATGATCGGCGAGGTCATCAGCGCGAACAGCACGATGAGCAGCATCATGCCCAGGTCGCCCGCGACGGTGGCGCCCCCGCCGCCGTTGGCGAAGATGTGCAGAACCGTGCCCAACAGCGTCATGGACAGCCCGAGCGTCTGCGGTTTGGTCGACGCGTGCATGCGGCCGATGGTGTCGCGGAACCGGGCCAGGCCGAAGGCCGTCGCCAAGCAGAAGAAGCCGCCGCCGAGGATCAGGGTGATGGAGATGACGTCCACGATGAGCATCAGAAATGGTCCTCCTTCTCGTCGACGTGCTTGAGGTCTTCCTCGCGCGCGGCCTGCTGGGCGGCGTCGCGCGACGCTTCGCGGGAAGCCTCCCGCGAGGACGCGCGGACCGTCGCCCGGGGGCGCTTGTCCGGCACGCGGAAGCGCGCGACCGACAGCGAGGAAATGAACCCCAGCAGCGCGATGACCAGCATCGCGTAGGCCACGGACGTGTCCATCGACCACGCGATGTACACGGCGAGCATGCCCTGCGACATCGCGATCATCGACTCCAGCGACACCAGCCGGTCCATCGAGTTGGGCCCGGCGAGCAGCCGCCCCAGGGCGATGAGCGAGGCGACGAAGTACAGGCCCGCCGTCACGGCCAGCAGGGTGGAATAGATCTGCGGGTCCATCAGTCCTCCTTCCGGTCCGCGGCGTCGGCCCGGACGCCCGCGTGGTCGTGGCCGAAGTCGCCGGGGGCGGGGGCGTCGTCGAGCTCCCTGTTCTCGAAGGCCCGCACGACCTGACGCTCCAGCCGGCCGAGCTGCGCGATGGTCTTGTCGATGCGCCCGGTCGACGACCCGTCGAGCAGGTGCATGGTGACTGTCTTGCGGCGGTTGTCGATGTCGATGACCAGGCCGCCGGGCTGCAGGTTGATCAGCGCGATGGCCGAGGCGAGCGTGAGGTCGTCGCGAGTGCGCATGGGCACCTCGACGACGGCGCTCGGCGGCGGGTCCGAGCGCCGCAGCGCCAGCCACGCGACGGTGAACGACGCGACGATGAAGTCGACGAAGAACGTGGCGAAGAGCCTTATCATCGCCGGCCAATTCACGCTGATGTCGCTGACGGGCACGCGCGGCATGGGCACGAAGATGGACACCAGCAGCGCCACGCCGATGCCGCCGGCGACGTTCGCCCACGTGACCTCGCCCCACAGCAGCTGCCACATGACGATCAGCCACACGAACAGGATGAACGACGGCTGGCTCTTGCGGCGCTCCTCCCCGAGTTCGCGGATCTTCCGCTTGCCGACGCTCACCGGTCCTCCTCCTTCTCCACGGAGTCCCCGCCGCCGTCGCGGGCGCGGGCGGGATCGAGCGTGCGGCCCGGTTCGGGCAGGGCGCTCTGGTCGTCGTGGTCGCGGACGCCGAGCACCGCCGACCGGTAGCCGTCGACGTCGGAGACGTTGGCGGCGGCGCGGTCGGAGACGCCGGACAGCGGGCCCGCCATCACCGTGACCGCGACGGACGCGGCGACGAGGAACACCGTCGGGGCGACCATGCCGAAGGGCATGCGGCCGACGTCCTCGCGCTCCTCGAGCGACACCACGCGGGTGTCCTCGCGCAGCGGGGAGACCCTGGCCAGGGCGGTGCCGCCCTCGGGGGCGTCGGAGCGGTCGCGCCAGAACGCCTTCGACCAGACGATGACCATGGTGTACAGGGTCAGCAGCGAGGTCAGCACCGAACCGCCGACGAGCACCCACGCGGTGGCCGTGCCCGACTGGGCACCGGCCTCGATGAGCATGATCTTGCCCAGGAACCCGGAGAACGGCGGGATGCCGCCGAGGTTGAGCGCCGGCACCAGGTACAGCAGCGCCAGCAGGGGAGAGGCCTTGGCCAATCCGCCCAGGCGGCGCAGCGACGACGACCCGGCCTGGCGCTCTATGAGGCCGACCACCAGGAACAGCGCGGTCTGCACCAGAATGTGGTGGACCATGTAGAAGATGGCGCCGGACAGGCCGAGCTCGTTGCCCAGGGCGATGCCGAAAATCATGTAGCCGATGTGCGACACCAGCGTGAAGGACAGCAGCCGCTTGATGTCGTTCTGCGCCATGGCGCCGAGGATGCCCATCACCATCGTCGCCAGGCCCGCCCACATGAGCACCCCGTCCAGCGCGCCGTCGGGGAACATCACCGACCGGGAGCGGATGATGGCGTACACGCCGACCTTCGTCAGCAGGCCCGCGAAGACGGCCGTGACCATCGACGGGGCGGTGGGGTAGGAGTCCGGCAGCCACGACGACAGCGGGAACACCGCCGCCTTCACGGCGAACGCGACCAGCAGCACCGCGAAGATGGCGGTGCGGGTGCCCGACGGCAGCTCCTCCATGCGGATGGACACGTGGGCGAAGTTCACCGTGCCCACCGAGGCGTAGACGAAGCCGATGGCCATGAGGAACACCATCGACGACAGCAGGTTCACCATCACGTAGCTCACGCCCGCGCGGATGCGCGACGCCGATGCGCCCAGCGTCAGCAGCACGTACGACGCCAGCAGCAGCACCTCGAAGCCGACGTACATGTTGAACAGGTCGCCGGCCAGGAAGGCCATGGACACGCCCATGTTCAGCAGCATGTACGTGGGCACGAACACGGAGATCGGGTCATCGTCGTCGCCGTCCCGGATGCCCTGCCCGATGCCGAACCAGTGGACGGCGAAGAGCACGAGCTGCGATACGGCGATCATGACCGTCGACAGGCCGTCGGCGACCAGCGTGATGCCGATCGGCGAATTCCACCCGCCGACCTGGACCGTGTGGATGCCGTTGACCTGCACCAGGTACACCAGCCAGACCGCCAGGACCAGCAGGAGGACCAGCGCGGCGATGCTCAGCAGCTGCTGCAGGCGCGGGCGCCGCGAGAACAGCAGCGCCAGTCCCGCGGTGACCGCCGGGATGAGCACCGGCATGGGGATGAGGAAGAGGATCATCTGCTCAGTCGTCACCGGAATCGTCCTCCTCCACGGGCTTCTCGAAGCTGTCCGGGCCGAACTTGTCGCCGGCCTCGGTGGGCCGACCCGTAGTCGGGTCGTCCGAGCGGTCGTGGTCCGGCGCCGCCGAGGGGTCGTCCGGGCGGCGCATGGCCACGAACTGGTCCTCGCGGTCGTCCTGCACCTGATCGCCGACGCGGTACCGGTGCTGGCGGTAGGCCAGCGCCAGCAGGAACGCCGCCAGGCCCATGGTGATGACGATGGCCGTCAGGATGAACGCCTGCGGCAGCGGATCCGCCGTCTCTCCGCCGGCGCCCGAACCCCGGCCCCAGATCGGCGGGTCGCCCGGATTGCCGGCGATGAGGATGAGCAGGTTGATGCCGTTGCCCATCAGCAGGGCGCCCATGAGCATCTTGGTCATGGCGCGGTCCAGGAACAGGTACACGCCGGTCGCGATGAGCACGGCCACCGTCGCCAGCAGCACGAAGTTGATGATCACTTCGCGGCCTCCTTCCCGGACTTGTAGCGGAACTGGCGCGTGCGGCCCAGCTTGGTCAGGGCCACGCGGCGCGAGCGGGCGCGCTCGGCGCGGCGGTCGGTCTCCACGTCGATGCGGCCGCCGAGGCTGCGCAGGATGTAGGTGACGGTGCCGATGACGATGAGGTAGACGCCGACGTCGAAAAGCAGCGGGGACACCAGATGCATCTCGCCGATCAGCGGCAGCTCCAGGTCCACGATGTGGCTGGCCAGGGGCGGCCACCCGACGATCATCGGCCAGAACACCGCCAGCGCCGAGGCACCCAGGCCGGTGCCGAGGATCTTGTCCGTCGACCACGGGATGGTCTCGGCCAGCTCGTAGCGGCCGCCGGCCAGGTAACGCAGCGTGATGGCCAGCGACGCGACCAGGCCGCCGGCGAATCCGCCGCCGGGGGCGTTGTGGCCCGCGAAGAAGAGGTACAGCGACAGCGCCATCATCGACGGAAACAGGAAGCGCGTGGACACCACGACCATCAGGGGGCGGCGGCCGGCGTCGACCCGCGACCCCGACGTGGCCAGCCAGCGCGGGTTGCGCTCGCGGCGCGTGCGGCGGGTGGTCACCCGCGGCAGGTTGTGCACCGTGTGCGTGCGGAACACCAGCGACGCGATGCCCACGGCCACGATCACCAGCACCGAGATCTCGCCGAAGGTGTCCCACGCGCGGATGTCCACGAGCAGCACGTTGACCGCGTTGGCCCCGTGGCCGTCCTCCAGCGCGATCCGCGGGATCTCCCCCGAGACGGGGTCGGTGCCCCGCGCGGCCATGGCGAACGCGCCGATGACCGCCGCGGCGGCGCCCACGGCGACGGCCAGCCACGCGCGGGCGCGCTCGAGGCCGGTCGGCTGATCGGTGGTCTTCGGCGGCAGGGTGCGCAGCACCAGCACGAACACGACCATGGTGATGGTCTCGACCAGCAGCTGCGTCAGCGCCAGGTCCGGGGCGCCGTACAGCGCGAAGACGATGGCCAGGCCGTACCCCGTCACGCCGACCATGATCACGCCCGACAGCCGGTTGCGCATCCGCGTCGCCGCCAGCGCCGCGATGATGATCAACAGCGCCGCCGCGCCCTGCGGCGCGGTGTCCCACAGCTCCATGCGCAGGTCATCGCGGTCGCCGACCACCAGCGCGGCGATCGGCAGCAGGATGAAGACGCCCAAGATGGTCGCCTCGGTCAGCGGCAGCGAACCGCGCTGCGTGAACGCGGTGACGCGCAGCGACAGGCGGCGGGCGAAGTCGAGGATCCAGTCGTAGGCGACGTCGGCGTCGCCCAGCGCCGGCTTCTCGAACTGCAGCTCCCGGACCAGCGTCCGCTGCCAGTGCATGATCGCGCCGGTCAGCAGGATGACCGCCGTCAGCGCCAGCGGCACCGTGAAGCCGTGCCACAGGGCCAGGTGGGGGTCATCCGCCGAATCCGGGAAGGCGGCGACGAGGTACGGGCGGATCACGGCGTCGTAAAGCCCGGGCAGCAGGCCCGTCGCCAACCCGGCGACGGCCAGCAGCCAGGCCGGGGCGGTCATGAGCGGGCTCGGGCGCCGCATTTCCTCGACCGCCCGCGACGTCCCGCCGCCCGACGAATGCGTCTGCGGTTTCGTGGCGAACGCCGCGCGCATGAAATAAAGGGAATAGGCCACGGTGAGGATCGACCCCACCACCAGGCCGATCGCGGTGAAGACGCCCGGCATGCCGCGCAGCGGATCGGCCTCCAGCACCGCCCCGAGCGCGGCTTCCTTGGCCACGAACCCGAACAGCGGCGGCGCTCCCGCCATCGACGCCGCGGCCAGCCCCGCGATGATGGCCAGCTGCGGGCGGCGGGCACCCAGCCCCGACAGCTGCCGCACGTCGCGCGTGCCCGTCGAATGGTCGATGGCGCCGACGATCATGAACAGCGTCGCCTTGAACATCGCGTGGCCCAGCGTCAGCGCCAGCGCCGCGAGCATCGCCGCGCGCGTGCCTATCGACGCCACCGTGATGATGAACCCCAGCTGCGACACCGTGCCATAGGCCAGCACCAGCTTCAGGTCCTTCTGCCGCAGCGCCATCCAGCCGGCCATCACCATGGTGACCAGGCCCAGCGGGATGATCGCCAGATGCCAGGTCTCCGTCGCGCCGAACGTCGGCGACAGACGGGCGACCAGGAAGACGCCGGCCTTCACCATCGCCGCGGAATGCAGGAACGCCGACACCGGAGTCGGGGCCGCCATCGCGCCGGGCAGCCAGAAGTGGAACGGGGCGATCGCCGATTTCGTCAGGGCGCCGAGGACCAGCAGCACCACCGCCGTGGCGATCGCCGGGTCGTTCAGCTCCGCCCAGCTCTGCGCATCCGGCGCGGTGAGCGCCGAGAACTCCCACGATCCCGTCGTGTGGCCCATGAGGATGATGCCCACGAGCATGACCAGCCCGCCCATCGTGGTCACCAACAGGGCCTGGCCGGCGGAGCGGCGCGACGACGCGCGTTCGGCGTAGTAGCCGACCAGAAGGAACGACAGCACGGACGTGATCTCCCAGAACACGTACATGAGCAGCATGTTGTCGGCGACGACGAGGCCGTACATCGACCCCGCGAACATCACCATCTGCGCCGCGAACGAACCCATCCGGCGGCGTTTCCCGGGCGGGGCGTCGTGGAAGTAGCCGCCGCAGTAGACGAGGACCAGCACGCCGACGGCGAGCACCAGCGTGCCGAACAGCGATTCCAGCGGGCCCAGCCGCAGCACGATGTCCAGGTGGACGGCCGGCATCCACTCGAACCGCTCGACGGGAACGGGATGCGGCGCTCCGGGCCCGGCCGTCGCATGGCCCACCAGGTGCGAGCCGGTCCAGGCGGCGCCCGCCGCCAGGGGCAGGGCCAGAACGGGGAACCCGCGCCTGCCGAGACCGCGTATCACCCAAGGTGCCGCCGCCGCAGTGGCGATGAGGAGGCACAGGATGATGGTCACTCCACCAATCATGCTGAAAAGGAGTACGTGTCCGCAACAGCGATCACCCTCGGCGAATGCCGAGGGTGATCGGAAAGTGCCCGGGTCGGGCGGGGAAAGCGCGCCGCGTGCGCGTCACCCGTGCAGGCGATTCGCCGCGCAGGTCATCGCGGTCATGGTCGCCGCCTCCGGCGTGGTGCCGAAGCCCATGGCCCAGACGGAGCTCTTGTTGTGCGTCGCGTACAGGAAGGTCGCGGTCGCCTCGAAGATCTCGAACTGGTGGAACTCGAGGATCTCGACGCGGTAGCCGGAGTCGGCCATCAGGTTGGTCACCGCGGAGACGGGGCCCATCGCGGTGACCTCGCGCAGCTCGGTGCGCTCGGCGTCGGTGCCGCGGCCGGTGGTGATGGTCGCGCGGTAGGTCGCGCGGCCCGCCAGGCCCTTGACGGAGGTGAACTCGCGGATGGCCAGCGAACCGCCGGTGGGCGAGTAGGTGGTCATGAACGTGCGCCAGTCCATGCCCCGCGCCTCCTGGCGCAGGCCGCGCGGCAGCCGGTGGCCGAAGCGGGCGCGGAAGGGGTCCTCGGTGAAGGTGCGGGAGGTGGACGCCGCCTTCGCGGAGGGGCGCTTCCCGCTATAGGTCATCGTCGTCGAGGTGTTCTTGTGCGTGCGGGTGGTGAACATTCTGTGCGGTCCTTCGGATAAGTCCAGAGAAGAAGAAATTTGGTGGACCGACCCATGGATGCGTGGGTGCGTAGCGGCCAGAGACCCCGTGTGGAGGGGTCAGTCCATGCCTCCACCGGGGTTCGTAGCCTCGGCTACTCGCGTAAGTCGAATGTTCTTCTGCATGTGGGCAACCGTAGAACAACGCGGGTGCGGCCCGCAAGAAAACGCGCCGATCGGAGGTGCGGCGCGTCACACCCGGTCCCCACCCGTAACGGGGATTCGGGCGTGAATCACCGCCCGATCGTGGCCAGGATCAGGGCCTCGGCGACGGCGATGTCGCGGATCTCGCGGGGGTCGACGGACTCGTCCGCCGAATGGATGCGGCACTGCGGTTCCTCCACGCCGTAGAGCACGATGTCGGCGTCGGGCACGGCGTCGAGAAGCGTCGCGCACAGGGGGATCGACGCGCCCTCGCCCATGCGCTCGGTCTCGCGTCCGTAGGACGCGGCTAGGCAGGCTTCGACATGCTTGACGACGTCGCCTTCGACGTTCGCGCTGAACGACGACGCCAGCACGTCGCGCTCGATCTCCATCCGGGCGTTCCACGGCACATGGGACTCCAGGTGCGCGACGAGCTTGTCCTGCGCCTCCCGCGGATCCATGCCCGGGGGCACGCGGAGGTTGAGGTGCGCGGTGACGGAGGAGGGGATGGCGTTGACGGCGTTGGTAGCCGGCGGGCAGTCGATGCCGGTGACGATGAGCGCCGGGCGCGCCCACGTCAGATCCGCCACGGTCGCGTCCGAGCCGTCGGAGATCAGCTCCACTCCGTCGAGCACCCCGGCGTCGGAGCGGAACATCGCGTCGTCGTAGCCCAGGCCCTCCCACGTCTGACCGCAGTCGAGGCCGTCGATGCACGTCGCGCCGTTGTCGTCGCGCAGCGAGTCGAGTAGGCGCATCATCGCCGCCAGCGCATCGGGGGCGGCGCCGCCGAACATGCCGGAGTGCACCGGCCCCGCCAGCGTTTCCAGGGTGACGTCGACGTCCGCGCTGCCGCGCAGCGTGGTCACCAAGGTCGGGCGGCCCACGGCCACGTTGCCCACGTCGGCGATGAGGATGACGTCGGCCTGGAAGAGCTCCGGCCGCGTCCGCGTCAGGTCCTCCAGGCCGGCCGAGCCGCGCTCCTCGGAGCCCTCCACCACGATCCTGATCCCGGGCAGCTCCACGGGCGACGCCGGGTCGTCGGCAAGCTCCCGCAGCGCGCGCAGTGCGCGCAGGGCCGCGAGGTGCATGACCACGTTGCCCTTGCAGTCCGCCGTGCCGCGGCCATACCAGCGGCCGTCGCGCTCCGTCAGCGTCCACGGGTCGTCCGTCCATGCGGCGACGTCGCCGGCGGGCTGGACGTCGTAGTGGGAATAGAGGAGAACCGTCGGGCGGCCCTCCGGCGCCGGGATGTGGCCCGTCAGCGCGATCGAACCGTCGACCGTGACGTGCGAATCGAGGTCCACGCCCGCGTCCGCGAACAGCTCCGCCACGTGGGCGGCGGCGTCGCGGCAGGCGGCGGCGGTGGCCTCGTCGCCGTGGACGGACGGGAAGGCCACCAGCTCCGACAACTGCTTCCGGATGGTGTCCCGGTCGGCCGCGACGCGGTCGCGCAGGGCGGAGATCAGGGCGGGGTCGATGTCGGCGTCGTGCATGTCAGCGGTGCTCATGCGCGCCAGCATAGGCGCGCCCGCGGATCAGGCCCCGTACCCCGGCGTCCCGGCCCGCGTGAGCGTGATGTTCTTGACGAACGCCCGGGACGAAAGGTCCAGCAGCGCCGTCGTCATCACCGCGAGGTCGTCCGCGGAGAGCATGGTCGCGCGGGTCTGCTCGTCGACCCAGTCGGTCATGTCGGTGTCCACGTACCCCGGGGACAGGGTGGTGGCCATGACGCCCGCGCCGGAGTGCTCGATGGTGTACGTCTCCAGCATGCTGATCAGCGCCGCCTTCGAGGCGCCGTAGGCCGCGTAGCCCTCTTCGGCGTACACGCCCGTCGACGACGCCAGCGCGACGACCTTCGCCCCCTTGTCGGGGCGCGCCTCCGCGGCGGTGGTCAGCAGGGGCGTGGCCGCCTGCATCATGACGAACGGCGCGCGGACGTTGATGGCGAACAGCTTGTCGAAGCGCCGCAGCGGCATGTCGGCGAACGGCGCGCGCAGCCCCATGCCGGCGTTGAGGATCAGCGCGTCCAGGGAACCGTACTTCTCGCCGTGCGCGGCGATCGGCGCCGCCGCGGAATCGGCGTCGGACAGGTCCGCGGGGCAGACCAGCACGTCGGGCGACCCGGCGGCGCGCAGGGCGTCGGCGGTGTCGGCGAGGGCGTCGGCGTTGCGGGCCACCAGCGTCAGCGCCCAGCCGTCGGCGGCGAGCCGGTCGGCGATGGCCCGGCCGATGCCTCGGGTGGCGCCCGTGACCAGGGCGGAGGGGGTGTGGGTCATGATCGGGGGTTTTCCTTTTGTTTCGTTCGGGTGCGCTGTTTCGTTCGGGTGCGGCGTGCTGCGGGGAGAAGCGCTAGCCGCCCAGCGCGGCGAGGCCCAGCGACATGTACTCCGGCACCGTCGACCCGGCGTCGTCTTCGCCCGCGTCGGCGCCCTGGCGGGTGCGGTGGGCGATGCCGGCGGCGATGACGCCGATCTTGAAGTAGGCCAGCGCCAGGTAGAAGTCCCAGTTCGGCAGGGTGGAACCGGTGGCCGTGGCGTAGCGCTGCGCGAGGTCGTCGGGGGAGGGGACGCGCTGCGCGGACCAGGCGGCGTCGAAGCCGAGGACCCGGTCGAGTTGCGGGGACCGGTAGGCGCACATCATGGCGACGTCGGACAGCGGGTCGCCGAGCGTCGACAGCTCCCAGTCGACGATGGCGAGGATCTTGCCCGGGTCGTCGTGGTCGAGCATGACGTTGTCCAGGCGGTAGTCGCCGTGGACCACCGACGGCGCGGGCGCCTCGGCCTCCACCGCGACGACGCGGTCGAGGAGGGCGTTGCCCAGGCGCTCGACGTCGGGGATCTCCTCGGCCTTCACGTGGCCCCACTGCTTGAGCCAGCGCTTCGCCTGGCGGGTGAGGTACCCCTCGGGACGGCCGAATTCGCCGAGCCCGGCGGCCCGGTAGTCGGTGGCGTGGAGGGTGGACAGGGCGCCGACCATGCCGTTGATGGCGGCGTCGAGCTGCGCGTCGGAGAGTCCGTCGAGGTCGGAGGCCGCGCGGATGACGCGCCCGTCGACGAACCCGGAGACCAGGAACTGCGCCCCGATCACGGACTCGTCGGTGCACAGCGCGATCATCTCGGGCACGGGCACGTCGGTGCCGCCCAGGCCCCTCATCACGGTGAATTCGCGCTTCATGTCGTGGGCGGAGGGCGTGACGCCGGCCATCGGCGGACGGCGCACGGCCCAGCGGTGCCCGCCCTCGTCCTCCACGAGGAACGTCAGGTTGGACTTGCCGCCGGTCAGGCGGGTCGCGGTCAGCTCGCCGACGATCTCCGGCTTGACGACGAGGCCCGCACCGCCGGCGGCCTTGCCTTCCAGGTAGTCGCGCAACGGGCCCAGCGGCAGCGCCTCGCGGGTCAGGGAATCGGACGCGTTCACTTCGGCACCCCCATCCGGCGGCGGGTGGCGGACACGGCGCGCTTGGCGATGGACCACCGGTGGACTTCCGAGGGGCCGTCGTAAATGCGGAAGGGACGGACCTCGCGCAGCAGGCGGGCCAGCGGCAGGTCGTCGGAGACGCCCAGGCCGCCGCACAGCTGGATGGACCGGTCGACGACGCGGTGGATGGCCTCCGCGCCGAAGGCCTTGGCGATCGACGTATTCGTCGTGCCCAGATCGCCGGCGTCGAGATCCTCGCATGCCCGGCGCAGCAGCGCGCGGGTGGCGGCGAGGTCGATCTCGTTGTCGGCGATCATCTGCTGCGCCATGCCCAGGTCGCCCAGGCGCTCGCCGAACAGGCGGCGGGTCACGCAGCGCTCGAGCGCGATGTCGTGGGCGCGCTGGGCCGAACCCAGCCAGCGCATCACGTGGGTCATGCGCGCCGGGCCGAGGCGGACCTGCGCGTAGCGGTAGCCCTCGTCGACCTCGCCGAGCACGGCGTCGTCGCCGAGCTCCAGCCCGTCGAAGACGACCTCGCAGTGGCCGCCGACCATCGACGTGTCGGAGGTCTTGATGTGGCGCACGACCTCGATGCCCGGCTCGGTGGCGTCGGCCAGGAACATCGTCGCGCCGCCGCGATCGCCGGGCTCGCCGGAGGTCCGCGCCATGATGATGAAGAAGCCCGCGCCGTCGGCGCCGGTGATGAAGACCTTCTTGCCGTCGATCCGCCAGCGGTCGCCCACCCGGGTGGCCTTGGTGGCCAGGGCCGCCGGGTCGGCGCCCGCGCCGGGCGCGGGCTCGGTCATGGCGAACGCCGAACGGACCTCGCCGCGGGCGAGCGGGGCGAGGAAGCGCTCGCGCTGCTGCTCGTTGGCCACGTGCGCGAGCATGTGCACGTTGCCTTCGTCGGGGGCCGCGATGTTCAGGGCCGTCGGGCCGAAGGTGGAGTAGCCCGCGGCCTCGAAAACGGGGGCGCGGTCGACCATGTTCAGGCCGTGGCCGCCGTACTCCTTCGGGGCGTGGGGCGCGAACACCCCGGCCTTGCGCGCCAGATCCTGCATGTGGACGCGCAGGTCGTCGCCGTAGGTGATGTCGCCGCCGTGCTCTTCTTCCAGCGGCAGGATCTCGGATTTGATGAATTCGAGCGTGCGGGCGGCCAGATCTGCGTCCGGTGCCTGGTTGTCAGCCAATGTGGGTCCTCGGTTCGGGTGTCGGGTCCGGTCGATTGCGTCGAGCGGGGCCGGCGGGCAATGCGTTCCGGCCTGTGCGCCGGCGCCGCATGCGCCCGTGACCTTCGTTTCATATAAGATATATGACTGTGTAGGGGGTCACAATGGGATGGCGGAAACCGGGTGTGGACCGGCGCGTTCGCGGGGGTGGGGATGTGGGGCGGCGGTCGGCGCGGCACGCGTGGTGCCCGAGGGGGATGGGCCGTCGGGGTGGTCGGAATGGTCCGCGCAGTGCCGCCGGAGCTCGGGCCACTCGGGGCTGCCCGTGGGCGTCGCAAAGCAAAAGCCCCGGCGAACCCGGCATGTCTTGCACTCGCATGTGCCGAGTGCTAGAAACGGGGATTAGCACTCGCGTTGAGCAAGTGCCAACAACGTGAAACGAAACAGCTGGGCCGGTCGAGGCCGCGGGTGACACTTACCGCGGTCGCATGCCGTCGCGGGCGTCGGGCCAGCACCGTCAAAGTGTCGTCGACCATCAACGGAGGATCGCAGCCTCATGGCCAAGATCATTGCATTCGACGAGGAGGCCCGCCGCGGCCTCGAAAAGGGCCTCAACACGCTGGCCGACGCCGTCAAGGTGACGCTCGGCCCCAAGGGCCGCAACGTCGTCCTGGAGCGCAAGTGGGGCGCCCCGCTCATCACCAACGACGGCGTGTCCATCGCCCGTGAGATCGAGCTCGAGGACCCCTACGAGAAGATCGGCGCCGAGCTGGTGAAGGAGGTCGCCAAGAAGACCGACGACGTCGCCGGCGACGGCACCACCACCGCCACCGTCCTCGCCCAGTCCCTCGTCTCCGAGGGCCTGCGCAACGTCGCGGCCGGCTCCAACCCGATGGGCATCAAGCGCGGCATCGAAAAGGCCGTCGACGCCGTCACCGCCGAGCTCCTGGCCACCGCCAAGGACATCGAGACCAAGGACCAGATCGCCGCCACCGCCGGCATCTCCGCCGGCGACCCGGCCATCGGCGAGCTCATCGCCACCGCCATGGACAAGGTCGGCAAGGAAGGCGTCATCACCGTCGAGGAGGCCAACACCTTCGGCCTCGACCTCGAGCTCACCGAGGGCATGCGCTTCGACAAGGGCTACATCTCCGGCTACATGGCCACCGACCTCGAGCGCCAGGAAGCCGTCCTGGAGGACCCGTACATCCTCCTGGTCTCCGCCAAGATCTCCAACATCAAGGACCTCCTGCCGCTGCTGGAGAAGGTCATGCAGTCCGGCAAGCCGCTGCTGATCATCGCCGAGGACGTCGAGGGCGAGGCCCTGTCCACCCTCGTCGTGAACAAGATCCGCGGCACCTTCAAGTCCGTCGCCGTCAAGGCCCCGGGCTTCGGCGACCGCCGCAAGGCCATGCTGCAGGACATCGCCATCCTCACCGACGGCCAGGTCATCTCCGAGGAGGTCGGCCTGTCCCTCGAGACCGCCGACCTGCCGCTGCTGGGCCGCGCCCGCAAGGTCGTCGTCACCAAGGACGACACCACCATCGTCGAGGGCGCCGGCGCCCAGGCCTCCATCGAGGGCCGCGTCAACCAGATCCGCGCCGAGCTGGAGAACTCCGACTCCGACTACGACCGCGAGAAGCTGCAGGAGCGCCTGGCGAAGCTGGCCGGCGGCGTCGCCGTCATCAAGGCCGGCGCCGCCACCGAGGTGGAGCTGAAGGAGCGCAAGCACCGCATCGAGGACGCCGTGCGCAACGCCAAGGCCGCAGTCGAGGAGGGCATCGTCGCCGGCGGCGGCTCCGCCCTGCTGCAGGTCGCCCACGTCCTCGACGACGAGCTGGGCCTCACCGGCGACGAGGCCACCGGCGTGCGCATCGTCCGCGCCGCCCTGGCTTCCCCGCTGAAGCAGATCGCCCTGAACGCCGGCCTGGAGGCGGGCGTCGTGTCCGAGAAGGTCTCCGGCCTGCCCCAGGGCGAGGGCCTCAACGCCGCGACCGGCGAGTACGTCGACCTGATGGCCGCCGGCATCAACGACCCGGTGAAGGTCACCCGCTCGGCGCTGCAGAACGCGGCGTCCATCGCGGCGCTGTTCCTGACCACCGAGGCCGTCGTCGCCGACAAGCCCGAGCCGGCTGCCCCGGCCATGCCGGGCGGTGACGAGATGGGCGGCATGGGCGGCTTCTAAGCCCCCGGCCCGCCTGGCCTGTTCGCCCGGTCTCGCCTCCGTCCGCTTCCGGTGGGTTTACCGGGGGAGACGCGGGCTGGGCCGGAAAGCGCAGGTAGAGAAGGCCCTGGTAGAGAAGGCCCTCGTAGAGAAGGCCCCGCAGCACACGATTTCGGTGTGGTGCGGGGCCTTTTCGTATGCCCGGCGTCGTCCATGTCCTGCCGGTGGCCGGTTTCCCGTTCACATTGGCCGTTTCCCACCGGTTGCCGCCATCCTTTGCGGCCATTGCTCCGGTCGCCGCCATTCGTTTCCTGCCGTTGGCCTACCGCCCTGCCCATCACACTGGCCGTCGTCATCTCGAGCGATTTGCAGCCGTCATCTTGAGCGCTTTGCGTCGGCCGTCGTGCCGTTTAATCAACACTCATGGAAACCGTCCGTCATAACCGCTGGTGGTCAGGAGTGCTACTCGGGAGCGTTGATCAAATGACACGAACGCCATCGCCACGCCCGGGCACCAGGCGAGCTGCCATGCCGCGAAGCCGAATGACATGAGATGACGTGCTTGCGCGTGACATGACGTTCTTGCATATGGCATGAGATGCCGTGCCACGGGTGTGAATGACAAAAATCGGCGCGGTCAGAGTTGTAATTCGTTCTGATCAGGGGTTGGAATTACACGCGCGGTTCGGGCCGGAGATGAGCGCGCACGCTCGGGCTTGGGCGCATGCCGACACCCCGCTACCGGTACCGCCAGCCGTTCTCGACCTCGAGATTGAAGTAGATGTCCCGGCAATGCTTCGCATCCCACCGCGACGGCGAGCGCGGGGCGCCGAGGGCATGGGCGGCCTCGTCGCAGATTTCGTCGACGACGTGCTCGAAGCGGTGCTCGAGGTCGTAGTCCGTGTACCGGAGAATGGTCACATCCCGACGCACCAAGTTGTTCTGGCGGGCGCGATCGACGCGGAACACCTCCTCATCTGTGTGGAATCGCACGGAATCGAACTCCACCACCAGGTTCGCCTCGACGATGTAGATGTCCCACATGTACGGGCCGATGGTCACGTTCAGCCGCACCGTCCACCCGCGCATCTGCACCGCACGAGCGAGCTGCCCCTCGATCTTCGACCTGCGGTTCTCCGGCGCCCAGGCCAGCAGCGGCAGAACACGGTTCGCGTGCCGCGCGGGCAGCCGGCGCGCATCCGCGAGAACCGCGGCCCGCGAATCCATGGTGGGGAACCGCGCGTCGATCGTTTCCGCCACCGCCCGCGCCGGCCACACGTCGAGGAGATTGGCGAGCGTCTGCGCGACCGTCGTGAACGGCAGCCCGGCGACCGGCGCCCACTGCACCCGACCGCGCGGATGGCCCTTCGCGCCGCGCGGGCTGCTCCGCGTGCGGGGGACGATCACCTCGAGCTCCGCGGGCTCGCGCTTCTTCAGCCCGTGCGCGAACGCCGCGGTGCGATGGGAGAACACCGCGTTCGGCGATCTGACCAGCACCAACTCCATGCGCAGGCGCAGCTTGCCGACGACGACGCGGTACCTCCCCCGCCCCTCTCTCACGAGCCACCCTCTGTCGAGCGCCACCGTGAAATCCCCGCGCGTCAGCCCCAGTTCCGTCAGTTGCCCCCGCGTCCACGTCGCCGGTGGCTCGGCCGACCGCGCACCGTTCGAATCCCCCGGGCGCGCGTCGCCGCCGCGGGACCGTCCCCCCGAATGGTCCATGGGCGCATCGTGGCACGGAACCGCCGCGGGCGCCCGGTGGGCCGACTGTCGGGGTGTCTTTCGGCCGTCGTGTCATCCGATCGACGCTCCCGAAAACCGCTCCTCGAATCCCCAGGTCGTCGACGCCGCCACCAAGGACCGTCGACCACATGACACGAACCTCGCCGGCGCCCACCCCACAGACCGCGTGACGACGGAAACCGGCACCCGATGAGCGTCGCAAAGCAACGAAATTGGCGCGCACCCACCGCGGGGGCACCCTCCCGCCCGCCCGGACGCCCCCGAAAAGCGCACCCGCGCCCAAAGCGTGGCCCGCGCCACTGCTCACCGCCCCGAATCGGGGGCGCTGCGCGGGTAGACTCAAGGCATGGCTGACACGAACGAAGAGGACTTCCACATCGTCGACCTGGCGGCGACCGAGGGATACGTCGTCGACGACTCGGACGAGGACGACCCGGTGCTGGTCACCCCGTCGGGTGAACCGGTGCAGACGTGGCGCGAGAACTACCCGTACGAAGAGCGCATGACGCGCAAGGAATACGAAAAGACCAAGCGCGCCCTCCAGATCGAGCTGCTGAAGTGGCAGAACTGGACCAAGGAAACCGGCCAGAAGCACATCATCCTCTTCGAGGGCCGCGACGCCGCCGGCAAGGGCGGCACCATCAAGCGCTTCAACGAGCACCTCAACCCCCGCGGCGCCCGCACCGTCGCGCTGGAGAAGCCGTCGCCGCGCGAGTCGACGTCGTGGTACTTCCAGCGCTACATCCAGCATTTCCCGTCGGCCGGCGAGATCGTCTTCTTCGACCGCTCCTGGTACAACCGGTCGGGCGTCGAGCGCGTGATGGGTTTCTGCACGGAGTCGCAGCACGCCGAGTTCCTCCGCGAGGTGCCGATGCTGGAGAACATGCTGCTGGGGTCGGGGATTTCGCTGACCAAGCTGTGGTTCTCGGTGACGCAGAAGGAGCAGCGCACGCGGTTCGCCATCCGCCAGGTCGACCCGGTGCGCCAGTGGAAGCTGTCGCCGATGGACCTCGCCTCGCTCGACCGCTGGGACGATTACACCCGGGCGAAGGAGGAGCAGTTCCGCTACACCGACACCGACGAGTCGCCGTGGATCACCATCAAGTCGAACGACAAGAAGCGCGCCCGCATCAACGCGATGCGGTACGTGCTGTCGAAGTTCGAGTACACGAACAAGGACCATGAGCTCGTCGGCGACCCGGACCCGAAGATCGTCCTCCGCGGGCGCGATCAGATCGGCGACTAGCGGCGGTTTTTCGCTTCGCGCCAGCTGCTTTGCGACGGCCCGGCCCCCGCACCATCCGGTGCGGGGGCCGATTCGTTCGCAGGGTGGCGAGCCCTACTCCTTCATCGGCTCGATGGGGTTGCCCTGCCAGCGGGTGCCGGCGGGGACGACGTCGCCGCGCATGACCAGCGACGCCGGGCCGATGGTCGTCGACTCGCCGAGGCGCGACGCCGGCAGCGCCACGGAGTGCGGGCCGAGGGTGGAGCCGGGGGCGAGTTCGACGGTGTCGAGGCTCATGACGCGGTCCTGGAACAGGTGCGTCTGCACCACGCAGCCGCGGCCGACGGTGGCGCCTTCGCCGATGCGGCACAGGTCCGTTTCGGGCAGCCAGTAGGACTCGAGCCACACGCCGTGGGCGACGTCGGCGCCGAGCCAGCGCATGGCGCGGTTCAGTCCGCCGGTGCCGGTGCCGGGCACCAGGTACCAGGGGGCGGCGACGGTCTCGACGAAGGTGTCCTGCAGCTCGTCGAGCCACACGAAGCGGCTCCACAGGGCGTGCTCGCCCTTGCGGTGGGTGCCCACGCAGATCCACTTCATGGCCACGGTGATCAGCATGCCCAGCAGACCCGCGGTGAGCAGCACCGGCGAGCCGATGAACCACGCCGCCGCCAGGCCGACCAGCACGGCGAGGAACTGCTGGCCGGCCCCGTCCGCGCCGACCACGGCGTCGGCAAGCGCGGCCACGCCCACCGCGGCGCCCTGCATGGCCAGCAGCACCAGCACGGCCAGGGCCAGCGACGTGATCGGGGCCAGCAGGCGCAGGGTCTCGACGGCGCCGCGCGCGGCCTTCACGCCGAAGCCCGGGCTGTAGGTGCGGTCCTCGCCGCCCTCGGCCTCGACGGCCACGCGGCGCAGGCGCTCCGGCGGGGAGCCCCACCAGTTGGAGCCGGCCTTGGCCTTCTTCGGCGTCGACGACAGCACTGCGACCAGCGAATTCTTGCCCAGCTTGCGGCCCGGCCCGGCGATGCCGGAGTTGCCCAGGAACGAGCGGCGGCCGATGCGGGTCTCCTCGAGCAGCAGCCAGCCGCCGCCGAGCTCGTACCCGCCGACCATGGTGTCGTCGGCGAGGAAGGAGCCCTCGCGGATGTCGGCGAACTTCGGCAGCACGACCGCCGTGGAAATCTCGGCGTCGCGGCCGACCTTCGCACCCAGCGCCCGCATCCACCACGGGGTGAGCAGCGAGGCGTAGAGCGGGAATAGGTCGGTGCGGGCGGCGTCCATCAGGCGCTCGGTCGCCCAGGCCTGCCAGCCCACCCGCGAGCGGACGGGGTGCACGCCGGGCTTCAGGCCGATGGACAGCAGGCGCACGAGGATCAGCGTCAGCAGCGCGTACACCGCCACTGCGGCGATGGCGGCCGGGGCCGTCCACGCGAACGCGAGGCCGACGGCGCCCGCCCCCGTGGTGGCCGACGACGCGCCGGAGCCGATGATCGCCGCCGCCGTGCCCAGCGCCGCCACCGGCACCAGGGCCAGCACCAGCGCGGACACGCCGTAGACCGGCAGCCAGTAGGAACGGCGCGGCGGGGCCTCGACCGGGAAGCGGCGCTTGGGGCGGCCGACCTTCCGCGCGGGCGAGCCCGACCAGCGGGCGCCGGCCTTGACCTTCTTCGCGCCGGTGACGCAGGAGCCGGCCTCGACGTGGGCGCCTTCGCCGACGACGGTGCCCGGCATGAGGGTGCAGCGCGCGCCGATGCGGGCTTCGTCGCGGATCTCGATGCGCCCGACGTGCACGACGTCGCCGTCGACCCAGTACCCGGAGATGTCGGTCTCGGGTTCGACGGAGCAGTAGTCGCCGAGGGACACGAAGCCCGTCACCGGCGGCAGGGTGTGCAGCGACACGCCCTTGCCCACTTCGGCGCCGAGCGCCCGGGCGTACCAGAGCATCCACGGGGCGCCGCCGACGCCGCGGGCACCGGAGGCGTCGGCCAGCCGCTCGGCGGCCCACAGCTTCATGTGCACCTTGCCGCCGCGCGGGTGGTCGCCCGGCGTGACGCCGCGCATCAGGGCGCGGGTGGCCAGCGCAGTCAGCGGCAGCGTGCCCAGCGGCGTGATGAACAGCAGCGCCAGCACCAGCGCCAGCCACCACGGCACGGGCAGCGTGAACGGCGCCCCCATGGCGTGGCCGATGCAGTTGAGCACGGCCAGCCACGTCATCCACTTCGCGGCGCGGATGGTCTGCAGCGGCACCATGGACAGGGACTGCGCGTGGCGGGTGGAGCGGGGGACGGGCTTGACGACGCGTTTCGGTTCCGCGTCCGCCGCGTCACCCGCGGAGCCGTCGTCGAGCGTGAGACCGCGGGACTCCAGCTCTTCGGCGAGCCGGCCCAGGCGCGGGTGGTCGTAGAGGTCGCGGACTGCGACCTGCGGGGCGCGCTCGCGCATCCGGGCGACGACGGTCGCCGCGGCCAGCGACGTGCCGCCGAGGGCGAAGAAGTCCGCCGCCGCACCCGGCGGGGGCACGGCCAGGACCTCGGCCCAGATGCCGGAGAGCCAGGCCTCGACGGGCGACAGGCCCGCCAGGGCGGCGTCGTCCACCGCGGCGCCGTCGGTGGGCAGCGGCCAGGGCAGGCCGTCCTTGTCCACCTTGCCCGAGGTGCGCACGGGCAGCTCGTCCATGACGTGGAGGCGCGGGACCATGGCGGCGGGCATCTCGGCGCGCAGGCGCTCGGCGGCGGCATCGGCGTCGACGTTGGCGGCGTTGCCGCCGGCGCCGACGTAACCGACCAGGATGTCCTGGCCGCCGGCGGTCTGGCGGACCTGCACGCTGGCCTGGGTGACGCCCGGCAGGGCGGCCAGGTGGGCCTCGACCTCGCCGAGCTCGATGCGGCGGCCGCCGATCTTCACCTGGTCGTCGACGCGGCCGACGAAGTGCAGGCCCTCGGGCTCCAGGCGGACGTGGTCGCCGGTGCGGTAGGCGCGGTCCCAGCCGACAGACGGCATGGGGGCGTACTTCTCGGCGTCCTTCTCGGGGTCGAGGTAGCGGGCCAGGCCGACGCCGCCGATGACCAGCTCGCCGACCTCGCCGACGGCCACGGGCTTTTCTTCGGAGTCGACGACGACCAGATCCCAGCCGTCGAGGGCGTGGCCGATGGTCACGGGCGCGCCGGGCTCGAGTTCGGCGGCGCAGGCGACGACGGTCGCCTCGGTGGGGCCGTAGGTGTTCCACACCTCGCGCTCGGGCGTCGACAGGCGTTCGACCAGCTCGGCCGGGCAGGCCTCGCCGCCGACGATGAGCAGGCGCACGGAATCCAGGGCCTCGGCGGGCCACAGGCCGGCGAGCGTCGGCACGGTGGACACGGCGGTGATGGAGCGAGAGATCAGCCACGGGCCCAGGTCCATGCCGGAGCGC
This sequence comes from Corynebacterium halotolerans, assembly GCF_001056295.1. Classification (GTDB taxonomy): domain Bacteria; phylum Actinomycetota; class Actinomycetes; order Mycobacteriales; family Mycobacteriaceae; genus Corynebacterium; species Corynebacterium hansenii. Next base: position 250,012 of record NZ_JVMD01000006.1, read on the forward strand.
ACCAGCGAGCGCGGGGCGGGCACCAGGCAGGAGCCGTGAGCCCAGGCGATCCACATTTCCTCGCAGGACGCGTCGAAGGCCACGGACAGGCCGGCGAGCACGCGGTCCTCCGGGCCCAGCGGGCCGTCGGGGTGGTTGGCCAGGAACAGGCGGGACTCGGCGTCGACGAACGCCGCGGCGCTGCGGTGGGTGACCGCGACGCCCTTCGGCTTGCCCGTCGAGCCGGAGGTGAAGATGATCCACGCGTCGTCGTCCGGCACGGGCATGCGGGCGGGTTCCGCCGCGACGTGGCCCGGCGTCACGTGCAGGCCGTCGGCGCCGAACCACGCGGCGACGCCGGCTTCTCCGAAGACCATTTCGGCGCGCTCGTCGGGGTCGTCGGCGTCGACGGGCACGTAGGCGGCGCCGGCGGCGAGGATCGACAGGATGGCCACGTACAGCTCGCGGTTGCCCGACGGCATGCGCACGCCGACGCGGTCGCCGGCGCCGATGCCGCGCTCGCCGAGCCAGCCGGCGGTCTCGTCGATTTCGGCCAGCAGGTCGGAGTAGGTGAGCACGACGTCGCCGTCGTCGAGCGCGGCCGCCTCGGGGTGCTCGGCGGCGGTGGCGCGCAGGATGTCGATGAGGGTCCGTTCGGGGGCGGCGAGGTCGCCGCGCAGGTATCCGGACCGGATCGGATCAGTCACGTCGTTCACTGCCTCTTGCCGCCCTTCTTCTTGTTCTTCCGCTTCTTCTTCGGCTTCTTCTGCGTCCCGTCGACGTCGGCGGGTTCCGCGGTTTCCTCTGGCTCCCCGGCGTCGGGGGCCGATTCGGGGTTCGCCCCCGATTGTCCGTCGGCGGCGTCGGCCGCGCTCAGTGCGGCGGCCAGGGCGGCGCGCATGGGGGCGGGGGCGGCGGCGAACACGCGGGCCTCGGCGTCGGCGATGCCGGCGCGGATGGAGTCGCGGAGTTCCGCCCCTTCGGCGGTGGGGCCGACGAGCTGGCGGCGCCGGTCGGTGGTGTCGCGGACGCGCTCGACCAGCCCGGCGCCCTCGAGGACGTCGATGAGGCGGACCATGTCGGACCGGTCGATGCACAGCAGGTCGCACAGCTCGCGCTGCGAGTGGGCGGGGGCGGGGCCGATCGCCTCCAGGAGCCAGTACCCGCGCACGGTGAGGGCGGGGTCCTGTGCCCGGTCGGCCAGGACGCCGTCGATCGCGGATCCGAGCTCGGCGTCCAGGCGCCGGATGGCCCACGCCGCGGTCGACGTCACCGCCTCCGGCATGATGGGGGCCGGGCGGTCGGCCCGGGATTCCTTTTTCGTTGGCATGCCCCCATCATATGCACATGTGCGCGGATTCCAATAATGGGGCGGCCCCCACCGAATGCTCACGGCGGGGGCGGGTCGGACAGGGAAACCGCTTTACGACGGCCGTCGTAAAGCGGTGCTGGGGCGTGCGGGTGCGGGCTCTCCGCCCGGGTCAGGCCTTCTCGATCGGCCGGCCGGCGTGCTCCCAATCGATCATGCCGCCGGAAATGTTGATGGCGTCGATGCCGTTCATCTCCAGCCACTGGCACACCTGCGCCGAGCGGCCGCCGGAACGGCACATCAGGTAAATGTCGCGGTCGAAATCGAACTCGCCGTAGCGGGAGGGGATCTCCTCCATGGGGATGTGCGTGGCGCCCACGGGATGGCCCTCGTCCCACTCCATCTTCGAGCGGACGTCGATGATCTGCGCGTCGTCGGGAACTTCGCTGACGGGGATGAATTCCATGGCGCCGATTGTAGGGGAGGGGATCGGGAACGGAAGAGGGGGCCTCGACCTGGCGGTTCACCCGCGCGTAATTGGTTGGTGAACAAATGTTCATCCTCCCGTACCCTTGATTCAACCCGAGCGGGACATGGTGATCATTTGTGGAAAGCAATGGGATCGAACCGGAGCGGCCCGGCGTCGAGACGGGCCCGGACGCGGATTTTGGCGCGGACTCGGACGCGGGTACCGGCTCCCAGGAGAAGCTCGAGGCCAGGGCCCGGCGGGCCCGGACCGGCGAATGGCTCCTGGCGGCGCTGCTGCTCGCCCCGAACCTGATCCTGCTGGCGGTATTCACCTACCGTCCGCTGCTGGACAACATCCGGCTGTCCTTCTTCGAGTGGAACATCTCGTCGCCGACGTCCAGGTTCATCGGGTTCGACAACTACGTGGAATGGGCGACGCGCAGCGACACCGCGAAGATCCTGTACAACACGGCCTTCTTCACGTTTTTCGCGGTGATCGGATCCATGGTCCTCGGCCTGCTCCTGGCCTTGTTGCTCGACCAGAAACTGCGCGGCCGCAACGCCGTGCGCTCGATGGTGTTCGCGCCCTTCGTCATCTCCGGCGCCGCCATCGGCGTGGCCTTCCAATTCGTCTTCGACCCGAACTTCGGCCTGGTCCAGGACCTGCTCGAGCGCATCGGCGCGGACAGCCCGAATTTCTACCAGGACCCCAAGTGGGCCCTGTTCATGGTGACGTTCACCTTCGTGTGGAAGAACCTCGGCTACACCTTCGTCATCTACCTGGCCGCGCTGCAGGGGCTCAGCCGCGACCTGTCGGAGGCCGCCGCCATCGACGGCGCCGGGGCCTGGACCAGATTCCGCAAGGTGACGCTGCCGCAGCTGCGGCCGACGACGTTCTTCCTCTCCATCACCGTCACCCTCAATTCGGTGCAGGTCTTCGACATCATCAACACGATGACCCGCGGCGGCCCGCAGGACGGCGGGACGACGACGCTGGTCTTCCAGGTCTACAACGAGACCTTCGTCAACTTCCGGGCGGGATACGGCGCGACCATCGCGACCATCCTCTTCCTCATCCTCCTGGCGGTCACGCTCATCCAGGTGCGCTACATGGACAAGGAGAACGTGCGGGCATGATCGGAACCGAACGCGGCATCGGCTGGCGCATCGTCGGCTACCTGGGCATGGCGCTCGCCGTGGCATTCATCGGCCTGCCCCTGATCTGGATCGTCCTGACCAGCCTCAAGCAGCACGGCGACATCTACTCGGTCCCCGTGCGCTGGTTCCCGGACGAATGGCACCCGCAGAACTACGCGGAAGCGACCGAGCGCGTGCCGTTCCTCGCGTACTTCCGCAACTCGATCATCATCACGGTGATCCTGTGCACCATCAAGATCATCCTCGGCGTGATCTCCGCGTACGCCCTGGCGATCCTGCGCTTCCCGGGCCGCAACCTCGTCTTCATCCTGGTCATTTCGGCGCTGATGGTGCCCAGCGAGGTCACGGTGATCTCCAACTACGCGCTCGTCAGCCAGCTCGGGTGGCGCGACACCTACCAGGGCATCATCATCCCCCTGGCGGGCATCGCGTTCGGCACGTTCCTCATGCGCAACCACTTCATGTCCATCCCGCACGAGATCGTCGAGGCCGCCCGCATGGACGGCGCCGGCCCGTTCCGCCTGCTGTTCCAGGTGCTGCTGCCGATCTCGCTGCCCACGCTCGTGGCGTTCTCCATGATCACCGTGGTCAACGAGTGGAACCAGTACCTCTGGCCGTTCCTCATGGCGGATACCGAGGCCTCGGCGCCCCTGCCGGTCGGCCTGACCATGCTGCAGAACAACGACGGCGTCTCCAACTGGGGCCCGGTCATGGCCGCCACGATCATGACCATGATCCCCGTCCTCCTGCTCTTCCTGGCCCTGCAGAAATACATGATCAAGGGCCTCACGTCGGGCGCGGTGAAGGGATGACCCCCTCGCCCCGGCACCTCGGCCCGGGTCCCGCGCCGCCCCAGACGTCGCAAAGCCCGGAACCCCGCACATGCTCCCCCGAAAGGAACCCCCGATGAACGACCACGCGCAGCGACTGCCCAACGGCGTCAACCGCCGCACCTTCCTCGCCCTGCTGGGCCTCACCGGCGCCGGCGCCGCCCTGACCGCGTGCGCGGGCACCGGCGGCGGGGGCGGCGGAGCCGAAGGCGACCCCAACACCATCGTCTGGTGGTCCAACCACCCGGCCAGCTCCAAGGCCATCGAAGAGGAGCTGATCTCCCGCTTCGAGAAGGAGAACCCCGACCTCAAGGTCCGCCTGGTCGACGGCGGCAAGAACTACGAGGAACTCGGCCAGAAGTTCAACGCCGCGCTGTCCGGCACCGACCTGCCCGACGTCGTCGTGCTGTCCGACGTGTGGTGGTTCAACTTCGCGCTCAACGAGCAGATCGCCAACATCGACGACGTCGCCAAGCGCGCCGGCGTGGACACCTCCACCTACGTCGAGAGCCTCTACGAGGACTACGCGCTCAACGGCGGCCACTACGCCATGCCGTTCGCCCGATCGACGCCGCTGTTCTACTACAACAAGGACCTGTGGAAGAAGGCCGGCCTGCCCGACCGCGGCCCCGAGTCGTGGGAGGAAATGACCGAGTGGGGCAAGAAGCTCCAGGACAAGATGTCCGGCCGCGAGCACGCCCACGGCTGGGGCAACGCCGTCGACTACCTTTCCTGGACCTTCTCCGGCCCGCTGTGGACCCTGGGCGGCGCCTACTCCGACGGCTGGGACATGAAGCTGACCAGCCCCGAAACCGTCAAGGCCGTCGAGTGGCTGAAGTCCACCGTCGACGATGGGTGGGCGACCGTGTCCAACGACCTGGCCAACGAGTTCGGCACCGGCCTGCTCGGCTCCGTGGTCGCCTCCACCGGCGACCTCGCCGGCATCCTGGAGACCGCCGACTTCGAGGTGGGCACCGCCTTCCTGCCGAACCCCAAGGGCGACGGCGGCTGCCCGACCGGCGGCGCCGGCCTGGCCATCCCGGCCGGCATCTCCGAGGAGCGCCAGAACAACGCCGCGAAGTTCATCGACTTCATCACCAACACGGCGAACACCTCCTACTGGTCGCGCAACGTCGGCTACATGCCGGTGCGCAAGGACGCCGTCGACGATGCCGAGCAGAAGAAGTTCATGGAGGACAACCCGAACTTCCGCACCGCCGTGGAGCAGCTGCCGGAGACCCGCCCGCAGGACAACGCCCGCGTGTTCATCCCCAACGGCGACCGCAAGATCGGCGACGCCCTGGAGACCATCCTGCTGACCGGCGCCGGCATCGAGCCGACCCTGTCCGCGCTGGAGAAGGAACTGACCGGCACCTACGAGCGCGACATCAAGCCGAAGCTCTGATTTCGGCCCGGGGCGGCGGCCGGCGACCGACCGGCGCCGCCGCCCCGCCACGACTTCCGCGCCGGCCGACCGCCGGCGCCCGAACACCATCCACGAGGAGCAATTCATGGCGGGCGTCATCTTCGACGGGGCCACTCGCATTTTCGCCAAGGACGGCAAGCCCGCCGTCGATTCGCTGGACCTCGACATCGCCGACGGTGAGTTCCTGGTCCTGGTCGGGCCCTCCGGCTGCGGCAAGTCGACGTCGCTGCGCATGCTGGCGGGCCTGGAGCCGGTCGACCGGGGCAGCGTCCACATCGGCGGGCTCGACGCCACCGGCGTGCGCCCGCAGGACCGCGACGTGGCCATGGTCTTCCAGAACTACGCCCTGTACCCGAACATGACGGTCGCCCAGAACATGGGCTTCGCCCTGCGCAACCAGAAGGTGCCCAGGGCGGAGATCGACGCCCGCGTGGGCGAGGCCGCGCGCATCCTCCAGTTGGAGCCGTACCTGGACCGCAAGCCCGCGGCCCTGTCCGGCGGCCAGCGCCAGCGCGTGGCCATGGGCCGCGCCATCGTGCGCGAACCGGCGGTGTTCTGCATGGACGAGCCGCTGTCGAACCTCGACGCGAAGCTGCGGGTGGAAACGCGCGGGGAGATTTCGGCGCTGCAGCGCAGGCTGGGCACGACGACGGTCTACGTCACCCACGACCAGGTCGAGGCCATGACCATGGGCGACCGCGTCGCGGTGCTGCTCGACGGAGTGCTGCAACAGGTGGACACCCCGGCGGTGCTGTACGACCGCCCGGTCAACGCGTTCGTCGCGGGCTTCATGGGCTCGCCGTCGATGAACCTGCTGCCCGGCGTGGTCCGGGGCGACGTCGTCGAGCTCGACGGCGGCGCCGTGGTGCCGCTGGCCGCGCCGCAGCGCGACGGGCACCGCGTGACCGTCGGTTTCCGGCCGGAGGACGTCGCCATCGACGCCGATGGCGCGGAGCCGGCCGATCATGCGGCGAAGATCGACGTCACGCAGGTGGAGGAGCTCGGCGCCGAGTCGATCATCCACGGCATCGGGCCGGGCGGCGCGAAGATCGCCGTGCGCCGCGAGCGCGGCCACGGCGTCGCAGCCGGCGACGGGCTGCGCATCGTGCCGGACGCGCGCCGGATCCACCTGTTCGACGGCGAATCCGGCGCGCGGCTCGGGGACTGAGCGCTTACGCGCCCTCGACGGGGGTGTGGCTCAGCGCGTGCATGCGGTTCCAGCCGTTGATGCAGATCGCGGCCCACGACAGCAGCGCGGCCTTCTCGTCGCCGAGGACCTCGCGGGCGGCGTCGTACTCGGCGACGTTCTCGTGCGCGGCCACCGGGTCGGTGGCGGTCTCGGCGATGGTCAGGGCGGCGCGCTCGACCTCGTCGTAGACCGCGCCGGCCTCGCGCCAGGCCGGGGTGACCGACAGCTTCAGGGTGGACAGGCCGGCCTTCAGGCCCTCGCGGACGTGGACGTCGAGGCAGAACGCGCAGCCGTTGATCTGCGAGGCGCGGACGTAGACCAGCTCGATGAGGTCGCGGCCGACGCCGAGCTCCTCGGCCTTCTTCCAGATCGCCTGGGTCTGGGCGGCCTGCGCCTTCCAGGCCTCCTTGAAAACGTCGCCGAGGGGCAGTCGGTCCATGGTGCTCTCGCTCATCGCGGGGTCCTTTCGAAGTGGGTTGGGGGACGGGCGTCACGGTCCCGGCGTTCGTTCGGCGGCGCCGGGCGGTTGGCGGCGCGGCTGTTCCGGGAGAGTTCCGGGGTGCGCGCCATCGCACCGTTCAACCATACCCCTCGGGGCATTATTCCGATGCGTCCCGGAAAACGCGGGCGGGTGCCCCCGCACACGCGAAAACCCGCCGCACGCCCATGGCATGCGGCGGGTTTTCGGCTGCGGGCCGCGCCCTACTTGTGGCGGGCGATGGCCTCGTCGAGGATGCGCTGGGCCTCGTCCTTGTCGCCCCAGCCGGAGCCCGAGACCTCCTTGCCCGGCTCGAGGTCCTTGTAGTGCACGAAGAAGTGCTCGATCTCGTCCAGGGTGAACTGGGAGATGTCGGAGATGTTCTGGAAGTCGTCGAAGCGCGGGTCGTCGAGGACGCAGAGCAGCTTGTCGTCGCCGCCGGCTTCGTCGGTCATCTTGAACACGCCGACGGGGCGGGCCTTGACGATCACGCCGGGGAACACCGGCTCCGGCAGCACCACGAGGGCGTCCAGCGGGTCGCCGTCCTCGCCGAGGGTTTCGTCGATGTAGCCGTAGTCGGCGGGGTAGGCCATCGGGGTGAACAGGTAGCGGTCGAGGTAGACCTTGCCGGTCTCGTGGTCGACCTCGTACTTGTTGCGCTGGCCCTTCGGGATCTCGATGGTGACCTCGATGGTCATGTGGACTGCTCCTCTGGTGTGGTGTCGTGTCTGCACAGGCGCGGGCGCCTAAAGTGGTTCCAGCTTAGTCGTTGCCTACTGGAGGAGCCCCGTGAGCCGCACCGTCGGGTGGATGTTGTCCGTCGCCGCGTTCGCCGTCGTCGTGTGCCTGATCGTCGTCGCCGGGCTGGCGGTCAACGCCGACCGGGTGACGGTGGCCGAGGCGCCGCAGGTCCCGGCCGCGCAGGCGCCGTTGCGGCCGGCGGGTGCCGTGCAGGGGCTTGACGACGGCCCGTCGTCCGCGCCGTCGGCCGATGAGTCGGATTTGAAGGCGCGGGTCGCCGCGGTGATGGACGGTGCGGCGGGTGATCCGGCGCTGGGGCAGTTGACGGCGATCGTGTCGTCGGCGCAGACGGGGGCGACGCTGTGGGAGCGGGGCGCCGGAGATCCGACGCGGCCGGCGTCGTCGCTGAAGATCCTCACGGCCGCCGCGGCGCTGCTGCAGCTCGACCGCGCCAAGACCGTCACCACCCGCGTGGTGCGCTACCCCGGGCAGGATGGCGTGGTGCTGATCGGCGCGGGCGACCCGACGCTGAGCATCGACGGCGCGGGCTTCTACCCGGGGGCCGCGTCGATCGCGGAGATCGCGGAGAAGGTCCGCAAGGCGTCGGGCGTCGCCGCGGGCCAGCCTGTGCCGGGTGTGCCGACGGTGTACGTGGACCGCTCGCTGTTCACGGACACGTTCCACCCGACCTGGGAGCGCGACGGCATCGGCGCCGGTTACATCGCCCCGGTCGAGCCGGTGATGGTCGACGGTGCCCGACTGGCGCTCGACCGCGAGGACGCCCGCCGCACCCCGGACCCGGCCGCCGGTGCGGGAGAGGCGCTGGCGAGCGCGCTGGGCGCGTCGAAGGTCGAGGTCCTGGCGCCGGAGGAGTCGGCCGCGAAGAAGTTCGGCGGCGGAGCCGGTGCGCCGGAGGTGCTCGCCGAGGTCCATTCGGCGCCGCTGGTCGATCGCGTGCGGCAGATGATGACGCGCTCCGACAACGTCCTGGCGGAGTCGCTGGCCCGCGAGGTCGCCATCGACCGCGGCCTGACGCCGGACTTCGCGGGCGCGGCGAAGGCCGTGGCCGACACCCTCTCCGAGCACGGGCTGGGCCTGCAGTTCACCGGCCCGGGCGCGGCGAACCTGGCCGACTCCAGCGGGCTGAGCGTCGACGACCGCGTCACGCCGCAGCAGCTCGACCGGGTGCTGCTCGCCGCGGCGGGCCGGCACTCCGACGGCCGCGACGTCACGGCGGAGCTGCGTCCCCTGCTCGACTCGATGCCCATCGGCGGCGTTTCCGGCACCCTCGCCGAGCGCTACGCGGGCACCGGCGGCGCCGGCTGGGTCCGCGCCAAAACCGGCACACTCGACGGGACCTCGGCGCTGGCCGGGTTCACGGTCACGAAGGGCGGCGACGTGCTGACGTTCGTCCTGCTCTCCAACGACGCCTCGCTGCTGCCCGCCCGCGCCGCCGCCGACGCCGCGGCGACGAAGCTCAGCGCCATCTCCTGATCCCGGCAGCCGGCACGGTTCGGCCGCCGCATCCGCACGCGGGCGTCGAAAAGCGATCCCCCGCGAAACGATCTCGTCTACGGTGGCCGTACACGCCCGTGCCCGGGACCGACGCGAGGAGAGATGATGGACGAGATTCAGCCGTTGACCCAGCCCACCGCCCGGGACATCGCCGCCAGGGTGCGCGCCGGGCAGCTGACGCCCGAGGAAGCGGTGCGCGATTCCCTCGACCGGATCGCCGCGGTGGACGGTGCGGTGAACGCCTTCACGGAGGTGTGGGCCGACCGCGCGATCTCCGAGGCCCGCGAGCTGGCCAAGCGCCCCGACCTGGCGGATCTGGAACTGGCCGGCGTGCCCTTCGCCATGAAGGCGAACACGGGGCGGGACAACGACGTGGTCGCGCGGCTGGAGGAGGCCGGGGCGATCCCGGTGGGCACGACGGCGAACCCGCAGTTCTGCACGTGGGGCACCACCGACGTCCCCGGCCGCATCACCCGCAACCCGGTCCGCCCGGGGCGCACGCCCGGCGGGTCCTCCGGCGGTGCCGCGGCGGCGGTGGCGGCGGGCATGGTGCCGTTCGCCCAGGGCAACGACGGCATGGGGTCGCTGCGCATTCCGGCGGCGGCCTGCAAGCTGTCCACCATCAAGGCCACGCCGGGCATCGTCCCGGGGCGGTCCGGCCGCAACGACTGGTACGGCATGGCGGTGCAGGGAGTCCTCGCGCAGGACAACGAGGACCTGGTGCTTCTGATGAAGGCGCTGACCCGCGGCCACGTCGACGCCGTCGACGCCCCGCTGCCGCCGCAGTTCGGCGCGATCCTGGACCTGTCGTCGCCGGTGGCGGGCTTCGGCGCGCAGCCGGAGTGGAAGGAGGCGGCGCGGATGGCGGCGCGGACGCTGTCCGACGCCGGGCTGCCGGTGCGCGAGGCGAAGGCCCCGTACCCCCTCAACCCGCTGCCGATGCTGGCGCGCTGGTCGGCGAGCGTGGCCAACTCGCTGGAGGACGAGGGCGCCGGCGAGCACCTGGAATGGCGCAACCGCGTCCACGCGGGCATCGGGCGGGGCCTGCGCTGGTCGATCTCCGACCGCCAGGTGGTCCGCGCCCGCGCGAAGATGGAGAAGTTCCTGCCGGGCGACAACGTCCTGATCACCCCGGCGCTGGCCACCGAGCCGCCGTCGGACGCCCAGTGGCACTCGCGGCCCTGGCTGGCCAACATGGCCTCGAACATGCGCTACGCCCCCTTCGTCTCCGTGTGGAACCTGCTCGGTTTCCCGGCGGGCGTGGTGGTCGAGCCGGTGTCGGGCGTGCCGGTGCAGGTCGTCGCCCGCATGACGCAGGAGCGCGTGCTGCTCACCGCCATGGACCGCATCGCCGCGGGCGGTGTCCCCGGCCTGGGCTGAGGGCGCGCGGCGGGGAGGCGGCGGGACTGACATAGCCTGTCGGCATGACCGAAGCACCGTTCTGGCCGCGCCGCAGCCCCGCGTTCCTGCGGGCGCGCCGGGCCGTGCGGCATTGGCTTGACGACGGCCCGCGCGACACCCATTCGGCCGGCCCCGGCGTCATCGTCGGCCTGTCGGGAGGGGCGGATTCCCTGGCGCTGACCGCGGCATGCGTGGCGGAAGCGATGGCTTCGGGGGCCGGCGGTGGCGCGGTGCACGCCGTCGTCGTCGACCACGGGCTGCAGGAGGGCTCCGGGGACGTCGCCGAGCGCGCGGCCGCGGCGGCGCGGGGGTTCGGCGCGACGGCCGAGGTGATCCGCGTCGATTTGCCCGGCGGCGCCGCCGGAGCGGGGGAAGGGCCCGAGGCCGCCGCCCGCACCGCCCGGCACGCCGCCCTCCACGGCGTCGCCCGCGCCCTGGGGCGGCCGCTGCTCCTGGCGCACACCCTCGACGATCAGGCGGAAACCGTCCTCCTCGGACTCGCCCGCGGCGCCGGCCCGGGCGCGTTGTCCGGCATGTCGCCCGACCGGACGTGGGACGACGGCGTGCGGGTGGTCCGGCCCTTCCTCGGGTCGGGCGCGCCCCATTCCGACGGTCCCCTGCGCCGCGCGGACACCCTCGCCGCCTGCGCGGAACTGGGGCTGGAACCCTGGCACGACCCGCACAACGACGACCCCCGGTTCGCCCGCGTCCGCGTGCGCGCCACCATCCTGCCCATGCTGGAGGAGCACCTCGGCCCCGGCGTGGCCGCCAACCTCGCGCGCACGGCGGACCTCATCCGCGCCGACGCCGCCGCACTAGACGCACTGGCCGTGGAAGCACTGGGCACCATGACCGAGCTCGACGCCGGCGACGTCGCAAAGCTGCCCGAAGCCGTGCGCACCCGCACCCTGAAGAAATGGGCCGAAGCCAACGGCGCCGCGGCGCTGACCGCCGCCCACGTCGCCGCGCTGGATAAGCTCGTGTACGACCATCGCGGTCGCGGCCCGGTCGCCCTGCCTTCCGCCGAAACCCCCGATCGGCCCGGATGCAGGTTGGAGGCGCACCGAAAAGGTGGCACTCTGGCAGTGTCGCGGGGCTCCACCGGCCCCGCCGCGACCACGCAGTGATCCCGACGGGATCCCAGGCAGCAACCGCCGGCGCGCCCGCGCGGAAAGGACGACCGCATGCATGACGTCAAGGACTTCAACGTTCCGGACAACCCGTACGGGGAAGATGTCGAAGCCATCCTGATCTCCGAAGAGGAGCTGCGCGCGCGCATCGCCGAAATGGCCGAACGCGTCAACGAGCGCCACGCCGGCGCCGACGAGGACCTCATCCTCGTGGGCGTGCTCAAGGGCGCGGTGTTCTTCATGACGGACTTCGCCCGCGAACTGAAGTGCCCCACGCAGATGGAGTTCATGGCGGTGTCGTCCTACGGCAACTCGACGTCGTCGTCGGGCGTGGTGCGCATCCTCAAGGACCTGGACCGCGACATCGAGGGCCGCGACGTCATCATCCTCGAGGACATCATCGACTCCGGCCTGACGCTGTCGTGGCTGGTGAAGAACCTGCGCAACCGCAACCCGCGGTCGCTGGAGGTCATCACCCTGCTGCGCAAGCCCGACGCCCTGACGGCGAAGCTCGACATCTCCGACATCGGCTTCGACATCCCCAACGAGTTCGTCATCGGCTACGGCCTGGACTACGCCGAGCGCTACCGCGACCTGCCGTACGTCGGCACGCTGCACCCGCGCGTCTACCAGAGCTGACGCCCCGCTCCACGACGGCCCGCCGCGGCGAACAGCCGCGGCGGTCGTTTCGCACAAGGCCCAACACACCCGAGAAAGCCAAGGCCAAGCCACTCCATGGACAAGAACAAGGTCTTCAGGATCGCCGGCATCGTCGGCGTTTTCCTCCTCCTCATCTTCGCGGTGACCACCCTCACCGACGACACGCGGTCCTTCCGCGACGTCGACACGTCGGTGGCGCTGCAGCAGATCGACGCCGGCAACGTCGCCGAGGCGCAGATCGACGACCGCGAGCAGCGGCTGCGCCTGAAGCTGAAGAACGGCATCGAGGTCGAGCAGACCAAGGACGTCAAGGAGGTGAAGACGAAGTACCCGGCGCGGGCCTCCGACCGGATCTTCGAGAAGGTCTCCGGCGCGCAGGGGATCGACAAGTACACGACGAAGGTCACCCAGGAGAATTTCCTGGTGTCCACCCTCGGCTTCCTGCTGCCGATGCTCATTTTCTTCGTCCTGATCATGTGGGTGTTCAGCCGCATGCAGGGCGGCCGCGGCGGCATGTTCGGCTTCGGCAGCTCCAAGGCGAAGATGCTGAACAAGGAGGAGCCGACCAACACGTTCGACGACGTCGCCGGGGCCGACGAGGCCGTGCAGGAGCTCGACGAGATCCGCGACTTCCTGCAGAACCCGGCCCGCTACGAGGCGCTGGGCGCGAAGATCCCGCGCGGCGTGCTGCTCTACGGCCCGCCCGGCACCGGCAAGACCCTGCTGGCCCGCGCGGTGGCCGGCGAGGCGGGCGTGCCGTTCTACACGATCTCCGGTTCGGACTTCGTGGAGATGTTCGTCGGCGTCGGCGCCTCGCGCGTGCGCGACCTGTTCAACCAGGCCAAGGAAAACAGCCCCTGCATCATCTTCATCGACGAGATCGACGCCGTCGGCCGCCAGCGCGGCGCCGGCATGGGCGGCGGGCACGACGAGCGCGAGCAGACGCTGAACCAGCTGCTCGTGGAGATGGACGGCTTCTCGGACCGCTCCAGCGTCATCATCATGGCCGCCACCAACCGCCCGGACATCCTCGACCCGGCGCTGCTGCGCCCGGGCCGCTTCGACCGGCAGATCCCCGTCGGCGCGCCCGACATGGCCGGCCGCAAGGCGATCCTCGACGTCCACGCCCGCAACAAGCCGCTGGGCCCCGACGCCGACCTGGAGTCGCTGGCCAAGCGCACCGCCGGCATGTCCGGCGCGGACCTGCAGAACGTGCTCAACGAAGCCGCGCTGCTGACCGCCCGCGTCAACGGCGACGTCATCACCGCCGATGCGCTGGAGGAGGCCGTCGACCGCGTCGTCGGCGGCCCGCGCCGCACGTCGAAGGTGATTTCCGAGCAGGAGAAGAAGGTCACCGCGTACCACGAGGGCGGCCACACCCTGGCCGCGTGGGCGCTGAAGGACATCGAGCGCGTGTACAAGGTCACCATCCTCGCGCGCGGCCGCACCGGCGGCCACGCGATGACGGTGCCCGAGGACGACAAGGGCATGTACAACCTGCCGGAGCTCTTCGCGCGCCTGGTGTTCGCGATGGGCGGCCGCGCCGCGGAGGAGCTCGTCTTCGGCTTGCCGACGACGGGCGCGTCGGCGGACATCGAGCAGGCGACGAAGATCGCGCGGGCGATGGTCACCGAATACGGCATGACCGCGTCGCTCGGCCCGGTGAAGTACGGCGAGGAGGCCGGCGACCCGTTCGTCGGCCGCGGCGGCTCCGGCCAGCTGGACTACTCGCCCGCGGTCGCCGCGAAGATCGACGAGGAGGTGCGCGCGCTGATCTCCAAGGCCCACGACGAGGCCTACGACATCCTGAAGGAGAACCGCGACACCCTCGACGTGCTCGCGGAGAAGCTGCTGGAGAAGGAGACCCTGCGCCGCCCGGACCTGGAGGCGATGTTCACCGACGTCCGCATCCGCGAGCGCCTCGATTTCCTGGACACCGACAAGCGTCACCCGCGCGACGGCCGCGAGCCGGTGAAGACCCCGGTCGAGCTGGCGATCGAGCGCGGCGAGGAGCCGCCGCGCCGCGAGAACATCTTCGCCCCGGTGCGCCCGCGCCGCCAGGACGGCGCGCAGGGCGCCGGCGACGGCGGGCAGAAGGAGCTGCCGGGCCAGCCCGGACAGCAGATGCAGCCGGGACAGCCGGGTCAGCCCGGACAGCAGATGCAGCCGGGACAGCCCGATCGCCGCAACGTGCCGGTCTACGGCGGGACCCCGCCGCCGCCGGATTGGATCGTCCCGGGCTGGCCGCCGAAGGACGGCGGCAACCGTGGTTCGCGGAACCCGTACGGCGCGCCGGGTCAGCCGGGACCGCAGGGTCAGCCGGGCCAGCCGGGTCAGCATGGCCAGCCTGGACCGCAGGGCGGCCACCCGGGCACGGCGAATTACCCGGCGCCGTCCGGGTGGGAGCGCCCGGGCCCGAACGCGGCGCAGATCCCGCAGCCGCCGCAGGGCCCGCAGAGCCCCCAGAATCCCCGGCCGCCCCAGACCCCGCAGGCCCAGCCGCAGCAGCCGGACGAACCCCGCGGGTTCCGCCTGCCCGACCATGAGCAGCCGGAGCACCGCGAGACCCCGAAGTCCCGCGAGGACGCCCCCGAGGGCCGTCCGCTCGGCGGCTCGGACACCGAGTCGACGCGGGAGTTCCCCACGGTCGGCTCCGGCCGCCACCGCGCCCCGGGCGAGGAGGAGCCGACCCCGCCGCGCCCGGACGAGACCCCGGGTTCGGGCACGACCGGAACGGAGGAGCCGCGATGAACTACGACCACAGGGATGACGAGGTCCACCCGGACATCGCCGCCGACCACGGCGAAAACGGCGGGACCTTCGACCAGCCCCGCGCCGAGGCGGCCGTCCGCGAGCTGCTGCTGGCAGTCGGCGAGGACCCCGACCGCGAGGGCCTGAGGGAAACCCCGGCGCGCGTCGCCCGGGCCTACCGCGAGGTCTTCGCCGGGCTCCACGTCGACCCGACGGAGGTGCTGCACAAGACCTTCGACGAGGGCCACCAGGAGCTGGTGCTGGTCAAGGACATCCCGATCTACTCGACGTGCGAGCACCACCTGGTGCCCTTCTTCGGCAAGGCCCACATCGGGTACATCCCCGGCCCCGAGGGCCGCGTGACCGGCCTGTCCAAGCTGGCCCGCCTGGTGGACCTGTACGCCAAGCGCCCCCAGGTCCAGGAACGGCTCACGGCGCAGGTCGCCGACGCCCTCGTCGACAAGCTCGAGCCGACCTCGGCGATCGTCGTCATCGAATGCGAGCACCTGTGCATGGCGATGCGGGGCATCCGCAAGCCGGGCGCGACGACCATCACCTCCGCGGTGCGCGGCGGCTTCAAGTCCGACGCCCGGTCGCGCGCCGAGGCGATGTCGCTGATCACGGGGCGCTGATCGCCGTGGCCCCCGACCGGCTCGCCCTGCCCGCCCGCGACCGCTGCCTGGTGATGGGCATAGTCAACGTCACCGAGGACAGCTTTTCCGACGGCGGCCGCTGGATCGACCCCGACGTCGCCGTCGCCCACGCCGGGCGGCTCATGGCCGACGGCGCCGACCTGGTCGACGTCGGCGGCGAATCCACCCGCCCCGGGGCGGTGCGCGTCGCCGCGGAGGAGGAGCTGGGCAGGGTCGTGCCGGTCGTCCGCGAGCTGGCGGCCGCCGGGATCCCGGTCAGCGTGGACACCATGCGCGCCGCCGTCGCCGAAGCCTCCATCGAGGCCGGGGCGGTGCTGATCAACGACGTCTCCGGCGGCGTCGCCGACCCGCGGATGCTCGACGTCTGCGCCGCCGGCGAGGTGCCGGTGTGCCTGATGCACTGGCGCACCGACCGCTTCGGGTCGGCGTCCGGGCGGGCGGAGCCGTCGGCCGAGGGCATCGTCGCCGAAGTCCGCGGCCACCTGCGGCGCCTCGCCGACCGGGCGCTGGCCGCGGGCATCCCCGAGGAGCGGATCATCGTCGACCCGGGGCTGGGCTTCGCCAAGAACGCCGACGACAACTGGGCGCTGCTGCACGCGCTGCCCGAACTCGTCGCCGACGGATACCCCGTGCTGGTCGGCGCGAGCCGCAAACGATTCACCGCCACCGTCGTCGACGGCACCCCGCGCCCGCCGAGCGACGCCGACGACGCCACCGCGGCCATTTCGGCACTGTCCGCCGCCGCGGGCGCGTGGGCCGTGCGGGTCCACGAGGTGTCCGCCAGCCGCGACGCCGTCCACGTCGCCGCGGCGTGGACCGCCGGGCGCGCGCCCGAGGGAGTCGCCGCCGACGGCGACTACCCGGCGGGCGGGGGCAACAGGCCGATGGCGCAGCCGGGCGCGACGGACGGATCCGCCGGCGCGGGGGAGGAGAACTGACATGGCCGACCGCATCGCCCTGACCGGGCTGAAGGTCCGTGGCAACCACGGGGTCTTCGACCACGAGAAGCGCGACGGGCAGGACTTCATCTGCGACGTCACCCTGTGGCTCGACTTCACGGCGGCGGCCGCGAGCGACGACCTGGCCGACACCGTCGATTACGGGGCCGTCGCGCAGACCGCGCACGACGTCATCGCCGGGCCGCCGCGCGACCTCATCGAAACCGTCGCCGCCGAGATCGCCGACAAGCTGCTCGCCGACGACGGCGAGACGGCCGCCGCGGCCTCCCGCCCGCCGCTGCTGCACGCCGTCGAGGTAACCATCCACAAGCCGCAGGCCCCGATCCCGCTGGAATTCGGCGACGTCGCGGTGACCGCCCGCCGTTCGAGGAAGACCCGGCGATGATCCGCGCGGTGCTGTCGATCGGCGCGAACCTGGGCGACGCCCGGGCGGCGCTGCGCGGCGTCGCCGACGCATTCGCCGACGTCACCGTCGCACGCTCGGACGTGTTCGCCACCCCGCCATGGGGAGGCGTCGAGCAGGGCGACTTCCTCAACGCCGTCCTCATCGTCGAAGTCGATCAAACGCCGCTCGAGCTGCTGCGTTTCGGCCAGTCCCTCGAAAACGCCGCCGGCCGGGTCCGCGACGTCCGGTGGGGCCCGCGGACCCTCGACGTCGACGTCGTGCAGGTGATTCCGCTTCGCTCGGCTGATTTGCCTGACGACGTCCCGTCCGGCGGGGAGCTCGTCTCCGACGACCCGACGCTGACCCTGCCCCACCCCCATGCCCGCGATCGGGCCTTCGTGCTCGTCCCGTGGCTCGACGCCGATCCCGGCGCCCGGCTGCTCGGCGAGGACGTCGCCCGCCTCGTCGCAAAGCTCGATGCGGAGGAAGTGGCCGCGGTGCGGCGCGACCCCGGAGGTTGGGGACCGTGAACCAGATGAAGCCGACCTCGATCGTTTCCCTGGCCGCCGCCGCGCTGGTCATGGCCTTCGCCGGGTACTTGCTCTACGGGCGCTTCTACGGGTCGATGGGGCCGCGCAGCTGGTGGGACCTGCTGTTCCCGTGGGTGCTCACGCTCGTGTGCGCCGCGGCAGCGCGGTGGATAGGCGCCGCCCTCGACGACGACCGCGTCGGGCAGGACTCCAGCCAGATCCAACCGCTGACGGTGGCCCGCTGGCTGGTCATCGGCACCTCGGCGGCGTGGCTCGGCGCCGTGCTCACGGGGCTGTACGCCGGGGCGCTCGTGTGGGCGATCCCCCGCTGGAGCGACCTCGCGGCCGCCGCCGAAGACGGCCCCGTCCTCGCCGTGGGGGCGGTGAGCGGCGTGGCCCTCGCGGCCGCCGGACTGTGGCTCGAACGGTGTTGTCAAGTTCCCCCGGATGACGACCCGCCCGCCGCGTCGGGCGGGGAACCGGTCCCGCCGTCGGTAGGCTGGGGAACATGACTCAACCGGAGGACTTCGACGTGGACCGAAACGGGCAGCATCCCGACGTGGCCGAGTCCGGGCACGTCGGGGAATGGGATGAGCGGGACGACGACGCGCCAGTCGCCGGCGGTCCGGTGGCGACCGGCGACGGCGACGCCACCGATAAGGTGGCCATGATCATGATGGTGGCGCTCATCGCGCTGGCCGTGGTCGCCAGCATCGTGATGCTGTTCACCGACTCCACCGGTTGGATGAAGATAGCCGTGCTCGCCGGCCTGTGGGCCGCGGTCATCGGCGCGCTGCTGGTCACGCGCTACCGCCGCCAGCTCGCCGCCGAACGCGAGCGCATCGCCGACCTGGAGGTGATGCACGAGCTGGAGCTCGACCGCGAGGTGGCCACCCACCGCGAGCAGGAGCTCATCCTCGAGCAGAACTACCTCGACTCCCTCGACGCGAAGTCCGAGGACACCATCGCCCAGTTGCGCGCCGAGATCGTCGCGCTGCGCGAGCACCTCGCCGAACTGCTCGGCCAGGACCTCGACGAGGAGCGCATCGCGCTGCGGGCCCGCGCCGAGCGGCTGCGCGAGCTCGACGCGCCGATGTCCTCGCCCCTGAAGGACCCCGAGTCGCACCAGCGCCCGAAGCCCCGCGCCACCGCCCACCGCGCCGAGGCCACCGCCAACGGCACCGTCGGCTCCCACACCACCCACGGCCCCCACGGCCCGACGGTGACGGGCGTCCCGGAAGGCTGGGACCGACGGGATTCCTTCGACTCCCGCGACGACAGCGAGCCGGTCGACGTGCCCGTCGTGGACGGCGGCCCCTCCGGGCAGTCCTACGGCGGCTACGACACCGGTGATTTCCGCGCCGTGCCGTGGGAGACCACCCCCGCCACCGCCGCGGAGAAGGAGCCCGAGCCCGTGCCGGACTACGGGTGGGCGAGCAAGGTGAGCCAGCCCGCCGAGGACAGGCCGGCCAAGCCCGCCAAGCCGGCCGAGCAGCCGAAGGAAGAGAAGAAGGAAGAGAAGGCCGAGACCAAGTCGCAGTACCGGCCCCGGCCCGACGCTGCCGAATCCCGCCCGACCGCCGTGCTGCCGCGCATCGAGGGCGAATCCGGCGATTCCAGAGAGACCGACGCCGGTTGGGCGAGCGATTCGCCCGAGACCGCCGACTTCCCGAAGATCGGCGATCGTCCCGCGCACGGCGCGCATGAGGCCGCCGCCGCCACCGACGCCGCCGCTGCCGCGGCCCGCGCCGGTTCGGATGCCCCCGCGGATGCGGAGGCCGAGGAAGAAGGGTCCGGCCGGCGCTCCCGCCACGGCCGCCGCCGCGCCGAGGACCACGAGGGCGGCCTGACCGTCGCCGAGCTGCTCGCCCAGATGCGCGCGCGCAAGGACTCCGGGGAGTAGGCGGCCAGTGCCGGGAGCCCCCCGACTCACCGCCGCCGTCATCTCCGCCGGAGCGGTCGGCACCGCGGTGGGCGAAGCGCTCGCCCGCGCGGGCCACGCCGTCACCGCGGTCGTCGCCCGCTCCGAGGCGTCGAGGGCGCGCGCCGCGCTGCGGCTGCCGCAGGCCCGCATCACCGACGTCGAGTCCGCCGCGCGTGACGCCGAACTGATCATCCTGGCCGTGCCCGACCCCGAACTGCCGGGCGTCGTCGAGCGGATCGCCCCGCACGTCGGCCCCGGGCGCATCGTGGCCCACGTGGCCGGCTCCCGCGGCCGGGCGGTGCTCGACCCCATCGCCCTGACCGGCGCGCTGACCATCGCCGCGCACCCCGCGATGACCTTCGCCGGGGTGCCCGAGGACACAGACCGCCTGGCCGGGTGCCCCTGGGGCGTCACCGTCGGCGACGAGCTCTCCCGCACCGTCGCCGAACTGCTCATCTCCGAAATCGGCGGCCGCGCCATCCCCATCCCCGAAAGCCGCCGACCGCTGTACCACGCGTCCATGGCGCACGGCTCCAACCACCTGGGGGCCGTCGTCGCCGACGCCGTCGAACTCCTCGCCCGCACCATCTCCGACGGCGGCGACCCGGCGGCGGGGCATTCGCCCGCGGCCGCCCGCGAACAGGCCGCCGCCCTGCTCGGGCCGCTGCTCGGAGCCTCGCTGGAGAACGCCCTGAAATGGGGCCCGCGCGGACTGACGGGACCGGCCGCCCGCGATGACGCCGGCACCGTCGCAAATCACCTCGAGGTCATCGGGGACGAGCTGCCGCGGGTGACCCCCGCTTACCGGGCCATGGCGCGGCGCATCGCCGAACTGAAGGGTTCGGCCGCCGTCCTGCGCGAATTGGGGGACCCGGGGGACGGGGCCGACTAGGATCGGCCGGGGCCGGGAGACTACCGTCTATCGGGAATTCTCCCCGGCCACCCTTGGGGGAACCACGACGAACGTCAGTCGGGCGTTCGCGCATTTTCGGAGGAAACGTGAGCGGCTACACCGCCGGAGACATCACAGTCCACGACACGATCGCGGGAATCTCGCAGGTCACGCGCGCCATGCGCAAGACCGGCCGGCCCGTCGTCCTCGTGCCCACCATGGGCGCGCTGCACGAGGGGCACCTCGAGCTGGTCCGGGCGGCGCAGTCGCTGCCGCGCGCCGTGGTCGTCGTGTCCATCTTCGTGAACCCGCTGCAGTTCGGCGAGGGCGAGGACTTCGACGCCTACCCGCGCACGCTCGACGACGACGTCGCCAAGCTCAAGGCCATCGGCTGCGAGCTGGTCTTCGCGCCCACCGCCCGCGAGATGTACCCCAACGGCTTCCGCTCCACCGTCCAGCCGGGGACGCTTGCCGACGAGCTGGAGGGCGCCACCCGCCCCGGCCACTTCGCCGGCGCGCTGACCGTGGTGAACAAGTTGTTCAACATCACCAACTGCACCGACGCCATCTTCGGCGAAAAGGACTACCAGCAGCTCGCGCTGATGCAGCAGATGGTCACCGACCTGAACATGCCGGTGCAGCTGCACGGCGTGCCCGTCATCCGCGAGGCCGACGGCCTGGCCATGAGCTCGCGCAACCGGTACCTCTCCGACGCCGAGCGCGAGCTGGCCGTCACCCTTTCGGCGGCGCTGACCGCCGGCGCGCACGTCGGCGACCACGGCGCGGAGGCCGTGCTGTCCACCGCCCGCGCCGTGCTCGACGAGCGCCCCGAGGTCGACGTCGACTACCTGGAGCTGCGCGGCCCGGGCCTCGGCGCCGCCCCCGAGGAGGGCGAGGCCCGGCTGCTGGTCGCCGCCCGGGTGGGTACGACGCGGCTGATCGACAACGTCGGCGTGCTGCTCGGCGACATGCGGGAACGCGAGATCGCCCAGGCCGCGCTGTCCGCCGCCGGCGTCGACGACGCCCCGCTGACCGAAGAGGAGATGGCCGAGCTGAAGAGGCTCAAGGCCCGCGTCGACGAGGTCCGCGCCGAACGCGAGGCGCGCGAGGCCCGCGAGGGCCTGCGCGGCGCCGGTTTCGCGGCGGGGGGAATGGATTCTCGCGCCGAAGGCGTTGAGGGTGGTACGGTGCGTCGTCCGGTTTCGGAGGGCGATGTCGCCGGAACCACCGATTCCGCAACCGCCGATCCCGATACCGCGTCCGAAGGAGGCCGCTGATGTTCCGCACCATGCTGAAGTCCAAGATCCACCGCGCCACCGTGACGCAGGCGGATCTGCACTACGTCGGTTCCTGCACGATCGACGCCGATCTGCTGGAGGCCGCCGACCTGCTCGAGGGCGAGCAGGTCGACATCGTCGACATCGACAACGGCAACCGCCTGACCACGTACTGCATCACGGGCGAGCGCGGGTCCGGCATCATCTCGATCAACGGCGCCGCCGCGCGACTGATTTCGCCCGGTGACCTGGTGATCATCATCGGCTACGGCACGATGACCGACGAGGAGGCGCGCACCCGCAAGCCCAACGTCGTCTTCGTCGACGAGAACAACCGCATCGTCACCGAGGGCGACGATCCCGCCAACGTGCCGGTCGGTTCCGGCCTGTGGGATCCCCGCAAGCCCGAGGAGTTCTAGGCTCGGCGGATTCTCTCGGCCGGCGCGGCTAGGTCAGCAGCTGGCCGGCCTTGTCCAGTTCGGCATACGCGCGGCGAAGATTCACCACCGCGACCTCCTCGGCGGGATTGAGCATCCGCAATGCGAGTCCGTCCAGCTTCGCCCGCTTCTGCCGGACGGCTTCGATGATCTCGAAGCCCGAGGCGAAACGGGAAAGGCCGAGCCTCTGCCCGTTCGAGGTGCCCTGGCACACTTCGAATACCGCGGCGGTGATCTCGGGATCCGCTCCGTTCATGAGCAGAGCCTTGAGATCGCCCAGCAACAGCACCGGGTACATCCGCGGGTCGAATCTGAGGGCGGAGGCGAGGCGCCGGATCTCCGGTCCATGCTCCCTGTGCTCGTAGACGAGCCGCTCGAAACGCTCGACGCAACGCCAGGCCCTGTGGAGCCGCGCGTACGGGCCGAGGGCTTCGTGGAGGGATTCCTCGAGCGCGGGCACCCCCGAGCGCTCCTTGAGCCAATGGGTCAGCTCCGTCGCGCCCCCGTCCACGCGCCGGCGTCCTTCGATGAGCCCGTACTCGCCGATCACTTCGATCAGCTCGAGAATCTCGTCGCGATCCGGCGTGCGCGGGCCGTGGACCAGGGCCATGACTTCCGCGGGGGACTTTTCCCGGTTCGCCGCGACTCGGCGGGCGAATGATTCCGTGACCGCGCCCCCGATGGCCGACTGGGCCATCAGCCCCGCGACGGGAATCACGCGGAAAACGAACTGCCGGAGCTGATCGAGAAGCACCGACGAATGCGCGAGCGCCGCGTCGATCGGATCTTCCGCGCCCAGCGCCCCCGGCCCGAAGGAATCCGCGCGCGACAAAACCCCCAGGAGGTTCAGGGGAGTGAAGCCCAACTGTTGGACGAACTCGATTTCGTCGGCGCGCGGCACCGCATCGAAAAGGAAAACGGCGGCATCGGCGGACGCGGACGCCTCCCTGGTCTGCTCGAAACCGTCGATGCCCAGGGCCCGCCTGGTCGTCCGCTCATTGGCCTCGGTCAACGTGGCCAGCCCCGGGGTGTCGATGAGCGTGTAGTTCCGCAGGGCACCGGCCGGCATCCACCGCTCCACGAAGTCGACCTCGTCCGCGGGGACGGGCAGGGACGCGACCTCTCCCCTCCGGGTGGCGACGGGAATGCGATCGCCCGTCTTCAGCACCACTTCCGCGCGATCAGGGGCCCCGTACTGGTACGCGGTGACGACGTTCGTGGCCTCGAGGGTCGCCGTCTCGGCCACGGGGGCACCGATCAACGCGTTGACCAGGGTGGATTTGCCCGCCTTGAGGCGGCCCGTGATCACGATGCGGGGCGGCTTCGACAGCTCGTCGGAGATGGCGTCGGATTCCGCCAGCAGTTCGGGTGACAGGCGTGCCAGGGCCGACAGGGCCGAGTCCAGGGCGGATTGGATGGGGTCCACTACCGTGCTCCTCCGCGGTCATCGGCGCCGGGGGAATCCGGCACCGCATCTTGTTCGAGTTCTTCGATCATCCGCTCGACGCGCAGGATGCTCTTCACCACCACCGCGTGGTTCTTCTTCAGCCGTTCCAGCGAGCGCTTCCGCGAGGCACCGTCCCGTTCCGCCTGGGCTTCGGCGACCCTGATTTGGCGCTGCAAGTCTTCGGTGGCCTCGCGGAGTTGAGCTCGGTACCTCAGCACGATCGCGGGCCTGGCGCTCGCGGCGACCGAGTCGATCAGACGCGAGGTGAACTGCTTGGTGGTCACGGTGGTTTCCCGGATCCAGGTCACGAGATTGTTCTTGCCGGTGCGCATCGCCTTGAAACCGACGTTGAAGGCCACCCAACCGACGCCCGCGATCAAGCCGAGACCCGCGAAGGAAACCACGGTGGCCAGGGCCGTGCCGATCATCGTGCCGCCGGAGACGCCCATCATGAGCATCATGGGGTCGACGATGCCCTCTCTTTTGCTCTTTACGGAGGAAGTGCGGAGCTCGCGATCGAGGAGCGCGCCCTTGATGTCCTCCTCGATGTCGCGCCACACCAGTTCCGATTTGAAGCGCGGCTCGACGATCCCCGTCCGGAGCTCGTCGGTGTAGTCGGTGAGCGCCGAGACGACTGCACCATTGAATTCCGCCTCCATGAGAGACGTGAAGTACTGGGGGTTCTTCCTCAGGACCTTCATCCCGGACTTCGAGATCCGCTCCGACCAGGACTGGCGGATGCGGTCCAGTTCCGAATCGAGCTGCAACGCCACCTTTTGGCGCAGCAACGTCAAGTCGCGGCCCAGGTAGTGCTCCCACTGTTCCATCTCGCGCTTCAGCGCCTTGAGTTCGTCCAAGTCCTGCGCGAGCTTGGGCACGACCCCGGCACCCTGCTCGACGAGGGCCAGTTCTTCCTCGAGCTTTGCCTTCAATTTCTGCAGCGTTGCCGCGGCCACGCGCAGCCCGTTGATGGCCGGAAGGTGCTCCGCGTTGGCCAGGCGCCGGAAGATGGCCTCCCGGAGATCCCCGATGCCCGAGAATGAACGCATCAGCTCCATGTCCCCGGGATCGGGGGATTCGTACGTGGCCATTACGCTGGACACCGGAATCACCGGGAGTTCCCGGCCGACATGCGCGAGCAGGAGTTCCCGGTTCTGTTCGGCGATGGACCTGAATCCGGTGGCGTGCTTGTCGGTCTTGGTCACCGCCACGATCACGGAGCCGATTTCCGAGCCCGTGGTGCGGATGAAGTCCATTTCGGGTTTCGTGATCGGGGTCGAGGCATCGACCGTCACGACGAGGATCGTCGCCTGCCGTGCGTTGGTGACGGCCAAACCGGCATGGTCGGAATTGATGCCGCCGACGCCGGGGGTGTCGATCACGATTGCGTCTCCCATGGCGGAGTCGGAGACCGCGACGAATGCCCTGGTGGGCCGATCTTCCGTGGGATCGCCGGGAACGCCGGCCGTGGGCGAGGTGACGTGCGCGGCCAATTCCCCGTGTGGGATCGCGACCGCGCGGTCGGGGTAGAAGAGCTCCGCCATTCCGCTTTGCAACGCCTCCGATTCGGGGCCGAGCGCGATCGCCGTCGAAGTCGTCAATCCGACGCCTTGGGGCGAGGCCCCCGGCATACCGACCAGGGCACTGGCCAACGCCGACTTGCCGCGGGATACTTCGCCGACCACGACGACCGTCTTCTGCTGGGATGCCGCGGAAAAGCGCTCGCGGGCCACGTCGCATTCCGACGCGTATCCGTAGGGGAGCAGAACCTGGTCGATGACGTGATCGAGCAGAGCCGAAGCTTTCTCCAGCGGCGTGGACGGCATTGCCTTGGTCATGTTCCTCCTAGCGCGGTGCAGCACAGTGCGGTGCAGCACCGCTGCCCACTGCGCACAACATTATTGCAGGGGAACCCGGGGGTGGGCGGGGCAAAAGATGTAACCATCCGGATGAACGCCCCATCTAACTTCATGAAGGTCCGCCACCGGTCGCCGGGAAACCCCGAACGGCCCGTGGCAGGGACGTGATCGATCCGAAGGAGCACCGGAATGAAGAAGAAAAAGATGGCGACGATGTTCGCGGCAATTGCCTCGTGCATCGTTTTGGTCGGCTGCGGGGGAGATGTCGCCCCCGATGCGGCGGGAGCGGAGTCCTCGGCGGATCAGGCGTCGCCCCCGTCCGCGGCTTCGGGGGTCGATCCCGGCTCGTTCGATTCGGGCCCGTTCTTCGACAAGTACCGGATTCCGCTCAAGAAGATCGATAACGCGGAAGTCGGACGCGTCGTCGAAAGCACCGCCATCGGCAACAGCATGCCCTTGGCCTCCGAAATCGATCCCGATTTCACCGTCGGAAGGGGCGGCCGCGAGGTGATCGGCAGTGCGTCGACTTCCTTCTTCTTCGGCAAGGAGAACATTGAGTCGCTGAAGCCGTTCGATCCTTCGTATCGCGGCGGCTATTTCCGCCTTGCCAACGATGTGGGGCGGAACAAAACCGTCACGGTCGCGGCGTTGCGCTACGAAACCCCGGAAATAGCGGCACGGGCAAGTGCCGCACTGTACGAGTCCTACACCAACTCCGCTCCGACTGAAAGTGAATCCATGAAGGGAGAGGGGTGGGTCAATGGTTTGCCCACGACGCGGGCGATTGTTTGGGCCACCGAGCACAAGGACGATAAGAATGAAGCGATGTTCACTTTCTCGACGGAGGGGGAGTTCATCTTCTACATTTACTACGAAGGGGGAGAAGGGTCCATCAAGGACATCCGCGAATTCCACTCGGAATATCTTTCCCGTGTTCCGGACATGGTGGCGGAACTGGCCGACATTGCGAAGACGGATGAGTCCGGCAAGGTAGTGGAGTGGCCGGAGGTGGATCCCGATGGATTGCTGAGGTACGCGGTTTCTCCGCTCGGCGACGAAAAACCTGCACTCTTCCCCGCGACCAACAACCCTCGCGGATATGCTGGCACTCAGAGTTTCGTGACGGAAACGAAGCAGGCCGTTGAGCTGTCGGGAATCGAGTCCTTGGGCGTCTACAACACGGCCGTGGCTAGGGCTCGCAGCAACACGGGGGCGCAGGCGATGCAGAGCGCGGTGATCACCGTCTACGAGTCGAAGGATTACGAGATCTACGAGGATCCCCAGGGGCTCCCCGATGTCACGTGCGCCGAAGGGGCCCCTACGCCGGGCGGCATGCACTTGACCTGCGTGATGGTGTACGGCGACAAGGTCGCAATCGGCGAAGAAGTCTATTTCGAGCGTTCAAGCGGGAAGTCCCGGGACGTTCGGGAATCCGAGTCCGAAAAGAACAAGCCGAAAACCCTGGAAGAGGCCCGAAAGCGCCTTTCGCAGAAGATGGCGGCGCAGTACAAAATCTTCCGTGACGCGGAAGTCAATCCGGAAGGGTCGAAGCTTCCCGGCGCTGAAGTGCGGGATGAGCCTTCCAGTGAGGCGCCGACCGTTTCCGGAACCATGTCCACGGAAAAGCCGGCCGGGTCCGCCGAGCCGACCCCGGAGAAGTGAGGGTCGGACATGAGCGCAGTCGCGACGAAGACGAAAGCAGGTTCTTGATGTCCGGCAACGAGTGGATTTTGGGCATTGACTTCGGAACGTCAAACACGGCCGCGGCCCATACGAATCCGATCAAGGGCGTTATCGAAGCGGTGAATCTCGGCCATGGCAACGCGACGATGCCGTCCTCGGTCTACTACGGCTCCGAAGCCGATGTAGAGGTCGGTAACGTGGCGATCGATCGGGGCGAGGCGAATCCCGCAGGGTTCATTCCGGCGCCGAAGCGTTTGGTTCCGCAGCAGACGTTCCAGTTGAACGGCTACGACATCGACAGTTCCGCGCCGATTGCCGCCGTGTTGGCGTCGGTCGTGGAAAGGGCGACGAAGGAGCACGGCGGTGTCCGGCCCTGCGAGATCGTCTTGACTCACCCGGAATCATGGTCGGATCTGGAAATCGAGGTGCTTCGGACCGCGGCGCGCAATCTCGGGGTGCCGCCCGAGAACATCCGGATGGTGTCCGAACCGAAGGCGGCCGCCCATTACTATTCCCGGGCCAAGCGGCTGGAACCGGGCCAGCGGATCGCCGTGTTCGATTTCGGCGGTGGAACGCTGGACGTTGCGGTGCTCGAGGCTCAGGACGACGGCTCCTTTTCGGTCATCGCGGCGCGCGGGGATCAGGCACTCGGCGGAAAGAGCTTCGATGCGGTGCTCAGGGGTTGGATCGACGAGCAAATCGAGTCTTCGGATCCGGAGCTGCTGGAGTACGTGCGCACGCGATCGCCGCTCGTTGAACGGCACGCGACCGAGGACTCCCTGCGTCGCGCGAAGGAGTTGCTTTCGGAGTCGTCGGTCGCTTCGGTGAGCGTCATCGCGGCGGGCGAAATCCACCAGTTCCAGATAGCGCGGAGCGAGTTCGAGGAACTCGCCCGTCCGCTGATCGATCGCGCCGTCGATTTGACCAGGAAGACGCTGGCGGACGCCGGCATCGTCGGAGCGAACGAGATCGAAGCGCTCTATTTGACGGGTGGGTCGTCCCGTATTCCGGCGGTGCAGGAGGCACTGAAATCACTGGGCCCGCTGGCGACGCTCGACGACCCGAAAACCGTCGTCGCGCAGGGCGCGCTGAGCGCGGTCGGTCCCGTGCTGACTCACTTGCGGGCGGGGCCGCCCCCCTCGAGGCCGGTGGGCGCGGAGGAAGAATCCGCGCGGGCGAGCCTTCCGGAAACGATGAGGGAAAGTGCGATCGGGGATTCGCCGGCCCCGACGAAGCCCTTGGCGCGGGCGGGTTCCCGGAGCAGATGGCCCCTCTTCGCGGTCGTCGGCGCCCTGGTGGCGGTGGCGTTGATCGGGGGTGGCGCTTGGGCGGTCAAATCAGCGTCCGGGGATTCCGACGAAGCCGTGGCAAAGCCAACGTCCGGCGCGGCGACTCCGTCAGGCGAAAACACGGGTTCGTCGGAGCAGTCGCCCACGGCCGATGCGGGGCGGGCGACGGCGTCGCCGGTCGACAACGCGCTGGCGGCGATCCCCGCGGGCATGGAACCGGAGATCGGCCGGTGCGTCGAGTCAAGTCACTATCGCGCGGGAAACCCTGCCGGGATCAATTGCGACGTCGTCAATTCGGATCGGATGGCCGAGTTTTTCAACTTCAGTCGGGAATTCGACAAACCCCAACTCTCTTTTTACGTGAGCGAAGTCGGCGCGAAGGGTGAACGCACCAGCGCGCGGGATGGGAACGGTTACGGGGACGTCGTCCTGCGCGATTTCGACCGTGACCGCAGCACGTCGGTCTACGTGTCAAAGGAAACGTATTCGGAGACGAATGTTCGGGCGATCTACGTCGACGTTGAAAAGAACCTCATCATCGAGGCGAGGCATCTGAAGGGTCCGGACGAGGCGATTGCCATGTTGCGTGCATTTGATTTGTTGCCCGCCGATTCTCAGCCGATCCCCGAGGGCGAGTGAGCTGCGGCCGGTGGGGCGTCATTTCGTTAAGGTGGGATCCGACCGGAGTGCGAGGGAGGTGCATGGTGGTCCCGAGCGAAGACCCGTTGTTTGAGCTCGTCGGGTTTCCCGATGATGAATGGCCGTCGTTTCTCGACTTCGCGCTGAACAACGATCCGGTGGTCGGCGACGGCGAACTGGTTCCGGAGGATTCGCCGGTGGCCGCCGACGGGCTCGACTTCGGCGAGGATGCGCCGGCCGGCGTCGGCGACGAGGATTCGGGGCCGGCCGCGGATGATTTCGACGTCGGCGTCGAATCCCCGGAGATGACCGATTGGGGGGCCGGGGACGATGGGGGCGAGGGGCAAGAAGTTTCTCCCGAAGACGGTGGTGACGGCCCGTTCGCGATAGAATCCCCGGAAACCTGGGATTCGGCGGAGGGCTCGTTCTGACGTTCGGTGTCCGGAACCCGGTGTCATGACCGTGAGCCGTTCGTCTGGGAAAGGGGTCGTTCCGGATGCCCCGTGAGGAGCTGGAGATCGTCCGTGAAGCCCTCGGCGGCGATCAGCGTGCCTTCGCCGAGCTCGTGACGCGGCATCGGTTGAAGGCGTGGAACGTGTGCCTCCGGATCTGCTCTGACCAGCATGATGCCGAGGATGCGTTCCAGTCCGCGATTGCGTTGGCTTGGCGCAATCTGGGGAAGTTCCGGGGAAACTCGGGTTTCGGCACCTGGTTCTACCGCATCGCCTCGAATGCGTCGCTCGAGCTGGTTCGTTCCCGGCGGGACGTGGTGTCGCTGGACGGGGAACTGGGGGATGGGAAAGAGGTCCATTTGGTCGGGCACTCGCCGAGTTTCGAAAACTCGGTGGTCGACTCCCAGGAACTGAGGGCGGCGCTGGAGGGGTTGACCCCGGAGGCCCGTGAGGCGATCGTCCTTTTCGAGATCGCGGGACTGAAGGTCGCCGAAATCGCCGATCACCAGCAGTCGACGCTCTCGGCGACGAAGGTTCGGCTCCACCGGGCCAGGAAACAGCTCGCGTCCGCGCTGGTGCATGACGGGTAGTCCGATCGCCGTCGCCGATTGACGGGCGCGGGGCTGTCGTCGCCGGGTTGCCGGGGTGGGGCCGCCGGTGGGGGTCGCCTGGGTGGGGGTTGGAGCGAGGTCACGGAAAAACATAACGAAAAACATTGCGCTGGCGGGCGTCGCGCAGTAGGGTAACGAATATCGATGGGGTATCGATATTCGTTACCCTCCGCATCAAGGTCCGAGGAGGCCAACATGTCCACCTGGAACGACGAACCCCGGCGGCGCGACGGGCGCCGCTATCCGGAGCCCGCGACGCCGCGCCGCGAACGCATCGACATCTACGCCACGGGTGCCGCGCTGGCCTTGGCCCTGCTTCTGCTGCTCAATCACGCGCTGCGCCCATTGCTCGACGGCGAAGGCGTCCCCGCCAAGGTCGCGCGCATCGCCGGCGACGCCGCGGTCGACGAGGGCCGGGCGGTCTCCCGCGAGGCCATTTCCGACGGCGCCGCGAATTTCCTGTGGGCGGCCCATTGGATCGGGGCGGCGGCCCTGCTGGTGGTGGTGCTGTGCGCCGCGGGTCTCACCCGCAACTTCCTGCGCGGTGACTTCTTCACCCTTGGCTCGTACCGGTGGGTGTCGGCGTTGTGTTGGGCGCTCATCTTCTATCTGCTCGTGCCCGGTTTCGTGGGCATGCTCGGCGGCAACATGGTGCTGCGCGACCTGGGCCGGGACTGGTTGAGCATTCCGGCGATCGACACCAGCGACTTCATAGTCATGTACGTGCTGGTGATGACCCTCTCGCTCGTCGCCGTGGCCATCCGCCGGGCCAGCGTCCTGGAGCGGGACACGGAGGGCCTGGTCTGATGGTTCCCCCTCCCGCCGCCGAGGCCGACGGCCACCGGGTCCGCTGCCACCTCGACCGGCTGCTCGAGGAGCGGGGCCTGACGCTCCGGGCTCTGTCCGAGATGGTCGGCATCAGCACGGTGAACCTGTCGGTGATGAAGAACGACCGTGCCAAGGCAGTTCGCTTTTCGACGCTGACGGCGTTGTGCGACGCGCTGGCGTGCACCCCGGGAGACTTGTTCTCCGTCGAGCCGTCGTAAAGCAAAGGCCGGGGGCCTGCACCGCCCGCCCTCAGCCGGCAAGCGCCTCGAAGAACCGGGCCATGACCAGCGCACCGGGGTCGGCGACGCCCTTCGCGGCGTCGCCGACGTAGCTCGCCCGGCCCTTGCCCGCGACCCGATCCGCGGTCGCCTCCGCGCCGGCGGCCGCATGGTGCGCGGCGTCGGCGAGTGTGCCGCCGTCCTCCAGCGCCAGCACCGCCGGTTCGATCGCGTCGACGACCGTGCCGTCGCCGACCTGCGCCCCGCCCAGCTCCACCACCGCGTCGAGGCCAGCGCGGGCCGCGGCGGCGAGATCCACGTCGGACAGGGACTCCGCGTCCCCCGCGGTGGCGCCCATCGTGGCGAAGAACAGGCCGAACACCGCCCCCGACGTGCCGCCCGCCCGAACCAGATACGACTCGCCCAGCGCGTGGAGCACTGCGCCGACCGTGCCGCGCAACGGCAGGTCGAAGGGGGCGAGTGCCTCGCGCATGTTCACTCCGAAATCCCCGTCGCCGGCCTTTCGGTCCAGCTCCGTCAACTCGTCGGAAGCGGCGAGGACCCGCTCGACCCATGCGGACAGCTCCGGCTGTGCCGGGCCGGAGTCGGCCGCGGGCAGGTCGTCGAGCGCGCCATCCGAAATCTCGGGAACTCCGGAGTAGGGGGCCGGGGCGTCCCAGGCCGGCGCGGAGGTGGGGGCGTCGAACAATTCGAGCAGATCGTCGTCGACGCCGAGCACCGTCAGCGAAAACCCGGCCATGTCCCACGCGGTGATGTAGTTCCCGCACATCGTCCGTTCGATGCGCGCGCCCCGGGATTCCAGTTCGCCGCAGGCCAGCGTCAGAATCGCCTCGAGCTCCAGGCCCGCGATGCCGCCGAGGCCATTGGCCAGGACGAGTACGCGGTCGGGGGAGCCCGCTGCGCCGTGGACCTCGTCGATCATCTCGGCGACGGCGTCCTCGACCGACATGCGCTTGCGGCGGTCGACGCCGCGCTCGCCGTGGATGCCCACGCCGAACTCGGCTTCGTCGTCGGCGAGGGAGAAGGACTCCGCCGAACCCGGGGTGCGGGCGCCGCCGAGCGACATCGCGATCGACCGCGCGCGGCGCGCGACGTTGCGCCCCACGTCCGCGACCACCCCGAGCTCCGCGCCCCGGGCGGCCGCCGCGCCGCAGGCCTTCTCCACCAGGATCGTCGCGCCCGTGCCGCGGCGCCCGGGGCCGCCGGATTCGCCGACCACCCCGTCGCCGTCACCGTTTCCGCCTCCGTCGCCGTTCCCGTCCCCCAAGTCGGTGGCGACGTCGTCGCCGACCAGCACGGTCTCCACGCGGATGCCCTCCTCGGCCGCGAGGGCGGCGGCGACGCCGAAGTTCATGAGGTCGCCCGTGTAGTTCTTCACCACGTGCACCACGCCGGAGCCGTCGTCGACGGCGCGGGTGGCCTCCAGCACCTGGCGTGCGTTCGGCGACGTGAAGATGTGCCCGGGGCACACCGCCCCGAGCATGCCCTCGCCGAGAAATCCGGCGTGCAGCGGTTCGTGCCCCGAGCCGCCGCCGGAAACCAGGGCCACGCCCTTCTTCCGGTCGGTCAGCTCGAGGAAGCCCCGGTCGCGCCAGGCGATGTCGGAGCGCCCGGCCACCATGCCGGCCAGGCCCAATCGGTACGGAGTCGTCGCGTCGTCGAAGAATGCGCCCATGCCACGACGGTACGGGCCGCCGGCTCATCCGGCATGCGCCGGAAACAGCCGAAAAGTTCCCGCCGATACGGATGCTCACCAACCGTTAACTTAAGCGTCACCTTTCAATCACCGGCGGTCCACCCGGGCGTCCTAACCTTTTCTGCGTCTGGGCCCCGCCGCGGAGCGTTCCGCCGGTGGGGCCGACCCCATGAAGCCAGCCCAGAAATGAATGAGGTGCGCCGTGGCGCTGATCAACAAGAACCTGCTGAAGAACCCGTTCGCTTCTTCTCGTAGCTCCCTGACCTGCACGTACAAGTGCGGCAACGCGTGCCGCGACGAGGCCCCCAACGAGTTTTCGGCGAACGAGTACTTCGGTGACGTCGCCAAGCGCGCGTACAGCCGCCGCCAGGCCCTGAAGGCCGGCGGCGCCGCCACCGTCGCGTTCGGCGGCGCGTCGCTGCTCGCGGCCTGCACCTCCGGCGACGGCGACGGCGGCACGACCACCGCGACCACCGGCAAGGACGGCAAGGGCGGCGAGGCCCTGGAGGGCATGCGCTTCCCGGTCGTCGAGCCGAACGAGAAGGACGAGGTCGTCATCCCCGAGGGCTACGAGCAGAACGTGCTCATCGCCTGGGGCGACCCGGTCGAGGACGGCGCCCCGGAGTGGGGCTTCGACAAGCAGACCGCCGAGGCCCAGAAGAAGCAGTTCGGCTTCAACAACGACTTCGCCGGCGTCCTGAAGGCGACCGACGGCACCCTGGTCTACGTCTGCTCGCACGAGTACACCACCGAGCCGATGATGTTCCGCGACTGGGACGTCGAGAAGACCACCGAGGAGCAGGTCAACATCGGCATCGCCGCCCACGGCCACACCGTGCTGGCGGTCGAGGAGGACGACAAGGGCTTCCTCAAGCCGATCAAGGGCCACGAGCTCAACCGCCGCATCACCGGCTTCACCGAGTTCACCGTCACCGGCCCCGCGGCCGGCCACGAGCTGCTGAAGACCAAGGCCGACCCGAGCGGCAAGAAGGTCATCGGCACGTTCAACAACTGCTCCGGCGGCATCACCCCGTGGGGCACCATGCTCTCCGGCGAGGAGAACGTCGACCAGTACTTCGGCGGCATCGACAAGGTCGACGACGACGAGCTGAAGGACAAGTACTCCCGCTACGCCATCAAGAACGAGAAGTCCGACCGCGGCTGGGAGAAGTACCACGACCGCTTCGACCTCTCCAAGGAGCCGAACGAGCCGAACCGCTTCTACTGGATCGTCGAGATCGACCCGTCCGACCCGAAGTCGACGCCGGTCAAGCACACCGCCCTGGGCCGCTTCAAGCACGAGGCCGGCCAGATCCACGTCACCGACGACGGCACCGTCGTCTGCTACATGGGCGACGACGAGCGCTTCGAGTACATCTACAAGTTCGTCTCCTCCCGCAAGGTCAAGGAGGGCGACCTCAAGCACAACATGGGCATCCTCAACGAGGGCACCCTGTACGTGGCCAAGTTCAACGGCAACTCCCCGGCCGACCAGATCGACGGCTCCGGCCAGCTGCCCGAGGACGGCAAGTTCGACGGCGAGATCGAGTGGATCCCGCTGATGACCGCCAAGGCCGACGGCTCCGGCGAGTCCCACGTCGACGGCATGGACGCCGCCGAGGTCTGCGTCTACACCCGCCTGGCCGGCGACAAGGTCGGCGCCACCCGCATGGACCGCCCGGAGGACGTCGAGGCGTCGCCGGTGACCGGCAAGGTCTACGCCGCGCTGACGAACAACAAGTACCGCGGCATGTCCAAGGGCGGCGACCAGGGCGTCCAGGACAACAAGCCGGACAAGTCGACCGACGGCGCGGGCCGCCCCTACGAGGGCCCGACCGAGGTCGCCCCGATCACCGAGAACAAGAACGGCCTCGTCCTGGAGATGGAGGACGACCACGCCGGCACCAAGGGCAAGTGGAACCTGCTGCTCGTCTGCGGTGACCCTGATGAGGCGTACTCCTACTTCGGCGGCTTCGACAAGAAGTCCGTCTCGCCGATCTCCTGCCCGGACAACCTGGCGTTCGACGAGTACGGCAACCTGTGGATCTCCACCGACGGCAACGCCCTGAAGTCCAACGACGGCCTCTACGCCGTCGCCGTCGAGGGCGAGCGCCGCGGCGAGGTCAAGTGCTTCCTCACCGTGCCGGTCGGCGCCGAGACGTGCGGCCCGATCGTCGAGGGCAAGCGCGTGATGGTCAACGTCCAGCACCCGGGCGAGGACGACGACGCCACCCCGGCCGACCCGATCTCGCACTGGCCCGAGGGCGGCGACGCCCAGCCGCGCCCGGCGGTCGTGCAGGTCGTCCGCGCCGACGGCGGCAAGATCGGCGCCTAAAACCCCGGTCCATCGCGGGAGGTTCCCGCGTTGACCTTCCGTCATGGCCCCGCCTTCCTTAAGGTGGGGCCATGATCGTCGTTGGCGGAGAAATGTTGGTTGACCTGGTGCCCGTCCCGGGGACGGACCCGGGTGGCGACGGAAGAGAGAGCGGCGGTGCCGGGGCGGGGGAGGCGGCCGGTGCGGCGGGCACCGCGCCGGCGGGGCCCGATCTGCGGCCCCATTTGGGCGGCGGGCCGTTCAACGTGGCCATCGCAGCGGGGCGGCAGGGGGCGGAGGTCGCCTTCCTGTCGAGGGTGTCCAACGACGCCTACGGCCGCGCCGGGCTGGAGCGCCTGAAAGGGGCGGGCGTCGACGTCGCCCACGTGCAGCGCGGCGGCGAACCGACGACGCTGGCCGTGACGCAGATCGACGCGGACGGGTCGGCGACCTACGACTTCCACTGGGCGGGTTCCGCCGACCGGCTGGTCGCCGATCCCGGGCCGATCGACGCCGACGTGGTGTGCCTGGGCACGTGCTCCCTGGTCTTCGAGCCGGGCGCGTCGGTCTACGAGACCATCCTCTTCCGCGAGGCCGACCGCGGCCGCGTCGTCGCGCTCGACCCGAACGTCCGCCCGGCCATCATCTCCGACCCCGCCCGGTACCGGGAGCGGTTCCGCTCGTGGTTGCCGCACGTCACGGTGCTGAAGCTCTCCGATGCGGATTTGGCTTGGCTTTACGACGACCCGCGCATCGATGCCCACCGCACGTGTTCGGAGATCGCCGCGGAGTTCGGAGGTGCCGTGGTGCTGACGGAAGGGGCCGGAGGAGCGACGGCGTTCACGGCTCACGGTGCGGTGTCCGCCGCGGCGCCGAAGGTGGACGTCGCCGACACGATCGGCGCGGGCGACACCGTGATGGGCACGATCGTCGCCGAGATCGACGCGCGCCTGCACGGAGCCGGCGGTGGCACCCCCGCGGACCTGGTCCGGCGCTGGGGCCCGGAGCAGTGGGAGCCGATCCTCGATCGTGCCGTGCGGGCGGCCGCCATCACGGTCTCCCGCGCCGGGGCGAATCCGCCGACGGGCGCGGAGTTGGACGGGGAGTGACCCGGGATTCGTCGGAGCGAGCGGGTGAGCCGGGAGAGGAAGGCCATGGAGGAGCTGGTTTTCGGGGAAGACGAGGGCTTCGAGGTGCTCGTCGACGTGAAGGGCGGGGTCGGGGAGATCTTCCTGAGCATCAGCGACGACCTGGATTCCGCGTATGAGCCGGTCGGGGACGAAAGCCGGGAGAGGATCCGGCGCTTCATCGACCGGGTGGAGGAATGGCTGCCGGTCGCGGAACGTCGGCTCGAAGCCGACGCGTCGAGCATCGATCTCGCCAACGATGAGGCGTTCACGTTGGTGAGAATCACGATCCTGTCGGAGCTGGTGGACGCGGATCTGGTGTTCGGACTGCAGTTCTGGGTCTCGGGCGACGTCGAGCATGGGCGTGGGATGAAGATCCGGGAGAGCGATTTCGAAATCCTCGACTACGGCTCGGCGGAAGTGGCGATATTCCCCGATTAGGCGTTCAGCCCGGCCGACTACCGGAGCGCCGTCCACCTGAGCGCCGCCGCCCCCGTCGGCTACCGGGGACATCACCGCGCCCGGTGCCTCCCCGTCTTCTACCCGGTCGGGGCCGCGTCCCTTCATGCAAACCCACCCCGAATGCGCAGGCCCACCCGTTACAGCGGGTGGG
>NZ_JVMD01000007.1 GCF_001056295.1 Corynebacterium halotolerans
CCCACCCGCTGTAACGGGTGGGTCTGCGCATTCGGGGGGGGGTAGCGGCGAAGGCCAGGTGGCCGGGCACCATTCGGGGTGGGTTAACCGCCGCAACTAGTCGAAGACGACCGTTCGGTTGCCGTAGACCTGCACGCGGTCCTCGAGGTGCCAGCGCAGGCCGCGGGCCAGCACCTGCTTCTCGGCGTCGCGGCCCTCGCGCTGCATGTCGCGCGGGGTGTCCTTGTGGGACACGCGGATGACGTCCTGCTCGATGATCGGGCCGTCGTCGAGGTCCGACGTCGCGTAGTGGCAGGTCGCGCCGATGAGCTTCACGCCGCGCTTGTGCGCCTGGTGGTACGGCCGGGCGCCCATGAACGAGGGCAGGAAGCTGTGGTGGATGTTGATGGCGCGGCCCTCCCACATCTCGCACAGGTCCGGCGGCAGGATCTGCATGAACCGGGCCAGGACGATGGCGTCGGGGTTTTCGGCGTTGACCAGTTCGGCGACCTCGTCGAAGGCGCGGCGCTTGCCGATGGCGTCCTTGGGGAACGGCACGTGGTGGAACGGCACGCCGTGGGCGCGGGCCAGCGGCTCGAGGTTGTCGTGGTTGCCGATGACCGCGGCGACGTCCATGGGGTAGTCGTTCTGGTCCACGCGGCCGAGGAGGTCCTGCAGGCAGTGGCCTTCCTTGGTCACCAGGATGACCGCCCGCTTGGGCACGCCGTTGTCGGAGATCTTCCAGCGGGCCTCGGGGCCGAGCTGCTCGACGATGGGGCGGAAGGCCTCGCGGACCTCCTCGAGGGTCATGTCGAGTTCGTCGGCGCGGACGGCCTGGCGGGTGAAGAACCACTTGCTCTCGGGGTCGGAGAAGAAGTGTGCCTCGGTGATCCAGGCGCCGATCCCGGTGAGGAACGACGACAGGTGGGAGACGATGCCGGTCGAATCGGGGCAGCCGAGCGTGAGGATGTACTGGCGCTCCTGGGGGGCCTGCTTCGGTTGGGCCAACGGTGAACGGGTCATTCCCTGGATTTTAGTCCCCGCGCCTACGCTGGGGGCCATGAGCCAGCAGTTGCCGCCCACGCCGCGGATCCCCGCGCGGCATGCCGCGAAAACCGATGTCGCCGTCCTCGATCCCGAACTGCCCGCCGCCGGCGTCCGGTCGGCCGTCGCCGCCGCGGCCGGCGCGGGGTGCGCGGGCGTGCGGTTGTTGCCCGCGATGCTCGATCAGCTCGGCGAGGGCGGGGCGGGACGGCTCCGGCTCGGGGCGGTCTGCGGCTTTCCGACGGGCCGGTCCCACGTTCTGGTGAAGGCCGCCGAAGCGCGGTTGGCCGCGGAACACGGCGCCCATGATGTGGCGGTGGTCGTGGATCGGGCGGCGGTGGCGGCCGGCGACGCCAATGCGGTGCTGTCCGAGGTCGTGGCGCTGCGCGGGGCGGTGGCGGCGCCGACGCAGCTGACCATCGTCGTGGAGGCGGGGCTCCATGCGTCGGGGGTGCTCGACGACGACGCCTTCGACGCGATCATCGGGGCGATCGCAGCCGGCGGCGCCGACGCGGTGGCCACGTCCACGGGATGGGCGCGGTCGGGTGGACAGGACGCCGCCGGTGTGGCCGGGGCCGAACAGATCCTCCGCATCCGCGCCGCGGCGCCGGGACTGGGCGTCATCGCCGTAGCCGACGGGGAAGCGGTCGACGGGGAAGCGGGGGAGGCGTCGGCGTCGTCAAGCGATCAGGCCGGCGAGCTGTTGGCCGCCGGGGCCCACGTGGTGCAGGCCGAATACGAGCCGCAGCAGGCGTCGCGCGGCGTTTAGCGGTACTCGATCGCCGAGATGCCGGACAGTGCGATGTCGCGGCCCTCGAGGGTCACGGTCACGCCGCGCTCGGTGACGGCGACGTCCTTCACCGTGAAGCCGTGGCCGATCTGCTGCGCGGGTCCCGCCACGGCGGCCTCCGCGAAGCGGGAGATCATCCCGGAGACGTCGACGCCCAGGACGGAGCCGCCCTCGACCTCCGCGGTGACGCCGCCGTCGCGGACGACGGGGCGGATGTCGACGGTGGCGATGCCCCCGGAGAACTCGGCGGTGAGCACGCCGCGGTCCGGGTGCGGGGTCAGGTTGGTCAGGCGGACGGCCGAGGACACGATGTCCTCGAGGATGTTCCCCGAGCCGCCGGCGGCGTCGGAGACGCGGATGTTCGCCTCGGCGATCATTAGGTCCGGCGGCAGATCGGACACGACGTCCACCTTCGCCGCCACCGGATCGCTCGTGTCCGACACGTCGACGTCGGTCAGCGTCACGGTGGCCGCCGGCGAGCCCTTGATGGACGGGGTGCCCTTGTCGCCGCGCGGATCGTCGATCTTCAGCGTCGACGGGGTCTTCAGGTCCATGCCGCCGAGCTTCTTGGTCAGCAGGGCCATCAGCACGGGGTTCGAGCCGAAGGACGTCTCCACGTTCTCCGTCACCTCCACGCCGCGGGCCCGCTCATGCTCGCGGAAACCGTCGGAGATCTCCTTGCCCAGGAACATGCGCACGGCGATTTCACCGGCCACCAGCACCAGGGCGATCACGAGCACGACGCCCACGATCGTCCCCACCGGGTTGCCGCGTTTCTTGGACTGATTCCTTCTGGCGTTCCTCTTGGCGTTCACGAGTCACAGCATGGCGGAAACTCGCCGCCGGGGCCAACGGGTGCCCCGGACATGGAAAAACCCGCGCGCCGGGCGGGCACGCGGGCATGGGCCGTCGCAAAGCGACGCGGAGCCGGGGCCGATCGGCCCCGGCCGGTAACGGGGGAACTTAGGCGTTCTTGGCCAGGTACTCCTGCAGGATGCCGGCTTCCTTCTGGAAGAGGCCGTCGACCGCGCCGGCGACCTTCGGCTCCAGGACGGCGCCCATCATCGGCACGTTCACGGTGACGTCCGCGCCGGTGACGATGGCCGAGCCGTCGCCCGCCGGGGTCAGCTTCTGGGTGCCGGAGAAGGTCACCGGCATGCCCGTGACGTCGGCGTCGACGGTGGCGTCGGCGGAATCGCCGGCCAGCGGGCCCCAGGAGATCTTGCGCACGACGATCAGGTCGTTCTTGATCAGGGTCTTCACGGCGTCCGGCAGGGCGTCCGTGGCCAGGGTCTGCTTGAGCTCGACGTTGATGCGGTCGCCCTCGTTGTCGAAGGAGACGACCTCGCCCGCGGGCGTGGAAAGGTTCTCGGCCAGGTACGTCCAGTAGGCGACGTCCGACAGGGCCTCGTGGACCTTGGCGGGGGCGTAATTGACGTTGGCGGTGATCTCGGTGTGGGAAGCCATGCCCCCGATACTAACGTGGTGGACGTGCACGAATCAGCCTTGACGCGAATCTCCGGTGTTTCCGGGGCCGAAATCGACCACGACGTGGCTTTCCGCGATCTGACCACCCTGCGGATCGGCGGGAAACCCGCCGCCGCGGTGCGCTGCGCGACCGTCGGCGCCGTCGTGGACGTCGTCCGGGAGCTCGACTCCGCGGGCGTGCCGCTGCTGATCGTCGGCGGCGGCTCGAACCTCGTCGTCGCCGACGACCCCGGCGACGTGGTGGCGGTGATCATCGAGGCCGACGACGTCGTGCTGGGCACGTCCGGCCACGGCCTCGACGTCGACGGAGCGACCGTCGAGGCGGAGGCCGGTGCGGTGTGGGACGACGTCGTGGAGATGTCCGTCGCCGCGGGTTTCGGCGGCCTGGAGTGCCTGTCCGGCATCCCCGGCTCCGCGGGCGCGACGCCGGTGCAGAACGTCGGCGCGTACGGGGCGGAGGTGTCCTCGACGCTGGAGGCCGTGCGCCTGTACGACCGCCGCACCGGCGTCGACGAGTGGGTCTCGCCCGACTCGCTCGAGCTGGCGTACCGGTACTCGAACCTGAAGTTCACCGCCCGCGCGGTCGTGCTGGCGGTGCGCTTCCGACTGACCGTCGACGGGCTGTCCGCGCCGCTGCGCTACGGTGAGCTGGCCAAGCGGCTGGGCGTCGGCCCGGAGGAGGGCGCGTCGGGCCAGGCGCGTCGGCCGGTGGCCGACGTCCGCGAGGCGGTGCTGGCCCTGCGCCGCGGCAAGGGCATGGTGCTTGACGACGCCGACCATGACACCTGGTCGGCCGGGTCCTTTTTCACCAACCCCATCGTCGGCGAGGCCGAAGTCGAGGTCGTCCGCGGGCGCGTCGCGGAGAAATGCGGTGCCGGGGTCGCCGAGTCGATGCCGTCCTACCCGGGCGGCAAGCTGTCGGCGGCGTGGCTCATCGAGCGCGCGGGCTTCCCGAAGGGCCATCCGGGGGAGGGCGCCCCGGCCCGCTTGTCGACGAAGCACACCCTGGCGCTGACCAACCGGGGCGACACCACCGCTGCCGACCTCATCGCCCTGGCCCGGGAGATCCGCGACGGCGTCCGCGACGCATTCGGCGTGACGCTGGTGCCCGAGCCGGTGTGGATCGGCGCAGAGCTGGACTAGGGGTTCGCCCGGCAGGCGGCGTCCGCGACCTGCCGGGCCACGACCCGGGGCGTGAGGATCAGCGCTTTCGCGGCGCCAGCGAGTCGACCGTCTGGCCGGAGTCCTCGAGCTGCTTCAGAAGAACGTCGCGCACGTCGCGGCGTCGGACCTTGCCCATCTGGTCGCGCGGCATTTCATCCAGGTGGAAGAACGCCCGCGGCACCTTGTAGCCGGTCAGGTTCTCGCGGGCGTGGGCGCGGTAGGCCTGGACATCCAGGTTCGCGTAGTCGCCCAGGGCGACGGCGGCGACGACGAGCTCGGAGCCGTCCTCCTTGGGCAGGCCCACGACCGTCGCGTCGACGATGTCGGGGTGCTCGAGCAGGACCTCCTCCACTTCGGCGGGGTAGACGTTGAAGCCGCCGGTGATGATGACCTCCTTGATGCGCGCCACCAGGCGCAGGAAGCCGTCGGCCTCCATCACTCCCACGTCGCCGGTGCGGTACCAGCGGCCGCCCGCCGCGCCGTCGGGCCCGTCGGTGAAGGACGCCTCGGTCTCCTCGGGCCGGTTGAGGTAGCCGGCGAAGATCTGCGGGCCGCGGACGATGACCTCGCCCTCCGAGCCGTCGGGGACGTATTCGGTGGGGTTCTCGGGGTCGACGACGGCGACGTCGGTGTCCGGGAACGGGATGCCGACGTAGCCGGGGCGGCGGTTGCCGTCCATCGGGTTGCCGACGATGATCGGCGACGTTTCGGTCAGGCCGTAGCCCTCCACCAGGCGGCCGCCGGTGAGGCGCTCCCACTTCTCGACGGTGGACACCGGCAGCGTCGCGGCGCCGCAGAACGAGTACTTCACGCCGGTGATGTCGATGTTCTTCTCTTCGGCGGTGGCGATGATCTTCTCGTAGAGCGTCGGCACGCCGGGCACCCACGTCGGCCGGTGGTTCTTCATCACCTTCATGATCAGATCCATCTCGGGCGCCGGGACCAGGACGAGTTCGGCGCCGATGAGCATGGCCAGGTTGTTGACGATGGTCAGGCCGTAGGCGTGGAAGAGGGGGAGCACGCCGAGGACGGTCTCCTTCTCCTCGCCGAGCCCGGGCACCCATGCTTCGCCCATGAGGATGTTGGCCACCAGCCCGCGGTGCTTGAGCTGCGCGCCCTTCGGAGTGCCGGTGGTGCCGGAGGTGTACATGATCACGGCGACGTCGTCGACGCCGATGTCGGTGGGCGAGACGATGTCGCGCCCGTCGCCGCCGACGCCGTCGCCGAGCACGGCGTCGAATCCCATCACCTGCGGCGCGGGGGAGTGGAGCTTGTCGCGGGAAGCCTTCAGGGCGGGCAGCGGCAGCTTCAGGGCGGTGCGCATGAGCCAGGGCAGGTCGCGGCGCATGTCCACGCCGATGATCGTCTCCAGCGGGGTTTCGCGGCGCAGTTCCTCGAGCACGGGGACGGTCTTGTCCCAGCAGATGGCCACGCGGGCGCCGTGGTCCTTGAAGGGGTGGCGCAGTTCGTGGGCGGTGTAGAGGGGGTTGTGCTCGATGACGATCGCGCCCAGGCGCAGCACCGCCCAGTAGGCGATGACGTGCTGGGGGCAGTTGGGCAGCACCAGCGCGACGTGGTCGCCGCGGCGCACGCCGAGGGCCCGCAGGCCGGCGGCGGCGCGGCGCACCTGCTCGTCGAACTCGGCGTACGTCCAGCCCCGGCCGAAGAACCGGAGCGCGGTGCGGTCCGGGTGGCGGTCGATGGTCCGGTCGTAGACGTCGATGAGGGTGGTGTCCCCGTAGTCGAGATGGGGCTTGGTCCATTCCGGGTAATGCTCGAGCCAGGTCCTGTTGGCCGATGCGCTCATGAGGTGCCTCCTTCGTAACCTACGAGAGCGTAACTTATCATCATTTCCATATTTCCGGGAAGGGGCCCCGCGGTCGCTCCCCACGCCCCCAAGTCTCCGTCAAACGCCGTTTTCCCGCCGTGACCGTGGGCACCCGAGGCGCGGACGCGCGCGCGGGAAAAGCGCTCCGGCCGGGCGGTGAGACGGTGAAGGGCGTTTGCGGACCCCGCTTGGCGACGGGCATTGTGGAGCCATGAACGGCCATAACGAGGCGCACGCCGGGCACCGCCCCGAGCGGGTCGCGGTCATCTCCATGCACACCTCGCCGCTGGAGCAGCCGGGCACCGGCGACGCCGGCGGCATGAACGTCTACGTGCTGCGCACCTGCCGGGAGCTCGCCTCGCGCGGCGTCGCGGTCGACGTCTTCACCCGCGCCACGCGCCCCAGCCAGGGCGAAATCGTGGAGGTCGCGCCGAACCTGCGCGTCATCAACGTCGTCGCCGGCCCGTACGAGGGCCTGTCCAAGTCGGAGCTGCCGACGCAGCTGGCCGCGTTCACCGGCGGGGTGATCGCCTTCGCCCGCTGCCACGGCCTGCGCTACTGCGTCGTCCATTCCCATTACTGGCTGTCGGGCCAGGTCGGGTGGCTGCTGCGGGACCTGTGGCGCGTGCCCCTGGTGCACACCGCGCACACCCTGGCGGCGGTGAAGAACCTCCACCTCGCCGAGGGCGATTCCCCCGAGCCGGAGTCCCGCCGCATCTGCGAGCAGCAGATCGCCGACAACGCCGACGTCATGGTGGTCAACACCGACGAGGAGAAGGACAACCTCACCCGGCATTACGACGCCGACGCCTCCCGCATCGAGGTCATTCCGCCGGGCGTGGACGTGCACCGCTACAGCCCCGGCAGCGACCGCGCGACCGAGCGCTGCCGCCGCGAGCTGGGCATCCCGCTGCAGGCGAAGGTGGTGCTCTTCGTCGGCAGGCTGCAGAGGCTCAAGGGCCCCCAGGTGCTGCTGCGCGCCGTCGCGGAACTGGTGTCGCGCCGGCCGCGCCGCAATCTCAAGGTCATCATCTGCGGCGGCCCGTCGGGCACGGGCCTGGACCGCCCCGACGAGTTCCTCGAGCTCGCCGACGAACTCGAGCTCGGCGACGTCGTCCGCTTCCTGCTGCCGCGCCCGCCCGAGGAGCTGGTCAGCCTGTACCGCGCGGCGGACGTCGTCGCGGTGCCCAGCTACAACGAGTCCTTCGGCCTGGTGGCCATGGAGGCGCAGGCGACGGGCACCCCGGTCGTCGCCGCACGAGTGGGTGGCCTGCCCATCGCGGTCTCGGACGGGGAAACCGGCGTCCTCGTGGACGGCCACGGCCCCGAGCGCTGGGCCGATGCGCTGGAGGAACTGCTCGACGACGATGACCGCCGCATCTCCATGGCGTCGGCCGCGCCCGCCCATGCGGCGTGCTTCGCGTGGGAACGGACCGTCGACAAGCTGCTTTCCGTTTACGATCGGGCCTTGTCCGGGCTCGACGACGACGATTGCGGCCCGCGCGAAGCCGAAGGGAGCCGATGAGATGGACGATGCCGGGCAGAATGGGCCGACGACCGGAGGAAACGGGGCGGAGGCGGCCGCGCCGGGCGGGGGACTGGCGGCGCTGACTGCCCAGCTCGACCGCATG
Source organism: Corynebacterium halotolerans (assembly GCF_001056295.1). Classification (GTDB taxonomy): domain Bacteria; phylum Actinomycetota; class Actinomycetes; order Mycobacteriales; family Mycobacteriaceae; genus Corynebacterium; species Corynebacterium hansenii. The sequence goes on from NZ_JVMD01000007.1 coordinate 7,925, forward strand.
GGCGTCGAGCACAAGACCGCCGAGGGGTCGGCGATCGTGGTGCTGCCGGGCACCCGCAAGCTCAAGACGGTGTGCCTGCTCACGCCCGCGCCGGACTCCCTGCGCATCGAGGCGTTCGTGTGCCGCAACCCCGAGGAGAACCACGCCGGCGTCCACGAATGGCTGCTGCAGCGCAATCGCCGCCTGTTCGGCATCGCGTACACGGTCGACGCCCAGGGCGACATTTATCTGGTGGGGCAGCTTCCCCCCTCGCTTGCCGACGACGACCTCGACCGCGTGCTCGGCCAGGTGCTCGAGGCGTCCGACGGGGACTTCAACAAGATCCTCGAACGCGGCTTCTCCACGTCGATCAAGCGGGAATGGGAATGGCGCGTCGACCGCGGCGAGTCGCTGGCCAATCTGGAGCAATTCCGCCACCTGACCGGCGGGTCCTGAGCGGCCGCCCCGCCCCGCGCCCGCGACCGTCGGCGGGCGTTCCCGCAAAGGGGGGAGCACGAGCGCCCGCCCTTTTTTTCGGGCATGATCGATGGCATGAGCAACGGAAAACTTGTCCTCGTCCGCCATGGCCAGAGTGAGTGGAACGCGTCGAACCAGTTCACCGGCTGGTACGACGTCGCCCTGACCGACAAGGGCCGCGCGGAAGCCGTTCGCGCGGGCGAGATGATGGTCGAGGCCGGCCTGGAGCCGACCATCCTGTACACGTCGCTGCTGCGCCGCGCCATCAACACCGCCCACATCGCCCTCGACGTGGCGGACCGCCTGTGGATCCCGGTCGTGCGCGACTGGCGCCTCAACGAGCGCCACTACGGCGCCCTGCAGGGCCTGAACAAGGCCGAGACCAAGGAGAAGTACGGTGACGAGCAGTTCATGACGTGGCGCCGCTCCTACGACACCCCGCCGCCGGAGCTCGCCGACGACTCGCCGTACTCGCAGGCCAACGACCCGCGCTACGCGCACGTTGAGAACCCGCCGAAGACGGAGTGCCTGAAGGACGTCCGCGAGCGCATGATCCCGTACTTCGAGGCCGAGATCCTGCCGCGCCTGAAGAACGGCGAGACCGTCATGCTCGCCGCGCACGGCAACACCCTGCGCGCCATGCTCATGTACCTGGACGGCATCACCCCGGAGGACATCGCCGAGGTCAACGTCCCGACCGGCATCCCGCTGGTCTACGAGATCGACGCCGACGGCAAGGTCCTGAACCCGGGCGGCACCTACCTGGACCCGGAGGCCGCCGCGGCCGGCGCCGCCGCCGTGGCCAACCAGGGCAACAAGTAAGGCCGGGCGCCAAGTAAAATCAGGGCAACGAGCAGCGAATACACGGCTGCGAGAGGAACGTGCTTTCCGGGCGCACGCCCCGGGAGGCCCCGGGCCGCGTCCGCTTCGGCGGGCGCGGCCCTTTTCCGTGCCGGGGGAACGGCTTCGACCGGCGTCCCGGCGGGACCGGCGCGGCTCCGGGCCGGACGCGGGGCGGTGCTCGCGAAGGGGTGCCGGGGTCGGTCGGCGGGCTCGGCCGGGGGGCGATAGGGTTGGTGCCGTGACATCTACCATCCTCGCGGCTTTAGTGGGCGCGGCCGTCATGGCCGCGGTACTCATCGGCGGTGGTGCCGTGGCCGGTGTGGTCAAGTCGGTGTCCCGCAAGCGTTCCGGGGCGGAGGAGCGCGTCACCACCATCGCGCAGGTCCTGCACCTGGCCATCCAGGGCTCGCCCACCGGCGTGGTGGTCGTCGACATTTCGCGCGACGTGCTGCTGTCCAACCCGCAGGCACACCAGCTGGGCCTGATGCACGAGCGCGTGCTGCACGATCTCGGCTGGGAGGCCGCGCTCCGCGTGTTCGACACCCAGGAGGAGCAGGAGCTCAACCTGGTCATCCCCGCCCGCCGCGCCGGCGCGCCCGACAAGTCCGTCCGGTGCCTGGTCAGCCCCCTGACCATGTCCGACGACCGGTTCGTGGTGCTGTACGCCACCGACGAGTCGGAGCTGGTCCGCATGGAGGCCGCGCGCCGCGACTTCGTGGCCAACGTGTCGCACGAGCTGAAGACGCCCGTCGGCGCGATGAGCCTGCTGGTGGAGGCGCTGGCCGAGGCGAAGGGCGACCCGGAGGCGGTCGAGCACTTCAGCGAGAGCCTGACGCGCGAGGCCAAGCGGTTGTCGATGATGATCACCGAGCTGATCTCCCTGTCCAAGCTGCAGGGAGCCGAGGCGCTGCCGGACATGGAGCCGCTGCCGGTGGACGAGATCATCGACGCGGCGGTGCGCCGGACCAAGATCCTGGCGGATCAGGCGGGCATCACCGTCGGCACCGACTGCGAGGAGGGGCTGATGGTCATGGGCGACCGGTCGCTCCTGATCACCGCGGTGTCGAACCTGATCACCAACGCCGTGAATTACTCGCCCGAGCAGACGCCGGTGAGCGTGTCGGTGAAGCTGACCGACGGCGACACCGTCGCCATCCGCGTCACCGACCGTGGCATCGGCATTTCGCTGGCGGACCAGGAGCGCATCTTCGAGCGGTTCTTCCGCGTCGACAAGGCCCGCTCGCGGTCGACGGGGGGAACCGGGTTGGGGCTGGCGATCGTCAAACACGTCGTCGCGAACCACAAGGGTGCCATTAAGATCTGGAGCAGGCCCGGCACGGGGTCGACCTTCACACTCGAACTGCCGGCCCTGAAAAAGGAAGGATGATCCACCCGTGACCTCCGTTCTGATCGTCGAAGACGAAGCCGCCCTCGCCGAACCCCTGGCGTTCCTGTTGAGGAAGGAGGGCTTCGAGGTCCGGCTCGCGGGCGACGGCCCGACGGCGCTGGCCGAGTTCGAGGCGAACCCCATCGACATCGTCCTCCTGGACCTCATGCTGCCCGGCATGAGCGGCACGGAGGTGTGCAAGAACATCCGCCTGCGCTCCAACGTCCCGGTGATCATGGTGACCGCGCGCGACAGCGAGATCGACAAGGTCGTGGGCCTGGAGATCGGCGCCGACGACTACGTGACCAAGCCCTACAGCTCCCGCGAGCTCATCGCCCGCATCCGCGCGGTGCTGCGCCGCGGCGGCGAGCCGGAGTTCGACGACGAGGAGCTGGAGGAGGATGTCCTGCGCGGCGGGCGCGTGGTCATGGACGTCGAGCGGCACGTCGTCACCGTCGACGAAGAGCCGGTGTCCATGCCCCTGAAGGAATTCGACCTGCTGGAGTACCTGCTGCGCAACAGCGGCCGGGTGCTCACCCGCGGCCAGCTCATCGACCGCGTGTGGGGCGCCGATTACGTCGGCGACACCAAGACCCTCGACGTGCACATCAAGCGCCTGCGCTCGAAGATCGAGGTCAACCCGTCGCGCCCCCGTCACCTGGTCACGGTGCGCGGGCTGGGCTACAAGTTCGAGGAGTAGGCCGGACCCCGTCCCCGGCGTCGTCGTGAAGCGGGATCAGACCTCGCCCGCGGCCAGCCCCTCGCGTGCCGCCCGCGTCGCGGGGTGGATGGCCAGCAGCGGATATCCCGACGGGTCGAAGGCGCCCGCGAGCCCGGCGGATTCCCGGGCGCGGCAGTGGTCGGCGAGGATCTCGTAGCAGGCCTCGCCGATGAGCTCGACGAGCTCCGACCTGTGCGACTTCCAGATCGCGTCGGCGTGCCCGTGGGCGCCCGGGTCGCCGGTGCAGTACCAGTCGAAGTCCTCGCCGCCGTCGCCCCAGCCGCGGCGGTCGTATTCGGTGATGGTGGTGCGCAGGATCTCGTGGCCGTCGGGCCGGTCCTCGTAGGCCTCCAGGCGGCGGAGGGGGAGCTGCCAGCACACGTCCGGCTTGGCCTTCACGTGGTCGACGCCGTGGGCGGCGGCCCACTGGTGCAGGGCGCAGCCGGCGCCGCCGGGCCAGCCGGCGCGGTTGGCGAAGATGCAGGCGCCGTCGATGACGGGCGTCTTCAGCGCGGGCTCGGGGTTGCCGTCCTCGTCGTCGAGTTCGTCCCACTCCAGCCAGGGCTCCAGCGGCTCGCCCGTGCCGGAGTCGATTTCGCGGAACCAGGCGGTGACGGCCTTCGGCCGGTTCTGCCACCATCCGCTTTCCGACGGCCCGTCCCCGGCGTCGGCCTCCATCGCCCGGACGGTTTCCGTGAGGCGGTCGCGGTCGTCCTCGTCGCAGAGGAACGCGCCGTGGCCGCAGCAGCCGACGTCCGGGTTGCCGGAGTCGATGCCGCGGCAGGCGTCGGTGCCGAACACGCACGAGTACGTGGACAGGAGCCACGTGAGATCGCAGGTGATCGTGTGGTCGGGGTCGTCCGGATCGGTGAATTCGAACCATTCGCGGGGGAAGTCGGGAGCGACCTCCGCCGGCGAAGGCGCGGTTCCGCGTCCGGCGCGGGGGTGGAGCTGATTCACACCGGAACACGGTAGACCGTCTACCCTGAGACACGTGCGATTAGGTGTATTGGACGTTGGCAGCAATACCGTTCATTTGGTGATGGTCGATGCCCGCCGAGGCGGGCACCCCACGCCGATGAGCGATACCAAGTCGACGATGAAGCTGGTCGAGTACCTGGACGACGACAACGATCTGTCGAGGAAGGGCATCGACAAGCTCACGGGCTACGTCGCCGAGGCCAAGGGCCTCGTCGACCAGATGCGGTGCGAGGAAATGATCAGCTTCGCCACCTCGGCCGTCCGCGACGCCCGCAATTCCGATGAAGTCCTGGATCACGTGGAGAAGGAGACCGGCATCCGGCTGGAGATCCTCTCCGGCGAGGACGAGGCGCGATTGACCTTCCTGGCGGTGCGCCGCTGGTACGGCTGGTCCGCCGGGCGCATCGTCAACCTCGACATCGGCGGCGGCTCGCTGGAGCTGACCTCCGGCACCGACGAGGACCCGGATGCGGCGTACTCGCTGCTGCTGGGTGCGGGCCGGCTGACCCACGAATGGTTCGACACCGACCCGCCGGAGCGCAAGAAGATCGACCTGCTGCGCGATTACATCGACGCCGAGCTCGTCGAGCCGGCCCGACATCTGCGCACCCTGGGCGACCCGGATCTGGCCGTGGCGACGTCGAAGACGTTCCGCACCCTGGCCCGCCTCACCGGTGCCGCGCCTAGTTCCGCCGGGCCGCGCGTCAAGCGCACGCTCACCGCCCCCGGCCTGCGCCAACTGATCGCCTTCATCTCCCGCATGACCGCCGCCGACCGTGCCGAACTGGAGGGCGTGAGCTCGAATCGCTCGCACCAGATCGTCGCCGGTGCGCTCGTTGCCGAGGCAAGTATGCGAGCATTGGGGATTGAGCAGGTGGAGATTTGCCCGTGGGCGCTGCGAGAGGGCGTGATCCTGCGCCGACTCGACAGCAATCTGTACGGAAAGGGATGAGATGAGCGAGGAAAAGCTCACCGTTGCCGAGTTGCTGGCGCGCCGTGAAAAGGAACGGGGCGACTCCGCCGCGTCCGAGGATCGCCCGCGCCGCCGGCGCCGCAGCCTGGAGGAAGGCGGCGTCTCCGTCGCCGAACTGACGGGCGGGATCCCGCGCGTCAAGGCCGCCGGGCCGCGGCGCGGCGCCCATGCCGTGGTCGAGGACGAGGATCGCGACGACAGGCACGCGGCCCGACCCGCCGAAGCGGCGGAGTCCTCCGAGGCCACCGAGGCCGCCGAGGTTTCGTCGACCGAGGAGGCTGCGGCCGCGGAGGAGCGCGTCGCCGAGCGGGCGGCGCAGCCCGTGGAAGAACCCGTTGCCGAAGCGCCCGTCGCCGAGGAACCCGTTGCGGACGAACCCGCCGCCGAGGTCGCGGACGAGCCCGTGGCCGAGGAGCCCGAGTACGAGTACGTTCCCGAGCCGGTTGCCGAGCGGGCCACCGAACGCGCTCCGGAGCCGCCGGCCGAGGAGCCGGTTGTCGAGGCCCCGGTTGATGAGGTGTCGGCCGAGGAGCCGGTCGCCGAGGTTCCCGCGGAGGAGCCGGTCGTCGCAAAGCCCGCCCCGGAACGCGTCGCCGAGCCCGCCGCCGCGGAGGAACCCGCCGAGACCCGCGATCCGTTCGCGGTCCCGCAGGCCGTCCCCGTCGACCCGCGCCCGGTGATGGCCAACGACGAGACCGGCGAGATCACCTTCACGTTCACCAAGTTCCACGATGCCCGCACGGCCAGCCGGCCCGTCGCCGACATCGGCCCGGTGGCCCGCGAGGTTCTCCAGGGCTCGATGGCCTACGACGACCGTCCGACGAACATCCTCCCGGTGATCGACGACGGCGAGGGCTACCGCGACGACCGCGGGGACGAGCCGTCGCCGGCCTCCGCCAAGACGTCGGAGTTCACCCGGGTCGACGGCGAGTCCGACGACCGCGCCTTCGACGGTTCCGCGATCGCCGGCGCCGGTGCCGTGGGCGGTGCCGCCGCCATGGCCGACCACGTCGACGACGTGCCCGCGGCCTACCGCGAACGCGAGCGGGAGCATGCGGAGCACCCGGTGGGTGCCGACGCCTTCGACGGCCCCGATCACGAGGACGCCGAGGCCACCCGTGCCTTCGACGGGTCGTCGCTGACCGGCGAGCGCTACGACGACGCACGGTACGACGATGCGCGCTACGACGACGAGCGCTACGACGATCGCCATGACGATGCGCGCTACGACGACGAGCGCTACGACGACCGCCGTGACGACGCCCGGTACGCGGACGAGGACTTCGGCGAGGACCGGCGCCGCGACGCCGCGGACTTCGACGGTGACCCGGCGACCGCCGAAGCTCCGGCCGTGCCGGAGTCGGGTGCGACGAAGAAGTCCCGCGACGACTACGCCGAGGACAACTCGCTGAGCATCGGCCTGCTGATCGCCCAGACCGTCGTCGGCCTGCTCATCGGCGGCCTGGTCTTCGCGCTCTTCACGTTCCTGTGGGTGAGCCTCCCGGTGCCGGTCGTCGCCGTCATCGCGGTGGTCTTTGCGCTGGGGCTTGTCGTCGCCGTCAACCTCGTCCGCCGTGAACGAGACCGCCTGACCCCGATCCTCGCAGGCATCGTCGGCCTGGTGGTTTCCTTCGCGCCGTACGTGATCACTTTGCTGTGATCGCCCGCCGGGGGCGGCGTCGCCCCCGGTGCCCCGCAAGCGCCCCTCCCCGGTTAGCCAAGGAGGGGCGCTTTTGGCACACTGGCCTCCCATGACACGAATTGCGGTTATCGGCGGAGGAAAGATCGGCGGCGCCCTCATCGGCGGCCTCATCGACGGCGGAGTGGACCCCAAGTGCATCTACCTGGTGCAGCGGTCGCCCGAGCGTCGCAAGGAGCTGCGGGACATGTACGGCATCGTCGACGCCGATGACGCCGAGCAGGCCGTGGACGGCGCCGACGTCGTGTTCCTGTGCGTGAAGCCGCACGGCATCGTGCCGCTGCTGGAGGAGATCTCCGGGGTCATCGACGAGGGCGAGGGCGACACCGTCGTGGCGTCCATGGCCGCGGGCATCACCCTCGACGAGCTGGAGTCCGTCTGCGCCGTCGGGACGCCCGTCCTGCGCGTCATGCCCAACACCCCGATGCTCGTGGGCCGGGGCGTCAACGCCATCGCCCCGGGCCGCTTCGCCAACGACGACCACGTCGATCAGGTCCGCTCGCTGCTGGAGAAGGTCGGCCACGTCGAGGTCGTCGAGGAGAAGCAGATGGACGCCGTCACCGCGGTGTCCGGCTCCGGCCCCGCGTACTTCTTCCAGTTCGTCGAGGCCATGGTCGACTCGGGCGTGACGCTGGGCCTCAAGCGCGATCAGGCGCAGCGCCTGGCCACCGCCACCGCCCTGGGCGCCGCGGAGATGATGATGGCGGAAGGCGCCGACCCGGTGTCGCTGCGCGCCGACGTCTCCTCGCCCGGCGGCACCACCGCCGCCGCGACGAGCACCTTCGAGGAGGAGGGCCTGCGCCGCGCGGTCATCCGCGCCATGCGCGCCTGCCACGACAAGTCCGCGTCGATGGGCCGCCCGGCCGGCAAGTCGTCCGGCAAATCCTCCGGCAAGTGAGCGGACCCGACCCGTCGTCAAGCGGGGCCGGGTAGGAGATCTGCGGCCTCGCGCCGCACGCACCGCCCCCGACCGCCCCACCCCGGCGAAAAACGCCGGACCGAGCCCTCCCGCCCCCGCGGGAGGGTTTTCGCAGTTGAAGGGTGGCGCGGGGCGGTTTCCACCTGCCCGGGTGTTCCGACAACAACAGTAACGGTCGCCCCATTCGCGCCCTTGTATCGCATTGGCACCACCGATAACGGTAGGGTTTAAGAAGCAACCGCGTGTTCACAGTCTCTGCAGGAGGGGAAGCCTGCAGCGCGCGGAGTGCGCTGAAGGGAATGCGATTATGACGAATGCCGAGAACGGGACGTTTCTGACGGTGGCCGAGGTCGCCGAGATCATGCGGGTGTCCAAGATGACCGTGTACCGCCTGGTCCACGCCGGCGAGCTGCCGGCCGTGCGCGTCGGACGCTCCTTCCGCGTCCACGAAAGCGCGGTGAAGACGTACCTCGACTCGTCCTTCTACGACGCCGGGTAGGCCATCCGACGGGTCGTCCGCCGCGTTTCGCGCAGGGTGGCGGGTGAGGGGCGTTTGACCCCGGCACCCGGCTCCCCGCTATGATTGACCCGATTGGCGCTCGATGCGCCCCATGATTCGCCCCCGCACCCCGCGGAGGTAGCGCCCGGGGCATCGCGTCGGACGCGATAACCAGCACAGAAGTCAACGAATAGCGAGGTCGAGCCGATGGGTTCCGTCATCAAGAAGCGCCGCAAGCGCATGTCGAAGAAGAAGCACCGCAAGATGCTCCGACGCACCCGAGTCCAGCGCCGGAAGCTCGGCAAGTAGGTCCCGCGGCGGGTTTCCCGCCCCGAGGGCCCGCGACGCCCGCCCCACCACGCGTGGGGCGGGCGTTTCGCCGTTCCGGGGAAGCCTCCCGGTATCGTCGGGGGCATGATTCCGGAACCGGACCTCGAGTTCGTCGAGGACACGTGGTTCCCCGCCCTGACCCCGCTGCACGACCATTGGTTCCGCGTGGAATTGCACGGCGGGGAGCGCATCCCCGCCGACGGCCCCACGATGATCGTGGCCAACCATTCGGGCAACCTGCCCGTCGACGCGCTGATGGCCCAGCTGTCGCTGCACCGCGCGTCGGGGCGGCTGATGCGACTGCTGGCCGGTGACGTGGCGTTCTCCCTGCCCATCGTGTCCGAGCTGGCCACGATGGTGGGCGCGGTGCGCGCCAGCCGCGACGCCGCCGGCGACCTGCTGCGCGCCGGAGAGATGGTCGGCGTGTTCCCCGAGGGCTACCGCGGCCTGGGCAAGCCGTACACCGAGCGGTACCAGCTGCAGGCGTTTGGCCGCGGCGGATTCGCGGCGACGGCGCTGCGCCACGGGGCGACGATCGTGCCCGTGGCCATCACCGGCGCGGAGGAGATCTACCCGCAGCTGGGCGCGGTGTTCCGCGGGTCGGCGCTGCTGGGCGCCGAGGGCATGAAGACGTCCAACATCGGCCGCGCCGAGGGCGCCGCGCCCGTGGACGAGGCCCTGGAGTCCCTGGTCCTGGGCGTGGCCGACGTGCTCGCGGAGGGCGCGTCGACGCCGCTGAAGGACCTGCCGGCCTGGCTGGTCGGCGCGGAGGGCGCCGCCGAACGGAAGGTGTTGCTGGAGCTGGTGCGCGACGTGGTGCTGTCCGTCGCCCGCGGCCTGGGCATCCCCTACATCCCGACGACGCCGATCTTCCCGTGGCTCGGCGTGGCGGGCGCGGTGCCGTTGCCGTCGAAGTGGCGGATCGACGTCCTCGACCCCATCGATCCCCGCGACTGGGCCGAGGGCTACCGCGGCGGGTTCATGGAGGACCCCGCGCCGGGGGGCGGCGGCGTGCCCGGCCCCGTTGCGCTTCACGACGACCCGGTGTCTGTGCTGGGTCTGTCCGGCGAGGTCAAGGGGCGCATCCAGTCCACGCTGCTGAAGAACCTGCGGGACCGCAGGAGCGCGTTTTACTAGCGCGTTTTACTGAGGGGGTGGGCGCAGACTGCCGCTGATCCGGACGCCGGCCGGTTGCCGTGCCGCCGCCCGCCTACCGAGTGGCCTTTGCCTACCGGCCGCGCGACCGCAGACCGTTCCAGGCCAGGTACCCGCCGGCCGCCGTCGCGCCGACGCCGGAGGCGAGCCCGCCCCACCGGGCGGCGGTGAACATGGTGTGGCGCAGCTTCCGGTAATCGCGGATCGACCAGCCGCGCTCCTCCGCGATGCGGCGCAGCCGCCGGTCGGGATTGACGGCGACGGCCGACCCCACCATCGACAACATGGGCACGTCGTTGGCGGAGTCCGAGTATGCGGTGCAGCGGGACAGGTCGAGGCCCGAGGACGCGGACAGCGCCGCGACGGCGTGCTTCTTGCCCGGGCCGTGGAGGATGTCGCCGACCAGGCGGCCGGTGAACGCGCCGCCCTCGACCTCGGCGACGGTGCCCAGGGCGCCGGTGAGCCCCAGCCGCTTCGCGATGACCTGCGCCAGCTGCACCGGCGCGGCGGTCACCAGCCAGACCTCCTGACCCGCCTGCAGGTGCAGGTTCGCCAGCTCGCGGGTGCCCGCGTAGACGCGGTCGCCGATGATCTCGTCGAAGATCTCCTCGGCCATGGCCACGGTCTCGTCGACGTCGTGGCCCTTGATGAAGGCCAGCGCCTGCTCGCGCGTGTCCGCGATGTCCACGGCGTCCTCGGAACCGGACACCCGGAACTTGATCTGCTTCCACAGCATCCCGGCCAGTTCGCGGTAGTCGAAGAAGCCGCGGCGGGCCAGGCCCGCGCCGAAAAGGAAGATCGACGCACCCTGGACAAGCGTGTTGTCGACGTCGAAGAAGGCCGCGGCGCCATTGTCCTGGGGGATGTCCGGATGCGGGTCCGAGAGCCGTTCCCGCCCGCCCGCGGATTCCGCGGCGCCGTGGACGGACCGGTAGCCGACCAGCAGTTCGTCGGAGCCGATGCCGTAGACCTCGCTCATCGCGGTCAGCGCCGCGGCCTCGCCGGCGGCCCGCTGCGATTCCGGGTCGAGGGGTTGCAGCGCCACGGTTTCGAGGAAGTGGCGCACGTTGCCGTGGGACGGCAGCAGTTCCGACAGGATGTCGCCCGGGAGCAGGGACGGCAGGTCGGATCCTGGACTTGGCACTGGGGGTTCCTAAGCTTTTGCGGGGTGGCCGCGATTGTTGCGGGGATGGCCGCCGGTGGGCGGCCCACGGGCCGGACGCCGGTGGGGTTCATCGTATGCTTCCACCGATCACTCCGCCGGGGAGGCCCCGGCGGCGGGCGGCGGAGCTCGGCCGGCCGCCCGCGCACGCAACGAAAGGGGCGCCGACATGTCCGTCGTCACTCTCATGACCCGCGCCACCTGTGGCTCCTGCGCCCGGGTCGAAGCCCAGATCCGCCCCATCGCCGAACGCTTCGGCGCGGAGGTGGAGATCGTCGACGTCGACGCCGGCGACGGGGCCGATGCCGTCGAGTTCGGCGACCGCGTGCCGGTGGTGCTCGTCGACGGCGAGGAAATCGCCTGCTGGGAGATCGACGACGAGGATCTGATCGACGCGCTGCGGTGAAACTCCCGCGATGGGGGTGGGGGCATCGGGGCCCGTGCCCCCGAAACGGCGGTGAATAGGAATCGCGCATCGGGCCCATCGGGGCGCGATGGGGGATGGGCGCGTTTGTGGAATATCCCCGCCACGGTCTACCGTTGGTGAAAATGAGCCCACGGCATGGGCGGGCGCACAACGCCTGTCATGAGCCTAGGGCACGGTGGATCTGGCATCCGCACCGGGGTCGGCGCTTGGCGCCGTCGCCCCGGTTCGCGCCGTTTTCACCTCGATCCAGATCCGCGAAGCGAAGGCGCCGAACCCCGTGTGCGCCACGCGGAAGTCGAGATCCGGCCGCCGATGCGGACGCCGGATGGAGGAGGAACGGATAGCGGTGGTTATGCCGTGAGTGTGCTGCTCGTGGGAATGTCGCACCGATCCGCGCCGGTGTCGTTGCTGGAGCGGGTGTCCGTGGCCGACGCGGACCAGCCCAAGACCCTCGCCCGCCTTCTCTCGGAGGACGCGGTGTCCGAGGCCATGCTGGTCTCCACCTGCAACCGGGTCGAGTACTACGTCGCGGCCCGGGGATTCCACGCCGGCCTGTCGGCGGTCGTGCGCGAGATCGTGGACCGCTCCGGCGTCGACGTCGACGACCTGACGCCGCACCTGTACGTCCGCTACGCCGAGGGCGCCGCCGAGCACATGCTGTCGGTGGCCTCCGGGCTGGATTCGATGGTGCTCGGCGAGCAGCAGATCATCGGCCAGCTCCGCGCCGCCTACCAGGACGCCGACGAATGCGGCGCGGTGGGCCGCACCCTCCACGACCTCGCGCAGCGCGCGCTGCACACCGGCAAGCGCGTGCATTCGGAGACCGGCATCGACGAAGCCGGCGCCTCCATGGTCTCCGTCGCGGTCGACGAGGCCATCCGCGCCATCAACCCCGACTACCAGCCCGGCGACGCCGACGGGCTGGCCGGCCGCCACGCGCTGATCCTCGGCGCGGGCGCCATGAGCTCCCTGGCCGCCACGCACCTGGGCCGGGCGGGCGTCTCGCACATCACCGTCGCCAACCGCACGGTCGACCGCGCCGAGACCCTCGCCGACCATTCCATCGAGGCCGGCATCCCGGCCCGCGGCATCCCCCTCGAGGACTACCGCGACGTGCTGGCCGACGTCGACATCCTGGTCACCGCCACCGGCGCCATGAGCCCCGTCGTCCTCGCCGACGACGTGCGCGACGTCGGCCCGCTGGCCATCGCCGACCTGTCCATGCCGCGCGACGTCGAGGAGGGAGTCGGCGAACTGCAGGGCATCGCGCTGTTCGACATCGAGCACCTGCAGATGACCTCCACCCGCGAGCTGGGCCGCGACGACGAGGACGCCGCCCGCGCCATCGTCGACGAGGAACTGGAGGGCTACCTGCAGGCGCAGCGCGCCCTCGAAGTCGCGCCGACGGTGAAGGCCCTGCGCGAGAAGGCCGCCGAGGTCGTCTCCGCCGAACTGCTGCGCCTGGAGGCCAAGACCCCGGGACTGTCCGACCGCGAGCGCCAGGAGGTCGGACGGACCGTGCGCCGGGTCGTCGACAAGCTGCTGCACGTGCCGACGATCCAGGTGAAGAAGCTGTCCGGCGAACCCGGCGGCACGTCCTACGCCCAGGCCCTGCAGCGCCTGTTCGACCTTCCGCTGTCCACGCCCCAGGCGCTGTACGCGGACACCGACATCCCCGCCGACCTGATGGTCGGCAACCGCATGGGCCGCATGGGCGGCACCGCGGACATCGACGGCATCATGCGACCCGGAACCGGAGGAAACCGTGGCTGACAACGACATCCAGGGCACCGACACCCAGGGCGCCGATTCGACCGACGGCGTGGCCGGGGACGACCGGCCCGTCATCCGCATCGGCACCCGCGGTTCCGAGCTGGCCACCACGCAGGCCGGCCACGTGCGCGACGCGCTGATCCGCATGGGCCACGACGCCGAGCTGGTGATCGTGAAGACCGAGGGCGACGCCAACCGGCACGACCCCGTGGAGAAGATCGGCATCGGCGTGTTCACCCAGGCCCTGCGCCACGCGCTGCGCGAGGACGTCTGCGACATCGCCGTGCACTCCTTCAAGGACCTGCCGACCGCGCCGGAGGAGGACCTGATCATCGCCGCCGTGCCGGAGCGCGTCGACCCGCGCGAGGTGCTCGTCTCCCGCGGCAACGTGCCGCTGGCCGAGCTCCCGGAGGGCGCCAAGGTGGGCACCTCCGCGCCGCGCCGCGTCTCCCAGCTGCGCTCCGTGCGGCCCGACCTGGACATCCGCCCGCTGCGCGGCAACATCGAGACCCGCATGGGCCGCGTCGACGACGACCTCGACGCGGTGGTGCTGGCCCGCGCCGGCCTGGACCGCACCGGCCGGCTCGACCGCGCCGCCGAGTCGCTCGACGTCGACGTGCTCATGCCCGCGCCCGCCCAGGGAGCCCTGGCCGTCGAATGCCGCGCCGCGGACAAGCGCCTGGCGCTGATCCTCGGCCGCCTGGACGACGCCGAGTCGCACGCCCGCGCCCGCGCCGAGCGGATGATCCTGTCCGAGCTGCAGGCCGGCTGCACCGCCCCCGTCGCCGCGCACGCGGTGATCACCGAGGACGGGCAGCTGGAGCTGACCGCCGGCGTATTCGCCCTCGACGGCTCCCGCCGGCTGATCGAATCCGGCGTCGGCGCCCCGGAGGACGCCGAGGAGATCGGCCGCTCCGTCGCCGCGCACCTGCTGGAGCAGGGGGCCCACGACGTCATGGGGGACACCCTGCGTTGACCCCCGGGGCGCCGGGCGCGAACCCGCGCCGCCCCGCGGGCCCGGCCCGCCCCACCCGAACCCGCACAACCCGCCACGAACAACCGAGAAGAAAAGCAACGCCACCACGATGAGCACCCCCCGCACGACGCCCGCCGGACGCATCCTGTTCGTCGGCGCAGGCCCGGGCAACCCGGATCTGCTGACGCTGCGCGCCCGCGAAGTCCTCGCCGGCACTTCCGTCGCCTACGTCGACCCGGACGTGATGCCGGGCGTACGCGAACTCGTCGCCGCTGATCTCCCGGTGCCCGAGGACGTCCTCCGCGAGGCCGAGGAAGCCTACGAGCGCCTGTGCGCAGATGCGAAGGCGTCGGGCTCGCGCCGCAAGCCGCCGCGCCCCGCGCCGCCGACGGCCGCCAACATCCGCGAGCCCGTGGGCGACCCCACGGAGATGAGCCGCGCGCTCGTCGCCGAGGCCCGCCGGGGCCACGACGTCGTCCGCCTGGTCGCGGGCAACCCCCTGACCAGCGACGCCATCCTGGCGGAGATCAACGCCGTGTCGCGCAACAACATCGAGTTCCAGATCGTGCCCGGCATGTCCGTGCCGTCGACGGTCCCCGCCTTCGCGGGCATCGCGCTGGGCTCGACGTACACCGAAACCGACCTCGGCCGCGCCGACGTGGACTGGGACGAGCTGGCCGCCGCGCCGCAGCCGCTGGTGCTGCAGGCGGTGGAGGACGACCTGTCGGCCATCGCCGGCGAGCTGTCCGCCCGCGGCCTGCCGGATTCGATGCCGACGTCCGTCACCGTCCACGGCACGACGCGCCTGCAGCGCACCTACGACGTCACGCTGGGCACGCTGGCGCAGCTGTCGGGCGATCTGTCGGGTCCCCTGGTGGTCACGCTGGGCAAGGGCGTCGACAAGCGCTCCAAGTACAGCTGGTGGGAGAACCGTGCGCTGTACGGCTGGAACGTGCTGGTGCCGCGCGCGAAGGGCCAGGCCGGCCCGATGCGCACGCGCCTGGCCGCCCACGGCGCGATCCCGATCGAGGTGCCCACCATCTCCATCGAGCCGCCGCGCAGCCCCGCCCAGATGGAGCGCGCGGTCAAGGGCCTGGTCGACGGCCGCTACCAGTGGGTGGTGTTCACGTCCGTCAACGCGGTCAACGCGGTGTGGGACAAGTTCGTCGAGTTCGGCCTGGACGCGCGGTCGTTCGCGGGCGTGCGCATCGCCGCAGTCGGGCACAAGACCGCGGAGGCGATCCGCGAGCTGGGCATCACCCCGGAGCTTCTTCCCGACGAGGCCCGCCAGAACGCCGCCGGCGTCGTGGAGGTGTTCCCCGAGTTCATCGAGGGCATGGACCCGGTCAACCGGGTGCTGCTGCCGCGGGCGGACATCGGCACGGACGTCCTGGTCGACGGCCTGATGGACCTGGGCTGGGAGGTCGACGACGTCACGGCCTACCGCACGGTGCGCGCCGCCCCGCCGAGCGCCGAGATCCGCGACATGATCAAGACCGGCGGTTTCGACGCCGTGTGCTTCACGTCCGGTTCGACGGTGAAGAACCTGGTCGGCATCGCCGGCAAGCCGCACGCGCGCACGATCATCGCCTGCATCGGCCCGATGGCCGCGGCGACCGCCCGCGAGTACGGCCTGCGCGTCGACGTCATGCCCGAGCGCGCCGGCATCACCGACCTGGTGGATGCCCTGGCCGAGCACGTCGCGCACCTGCGCGCCGCCGGCCAGCTGCCGCCGCCGCGCAAGAAGCGCCGCAAGCGCGCCTCCGAGGGCAAGGCCGCGAGGGCCGCGGCGGAGTCGCTTGCCGACGGCCCGGCGAAGAACTCCGAGACGGCCGGGGAGTAGGCGGGGCCGGGCCGGGGAGGGGCGCCTCCGGCGCGGGCGAGGCGCGCATCGCGTGCCCCCGCGACGGAGCCCGACCCCGGTGCCCGTTTCCCGGCGGGCGACCGTACCCTGGGGGCATGACGGAATCCCGCACCCCCTCAGCCGACGTCCCAGCCCCGATCCGCAGGCCGCGCCGCCTGCGCTCTTCCCCCGTGATGCGGCGGATGACGGCGGAGACGTCGCTGACTGTCGATGATCTGATCCTGCCCATGTTCGTGGCCGACGGCCTGGACGAGCCCCGCCCGATCTCGTCGCTGCCCGGCGTTTCGCAGCACACGGAGGACTCGCTGGTCCGCGCGGTCGAGGAGGCCGCGGAGCTGGGGATCCCCAGCGTCGACCTGTTCGGCGTGCCGCTGGATTCGGACAAGGACGGCGAGGGCGCGTGCTCGTGGCGGGAGGACGGCGTGCTCAACCGGGCGCTGGCCCGCCTGCGCCGCGAGTTCGGCGACGACGTGCTGATCATGGCCGACACCTGCCTGGACGAGTTCACCGATCACGGGCACTGCGGCGTGCTGCGCCGCGACCGGTGGGGCCGCACGATCGTCGACAACGACGCGACGCTGGCCAACTACGCCCGCATGGCCGTGGCGCAGGCCGACGCCGGCGCCCACATCGTGTCTCCGTCCGGGATGATGGACGGCCAGATCGAGGCCATCCGCGCAGCGCTGGACGCCGCGGGCCACGTGGAGGTGGCCATCATGGCGTACTCGGCGAAGTACGCGTCGGCGTTCTACGGGCCGTTCCGCGAGGCCGTCGGCAGCTCGCTGGAGGGTGACCGCCGCACGTACCAGCAGGACCCGGCGAACCGCCGCGAGAGCCTGCTGGAGGTCGAGCTCGACATCGCCGAGGGCGCCGACTTCGTCATGGTCAAGCCCGCGATGGCGTACCTGGACATCGTCCGCGAGGTCGCCGACATGTCGCCGGTGCCGGTCGCCGCGTACCAGGTGTCGGGCGAATACGCGATGATCCACGCGGCCGCCGCCAACGGCTGGATCGACCTGGAGGGGGCGATGATGGAGTCCGTGCTGGGCATCCACCGCGCCGGCGCGGAGCAGGTGCTCACGTACTTCGCGGTCGACGTCGCCAGGAAGCTCCGCGGGCGATGACGGATCGGCCCGAACCCCCGCAGCAGATCGTCGGCGCGTGGCAGGCGTGGCTGGTGACGTGCGTCCTGCAGGTCGCCGGCGCGCTGACCACCCTGGCGATCATCTTGCTCGACCCCGGCGCGCTGCTGGAGGTGACGGGTCTCGGGGGCCGGGCCGTCGGCGATTCGCTTCCGGAGCTGTCCGCGGACGACAAGATCATGGTGGGGCGGCATATGGCGGTGTACAACATGTTGTTCACCGTCGCCTGCGCGGGAGTCTTCGCCTTCCTGGCGTACCGCATGCGCGCGGGCGCGAAGTGGGCGCGGTTCATTCTGGTGGCGGGGTCGGCGTTGCTGTTCGCCCGGATGCTCGTCGTGTTCATCGGCGGCCCGGTGGGGCCGTGGGCGATGGCCCCGGTTCCCCTGTGGCTCGCCGACGGGGCGCTGGCCATCGCGTCGGCGACCGCGGCGGGCGCGGCGGTGATATTGGCGTCCGGCCGCTGCGCCATGGAGTATTTTGGCCTCGGAGGAGACGATTCCGGCGGTGGGCCGGGATCTGCGCCGGGCCGGGGAGCGCGGCGCGGTGGCGGAAAGGATGGCGGGGATGGCCGCTGACGTACGGGCCGGCCGTCCGGCGTGGTTGCCCACGCTGGTCGGCGGGGCGATCGCGCAGGCCGTGGTGGGCATGCTGCTGCTCGCCGGCGACCGCACGGGCATCCGCCCGGAGGTGGCGCGCGACGTCGTCATCGTCGGGGTGCTGGGCATCGCCGTGGCGGCCCTCGTCGCCGTGCTCGCCCCGTCCGCGGGATCGTCGAAGGTGGTCCGCAGGGTGCTCATCGGCGCCGTCGCGCTGATCACGTTCGCCTCGCTGGCGGGCATCGTGGCCCTGGCCGTGACGCCGTGGACCGCCGTGCCCGCGGGCGTCATGATCATCGGCCTGGTTCTGCTGTTCGGCGGCATCAAGTCGGCGGAAGGGGGCGCCGGGCGATGAGCTCGTCTTCCCGACCGCGGAACTGCACCGCCGCGCCCGGAGAGCCGTCCGCGAGCGCCCCGGACGCGAAACGCGGGCCCAGCCCGGCGTCGGCGGCTCCGGCCGATGCCGGCGTGCGCGCCGATTCCCGGTCGGCCCCGACCCCGGAGCAGGACAGGGCGCGCGACCTGCGCGAGACCGACGAACGGGTCACCCGCGCCATCGACGAGGCCAAGGCCGCCGCCGCGTGGCTGCATTCCTCGCGGCGCCGCGACGACGACGAGAGCCTGCACCAGCGCCTGGCGCGGCGCACCGGTGCCGGGCTGACGTCCTACGGCCTGGTCCTGGAGGGCCTGGATTCGGCGTTGGCGGCGGATGAGGCGGAGCGCATCCTCGACGGTTTCCCCGGGGTCCGGGCCACGGTCGTCTATTCGCCGGGCCGCGCGTGGATCACCGCCCCCGACGACGTCGCCCCCGACGTGCTCATCGCCGCGTTGGCGGAGCACGGCATCGGCGCTTACCTGACCCGCAATTCGCTGCGCCGCCGGGCGACTCGGCTGGATGCCGCGCCGCGCCGTCGCCCGGCCGTGCCCGCCGCCGCGCAGCAGATGTCGGAGGCGCGGATCCGCCGTCGTGAAGCGGCATTGCGCGCGGAAGGCTCCAACGAGGTGCTCTTCACCGCCCGGGCCCTGGTGACCCGGACGCGGTTCATCGTGTCGCTGCTGCTGAGCATCCCGGTGCTGGTGCTGTCGCTGTACGTGCCGTGGCAGTTCCCCGGCTGGCAGTGGATGTGCCTGGGGCTGACCACGATCGTGGCGCTGTGGGGCGGCTGGCCGTTCCACCGGGCGATGGCGGCGTCGATGCGCAGGCGGATGTCGGCGCTCGACGGCGCCAGCGCCGTCGCCATTTTGGCCGGGTGGGTCTGGTCCGCGGGCGAGATCTTCCTCGGCGAGGCCGGGAAGATCGGCTTCACGACGTCGCCGACGTGGTTCGCCTTCAACTACGAGCGGGGGGCTCCGGCGGAGCTCTTCCTCGACGTGGCCTGCGGCGTGACCGTGCTGCTGCTGGCGGGGCGGTTGGCCACCCGGTACAACCGCGTGCGCACGGGCGCGGCCATGAACGTGCTGCGCATTCCCGCGGACCGCAACGTCACCGTGGTGCGCAAGGCGGGCAAGGCCGCGAAGCCCGAGAAGCGGCGCGTGCCCGTGGCCGAATTGAACATCGGCGAGGACGTGCTGGTGCCCCCGGGGCAGGTCATCCCCGTCGACGGCGTCGTCGTCGGCGGCGCCTCGCGCGTCGACTCCCGCGTGGTCGGCGGAGGCAGCGAGCCGAAGGACGTCAAGGTCAACTCCCGCGTGTGGGCCGGGTCGATGAACCTGGACCAGAAGCTGAAGGTCCGCGTCTCGCGCACCGGTTCCAAGACCCGCGCGGCGGCCATCCAGAAGTGGTTGCAGACCGCCATCCACGAAGAGGACGTCGCCCACCAGACGGCCGTGCGCTCGGCGTCGGTCCTGGTGCCGTGGACGATGCTGCTGGCCCTGGTGGCCTTCGGCATCTGGTGGCTGGTCTCCGGCGGCGCGGGCGGCGCGTTCGCGGTGGCGCTGGCGATCCTCATCGGCATCGCTCCCGTGGCCCTGGCCATGTCGACCTCGACGGCGCTGCGCATCGGCATCCTCTACGCCGCCGAACGGGGCCTGCTCATCCACGATGCGGAGGCGTTCCGCTCGCTGGCCGCCGCGGATTCGGTGATGTTCAACCGCGTCGGCACGCTGACGGCGGGGGAGATGCACGTGCTGCAGGTGCAGGCGGCGAAGGGCGAGAACCCCGAGCTGATCCTGCGCGTGGCGGGCGCGCTGATGATGGAGAGCGACCACCCGGTCTCCGCCGCCATCGTGCGCGCGTGCCGCGTCTCGCGCGACGCGGGCTCCGGCGGCGGGGACGTCCCGCACTGGATCGACGTGCACCACGTCGAGGTCGACGCGGATGGCGCGTTCATCGGACAGGCGGAATTGCCGGTGTCCACCTCCGACGGCGACGTCGAAATGCGGTTCGTCGAGGCCAGCCTCTGGCGCCCCCGCGACATGTCCGCCCTCGACGAGCGGATGGCCGTCGCCGCCCTCGGCGGCGGCACGCCCCTGGTGATCAGCTGGCGCGGCAAGGTCCGCGGCGTCATCACCGTCGGCGAGGACATCAAGCCCGATGCCGTCGAGGCGATCGACGAGCTGGAGGACATGGGCGTCGACACCATCATGATCACCCGCGACACGTACCCCGTGGCCCGGCGTTTCGCCGACCGCCTGGGCATCTCGCGGGTGTACGCCGGCATCGTCCCGGGCCGCAAGGCGGCCGCCGTGCGCGGCGTCCACGCCGGCGGTGAGACGGTGGTCATGGTCGGCGGCTCCGACGTCGCCGAATGCCTGCGCGTCGCCGACGTCGGGGTGCTCATGGACGCCGACGCCGGCGTGGAGGACCTCGAGATCGAGGAGTCGGACGTGGTGTCGCTGCGTTCGGCGGTCCGGTCCGTCCCGGAGGCGATCTCCCTGGCGCGCGTGGTCACCCGCACGATGTCCGCCAACATCATCTCCGCCTGGACGTACAACATCGCGGTGCTGGCGCTGTCCGTCGCCGGGGTGCTGCATCCGCTCGTGGCCTCGGTGCTGATGGTCGTGTCCGGCCTGTGGATCGAATGGCGTTCGCGCCGCCTCGGCCGGATCATGGGCCGCAGCGGCCATCCGCCCCGCCCGGGCCAGTCGCGCCGCCGCGCGCTGCGGGCCGCGGACCACGGCTGAGGTCGCCGGAGGGGGAGACGGCCCCTTCATCGCGCCCCACCCCCGACACGGGGCGGGGGCGGGTGCCCGCGCCGCCGCGGCGTTTCCCTACGATGGGCGGCGTGAACACACCCCAGCGGACCTCAAATCAGCAGACCGAAAACTCCGCGCGCCTCTTCGACGGCGCCCGCGCGGTGACGCCGGGCGGAGTCAATTCCCCGGTGCGCGCATTCGGCTCGGTCGGGGGCACGCCCCGCTTCATCGAGTCGGCCAAGGGCTCGCGCCTCGTCGACGCAGACGGCAACGAGTACGTCGACCTCGTGTGCTCCTGGGGCCCGATGCTGATGGGCCACGCCCACCCGGCCGTCGTCGAGGCCGTCCGCGAGGCGGCGGGCCGCGGCCTGTCCTTCGGCGCGCCCACGGCGGGCGAGACGGAGCTCGCGCAGGAGATCATCGACCGCACGTCGGTCGAGGAGGTCCGCCTGGTCAACTCCGGCACCGAGGCCACCATGTCGGCGGTGCGCCTGGCCCGCGGCTTCACCGGCCGCGGCAAGGTCGTGAAGTTCGACGGCTGCTACCACGGCCACGTCGATGCGCTGCTGGCCTCGGCCGGCTCGGGCGTCGCCACCTTCGGCCTGCCGGATTCGCCGGGCGTCACCGGCGCGGCGGCGGCCGACACCATCGTCGTGCCCTACAACGACCTGGAGGCGGTGCGCCGCGCGTTCGCCGACAATCCGGGCGAGATCGCCTGCGTGATCACCGAGGCCGCCGCGGGCAACATGGGCACCGTCGCCCCGGACGAGGGCTTCAACGCGGAGCTCAAGCGCATCGCCAACGACGATGGCGCGCTGCTGATCCTCGACGAGGTCATGACCGGCTTCCGCACCTCGGCCAAGGGCTGGTACGGCGTCGACGGCGTGGCCGGCGACCTAACCACCTTCGGCAAGGTCGTTTCCGGTGGCCTGCCCGCCGCCGCGTTCGGCGGCCGCCGCGACATCATGGAGCACCTCGCCCCGCAGGGCCCCGTCTACCAGGCCGGCACGCTGTCCGGGAACCCCGTGTCGGTGGCGGCGGGCCTCGCCAGCCTCCGTGCGGCCGACGACGCGGTGTACGCCGCCGTCGCCGCCAACGCCGACCGCATGTCCGCCATCCTGTCCGACGCGCTGACCGCGGAGGGCGTCGCCCACCACATCCAGCGCGCTGCCACGTTCTTCTCCCCGCGCTTCGCGGAGGGCGAGGGCCGCAACTTCGCCGACATGAAGGCCGCGGAGACGTTCCGCTACCCGGCGTTCTTCCACGCCCTGCTGGAAAACGGCGTCTACGCCCCGCCGAGCTGCTTCGAGACGTGGTTCGTGTCCTCCGCCCTCACCGACGCGGACTTCGAGGTCATCGAGTCGGCGGCCCGCGCCGCCGCGAAGGCCGCGGCCGCCGCGACCCCGGAGACCGGCAAGTGACCGGGGGCGGAAACGGGCGCACGCCCGTCCACGCGCCGCGGACCATCGTCCACCTGATCCGCCACGGCGAGGTGCACAACCCGTCGAAGATCCTCTACGGGCGGCTGCCGGGCTACCGGCTGTCGGACCGCGGCCGCGCGATGGCGGTGGCCACCGCCGAGGCGTTCGCCGGTCACGACGTCGCCTACGTCGCGTGCTCGCCGCTGCAGCGCACCCGCGAGACCTGCGAGCCGGTCACCCGCGTCACGGGGCTGGAGCCGGTCATCGACCCCGACGTGCTGGAGGCGGGCAACTCCTTCGAGGGCCTGCACGTGCGCGGCTGGGATTCCGACCTGTGGAACCCGCGCTACTGGCCGCGCCTGCGCCGGCCGGACGTGCCCAGCTGGGGCGAGCCGTACGACGAGATCGCCGACCGCATGTTCAGGGCCATCGACCGCGCCCGCGAGGCCGCGGAGGGGAGGGAGGCGATCATCGTCACCCACCAGCTGTGCGTCGTCGCGGCCGCCCGCCGCGCCCGCGGGCAGCGCCTGGCCCACAACCCGGCGAACCGCCAGTGCGACCTGTCGTCGGTGACGTCGCTGGTCTACCTGGGCGACACCATCGTCGACGTGCGCTATTCCGAGCCCGCCGCGCACCTCTGACGTCCCGATCGGGCCCCACCCGTGATTCGGCGTCGGGGCCCCTCGTTCGTTAGATTGCAGTGGACCCGGAACTTCAAAAACCGGAACTTCAAAAGCCCGAGGTCCACATGCCCGGGCTTCGAACGCCCGAACCCCAAATGCCCGATCTTGAAATGGACGGCCCCCAATTGCGCCCCCTTTTCCGCACCATCGCCGCCGTGGCGGGCATCGCCCTGACCGCGTCGCTGGCCGCATGCGGCGACGAGACCGTCGGCCATGACGCGGTCGCCATCGGCGGCACCTTCGAGTTCGTCTCGCCCGGCGGGCAGACGGTGATCGAGTACGCCCCGGAGGACCGCAAGCCGGTCGCCGACGTCTACGGCGATTCCCTGATGGAGGACGGCAAGCAGATCCGCCTGTCGGATTTCAAGGGCCAGATGGTGGTCCTCAACGCGTGGGGCCAGTGGTGCGCCCCGTGCCGCTCCGAGTCGGATGACCTGCAGGTGGTCCACGAGAAGATGCGCGAGGCGAATGTCGGCACGGTGCTGGGCATCAACGTCCGCGATCACGTGAAGTCCGCCCCGCGCGATTTCGTGAAGGACAACGGCCTGGCCTACCCGTCGATCTACGATCCGCCGTTCGTCAACGCGGGCTCGCTGGGCGGCATCCCGGCGTCGGTGATCCCGACGACGATCGTCCTGGACCGCGAGCACCGCCCGGCGGTCGTCTTCCTGAAGGAGATCAACGAGTCGGAGCTGTGGGCCGCGGTGCAGAAGGTCGCCGACGAGGGTGGGGCGGCCTAGATGCTCCTCGCCTCCGGCATCGGCGACGCCTTCGCGGACGCCGCGGCCCAGGGCCCGATCCTCCTGGCCCTGTTGGCGGCGGCCGCCGCGGGTCTGGTGTCCTTCGCCAGTCCGTGCGTGATCCCGCTCGTGCCCGGTTACGTCTCCTACCTGACGGGCATTTCCGGCGCGGCGGGGGAGAGCGCCCCCGGTTCGGGTACGGCAGCGCTTGACGACGGCGGCCGCGCCCCCGATTCGTCCGCCGCGTCGCGGAAGCGGGTGCGCGCCCGCGTGGGCCTGGCGGCGCTGCTGTTCGTCGCGGGGTTCACGGTGATCTTCGTGTTGGGTTCGGCCTCGGTGTTCGGGCTGGTTTCCTCGCTGCGCCTGGGGGCGCGGACGCTGACCATCGTCGGCGGCGTGGTCACCATCGCCATGGGCCTGGTGTTCATGGGCATGGTGCCCGCCCTGCAGCGCGATACCCGAATGGCGCCGAAGCGGTGGACCACGTGGTTGGGCGCCCCGATGCTCGGCGCGGTGTTCGCGCTGGGGTGGACGCCGTGCCTGGGGCCGACGCTGACGGCCATCATCTCAGTCACGGCGGGCACCGAGGGGCTCACGGCCGCACGCGGCGTGGCGCTGATCGTGGCGTACTGCATGGGCCTGGGCCTGCCGTTCATCCTGGTCGCGCTGGGTTCGGCCAGCGCCATGAAGGGCGTGGATTGGCTGCGCCGCAATTCCCGGAAGATCCAGATCGCCGGCGGCGTGATGCTGGTGCTGGTGGGCATCGCGTTGGTGTCCGGCCTCTGGGATATGTTCGTCAATTGGATTCAGGTGGCGTTCATCACCGACACGGTGACGCCGATTTAAGGAGATGGCAGGGCAGATGGCGACAACCACGCAGGCACCGCGGGGCACCGCCGGCGCGAAGGCGATGCGCCCGGTGCGGGCGGCGTGGCGCTGGCTGACCAGCATGCGCACGGCGCTGATCCTGCTGTTCCTGCTCGCGTTCGCGGCGATCCCGGGCGCCCTGCTGCCGCAGCGCCAGCTGTCGCAGGACAAGGTCGACGAGTACCTGGCCAACAACGGCAAGATGGCGGAGATCTTCGACAAGCTCCAGCTTTTCGACGTCTTCTCGTCCTTCTGGTTCACCGCCATCTACGTGCTGCTGTTCGCGTCGCTGGTGGGCTGCATCATCCCGCGCACGTGGGAGCACTGGAAGGCCATGCGCACGCCGCCGGCGCGGGCGCCGAAGAACCTGGGCAGGCTGCCCATGAACGACGCCGGCGTCGTCGAAAAGCCCCTCGACGAGGTGAAGGCGGACGTTGCTTCCCGGCTGAAGCGGTGGCACCTGACCGAGACACCGGCCGAGGGGGACCGTGCGGGCGCGGTGTCGTTCTCCGCCGAGCGCGGGTACCTGCGCGAGTTCGGCAACCTCGTGTTCCACCTGGGGCTGGTGGCGCTGCTGATCACCATCGCCGCGGGCAAGCTGCTGTACTACGAGGGCCAGGTGATCCTGGTCACGGGCACCGGCACCGAGATCCAGGACGAGGCCGTCGAGGGCGCGGTGGGCAACCCGTTCTGCAACACGGCCCCGGCCAACTTCGATTCGCTGCGCCCCGGCCTGCTTTTCGACGGCACCGGCCTCAACCCGTTCTGCGTGCAGGTGCGCGATTTCAAGGCCGATTACCTGCCCAACGGCCAGGCGAAGATGTTCACGTCGAACATCCGCTGGGCCGACGAGGACCAGATGCGCGACCCGGTGGACTCGTGGAACGAGCAGACGCTGCGCGTGAACCATCCGCTGCGCGTCAACGGTGACCGCGTGTACCTGCAGGGCCACGGGTTCGCCCCGGCGGTGCGGGTGACGTGGCCCAACGGTGAGTCGCGCACGTCCGTGGTGCAGTTCCGCCCGGATGACCCGATGTTCTTCCTGTCGTCGGGCGCCATGCGCTTCGACCCGCCGGCGGGCATGTACCCGGATCTGTTCGAGCGCCGCCAGAACCAGATCGCCATCGAGGGTCTGTTCGCCCCGACGGCGGAGTTCACCGGCGAAACGGGCCAGCTGCTGACGTCGTCGTACCCCGCCCTGAACGACCCGGCCATCGCCGTGGACGTCTACCGCGGCGACGCGGGCCTGGACACCGGGCGCAGCCAGCAGCTGTTCTCGCTGGACCGCGACCTGATGCATTCGGGCCAGCTGCAGAAGATCGCCCGCGTCAACCTGAAGGCGGGCGAGGACACCGTCCTCGACGACGGCACGCGGGTGGAGTTCCTCGGCGCCAAGGAGTTCGTGAACCTGCAGGTCGCCCATGACCCGACGCAGGCGTGGGTGCTGTGGTCGGCGATCGCGATGCTCGGCGGCCTGGTCGTGTCGCTGGCGGTGAAGCGCCGTCGCCTGTGGGTGCGCCTGCACCCGGTGTCGGAGGGCGTCACCCGCGTGGAGTTCGGTGGCCTGGCCCGCACGGACCGCGCCGGCTGGGGCGACGAGTTCGACGCCTTCGTGCGCGGTGTGCTGGGCCGCCCCGAGCCCGACGACGAGTGACGGGTTGTCGCGCGACGTTTTGGCGACGCTCCGTCGTTAAGTCAGGTGCCCCCGGCCTGCATGTATGCCCCCGGGGGTTGGGTTTTGGGGGGCTGCGCGACTACGGTCATACCCGATCGCAGGAACCCCGGAAAGACAGGAAACGGCCCCGATGCCCGTCAATCAGACCCTGGCGCAATACTCCGACTGGTCGTACTTCACGGCCTTCGCCTTGTACGCGCTGGCGCTGCTGCTGTTCGTCGCCTACTACGCCCGTCGCCTGTCGGCCCTCGAGGCCCGGGCCGAGGCCCGAGCCCAGGTCGGCGAGAAGGTTCTCGTCGGCAACGCTCCGGCGAACCCCTACGGCGGCGACGATGCCGCGTCCGATTCTTCCGGGCCGAACCGGGACACCTACGAGGCCAACGAGCGCGACTCCGCGGACATCGCCGCGAAGTTCCGCAAGGCCGGGTCCGTCGGTTCGATGGCCGAGATGGTCGTCTACGTCGGCGTCGCCGTCCACCTGGCGTCGGTGGTCCTGCGCGGGCTGTCCGCCGAGCGTTTCCCGTGGGGCAACCTGTACGAGTACATCTCGGTGTTCAGCCTCTTCGCCATGGTCATCGCGTCGATTCTGCTGCGCCGCAACGAGACCCGGATCTTCTGGCCCTGGCTGCTCACCCCGGTCGCGGCGCTGATGTTCTACGGCGGCACGTCGCTGTACGCGGAGTCCGCGCCGGTCGTCCCGGCCCTGCAGTCGATCTGGTTCCCCATCCACGTCTCCACCGTGTCCATCGGCGGCGGCATTTTCCTGGTGTCCGGCATCGCGTCGCTGCTGTACCTGCTCCGCATCGCGCAGCCGAAGGGCAAGGAGAAGGGCGTCTTCGGCAAGCTCGCCATGCCGCTGCCGTCGGCGAAGACCCTCGACACGATCGCGTACCGCACCGCGATCTGGGCGTTCCCGCTGTTCGGCCTGGGCGTCGTGTTCGGCGCCATCTGGGCCGAGGTCGCCTGGGGCCGGTTCTGGGGTTGGGACCCGAAGGAGACCGTGTCCTTCATCACGTGGATCGTCTACGCCGCGTACCTGCATGCCCGCGCGACGACGGGCTGGCGCAACGCGGTCGCCGCGTGGATCAACATCATCGGCTTCGCGACGATGGTGTTCAACCTGTTCTTCATCAACATGGTCGTCTCCGGCCTGCACTCCTACGCCGGGCTGAACTGATGCGGCCGACGTCGAAGAGCTCCCTGACGCTGGGGGCGTTCCTGCTGCTGATCGGCCTGTTCTTCACTCTCTTCGCGCCCGGCGGGCTCGGCGAGGTGACCATGGTCGCCGGCGTCGCCATGATCCTGGCGGCGTTCGCCCCGCCCGGCGTGATCCGGAGGTTCGGCACGAAGCGCGCGCTGCTGGCCGGGCTTGGCCTCATCGCCGTCGGCGCGGTGCTCACCGTGATCGATTGGGCCGACGATTCCTTTGGCTGGGCGGAGATCCTCGGCGGAGGGTTCTTCCTGGCCGGCGTGCTGGTGATGGCGATCTACGCGGGTGCCCCGAAGGGCTCGGCGGGCGAGCCCGCACCCGACCATGATCAGGTGGTCCGGCACTGACGGTCGCCGCCGCACCTCCGTACCGCCGCTGACGGATTTCCGTCCGCGGCGGTTTTCGTCTTCCCGGAGCAATCCGGGCCGCGGGGTACGGTGGGCGCATGCGCATCCTCGTCACCGGCGGCGCCGGTTTCATCGGCTCGAACTTCGTGCACCGGACCCTGGAGACCCGGCCGGACGTCGACCTCACCGTGCTCGACTCCTTCACCTACGCCGCCAATCGCGACAGCCTGCGCGAGGCCCCCGCGGACGGATCGTCCGCGGCATCGGACGCGCCGTTCGTCTGCGAGGTCGTGTCCGGCGACGTGCGCGATGCGGAACTGATGGACCGGCTCGTCGCCAAGCACGATGCCGTGGTCCACTTCGCCGCAGAGAGCCACAACGACAATTCGCTGCGTGACGCCGACCCGTTCGTCACCACCAACGTCATGGGCACGGTGAACGTGGCCAAAGCATGCGCGAAGCACGACGTGCGGCTGCACCACATTTCCACCGACGAGGTCTTCGGCGACCTGGCCCTCGACGACCCCGCGCGCTTCACCACGGATACGCCGTACAACCCGTCGAGCCCGTACTCGGCGTCGAAGGCGTCGGCCGACCACTTCGTCCGCGCGTGGGTGCGCAGTTTCGGGCTGGCGGCGACCATCAGCAATTGCTCCAACAACTACGGGCCGCGCCAGCACCCGGAAAAGCTCATCCCGCGCCAGATCTGCGGGCTGCTGCGGGGCAGGTCGCCGCGCGTGTACGGCACCGGCGACAACGTGCGCGACTGGATCCACGTCGACGACCACAACGACGCCGTGTGGACCATCCTCGACCGCGGAACCATCGGCGAGACGTACCTGATCGGCGCCGACGGCGAACGCTCCAACATCGACGTCGTCGGCGACATCCTGGAGGCGTTCGGACGCGACCGAGGCGACTTCGTCCACGTCACCGACCGGCCCGGCCACGACCGCCGCTACGCCATCGACCCGTCGTCCATGACCGCCCTCGGCTGGGAACCCGCGCACCGCGATTTCGTGGCGGGGCTGGCGGAGACCATCGAGTGGTACCGGGACAACGAGGAGTGGTGGAGCGATGCGTACGAGGCCGCCGAGGAGGGGTACGCGCGCGTCGAAAAGCGGATCGATCTCTAGCGTTCGCCGCAGGTACGGCGCGGTCCCGGCCCTGACGCGGCGCCCGGATCCGGCGGGCGACCTAAACTCGGACGCATGACTCAGGGCAACGATTCGAGCACCGACGCAGAGCAGACCTCCCGGGCCACCTTCCAGCCGACCTCCATCCCGGGGGTGCACGTCTTCGAGCCGATCATCCACGGCGACGCGCGCGGGTCGTTCCACGAGTGGTTCAAGGCCGAGGCGTTCATCGACGCCACCGGATACCCCTTCATCCCCGAGCAGGCGAACATGAGCGTCTCCGCCGCCGGCGTGGTCCGCGGCCTGCACTTCGCCGACGTCCCGCCGGGGCAGGCGAAGCTGGTCACGTGCCCGGCGGGCCGGGTGCTGGACATCGTCGTCGACATTCGCCGCGGGTCGCCGGCGTTCGGCCGGGTGCTGACCGTCGAGCTCGAGCCGTCGACGCGGCGGGTGGTGCACTTGCCGGTCGGCGTCGCGCACGGTTTCGTTTCGCTTGCCGACGGCTCGGTGCTCACCTACCTGACCTCCACCGGCTATGACCCCGACATCGAGAGGGCCGTGTCCATCCGCGACTCCGAGCTCGGCATCGACGTCGAGGCGATCCTGGCGGGCGTCGGCAAGCCGATCCTGTCCGACCGCGACGCCGCCGCACCCACCATCGCCGAGTTCGAGCGCGCCGGCGGGGCCCTGCCCGACTGGGACGACTGCCGCGCCCTGGAAAACGAGCTGCGCGACGAATGGGCCATGGCCAACGAGGACGCCGGGGAGGCGTGAGCGCACCATGAAGGGCATCATTCTGGCGGGCGGCACCGGATCGCGGCTGTGGCCGATCACGCGGGCCGTGAGCAAACAGCTCGTGCCCGTCTACGACAAACCGATGATCTACTACCCGCTGTGCACGCTGATGCTGGCGGGGGTGCGGGACATTCTGATCATCACGACGCCCGAGGATGCGCCGCAATTCACGCGCCTGCTTGGCGACGGGTCCGACTTCGGCGTGAACCTGACGTACGCCGAGCAGGATGAGCCGCGGGGGCTGGCCGAGGCGTTCATCATCGGCGCCGACCACATCGGCGATGATGCCGTCGCGCTGGTGCTGGGCGACAACATCTTCTACGGCGCGGGGCTGGGCACGCAGCTGCGGCGGTTCCGCCAGCCCGAGGGCGGGGCGATCTTCGCCTACTGGGTCGCCGACCCCACCGCGTACGGCGTCGTTGATTTCGACGAGTCGGGCATGGCCACCGGCCTGCAGGAGAAGCCCGAGAACCCACGGTCGAACTTCGCCGTGCCGGGCCTGTACTTCTACGACTCCGACGTCGTGGAGATCGCGCGGGGGCTGGAGCCGTCGGCGCGCGGCGAGCTGGAAATCACCGACATCAACCGCGCCTACCTGGAGCAGGGGCGGCTGAAGGTCGAGATTCTGCCGCGGGGGACGGCGTGGCTGGATACGGGGACGGTCGACATGCTGATGGCGGCGGGGGACTTCGTGCGGACCATCGAGCAGCGGCAGGGCCTGAAGATCGGCTGCCCCGAGGAAGTCGCGTGGCGCATGGGCTGGCTGTCCGACGACGACCTCGAGCGGCGCGGGCGGGCGCTGGCGAAGTCGGGCTACGGCGAGTACCTGTTGCAGCTGCTGAAGCGCGGCAAGAACGTGTAGCGCAGGGCGCGGGTCGGGGACGTTCCGGTGAGACGGGCGTGCGCGGCGGGGAGGGCGTGAATGTGCGGGCGGGTGGGGCTTGAATGTGCCGGCCGGCCGTGCATTCGCGAGTAAACGTGCCGGCGTGAATGCGCAGGTCGTGGCCGGCGCCCTGACCTGCGCTAACCCCATCCGTCACAAGTGCTGGCGTTTGCGTTCATTTTGAAACACGGCGGCGGCATTTGACCTGGTCATTTGCGGCCGCGGTGTTTCAATTCGAACGCGATCCGCTGGCGTTGGGGCTGGTGTGACTGAGCGTGGCCGCCGGCGTTCCCGGTGTCGCGTGGGAGGCCGTCTTGGTCGGGTTTGCGCGGGTTCTCGGGGTTCTCCGGTGTCGCGGGGCGTCCGTCTTAGTCGGGATTGCGCGGGTCGTTGTGGCTGCCTGCGCCGTCCACGCCGTCGTCGTCACGCGAACCGCCGGGCCTGCCGCCACCGGGATTGCCGGAACCGCCGGGCCTGCCGCCACCGGGATTGCCGGAACCGTCGGGACCGCCGGGCCCGCCCTCGCGCCCTCGGCGTTCCTCGGCCTGCCGCCGCAGACGCTCGGCCTCGGCGGCGCGCTCGCGGGCACGCTGCTCGTCGAAACGCTGCTTTTCCAGGCGCCAGAGGAAGTCCTCGTCGTCATCCGGGCCCTTGATGCGCGGCTGCCCCATGTCGCGGGTGCCACGGCCGATGCCGCGACCGCCCGCACCGAGCCCTCCGCCGAGCGCACCCGGCCCCGCCATGCCGCTGCGGCCCGCGCCCCTGCCCCACGTCCCGGGGCCGAACGCGCGCCACACCAGCACGATCACCACGATGATGAGGATCAGAATCAACAAACGGCCCACCTGGCACCTCCTACGTCAATCCAGGATACGTAGAGTGTCCAGTGTGAGTGACAATGCTAAGCAGACCCCCGGCGACTCCGACGCCGTTGCGTCCGACCGCGGGCAGGTCCCCGACGAAAACGCCCACCGCGCGCAGCGCAACGAGGCCTTTAAGGACGTCCTCTGGTACGGCCTGGCGCGGCTCATGCTTTTCCTGGCCGTGTTCCTGGTTCTCATCGTCGTGATCGTGCTGTTCGAGAT
Source organism: Corynebacterium halotolerans (assembly GCF_001056295.1). GTDB lineage: Bacteria > Actinomycetota > Actinomycetes > Mycobacteriales > Mycobacteriaceae > Corynebacterium > Corynebacterium hansenii. Next base: position 39,805 of record NZ_JVMD01000007.1, read on the forward strand.
TCAGGTTCCGCTGGCCATCCTCGCCGTCCTGGCGCTGATCGTTGCCATGCCTGCGTCGGTGTTCCTGTTCCCGAAGCTGCGCGTCCGCGCCAACGAGGGCGTCGCCGTGTGGGACAAGAACCGCCGCGAGCACAAGGCGTACGTGCGCGAACAGCTCGCCGAGCGCGAGTCGGAGTAGCGGCGCCGCCGGAAAAGCGAGGGGGCGGGCGGTACGCTGCTGCCCCCTTTTCTGGTGCCCGGATCGTCGGGGGTGAGGCGGGGACGGTCGGATGCGGGGCGGTCGGTTTTCGGGGTGCGGGGGCGGCGTGACCGGCCATTATCGCTTTTGCTTGGCGACGACGCGTCCCCCGTGGCACTCGACGGCGACGCCCGCAACGGGCGACCACCGAATAGGTCACGGGGCGAAACGATCCCTGGTTCGCGGAGGGCGGGGGCCCTAGCGTGCGAGTCGGGGCCGGTCGACGAGGGCCGGCTTTCGACCACCGTTCGCCGCTGAACTCGTCGGCGGCGGCTGAGCCAGGAGTTTGGATCCATGAAACGCAGGTTTTTTCCCGCACTCGCGGCAGCGACCGTCACGGTATTCGCCGCGTCCATGGTCGCGGCGCCCGTCGCCAAGGCTGAGTACAACTGGCAGGACGTCATCGAACAGCAGGTGACGGAACAGGTTTCCGCGGCCCATGTCAGGGTCATGGCGGATGGGAACGATTCCTGTTCGGCCACCGTCGTGGCCGATCAATGGGTGCTCACCGCGGCGGTGTGCGTCGAGGGCGCGCAAAGCGGCACCGTGGTGACCGGGGAGGGGGCGGCGATGAAGAGGATCGGGATCCGATCTGTGGCGGTGGCCCCGGCTTCCGCGGGCGGAAAGGTGGCGCTGGTGGAGCTGGACGAGCCTTCCGGCGTGGCTCCGCTCCCCGTCGATCCGAGTGAACCGACCACGTCTGACATGTACGCGCTGGATCCCGATGCGGATGTGTCGGAGATCTACAACAGGGTTTCCGCGGGATGGACTCTGAGTGAGACGGAGGAAGGGAAGCAGCGCGCGTGGGGGCCGGCTTCCTGATGACGCCGAATTCGGGGCCGACGTACCACCCCGAAATCAGCGTGTACTCCATCAACCGCGCGATCATGCCGGCGGATATCGGGGGACTGGTGGCGTCGGAGGGGAAGCTCATCGGAGTGATGGTGAAGAGGCTCACCCGTCCGGGGTACGACATCACGCCGGTGGCGGAGGTCTCCACCCCCCGATAAGTTCCACGCGTGGATGCAGTCCACCTTGAACCCCGGCGCCCCCGTCGGCCCCGGAAAGCCCGGCAGCCTGGACATCTTCGGCAGCCTCGGGGACATCGAGCTGCCGTCCGGTTCCGCGGATATCGCTCTGCCGGGTATGCCGAAGCTGCCCGGCGCCGAGGCGGCCCCAGCCGATTAGCTTCGCCCCGGCGGCGGCGTGGGCGCCGCTGAGCGAGCGCTCTGCCCCCGCCCGCCACGCGCTATCCGAGCGCGAGCGCCAGGGCCGTGACCACGGCCCACAGCAGCATGGCCCGGCCGGCCATCCCCAGCACGGGGATGAGCGCCGGGCCCTTCGCGTTCCCGGTCACCGGCCGCGAGGCGACGAAGATCAGCGGCGCCGCGAGCAAACCGGCCAGCGCCCACGGGGTGGCGAACGCCAGCGCCACCGATGCGATCAGCGGGGCGCACGCCAGCGCGACCCACGCCTTGCGCGTGCCGGCGTCTCCGAGCCGCACGGCCAGCGTGACCTTGCCGGCTTCGGTGTCGGAGGGGATGTCGCGCAGGTTGTTGGCCAGGTTCACGGACGCGGAGATCGCGCCGACGGCCACCGCCGCCGCTACGCCGGGCCAGCTGATCCGCCCGGCCTGGGTGAACTCGGTCCCGAGCACCGCGACGAGCCCGAAGAACACGAACACCGCCACCTCGCCCAGGCCGCGGTATCCGTAGGGGTTGTCGCCGCCGGTGTAGAACCACGCGCCGGCGATGCACGCCACGCCGACGAGCACCAGCCACCATGCGCTGAGCACGGCGAGGACCAGGCCGGCGGCGCCCGCGACGCCGAACGCGGCGAACGCGGCGGCTTTGACCAGTTTCGGCGGCACCAGGCCGGATCCGGTCAGGCGCAGGGGGCCGGAGCGGTCGTCGTCGGTGCCGCGCACGCCGTCGGAGTAGTCGTTGGCGTAGTTGACGCCGACGATCAGCGCCCACGCCACGATCAGCGCCAGCGCGGCGCGGCCCCACAGCACGTCGGCGTGGTGGGCGGCCGCGCCGACGCCGGCGACGACGGGGGCGAAGGCGTTGGCCCACGTGTGGGGGCGGGCGCCTTCGAGCCAGTCGGCGAAGGTCGCGGGCCGGTCTGCGGGGCGGGGGGTGCTGCGGGCGGTCATTCGGACATCATCCCCCATCGCGTGGCGAGCGTCCCGGCCAGGCCCGCCCGGTCCAGCTTTCCGCTGGGCAGGGTGGGCATGTGCTTGACGACGAACACCGCCCTCGGCAATTGGTGTTTCCCGAGGAGAGGGGCGAGGCGGCGGCGGAATTCGTCGGAGACGGCGCGGTCGTGGGTTGGACCGGTGGCGTCAACGTCCGTGGGGTTCTCGGGTGGGGTGCCGTCGGCTGAGGGGGTCGCGTTCGGCTCAGCGTGGCCCGGGGCGAGGGTCACGGCGGCGACGGCGGCGCGGCCGAGCTCCGGATCGGGGACCCCGACGACGGCGGCGTCGGCCACGCCGTCCAGCGAGGTCAACGCGTCCTCGATGGGCCCGGGCAGGAATTTCAAGCCGCCGGAGATGATGACGTCGTCCATGCGGCCGAGAACCGTCACCACGACGTGATCGCCGCGGTCGTCGATGCGGCCGGCGTCCGAGGTGCGGAACACCCCGCACCCGGCTCCACCGCCGACGCCGCCACCGACGCCACCACTGCCGGCGCCACCGCCGAATCCGCCGGCTCCGCCGTCTTCGCCCTCGCCGTCCCCGCCGCCCGGGGCTCGGTCAAGGCTCGGCCTCAGATCCGGCGAATCGACGTTGCGGTAGCCGCGCGCCACCATCGGCCCCTCGATGACGATGCGCCCCTCATGCGCGCCCGACCCGGAGGCGTCGTCCCCGTCGGTCTCCACCGTCACCCGGGCGCCGTCGAGCGGGACGCCGTCGTAGGCGATGCCTCCGGAAGTTTCGGACGACCCATAGCTGGTCACCGCGGTGATGCCCGCCGCGCGCGCCCGGGCGAGCAGTTCCGGCGCGGTGGCCTGGCCCCCGACGAGCACGCCGTCGAGCGACGCCAGCGCCGCAGTCGCCTCGGCGTCCTCGAGGATCCGGCGCAGCTGCAGCGGAACGACGGACGTGTACCGGCGTCGCCCGGTCATCGCCCCGATCGCCTCGGCCAAAGCGGCTGGGCGGAAGCCGTCGTCAAGCTCCATGGCGACGGGAACCTCACCCGCCCGCAACGTCCGCAGCAGCACCTGCAGGCCCGCGATGTGCACCGGGGGAGTGGCCAACAGCCACTGCCCCGGGCCACCGAGGCGCGCATGCGTGGCGTCGATCGACGCGCGCAGGTTCGCGGCCGTCAACATTGCCCCCTTGGGGGTGCCCGTCGAACCCGAGGTGCAGGCGACGATCGCGACGTCCGCGGCGATCGGCTCGCCCGCCCGCTGGGTGCGCTCCAGCAACTCGGCGCGCACCGGATCATCGGCCGGCACGGGTAGCACATTTGCGTTTCCGTCCAGGGCTTTTGCCAGTGCGGGCACCGCCTCCAAGGCGCGGACGCCCGGCCACATGGGCAAGGGAACCAACGGGTGCGTAACGGGGTCTGGGGCATTCACGATTGTCAGGGTAGGTGCACGCCGCGTACGCGGGGAGCGCCGCCTCCGGGTGCGCAACCCGGTGAATTTGGTTCCCCATCTTTCGGTTTCGGGGAGGGACCAATATGATCAGTGCAGTTTCGACGAATTCGTCCGCCGTGTCGGCAACCTTCGGTCGAGGCCGGATCTTCAGGAAGATGCGCCCCGAAGGCTGCGGTAATGCCGCGCGCGGACGACGTCGGGCCGCGGCCCTCCGGGTCGCATCACAAGGCAACCAAGTGAAGGAACCCCGCATGCTCCGTCGCGTCACCACGTCCGTCGTCGCGGCCGCCGCCCTCATCGGCGTCGCCGCCGCACCCGCCAACGCCCTCGTCTTCGGCAGCTTCGATGGCCCGCCCGCCGAGCGCGACGCCGTCGTCCGCATCCACATGCTCAACAAGGACGGCATCGCCGAGTGCACGGGCACCGCCGTCACCAAGCAGTGGGTGCTCACCGCCCAGCACTGCATCGAGGGCCTCGCCCGCGATGCGCAGGGCCGCATCTCCGGCACGGTGACCACCAAGGAAGGCCGCCTGGGCAACGAGGAGAACACCTTCCAGGTCAACGAGGCCCACAGCGCCCTGGAGACCAACCCGGCGCTCGGCGACGTCGCCCTGCTGCACGTGACCCGCGATCTCAACGTCGAGCCCGTGGGCATCGACTTCAACAACGTTTCGAACCAGCAGGGTTCCGCCTACGGCTGGTCCACCCTGGGCATGGGCGCGACCGGCCGACTGCCGCGCACGGACATCGACATCAAGACCAAGGAACAGCACCCGCTGTACAAGTCCAGCGAGGCGTACGTCACCACGTCGAAGCGCCCCGCCCAGCTGCAGCAGGGCGACTCCGGCGGACCGTTGTTCGTCAACGGCAAGGTCGCGGGCGTCCTGTCGGTGGGCATCGGCTCCATCACCAACCCGGTGAACATCTCCGGCACCTACATGCACGCCTCCATGGACGTCCCGGGCCTGCAGGAATGGATCAACAACCTCCTGGGCACCGACCCGGGCACCGAGCCGGGTGACGATCCGGAGATCCCGGGCGGCGGTTCCATCATCCCGCTGCTGCCGGTCATCCCGGGCACGGCGGAAATCATCAACATCGTCGGCGCCGGCTCCCTGTAAGGAGCCACGCGGTAGCGCGCGAAGGCGCGCCCGCGCCGGCGGCGCGCCGCGAGCGCACCGCCGAACGGCGAACCCGCCGCGGACCACAGCACGTGGTCCGCGGCGGGTTTTTCATGTCCGGGTCGGCAGCGGCGCCGTGGGCGGCGACGGAGCGCCGTGAGCGGAGACGCAGCGCCGCTCTGCCGGCGGAAAGCAGCCCGTCAGTAGTAGAAGGGGAAGTCGTCCCAGTCGGGGTCGCGCTTTTCCAGGAAGGCGTTCTTGCCCTCGACGGCTTCGTCGGTCATGTACGCCAGACGGGTGGCCTCGCCGGCGAACACCTGCTGCCCCATCAGGCCGTCGTCGGTGAGGTTGAAGGCGAACTTCAGCATGCGCTGCGCCGTCGGCGACTTGCCGTTGATGGCGCGACCCCACTCCACGGCGACGTCCTCCAGGTCGGCATGGTCGACGACCTCGTTGACGGCGCCCATGCGCTGCATGGTCTCGGCGTCGTAGGGCCGGCCGAGGAAGAAGATCTCGCGTGCGAACTTCTGGCCCACCTGCTTGGCCAGGTACGCGGAGCCGTAGCCGGCGTCGAAGGAGCCGACGTCGGCGTCGGTCTGCTTGAAGCGGGCGTGCTCGCGCGACGCCAGCGTCAGGTCCGCGACGACGTGCAGGGAATGCCCGCCGCCGGCCGCCCAGCCGTTGACCACGGCGATGACGACCTTCGGCATGGTGCGGATCAGCCGCTGCACCTCCAGGATGTGCAGGCGCCCGCCCTCGACCTTCGCGCGGGCCTCGTCCACGGAGTCGGCGGTGGCGGCCTCGACGTCGGAGTCGTGCGACGTGGCGTACTGGTACCCGGACCGGCCGCGGATGCGCTGGTCGCCGCCGGAGCAGAACGCCCAACCGCCGTCCTTGGGCGACGGCCCGTTGCCGGTCAGCAGCACCACGCCCACGTCCGGGGTGCGGCGCGCGTGGTCGAGCGCCCGGTACAGCTCGTCGACGGTGTGGGGGCGGAAGGCGTTGCGCACCTCCGGCCGGTCGAAGGCGATGCGGACGATGCCGTTGGCCCGGCCCTCGCCGGCGTGGCGGTGGTAGGTGATGTCCGTCAGGTCCTCGAACCCGGGCACCGCCTTCCACTGGTCGGGGCGGAACGGGTTGGCGGTGGCGCCGGCGTCGCGGCCGGCGGGAGCGTTCTGGTCGGTCATGGCCCAAGGTTATCGGGTCGGCGTGGCACGATGGCCCCATGTCCCGGACCGATCGCCCCGACCTCCCGGCCATCCCCGATCTCCTCGACCGCGCCCGCGTGGTCGCGCTGCCGCTGCGCACGCGCTTCCGCGGCGTGGACGTCCGGGAGGTCATGCTTTTCGACGCCCCCGGCGGCTGGGTGGAGTGGTCCCCGTTCCCGGAATACGGCGCGGAGGAGGCGTCGCGGTGGCTGCGGTGCACGCTGGAGATGGGGTGGGGCGCACCGCCGGCCCCGCTGGTGGATTCGGTGGAGGTCAACGCGACCATTCCGGCGGTGGATGTCGCGGCGGATGGGGAGGCCGTCGCCAAGCTGCTGGAGCGGTACCCGGGCTGCACGACCGTGAAGGTAAAGGTGGCCGAGCCGGGGCAGGCGCTCGCCGATGACGTCGCCCGCGTGGAGGCCGTCCGGGCCTGGTTCGCGGCCCGGCACGAGTACCCGCTCGTGCGCGTCGACGCCAACGGGGGGTGGGCGCCCGCGGAGGCCGTCGACGCCATCGCGGCGCTGACCCGCGGCGGCCCGCTGGATTACGTGGAGCAGCCGTGCCGCACCGTCGACGAGCTCGCCGAGGTCCGCCGCACCCTCCAGAGGTCGGGGATTTTCGCGCGCGTCGCGGCCGACGAGCTGATCCGCAAGGCCGACGACCCGCTGGCCGTGGTCCGCGCCGGCGCGTGCGACGTCGCCGTGGTCAAGGCGGCGCCGCTGGGCGGGGTCGGCGCCGTGGTGCGGGTGGCGGAGGAGATCGGCCGCTTCGGCGTGCCCGTCACCGTGTCCTCGGCGCTGGAGTCCGCGGTGGGCATGGGCGCGGGGCTGCGGGCGGTCGCCGCGCTGCCGCCGCTTCACGACGACGACGGCACCCCCGTCCACCCCAACGCCGCCGGCCTGGCGACGGGATCCCTTTTCGCGGTGGACGTCGCCGAGCGGCCCATCGTCGACGGCCGCATCGCCGTGGGGCCCGTGACGCCCGACGCCGCGGTGATGGAGGAGTGCGCCGCGCCGGGCGGCCGCCGCGACTGGTGGTTCCGCCGGCTGGAATCGGCGCTGGGCGTGCTCGGCTGAGCCACCCCTCGGCCGCCGACCGCGCTCCACTACCCTTGGCAGCGTGATGGACGGCAATGGAAATGACGGCAATCCGGCCCCTTCGGAGGTCGTGGCGGGGCTCATCGTCGATGAGCTGATCCGCTGCGGCACCCGCGAGGCGGTCGTGTGCCCGGGTTCGCGGTCGGCGCCGCTGGCCCGCGCGCTGCTGTCCGCCGAGCGCGCCGGGCGCCTGCGCCTGCACGTCCGCGCCGACGAACGCTCGGCCGGTTTCCTCGCGCTGGGCCTGGCCGCGGCGACGGGCACGGTGACGCCGGTGGCGGTGACGTCGGGCACCGCCGTGGCCAATCTGCTGCCCGCGATGGTGGAGGCCACGTATTCGCGGGTGCCGCTGATGGCGCTGACCGCGGATCGCCCGGCGTCGTACCGGGGCACGGGCGCGAACCAGACCATCGTGCAGGACCGGCTTTTCGACGACGCCAGCGTTTCCGAGGTCGACGTCGACGGCACGGCTCCGCTGCCCGGATCGGGCGCGGCGGCGCTGCGGGCGCGGGTCGACCGCATGGTCGCCGCTGCGCTGGCCCCCGGGCGCGGCGGGGCGGTCCACCTGAACGTCCGCCTGGTCGAGCCGTTGGTGCCCGACGAGGAACGCCTGCCCGAGCTGCCCGCCGGCCGCGCCGACGGGCCGTGGACGCGGGTGCGCCACATGGCGGGGCAGAAGCCTGGGCACGCGAGCGTCGTCAAGCTCGATCTGGGGAAGAAGTCGTTGGTCATCGCGGGCTCCGGCGCGCCCGACCTGCCGGAGCTGGCGGCGGTGCCGACCATCGCCGAACCGAATGCGCCGGCGCCGGAGACGCCCGTGCATCCGCTGGCGGCGGCGACGTTCGGCCGCGACGACTGCCGCCCGGAGCAGATCGTGGTGCTGGGCCGCCCGACGCTGCACCGCGGCGTGGCGCGGCTGCTGGCGGACCCGCGCATCGACGTCACGGTCATCGCCGACGGCGAGGATTACCCGGATGTCACCGCCAACGCACGGTGCGTCGCGGCGGGCGTCGAAGCGGTCGGCGAATGCCCCGAAGCGTGGCTGGAAATCTGCGGCGCGGCATCCGATCTGGCGGTGTCGGCGGTGCGGGACGTGCTGGCGGAGCCGGTGGAATCGCTGTCGGGGCTGCACGTCGCGGCGGCCGTCGCCGACAGCCTGCGCACCGGCGAGCAGCTGGTGCTGGGCGCGTCGAACCCGGTGCGCGACGCGTCGTGGGCGGGGCTGCCGTTCCCAGGCGTCGACGTGCACGCCGGGCGCGGGGCGGCGGGCATCGACGGGACGGTGGCCACGGCCATCGGCGTCGCGCTCGCCCGGGACCGCGCGCACGCCGACGAGATCCGCCCGCCGCGCACGATCGCCCTCATGGGAGACCTGACGTTCCTCCACGACGCCGGCGCGCTGAGCATCGGCCCCGGCGAACCGCGGCCCGAGTCGCTGACCATCGTCGTGGCCAACGACTCCGGCGGCGGCATCTTCGAGACCCTCGAAGCCGGCGCGCCGGCGCTGCGGGGAAGTTTCGAGAGGGTCTTCGGCACGCCGCATTCGGTGGACCTCGCCGCGCTGTGCGCCGCCTACGGGGTGGAGCACGGGGAGGTCCGCGACCTGCCCGACCTGCTCGCGGTCCTGCACCCGGACACCGACGTCGACGGCATCCGGGTGGTCGAGGTGGCCACGTCGCGGGCGGGCCGCAGGGAGCTTCACGACGCCCTGGCGCGGAAGGCGGCTCTGTCCTAGATGTCCGGGCAGACGGGGAGCGGAGAGATGGGCGCCGGCGGCGCGGCGGGGATCGGCGGCGCTGCGGGAATCGGCGCCGCGCGCGGGAGGGGCCGGGGCAGCGGCCGCCGCGGGCCCGCGGGGTGGCCGCGCCGGCTGCGCCAGCTGATCCTGTTCCTGCTCATCTGCCTCTTCGTCGTCTGCGCGGGCCTGGTCTTCGGCGCGTGGTCGAATGACCGGGCGATCGAGTCCGACACCGGGCGGGCGGTGGCGTCGGTGCGGCACGTCGGCACGCTGCGCACCGCCGTGGACTTCGTCGACGAGACCGGCGAGTTCAGGTCGCCGCCCAATGGCCTGCTCTACCCGGTCGGGCTGGAGAAGGGGCAGCGGGTCCGCGTGGAATACGACCGCGGCGACCCGGAGCGGGTGCGAGTGGAGGGGCGGCGGTGGACGCTGTCGATCATCCCGGCGCTGAGCGTCTTCGTCGTCGGGCTGATCATCGCCGCCCCGCTGTGGTGGCTGAGCATCCGGGCCACCCGGCGTTCACTTGATGCTCCCGCAACCGTTACCCGATCGACACCGCGAGGTGAGGTGGGCATGTGAGGGTGGAACGCATGCGAGTTGCGATTGTTGCGGAGAGCTTCCTGCCGAACATCAACGGCGTGACCAACTCCGTCCTCCGGGTGCTCGAGTACCTGGACGACCATGGCCACGAAGCGCTGGTGATCGCCCCGGGCGCGAGGCCGTTCCAGGAGGAGCACGAGTCCTACCGGGGATTCCGCATCGAACGGGTGCCCACGGTCATGGTGCCGATGGTGGATTCGCTGCCCATCGGCGTCCCGGAGGCGCGCATGGCCGCGATCCTGGCCAAGTACAAGCCCGACGTCGTGCACCTCGCCTCGCCCTTCGTCCTCGGCGCAGCCGGGGCGTTCACCGCCAAGACCCTGCGCATCCCCGCGGTGGCCGTGTACCAGACCGATGTCGCGGGCTTCGCCAAGAACTACAAGTTGGCGGGGCTGTCGACGGCGGCCTGGGGTTGGACGCGCATCATCCACAACTCCTGCGCCCGCACCCTGGCGCCCTCGTCGCCGACCATCGAGGATCTGGGCCGCCACCGCATCCGCAACGTGCACAAGTGGGGCCGCGGCGTCGATGCCGTCCGCTTTCACCCGGCGAAGCGTTCGGAGGCCCTGCGCAGGATGTGGAGCCCGGAGGGCAAGCCCATCGTCGGTTACGTCGGCCGCCTGGCGGCGGAGAAGTCCGTGGGCCGGCTGGCGGCGCTGGCCAAGCGCAACGACATCCAGCTGGTCATCGTCGGCGACGGCCCCGAGCGCGCAGACCTGCAGAAGAAGATGCCCGACGCCGTGTTCACCGGGCAGCTCACCGGCGAGGATCTGCCGCAGGCCTTCGCCAGCCTGGACCTGTTCGTCCACACCGGCGACTTCGAGACGTTCTGCCAGGCGGTGCAGGAGGCCCACGCCTCGGGCGTGCCGGCCATCGCCCCGAACGCCGGCGGCCCCCGCGACCTGATCACGCCCGGCGTCAACGGCGATCTGCTGCCTCCCGGGTCGTTCGTCCGGGATCTGGGCAAGGCCGTCGACAAGCTCATTTTCCCGGACGACCCGGCCGCCGCGGAGCGGATGCGCCGCGTGTGCCGCGACACCGTCAGCGAGCGCACCTGGTCGGCCCTGTGCGAGCAGCTGATGGGCCACTACGCCGCCGTCAGCGGCGCGCACCCGGGCTCCCTGCGCCGAACCACCGCCGCGTAGCGCCCGCCGGGTTCGGCGGTGCTCCCGTCGCGGGTGGCGGGGGCCGTCGCGTAGCCTGGCGGGGTGGCTAGGGCAGATCTGGGCAAGGACCCCCGCGACGTCGCGTCGATGTTCGACGGCGTCGGCAAGAACTACGACATCACCAACACGGTGCTCAGCGGCGGCATCGACGCGCATTGGCGCCGCGAAACCGCGCGCCGCCTGGATCTGGCGCCCGGCGAGCTCGTGCTCGACCTCGCCGCCGGCACCGCCGTGTCCACCGTGTCCCTCGCGTCGTCCGGGGCGACGGTCATCGCCTGCGACTTCTCGCGCGGCATGCTCAAGGCCGGCGCCCACCGCGACGTGCCCAAGGTGTGCGGCGACGGCATGAACCTGCCGTTCCCCGACGGGACCTTCGACGCGGTGACCATCAGCTTCGGCCTGCGCAACATCCACGACTTCCGCGCCGGGCTGCGCGAAATGGCCCGCGTCACCCGCCCGGGCGGCCGCCTGACGGTGTGCGAGTTCTCCACCCCGACCGTCCCGGTGTTCCGGACGGTGTACAAGGAGTACCTCATGCGGGCGCTGCCGGCGGTGGCCAAGGCGGTGTCGTCCAACCCGGACGCCTACGTCTACCTCGCCGAATCCATCCGCGCCTGGCCCGGGCAGGACGAACTGGCCCGCGAGATCAACCGCAACGGCTGGACCGACTGCGGCTGGCGGAACATGACCTTCGGCATCGCCGCCCTGCACTCGGCCGTCAAGGCGGGGTAGGGGCGGGCGACGCGCCCGAAATTGGCCAGCCCGATAGTGGCGCGCCCAGCATTGCGCGCCCGAAGGCGGGGCGCCCGATGGTGGGGCGCGCTACGTCAGCGACCGGATGAGCGTGCGCTTCAGCGCGAGGTAATCGGGGTCGAGCTCGACGTCCTCGGCGCGCCGGGGGCGGGCGAAGGGGACCTCGACGTCGTGGATGATGCGCGCCGGCGAGCCGCCGCCGAGGACGATGATGCGGTCGGACAGCAGCAGGGCCTCGTCGACGTCGTGGGTGACCATCAGCACGGTGCGGCGGTCGTTTTCCCACACCTCCAGCAATTGCCGCTGCAGCGACAACCGGGTGAGGGCGTCGAGTGCGCCGAACGGTTCGTCGAGAAGCAGCACGCTGGGGTGGATGGCGAACGCCCGCGCGATGCCGACGCGCTGCCGCATGCCGCCGGATAGTTCGCCGGGTTTGCGGTCGATGGCGTGGTCGAGGTGGACCATCGACAGGTGATGGCGGGCGATGTCGTCGCGTTCGGCGTCCGTCAGCTCCGGCCGGGCGCTGCGCAGGGCGAATTTCACGTTGCCCAGGGCGGTCATCCACGGCAGCAGGACGTGCTGCTGGAACACCATGCCGCGGTCGGGGCCGGGCTCGGTGACTTCCCGGCCGTCCAGTTCGACGGACCCCGCAGTCGGGCGGGACAGTCCGGCGGCCATGGTCAGCAGCGTCGACTTGCCGCAGCCCGACGGCCCGAGCACCGACACGAATTGCCCGTGCGCTAGGTCCAGGTCGATGCCGTCGAGCACCACCGTGTCGGCGGCGCGGCGGCGGGCGGCCGGGTAGCTCTTGGCCACGCCGCGGAAGCTGAGGTGGCGGGGGCGTCCGTCCGCCGGGTCGGGCGATTGCGTGGCGACGGCCCCGACGCCGCGCCGGGTTGCCTCGATCTGATCAGGCACTGGGGACCACCTTCTGGATGTTGGAGACGATCTGGTCGAGCACGAACCCCGCCGCGCCGATGACGACGATGGCCACGACGATGGCGGCGATGTCCAGGCGGTTCCACATGTTCCACACGAAGTAGCCCATGCCGCGGCCGCCGACGAGCATCTCCGCGGCGATGATGACCAGCCACGCGGTCGACAGCGACAGCCGCATGCCGGTGACGATCGACGGCAGGGTGGCGGGCAGGAGGATGTGGCGGAACGTGTCGCGGCGGTTGGTGCCCAGGGTGCGCGCCAGGTCGCGGTACAGCGGGTCGATGCCCATGACGCCGGCGATGGTCTGCAGCAGCATCGGCCACAGGGCGGACATGATGATCACGAACAGCGCGGTGTTCTCCGAATCCCGCAGCAGCGCCAGGCCGATGGGCAGCCACGCCAGCGGCGACACGGGGCGCAGCACCTGCACGAGGGGTTCCAGGCCCCACCGCAGCGGGGTGATCATCCCGAGCACGAAGCCGATGGGGATGGCGACGGCCGCGGCGATGGCGAAGCCCAGCAGCACGCGCCGCAGGCTGGCGGCGAGGTGCCAGAAGATGCCGACGCTCGACGGCCCGTCCCGGTAAAACGGGTCGGACAGGATCTCGGCGCCGCGCGCCCACACGTCGGCGGGCCCCGGGGCGAGGCCGGTCAGCAGGCCCGCGGCGATCGCCGCCTGCCACAGCCCGACGATCACGGCCATGCACGCCAGGAAGACCGCCGCGCCCCGCAGGATGGGGGAGCGGGCGGCATCGGCGAGTGCGGTGCGGGCCGTCGGCGGTTTGCGTGACGACGCCTCGGCCGCACCGGAAGCGCCCCCGCCGCCGGCAGCGGCGGCGGAGCCGGCACTCGGTGCGCCGCTCGCGGGGGAGGCCGGGCCGTCGTCAAGCGCGGTGTCGTCAAGCACAGTGCCGCCACGCGAACTGTCGGCACCCTGCTCGCCGGCACGCGAAGAACTGCCGGATGGGGAGGTGCGGCGGTCGGTGACGGTGATGGCGTCGCTCATCGGGGGATCTCCTTGTCGGTCCAGGCCCACGGGTCCGCGGCGTCGAAGCGACGGCCGTTGACCTCGAAGGTTTCGGGGGCGGGGCGGGGAGCGGGTGCGGCGGGGCCGAGCCGGGCGAGCGCGTCGGCGGCGCCCGCGACGTCGAAGACGTCCTCGACGGCGCGGCGCAGGCCGGCGGTGTCGCCCCGGTCGGCGATGTCGCCGAGGCCCCACCGGGACAGTTGCGTGCCCATCCACATTCCGGCGGGCACCTCCGGCAGGGGCCGGAAGCTCACGCGCTTGGCGGCGATGGCCGGGTCGACGGGCTCGCGGCCCGAGCCTGCGGCGGCGGACCCGGCGAGCACCGACGCGAGCAGCTCCGGCTTCTGGTTCAGGTATTTCTCGGGCGCGAGGGTCTCGGCGACCCCGACGCGATGGTGCGGATGGTCGCACCACAGCGCCGACTCGGCGACCGCCGCGGTCAACGCCCGGTACGCGCCGGGGTTGTCTGCCGCCCAGTCGGCGTTTGCGGCCAGGCAGCAGCACGGGTGCCCGTCCCACATGTCGCCGGTCAGCCGGTGCAGGTGGCCGTGGCCGGCGGCGATGGACCGCTGGTTGAACGGTCCGGGGCCGAGGAAACCGTCGATGTTTCCGGTGGCCAGATTGGCCACCATGTCGGCGGGGCGCATCAGCCGCAGCTGCACGTCCCGGTCGGGGTCGACGCCGCCGGAGCTGAGGTAGTCGCGCAGCAGCAGGTTGTGGATTGAGAAGTCGAAGGGGACGCCGAGCGTGAAGCCCTCCATGTCCCGCGGCTTCGCGACGCCCATGTGCCGGTTGGCCAGCGTGAGCCCCTGGCCGTTGACGTTGGCGATGGCGGCGAGCTTCGTCGGCGTCGCCCGCGTGGCCAGGCCGTGGTGGATGGCCAGCGGCATCGGCGCGAGCATGTGCGCGACGTGGAGCTCGCCCGAGGCGTAGGCGCTCCACGCCTCCGCCCAGCCGGCGAACTTTTTCAGGGTGACGCGGAGGCCGTGCTTTGCGAAGATCCCGCGCGCTTCCGCGGCGACGATCGGCGAGGAGCACGTGATGGGCAGGAATCCGATGGTCACGTCGGTCGGCGGCCCGTCGTGGGCGGCGGCGTCGGTGCCGGTGGGCGAGGAGCCGGGGGAGCCGGAGGAGGCGGGGCGGGCGCCGGAATGCGAGCACGCCGCCAGCGCGCCGCCCAGCAGCGCACCGGCCCCGAGACCCAGCGCCCGGCGGCGGCTGACGGCGGCCATCAACGGCCCCCGGCGGCGGCGAGCGCCCAGTCGTGCATCTGACCGGAGTGGTACAGCAGCGGCTTGTTGCCGGAACGGTGCACCTCGTTGACGCGGGCCAGCAGGATCAGATGGTCGCCGCCGTCGTAGATGCGGTGGATGTGGGTGCTCAGCCACGCCGCGACGCCGTCGATGAGTGGGATGCCGTTGGGGCCCTCCCCGTGCCCGACGCCGGCGAACCGGTCCTCGCTGCGGCCGGCGAAACGGAAGGCCACCTGCGCCTGATCGTTGGCCAGGACGTTGACGCCCATCGCCGTGCCCACGCGGAACGCCGGCAGCGACCGGGCGCGCTTGTCCACGCACACCAGGATCAGCGGCGGCTCGATGGACACCGACGTGAACGAGCTGACCGTCATGCCCACCTTCGACCCGTCCGGGCCCGTCGCCGTGATCACGGTGACGCCCGAGGGGAAGGCGCCGGCGGTGTCGCGCAGCGCGCGGCCGTCGACCTGGTCGCCGCGCATCCAGTCGCCGGTCAGCCCGTCGTCCTGGATGTGCGGGCGTGCGGGGGCGTCGGTGAGCGTCATGGTGTCGTGTCCTCCGGTGCTCGGGTGTTGGGTCGTGCGGGTGCCGGGCGCGTCAGCGCTCGCACTGGGAGAGTTCCCAGCGCAGCTGGCCCTCCGACGGCGACTGGACCGGGATGAAGGCGGCCTCGCGGAAGCGCCGCGAGGAATCCGACCGGTGCGCGTAGCCGCGGCCGCCGGCGCAGCGCAGCTCGAGGGCCGCGGCGGAGGAGGCCACCTCGGCGGCGGCCAAGCGCATGGACAGCAGCTCGGAACGCTCGAAGCGCACGCCCGGGCCGGTCTTCTCCGCCACCGACTCGACCATGGAGCGGACCAGCGCCAAGGAGCCGCGGGCACGGTCGATCTCCGGGGCGAAGACGGCGTTGGTGCCCAGCGACCCCTGGTCGGCGGCGGCCAGCGAGGCCTCGGCCAGGCCGCAGCACATCGCGGATTGCAGCGCCAGGAAGGTCGGGCGGCAGGCGGTGAGGAACTCCTCGAAGTCGGTGGTGAGCACCTGGTCGGCGGAGATCCGCGCGCCCTCGATCTTCACGAACGACGACGCCGTGGAATCCAGCGCCATCAGGCTGAATTGGTTGCCCGCCGTGATGCCCGGCGTGGACAGCGGCAGCGCGACCAGCAGGCGGTCGCCGTTGGTCGCCCGCGCGGCGGTGACCATGATCGAGTCGTCGTACAGGTTCGACGCCCACTTCAACGCGCCGTCCAGGACGTACCCGGAGCCGTCGTCGGTCGGGGTGGCGGTCAGGTCGAGGCTGCCGCAGCCGGCGGCCTCGCGGAACGCCGACGCCATGCCGGTGATGCCGGGGGTGGAACCGTCCAGCAGGCCCGGCAGCACCGAGTTGGCGTAGGGGGTGTCCGCCAGCGCCAGGTACTCGATGGTCATGCGGTGGGCCCACAGGCCGAAGGCCGAGGACATGCACCGCGACGCCAGGGCGCGCACCGCCGCGACCATGTCGGGCAGGTGGCCGTCGGAGTTCTGCGGGGCGCCCAGGCCCAGCAGCCCTTCGGCGCCGAGCGGAGGCAGGATGAAGCGGGCTCGGCCCGCGCCGTCGTCGAGCGCGTTGGCCCGTTCGGCGACCTGGTCGAGGATGGCCGCGGGGATGGTGGTCTGGGCGGTGGTGGCGGTGGTCATCGGTTTTCGGGTTCCTTCGGTTCGTTCCGGCGGTCTGCTCCGGGCGGGCGCGGGGCGGCCCTACTTTTCGACGGTCGTGGAGTGGTGCACCCGGACCGGGTTGGTCATCGTGGCGACGACCGGCGACCAGCGGATGGCCGTGTCGGCGATGGCCTTCAGGGTTTCCTCGTCGGCGCCCTCGGCGGCCAGGGTGATGTCGATGCGGATGTCGGTGAAGCCCAGGACCTTCTCCGGGTCGGTGTCGCCGACGCCCCAGACGGCGGAGATGTCGATGTCGCCGTCGAGGACCAGCTCGATCTTGTCCAGGGCGATGCCCCGCTGGGTGGCGTTGGCCTGCAGACCGACGGAGATGCAGGAGCCCAGTGCGGCGAGGACGACCTCGGAGGGGTTGGCGGCGACGTTGTCGCCCAGCAGGCCGCAGGGCTCGGAGACGACGACGTCGGCGGTGTCGCGCACCGAGGTGACGTTGCGGAAGCCGGCCTCGCAGCGGGTGACGGCGTGCAGGACCTTGCGGCCCTTGGACGGATCGGTCTTGTTGGTCTCGGCGAGATTGGCGAGGCCCTTGGCGTCGATGCCCTGGAGCTTGGCGGAAACGGTGGTCATTGTGCGGTCCCTTCGGCGGTGAAACGGGGTTTTTCGGTGTCTGCCGACGGCACCGCGATTCCGGCGCCGTCACGCCGCACATATCACCACCCGCTAGACAAAGTTGTCTATTGACCGCCGGTGGCGTTGATCCGTCCCCAACTGCGTCGCCGCAGGTGGCGGGTCGCGCCGGAATTGAATTCACGGTGAATCGAAGTCCGGGCGCGCCGCGCCGGGCGCCCCGGATGATTCACGGTGAATCGAAGTGTCCCGCCCGCTCAGCTCCAGGGCCGGCGCGAATCCAGCGCCAGCGACGCCTTGCCCGCCGCGCGCCAGACGCGGGCGGTGAGGTCGCGGTCCCCGGGCGTGACCAGGTTGCCCATCAGGCGCGCGGCCGCCCCCATCACGGCGTCGCCCCACGGGGCGCCGAGGGTCAGCGGACCGGCGGTGGGCAACAGCCACGGCACGGTCAGGCCGGCGGCCAGGCGGCGGGCCAGGGAGTACGCCTCGCCGTAGTGCTCGCGCAGCATCGCCGGCCACGAATGCGCCAGCCCGTCGGGGTCGCCGACGACGTCGCACATCAGCCCCACGGCCAGGCGCGCGGACTCCATGCCGTAGTCGATGCCCTCGCCGTTGAGGGGGTTGACCAGCGCCGCGGCGTCGCCGAGCAGCGCCCAGTTCGGCCCGGCGACGTGGCTGACCGCGCCGCCCATCGGCAGCAGCGCGGAGGTCACCGCCTCCGGTTCGCCCAGGCCCCACTCGTCGCGGACCTGCCCGGCGTAGCGGTGCAGCAGCTTCTTCACGTTCACCTTCGCCGGCCGCGCGGACGTCGCCAGCGCGCCGCAGCCCAGGTTCACCCGGCCGCCGCCGAGCGGGAAGATCCACCCGTAACCGGGCTGCGCGACGCCGTCGTCGTCCCGCAGTTCCAGGTGCGAGTGGATCCACTCCTCCTCGCGCATCGTGGAGCAGTACGACCGGGCGGCGACGCCGAACACGGAGTCCCGGTGCCACGTCCGGCCGAGTTGCTTGCCGACGGGGCTGCGCACGCCGTCGGCGACGAGGAGCCACCGAGCGGCCACGCGCCGGGCCGAGCCGTCGTGAAGCCGCAGGTTCACCGCGGCCACGCTGCGGCCCGGCCCCCGCTCCACCGAAGTGACCGGGCAGCCGTCCAGGAGCGTCGCGCCGCAGCTCACCGCATGGTCGACGAGCATCGCGTCGAAGATGGTGCGCGGCACCGCGGAGCCGGCGGCCGGGAATTCGCCCTCCGGCCACGGGGCGGCGACGGAACCGCCGAACCCGTGGAGCTTCAGGCCGCGATTGCGGGTGCGCGACAGCACGCGGTCATCCAGGCCCAAACGCCCGAGCTCCGCGATGGCGCGCGGGGTCAGCCCGTCTCCGCAGGTCTTGTCGCGGGGGAAGCGCTGCGCGTCGACGAGCAGCACGTCCAATCCCCGGTTCGCCGCATGCGCCGCGGCGGCGGCGCCCGTCGGGCCCGCCCCGACCACCACGACATCGGCGCTGGAGGGGACGTGCTGCGGCATCGGCGACTGCGTGGTCATGGTGTCCCAGGCTATACGGCGGACCTCGCGAAACCGCCAGGGGGAGAGCCTCCGGCGGGGGTCGGATGATTGGACATGGCGAGCGGTGGATTACTGTATGTTCGGCATATCCACGGGTTCGTCGCGGGCGATGCTCCGAGCATGGGGCGGAGCCCGGGTGCTGCGGCGCAGGCCCACGAACCGATGAACCGACGACGATCCGAATCGAGGCGGGACCCGAATGCGTAACGGCGCACCCAGCGTTTCCGACGCACCGAGCATCCAGCGGACCGGCGGCGAAAGAGTCGCCAGCGTCGACCTCGGCGACGCCGAGCTGGAGCGCGTGGTCACCGAGGGCATGCGCGCCAGCGAGGAACTGCTCCTCGGCGAGCTCAACCGCGGCGAGGACTTCCTGGTGGAGCACGTCCGCCACCTGGCCGACGCCGGCGGGAAGCGGTTCCGCCCCATGTTCGCCATGCTTTCCGCCCAGTTCGGGCCGCGCCCCCGCGCCGACGAGGTGATCACCGCCGCCACCGTCATCGAGCTGACCCACCTGGCGACGCTGTACCACGACGACGTCATGGACGAGGCCGACATGCGCCGCGGCGTCGAGTCCGCCAACTCCCGCTGGTCGAACTCGCTGGCCATCCTCTCCGGCGACTACCTCTTCGCCACCGCCTCCAGCTTGCTGTCCCGCCTGGGCGCCGACACCGTGGCGCACTTCGCCAAGACCTTCGGCGAACTGGTCACCGGCCAGATGCGCGAATCCATCGGCTGCCCCGACGGTGCCGACGAGGTCGAGCATTACCTGCAGGTGATCCGCGAAAAGACCGGCGTTCTCATCGGGTCCGCCGGGTACCTCGGGGCGCTGCACGCCGGCGCCGACGAGAAGACCGTCGCCGCCCTGGCCCGCTACGGCGGCCTGGTGGGGCTGGTCTTCCAGATCGTCGACGACATCATCGACATCGCCTCCGACTCCGCGCAGTCCGGCAAAACGCCGGGCACCGACCTCCGGGAGGGCGTGTTCACCCTGCCGGTGCTCTACGCGCTGCGCGAGGAGGGTCCCGTGGGCGATCGCCTGCGCGAGATCCTCGTCGGCCCCATCACCGACGACGATCTGCTGGCCGAGGCCCTCGACCTCCTCGAGCGCTCCACCGGCCCGCAGCGCGCCCTGGCGCTCGTGCGCGACCTGATGGACGAGGCCGACGGCGTCATCGCGGACCTGCCGGACATCCCCGCCAAGGCAGCCCTGCGCCGCGTCGCCGAGTACACCGTCGAGCGCGTCGGGTAGGACCGCGGTCGGGCGCCGGCTCGGCGCCCTTCCCGGCTTCCCGCCCCTCCACCCCGATTTCGCTCCTGCCAGCGGATTTGGCGCCGGAGAGACTTCTGGGTAGCATTCCTTTCGCACCCACGGGGTGCACGCCAGATTGCCCGAGCGGCCAAAGGGAGCGGATTGTAAATCCGTCGGCTTCGCCTACGTTGGTTCGAATCCATCATCTGGCACCAACTTCGACCGGGGCCCGGATCACACCAGTGATCCGGGCCCCGGTCGTTCGCATGCGGGTTCTTTCCCGCGCATGCCCCACGACCGTGCCCGGGTCGTGTCCCCGGCAGGGGAGCGGGCGGGGGAGCGGAGGCCTTCCGCGTGCGCATGGCGCCCCCTCCGGGGGCTGCTTTGCGACGCCGGGGACGGGCCCCGTCGCAAAGCGGCCCGAAGCGCCCCCGAAACGGCGCGGAAAACGGCCTGGAATTGCGCCGTGGCCTGCGGATTTGTGTACGTCGGCGATGTCGGGTTAGTCTTTCTCTCGGCTTCGCAGGGAGCGCCCGAGGGTCCACAAGACCGCAAGCGCGAACTTTGATGCCATGCCCCCTTAGCTCAGTCGGCAGAGCGTTTCCATGGTAAGGAAAAGGTCGACAGTTCGATTCTGTCAGGGGGCTCCATTCTTTTGTCCGGCAGTTGCATTCCCCGGGAATGGCGCCGCGGAAGAATTTGGGGCGATGTAGCTCAGATGGTGAGAGCGCACGACTCATAATCGTGAGGTCGGGGGTTCGATCCCCCCCATCGCTACTGGTGACCACGTTCACCATCCCCGGCTAGCCCGCGTGCTAGGGTGGGAAACCGTCGCCCGGACTTCGGGCGACGAAGGGGCGTAGCTCAATTGGCAGAGCAGCGGTCTCCAAAACCGCAGGTTGCAGGTTCAAGTCCTGTCGCCCCTGCAATACCCCTTAAGCCGGAAACCCCTTCTAGGAGAGACGTGGCAGAGGAAAAGAGCACCACCGCAGCGGCGCGCCCCACCGGCAAGCGCCAGGTTTCGGGTGCCCCCGCCACCACGGCGCGCGACAGCCGCCCCGTCAAGCGCAACGACGACGAAAAGCTGGGCACCCGCAACCCCCTGACCTTCATCAAGCAGGTCATCTCCGAGCTGCGCAAGGTCATCTGGCCCACCGGCCGGCAGATGGTGGTCTACACCATCGTCGTGCTGCTGTTCCTCGTCTTCATGGTCACGCTGGTCTGGGGCGTCGACGCTCTCGCCGGCCTGGGCGTTCAGTCGATTTTCACGCGGTAGGGTATACTCGCCGCAACGATGTTTCATCCCGCCACCGCACCAAGCGGTAGGCGGGATTATCTTTTGCAGTTCCCGCCGCGGAGCCCGGCTTCGCCGGCCGGCGGCGGGACATACGGACACGGCGCACACGCTGCGCACTGATAGGAAGGGTCGCACCGAATGAACGACGGTCAGAACATCTTCTCCGACGCCGAGGGGTCGACCGGGCCCATCGGCGACGCGATCATCGACGCCGCCAAGGAAGCCGCGGAGACCGACGTCGACGCCGGCGCCACCGCCGCCGCGGAAGGCGCGGGGCAGGACGCGGCCGAGGGCCTCGAGGGTGCGGGCGCCACGGACGACGCCGCCGAGGCCGTCGCCGAAGGTGCCGAGGGCCAGGGCATCGAGGACCAGGCGGGCCAGGCGGACCAGTCCGGCGAGGCTTCCGAGGCTGAGTCCGGCCAGGCCGAGTCCGGCGAGGCTTCCGAGGCTGAGTCCGGCGAGGCCGAGGAGGTCGACCCCGAGGCCGAGTACCGCAAGCGCCTGCGCGAGTTCCAGCGCGAGCTCAAGCGCCGCAAGGGCGACTGGTACATCATCCAGTGCTACTCGGGCTACGAGAACAAGGTGAAGACCAACCTGGAGATGCGCGCCCAGACCCTCGGCGTCGAAGAGCAGATCCACGAGGTCATCGTCCCGATCGAGGAGGTGCAGGAGCGCAAGGACGGCAAGCTCAAGACCGTCAAGCGCAAGCTGCTCCCCGGCTACGTGCTGGTCCGCCTGTCCCTGGACGACCCGTCCTGGTCCGTCGTCCGCGACACCCCGGGCGTGACCTCCTTCGTCGGCTCCGAGGGGCACCCGACCCAGGTGAAGATCCGCGAGGTCGCCAAGTTCCTCATGCCCAAGGAGACCGTCACCGCCGACGCCGCCGAGGGCGACCGCCAGGGCGACGCCGAGCTGTCCGTCGCCTCCGCCCCGAAGGTCGAGGACGAGAAGGTCGCCATCGACTACGAGGTCGGCGAGTCCGTCACCATCCTGTCCGGCCCGTTCGCGTCCGTCGCGGCGACGATCTCCGAGATCGACGCCGCCACCGGCCGCATCAAGGCCCTGGTGTCCATCTTCGGCCGCGAGACCCCGGTCGAGCTCGGCCTGGACGAGGTCGAGAAGCTCACTTAGCGCGGACGGGGCGCCGCCCCGCCGTCGCACCCGACGGCGATTTTGGCGACGGGCCCGCTGCAGGTAACGTCATTCGTCGCGCGCCAACCGGCGCGCGACGAATTTTTTCATCCCCGGTGGCTGGGCCGTGCGCGGCCGGCATCCGGACGGGTGCCGCCGCAGCCCCGGCATCATCGCGGCGGCGACCCCGGTAACAAGGAAGAAGGTCCCCGATGCCCCCCAAGAAGAAGAAGATCCAGGCCGTCATCAAGCTGCAGATCCAGGCCGGCCAGGCCAACCCGGCGCCGCCGGTGGGCCCGGCCCTCGGCGCCCACGGCGTCAACATCATGGAGTTCTGCAAGGCGTACAACGCCGCCACGGAGAACCAGCGCGGCAACGTCATCCCGGTCGAGATCAACGTCTACGAGGACCGCTCGTTCGACTTCACCCTGAAGACCCCGCCGGCCGCGAAGCTGCTGCTGAAGGCCGCCGGTCTGCAGAAGGGCTCCGGCGTCCCGCACACCGACAAGGTCGGCACCGTGACCATGGACCAGTGCCGCGAGATCGCCGAGCAGAAGAAGCCGGACCTCAACGCCAACGACATCGAGGCCGGCGCGAAGATCATCGCCGGCACCGCCCGCTCCATGGGCATCGTCGTCGAGGGCAAGTAATTCCCCGCCGCCCCGCACCCCCGGGGCGGCACCCCATGACCGTGGCAGGGCCCGCTTCGGCCCGCACCACCACTCCAACGAGAAGATTGGAACCACAATGAGCAAGCAGTCCAAGGCCTACAAGGCCGCCGCCGAGAAGATCGACGAGGGCCGCATCTACGCCCCGATCGAGGCCACCAAGCTGGTCAAGGAGACCTCCTCGCAGAAGTACGACGCCTCCGTGGACGTCGCCATCCGCCTGGGCGTCGACCCGCGCAAGGCCGACCAGCTGGTCCGCGGCACCGTCTCCCTGCCCAACGGCACGGGCAAGACCGTCCGCGTCGCCGTCTTCGCCGCCGGCGAGAACGCCACCAAGGCCGAGGAGGCCGGCGCCGACTTCGTGGGCACCGACGAGCTGATCGAGAAGATCCAGGGCGGCTGGACCGACTTCGACGTCGCCATCGCCACCCCGGACCAGATGGCCAAGGTCGGCCGCGTCGCGCGCGTCCTGGGCCCCCGCGGCCTGATGCCGAACCCGAAGACCGGCACCGTCACCACCGACGTTGCCAAGGCCATCACCGAGGTCAAGGGCGGCAAGATCTCCTTCCGCGTGGACAAGGCTTCCAACCTGCACGCGCTGATCGGCAAGGCCTCCTTCTCCGCCGAGCAGCTGGCCGAGAACTACGGCGCGCTGATCGACGAGCTGCTGCGCCTGAAGCCGTCCGCGGCCAAGGGCAAGTACCTGAAGAAGATCACCCTGTCCTCCACCAACGGCCCGGGCATCCCGGTCGACACCACCGTGGTGAAGAACTACACGGGCGCCGAGGAGGCGTAACCCCTCCCCGAAACCCCGCGGGGACACCCGCTTTCGACCCGGCCCGCGCGTCTTCGCGCGGGCCGGGTTTTTCGTCATTCCCGCCCCGCCGGTCGGCCCCGCCGTTATCGTCGTCCGCATGTACTTCAGTTCCGGCCATCCCGGGGGCGACCCCCGAGGGGATCGACGGGATCGCGGGGACCACGAGGCTTCCGCGCTCCGCGCGATCCTCCGCTTGGCGGAGCTCGACGACGGAACCGGCTACGTCCTCGGCGAGCTCGAGGCGACCTTGGCCGGGTTCGACGACGACGTCCGCGACCTGCCGACCGTGCGGGTCGCGGCGTTGCCGTTTCTGGCGGAATTGCATCTGGGCCTGGGCGACGATGCCCGGGTGGCGGAGCTCCTGGAGGAAGCGGTCGAACGTGCGCGCGGCGGAGATGATGCCGCGCGCGTGGTGTCTCTGCGGATGCTGCGGGCGCTGTGCCGGATGGACGCGATCGAAATGAGAAGCGTCGTCAAGCGTCTCCTGGATCGCGCGGAAGGCGCGGACCTGGTGCTCGTCACCGCGCTGGAGCTGAGCCTGGGCGTGCTCGATGCCGTGGCGCCGGGCGCGCACCCGCTGGCGCTGCCCCGGCTGCCCGGGCGCTTCGCCGACGCCGTCTTCCTGGCGGGAGACCCCGAGCTGCTGTGCTTTTTCGCCGACGTCGAGGTCGCCATCGACGGCCGCGAGAACGACGACCTGCGCATCGCCGAGGAACTGGACCGGGAGATCTGCGCCGAAGCCGCCGCGGCGGAGGCGGCCTCGGAAGCGGCGGAAGCGGCGGAGGCGGCCGGCGAATCCGGCGGCGCGGGCGGGTCGGAACCCGGGTGCGGGGGACCGGGGCAGGCCACCCGGCCCGACGATTTTGGCGATTCCGCACCCGGCGTGTAACGTACCGCCATGAAGTTTGACCGGCTCCCCAGAGGAAGCCGGAGACTCAAGTTTCACCGAAGACCGCCGGTTTCCTGGCCCACCAGGATGAAGGTTCAGCGCAAACGCTGACGGCCCGCGCAGGATGACTTGGAGTCGTGAAGCCCGCGTCGGCCCCGTGCCGCCGCCTTCTTCGCGCCCCGGCCGTTTTGCGCCCGGGGCGTTCGTCGTTTCCGCCGTCCGTTCCGGCGTCTAACCCACGACATATCAGGAAGGAGGCGAGAGTACCCATGGCAGCAAACGCCGTTAAGCAGGCCGCCGTCGAGTCCATCAAGAAGGACGTCGACGAGTCGACCGCCATCGTTCTCACCGAGTACCGTGGCATGTCCGTCGCGGAGATCACCGAGCTGCGTCGCGCCCTCGGCGCCGACGTGAAGTACTCCGTCGCCAAGAACACCATGATCAAGCTCGCCGCCGCCGAGGCGGGCGTCGAGGGTCTTGACGAGCACCTCACCGGACCGACCGCCGTCGCCTTCATCAAGGGCGAGGCCGTCGATGCGGCCAAGGCGATCAAGAAGTTCGCCGAGGAGAACAAGAACCTCGTGATCAAGGGCGGCTACATGGATGGCGCGGCTATGGACGCCACGCAGTTCCAGGCCCTCGCGGACATGGACAACCGCGAGACCACGCTGGCCAAGCTGGCCGGTGCCTTCAATGGCGTTCTGGCGAACGTCGCCGGCCTGCTCGATGCCCCCACCTCCTCGGTCGCCCGCCTCGCCGCGGCGCTCGAGGAGAAGAAGCAGTAGAGCACCGGCTCCACACACCCCGTACCGCGGGCCGCGCGCCGGCCCGCACCCCGCGGTTCACGCCGCACATGACTTCACAGGAGAAACATCATGGCCAAGTACACCACCGAGGAGCTGCTCGAGGCGTTCAAGGAGATGACCCTCGTTGAGCTGACCGAGTTCAAGAAGGCGTTCGAGGACGAGTTCGACGTCACCGCCGCCGCCCCGGTCGCCGTCGCCGCCGCCGGCGCCGACGCCGGTGCCGCCGGTGCCGCCGAGGAGAAGGACGAGTTCGACGTCGTGCTCGAGGACGCCGGCGCCAAGAAGATCGGCGTCATCAAGGCCGTCCGCGAGCTCGTCTCCGGCCTGGGCCTGAAGGAGGCCAAGGAGCTCGTCGAGGGTGCCCCGAAGGCCATCCTCGAGGGCGCCAACAAGGACGACGCCGAGGCCGCCAAGGCCAAGCTCGAGGAGGCCGGCGCCAAGGTTTCCCTGAAGTAAGGGACCTGCGCCGCGGCATCCCCGCGCCAGCTTTTTCACCGGGCCCCGCCCGCATGCCATCCGCATGCCGGCGGGGCCCGGTTCATTTGCATCAGGCATAAATGCGGTGGGGAAGTGGCGGCTGAGTAGGATGGTGCGCATGCTTCCCCGTTCGCGCATCATCGCCGTCCTGATCATCGGGCTCGGCGCGGCGATGATCGCCGCCGGCGCTTTCCTGCCCCGGCTGGTGTCCGATGACCCGAAGATCCCGCTGGACCTGCCCGATACGACGTACGCGCTGCGGGCCGAGAACGGCGTGTCCACGAAATTGCTTCCCGACGGATCGAGGGAAGACGCCTTCGGCCCGATCCGGCGGCAGTTCCACGGGCAGCTGATCCCGCCGGCCGACGAGAAGAAGGTGTCCGTGCGACTGGGCACGTCGACGACGCGCGAGCTGCCTCCGGAGGTCATGGGCACCGACCCGATCCTGGAGCTCGTCGACGCCGCCGTGTGGACGTTCACGGTCGATCGCCTCAGCGGCCAGTTCCTCGCCCCCGCGATGCTCACCGACCAGATGGCCGGCGTGCCGCTCCAGGTGCCCGTCGACGGCTACTGGGTGAAGTTCCCCGCCGGCGCGGGGAAGGAAACCTACCCCGTGTTCGACGATTTCCTGCGCCGCACCGTGCCCGCCGAGTTCGCGGGCACCGAGGAGATCGGCGGCAACGAGGTCCTGCGCTACCGGCAGACGATCGCGCCGACGAACCTGGCCACCCTGTACCGGTCGAACCTGTCGCAGATCAACGTCGACGACAAGACGGGCTTCCTCATGTACCAGGGCACCCGCGAATGGCTGGTCGAGCCCGAGAGCGGCATGGTCGTCGACATCAACGAGGACCTGGATCTGCGGTGGGAGACCCGCGAGGGGGAGCGGCTGCGCACGCTGCTGCGCTTCACCGGCGGCATCGACGATCAGGCGTCGGCGAAGCTGCTGCAGCAGGCACTCGAAGTCGCGGACACGGCGCCGGTGCGGGCGTGGTCGATTGCGCTTCTGACGATCGGTGCTATCTTGGCGTTCGGCGGAGTCGTCGGCGCCCTGCGCCCCGAAGGCCACGACCGCTCAGGCGGCCGGGAACGGCCCCGCGGCCCACAACGCGAGAACGCCCGTGCACGAAAGCGGGGCACGAGCGCCGGCAATCCAGCGCGCCGGCCCTGACCCCGCCCGGCCCGGCACTCCCGCAACATCCTTCCCGGCAACCCGGGGTGCATGCCCCGTACACCCGCCGGACACGCGCGCGCAATATCCGGTGGACTTGCGGCCGACGATGGTATAGGCTGAGTCGTTGCGCTGGAATTAGGTGTGTCGTAGTGTCCCCACTTGACGCGCCATCCGGGACTTCGGGGGCGTCGCAAAGCCTGTGAACTGGTACTTTGCATCCTTCCCCGATTCTCGGACGGCATCGTCGTCGAGGCTCTGCCCGCTACCGTGTGATTCCTGCAAACCAAACGCTTAAAACCAAGCGGAAGGGCGCGCCACCGGTTGCCGGCGCCCCACCCGCGTGAGGTGCTGGAAGGACCCATCTTGGCAGTCTCCCGCCAGACCAAGGCAGTGGCCGGTATCCCCGGAGCTTCGAAGAGGTACTCTTTCGCGAAGATCAGCGAGCCGATTCCGGTTCCGGGTCTTCTCGATCTGCAGCGTGAGTCGTTCGCATGGCTCATCGGCACGCCCGAGTGGCGCGCCCGCCGCCAGGAGGAACTCGGCGAAGGGGCTCAGGTCACCAGTGGACTCGAGGACATCCTTGACGAGCTGTCCCCGATCGAGGACTACTCGCAGAAGATGTCCCTCACCCTGTCCGACCCCTGGTTCGACTCCGTGAAGAACACGGTGGACGAATGCAAGGACAAGGACATCAACTACTCGGCGCCGCTGTACGTCACGGCCGAGTTCACCAACCGCGAGACCGGCGAGATCAAGTCGCAGACGGTCTTCATCGGCGATTTCCCGATGATGTCCGACAAGGGCACGTTCATCGTCAACGGCACCGAGCGCGTCGTCGTGTCGCAGCTCGTGCGTTCCCCGGGCGTCTACTTCGACGAGACCATCGACAAGTCGACCGAGCGCCCCCTGCACTCCGTGAAGATCATCCCGTCGCGCGGCGCGTGGCTGGAATTCGACGTCGACAAGCGGGACACCGTCGGCGTCCGCATCGACCGCAAGCGCCGCCAGCCCGTCACCGTGCTGCTGAAGGCGTTCGGCTGGACCACGGAGGAGATCAAGGAGCGCTTCGGCTTCTCCGAGATCATGATGTCCACCCTCGAGAAGGACGGCGTCGCCAACACCGACGAGGCCCTGCTCGAGATCTACCGCAAGCAGCGCCCCGGCGAGCCGCCGACGCGCGAGTCCGCGCTGGCCCTGCTCGAGAACAACTTCTTCAAGCCCAAGCGCTACGACCTGGCCAAGGTCGGCCGCTACAAGGTCAACCGCAAGCTGGGTCTCGGCGGCGACGGCGTCGGCGAGATGGTCCTCACCGAGCAGGACATCGCCACCACCATCGAGTACCTCGTGCGCCTGCACGACGGCGAGAAGACCATGACCTCCCCCGACGGCCGCGAGGTCCCGGTCGAGGTCGACGACATCGACCACTTCGGCAACCGTCGCCTGCGCACCGTGGGCGAGCTCATCCAGAACCAGGTCCGCGTCGGCCTCTCGCGCATGGAGCGCGTCGTCCGCGAGCGCATGACCACCCAGGACGTCGAGTCGATCCAGCCGACCACCCTGATCAACGTCCGCCCGGTCTCCGCCGCCATCCGCGAGTTCTTCGGCACCTCGCAGCTGTCGCAGTTCATGGACCAGAACAACTCGCTGTCGGGCCTGACCCACAAGCGCCGCCTGTCGGCCCTGGGCCCCGGCGGCCTGTCCCGCGAGCGCGCCGGCCTCGAGGTCCGCGACGTCCACCCGTCGCACTACGGCCGCATGTGCCCGATCGAGACCCCCGAAGGCCCGAACATCGGCCTGATCGGCTCGCTGTCGGTCTACGCCCGCGTGAACCCGTTCGGCTTCATCGAGACCCCGTACCGCCGCGTCGTCGACGGCAAGCTGACCACCGACGTCGACTACCTGACCGCCGACGAGGAGGACCGCTACGTCGTCGCCCAGGCGAACACGCCGGTCGACGCCGACGGCCAGTTCGTCAACGACACGCTGCCCGTCCGCAAGAAGGGCGGCGACGTCGAGGTCGTCCGCGCCACCGAGGTCGACTACATGGACGTCTCGCCGCGCCAGATGGTGTCGGTCGCGACCGCCATGATCCCGTTCCTCGAGCACGACGACGCCAACCGTGCCCTGATGGGCGCGAACATGCAGCGCCAGGCCGTGCCGCTGCTGCGCGCCGAGGCCCCCTTCGTGGGCACCGGCATGGAGCAGCGCGCCGCCTACGACGCTGGCGACCTGATCATCGCCCCGTGCGACGGCGTGGTCGAGACCGTCTCCGCGGACTTCATCACCGTCATGGACGACGAGGGCCAGCGCCACACGTTCATCCTGCGCAAGTTCGAGCGCACGAACCAGGGCACCAGCTACAACCAGAAGCCGCTCGTCGACGAGGGCGACCGCGTCGAGGCCGGCCAGGTCATCGCCGACGGCCCGGGCACCGACAACGGCGAGATGGCGCTGGGCAAGAACCTGCTCGTCGCGTTCATGCCGTGGGAGGGCCACAACTACGAGGACGCGATCATCCTCAACCAGCGCATGGTGGAGGAGGACATCCTCACCTCGATCCACATCGAGGAGCACGAGATCGACGCCCGCGACACCAAGCTGGGCCCCGAGGAGATCACCCGCGAGATCCCGAACGTCGGCGAGGACATGCTGAAGGACCTCGACGACCGCGGCATCGTGCGCATCGGCGCCGACGTCCGCGACGGCGACATCCTCGTCGGCAAGGTCACGCCGAAGGGCGAGACGGAGCTGACCCCGGAGGAGCGCCTGCTGCGCGCCATCTTCGGCGAGAAGGCCCGCGAGGTGCGCGACACCTCGATGCGCGTGCCGCACGGCGAGTCCGGCAAGGTCATCGGCGTCCGCGTGTTCTCGCGCGAGGACGACGACGATCTGGCCCCGGGCGTCAACGAGATGATCCGCGTCTACGTCGCGCAGAAGCGCAAGATCCAGGACGGCGACAAGATGGCCGGCCGCCACGGCAACAAGGGCGTCATCGGCAAGATCCTGCCGCAGGAGGACATGCCCTTCCTGCCGGACGGCACCCCGGTCGACATCCTGCTGAACACGCACGGCGTGCCGCGCCGAATGAACATCGGCCAGGTCCTGGAGGTCCACCTCGGCTGGCTGGCGAAGGCCGGCTGGACCATCGAGGGCGACCCGGACTGGGCGAAGCGCCTGCCGAAGGAGCTTTACGACGTCCCGGCCGACTCGCTGGTGGCCACCCCGGTGTTCGACGGCGCGGAGAACGAGGAGCTCGCCGGTCTGCTGGCGTCCTCCCGCCCCGACCGCGACGGCGACGTCCTGGTCAACGCCGACGGCAAGGCGCAGCTGATGGACGGCCGCTCCGGTGAGCCGTTCCCGTTCCCGGTGTCGGTGGGCTACATGTACATGCTCAAGCTGCACCACCTGGTGGACGAGAAGATCCACGCGCGTTCCACGGGCCCGTACTCGATGATCACGCAGCAGCCGCTGGGCGGCAAGGCCCAGTTCGGCGGCCAGCGCTTCGGCGAGATGGAGGTGTGGGCCATGCAGGCGTATGGCGCCGCCTACACCCTGCAGGAGCTGCTGACCATCAAGTCCGACGACGTCGTCGGCCGCGTGAAGGTCTACGAGGCCATCGTGAAGGGCGACAACATCCCGGACCCGGGTATCCCGGAGTCGTTCAAGGTGCTCCTGAAGGAGCTCCAGTCGCTGTGCCTCAACGTCGAGGTGCTGTCCGCCGACGGCGTCCCGGTGGAGCTGAGCTCCACCGACGACGACGAGCTGGACCACGCCACGGCCTCTCTGGGCATCAACCTGTCGCGCGACGAGCGCTCCGACGCCGACACTGCCTAACCGCGGTGCCGGCGCGGGCGCCACGCTCACGCGAAACAACCCAATTCAAGTACGCACATTCACAGCACGCACGAAAACCCCGTGAACACTGCCGGGGGAAAGGGACAACAGGTGCTCGACGTCAACAACTTTGACGAGCTCCGGATCGGGCTCGCCACCGCCGACGACATCCGCCGCTGGTCGCGGGGAGAGGTCAAGAAGCCCGAGACCATCAACTACCGCACGCTCAAGCCGGAGAAGGACGGCCTCTTCTGCGAGCGCATCTTCGGCCCGACCCGCGACTGGGAGTGCGCCTGCGGCAAGTACAAGCGCGTCCGCTTCAAGGGCATCATCTGCGAGCGCTGCGGCGTCGAGGTGACCAAGTCGAAGGTCCGCCGCGAGCGCATGGGCCACATCGAGCTGGCCGCGCCGGTCACGCACATCTGGTACTTCAAGGGCGTCCCGTCGCGCCTGGGCTACCTGCTCGACCTGGCGCCGAAGGATCTCGAGAAGATCATCTACTTCGCGGCGAACATCATCACCTCCGTCGACGAGGAGGCCCGCCACAACGACCAGACCACCCTCGAGGCGGACATGCTGGTCGACAAGAAGATGGTCGAGGACGACCGCGACCAGGAGCTGGCCGAGCGCGCCAAGACCCTGGAGGACGACCTCGCCGAGCTCGAGGCCGCCGGCGCGAAGGCCGACGCCCGCAAGAAGGTCCAGAACGCCGCCGAGCGCGAGATGAAGCACATCCGCGAGCGCGCCCAGCGCGAGCTGGACCGCCTCGACGAGATCTGGAACACCTTCCTGAAGCTCGAGCCGAAGCAGATGGTCATCGACGAGAGCATCTACAACGAGCTCGTCGACCGCTACGAGGATTACTTCACCGGCGGCATGGGCGCCGAGGCGATCCAGACGCTGATCCGCAACTTCGACCTCGCCGCCGAGGCGGAGTCGCTGCGCGAGGTCATCCGCGACGGCAAGGGCCAGAAGAAGCTGCGCGCCCTGAAGCGCCTGAAGGTCGTCGCCGCGTTCCTGCAGTCGGGCAACGACCCGGCCGCCATGGTCCTCGATTGCGTCCCGGTGATCCCGCCGGAGCTGCGCCCGATGGTGCAGCTCGACGGCGGCCGCTTCGCGACCTCCGACCTCAACGACCTGTACCGCCGCGTCATCAACCGCAACAACCGCCTCAAGCGCATGATCGACCTCGGCGCGCCCGAGATCATCGTGAACAACGAGAAGCGCATGCTGCAGGAGTCGGTCGACGCGCTGTTCGACAACGGCCGCCGCGGCCGCCCGGTCACCGGACCGGGCAACCGCCCGCTGAAGTCGCTGTCCGACCTGCTCAAGGGCAAGCAGGGCCGCTTCCGCCAGAACCTGCTGGGCAAGCGAGTCGACTACTCGGGCCGTTCGGTCATCATCGTCGGCCCGCAGCTCAAGCTGCACCAGTGCGGCCTGCCCAAGCTGATGGCCCTCGAGCTGTTCAAGCCCTTCGTCATGAAGGAGCTCGTGGCCAAGAGCTACGCGCAGAACATCAAGTCGGCCAAGCGCATGGTCGAGCGCCAGCGCCCGGAGGTCTGGGACGTCCTCGAGGACGTCATCACCGGCCACCCGGTGCTGCTCAACCGTGCCCCCACCCTGCACCGCCTGGGCATCCAGGCCTTCGAGCCCGTGCTCGTCGAGGGCAAGGCCATCCAGCTGCACCCGCTGGCCTGTGAGGCGTTCAACGCCGACTTCGACGGCGACCAGATGGCCGTGCACCTCCCGCTGTCCGCGGAGGCGCAGGCCGAGGCCCGCATCCTCATGCTGTCCTCGAACAACATCCTGTCGCCGGCGTCCGGCAAGCCGCTGGCCATGCCGCGACTGGACATGGTCACCGGCCTGTACTTCCTGACGCTGGAGAAGCCCGAGCTGCCCGGCGCCCACGCCGAGGCCGCCGAGGACCAGCCGGAGAAGGGCATCTACGCCTCCCCGGCCGAGGCCATCATGGCCTACGACCGCGGCGCCATCGGCCTGCAGACGCCCATCAAGGTGCGCATCTCGCACCTGCGCCCGCCGGCCGACATCGAGGCCGAGCACTTCCCCGACGGCTGGGAGAAGGGCCAGATCTGGACCGCCAACACGACCCTGGGCCGCGTCACGTTCAACGAGCTGCTGCCGTGGAACTACCCGTACGTCGAGGGCGTCATGGCCAAGAAGCCGCAGGCGGCGATCATCAACGACCTCGCGTCGAAGTACCCGATGATCACCGTCGCGCAGACCGTCGACAAGCTCAAGGACGCCGGCTTCTACTGGGCGACGCGCTCCGGCGTCACCATCGCCATGTCCGACGTGCTCGTTCTGCCGAACAAGAAGGAGATCCTCGACTCCTACGAGCAGAAGGCCGACACGATCGAGAAGAAGTTCCGCCGAGGCAAGCTGTCCACGGCGGAGCGCCACGAGTCGCTGGTCAACCTGTGGAAGGCCGCGACCGCGGAGGTCGGCGAGAAGGTCGAGTCCCTGTACCCGGACGACAACCCGATCCCGATGATCGTGAAGTCCGGCGCCGCCGGCAACATGGGCCAGATCCACTCGCTGGCCGGCATGAAGGGCATGGTCACCAACCCGCGCGGCGAGTACATCACGCGCCCGATCAAGACCTCGTTCCGCGAGGGCCTGTCGGTGCTGGAGTACTTCAACAACTCGCACGGTTCCCGCAAGGGCCTGGCCGACACCGCCCTGCGCACCGCCGACTCGGGTTACCTGACCCGCCGTCTGGTGGACGTCGCGCAGGACGTCATCGTCCGCGAGGAGGACTGCGGCACCACCGCCGGCGTCGAGGTGGAGATCGGCGAGCCCGTGCTCGACGCCACCGGCAAGCCGACCGGCGAGCTGCGCCGCGCGCAGTACGTCGAGACCTCGGCGATCGCCCGCTACCTGGCGGCCCCGGTCGTCGACGCCGACGGCAACGAGATCCTGCCGGTGGGCACCGACCTGCGCGACGAGGAGATCACCGATCTGCTGTCCCGCGGCATCTCCACCGTCAAGGTCCGCTCGGTCCTGACCTGCAACACGCCCACCGGCGTCTGCGCCACCTGCTACGGCCGCTCCATGGCCACCGGCAAGATGGTCGACATCGGCGAGGCCGTGGGCATCGTCGCCGCGCAGTCCATCGGCGAGCCGGGCACGCAGCTGACCATGCGCACGTTCCACCAGGGCGGCGTCGGCGGCGACATCACCGGCGGTCTGCCCCGAGTCCAGGAGCTGTTCGAGGCCCGCGTGCCCAAGAACCGCGCCCCGCTGGCCACCGCCACCGGTCGCGTGCGCCTGGAGGAGGACGACCACTTCTTCACGCTGACCATCGTCCCCGACGACGGTTCCGACGAGGTCGTCTTCGACAAGCTGTCGAAGCGCCAGGGCCTCGCCGAGATCACCGTCGACGGCCGCCGCCGCGCGATCCGCGACGGCGACACCGTCGAGATGGGCCAGCAGCTGATGAAGGGCGCCGCCGACCCGCACGAGGTGCTCCGCATCCGCGGCCGCCGCGGCGTGCAGCGCCACCTGATCGAGGAAGTCCAGTCGGTCTACCGCGATCAGGGCGTGGCCATCCACGACAAGCACATCGAGGTCATCGTCCGCCAGATGCTGCGCCGCGTCACCGTCATCGACTCCGGCTCGACCGAGTTCCTGCCGGGCTCGCTGGTGGAGCACGCCGAGGCCGTGGCCGCGTCGCGCCAGGCCGTCGCCGAGGGCGGCAAGGCCATCCAGATGCGCCTGGAGATCATGGGCATCACCAAGGCCTCGCTGGCGACGGATTCGTGGCTGTCGGCCGCCTCCTTCCAGGAGACGACCCGCGTGCTCACGGACGCCGCGATCAACAAGCGCTCCGACAAGCTGATCGGCCTGAAGGAGAACGTGATCATCGGCAAGCTGATCCCGGCCGGCACGGGCATCTCGCGCTACCGCAACATCGCGGTCGAGCCGACGGAGGAGGCCGCCCGCCAGGCCGCCGCCCCGTTCGCCTCGCTGGGCGAGGGCTTCTACGGCCCGGAGGACACCTACGCCGAGCCGACCGGCCGCGCGGTCCCGCTGGACGACATCCCGTACGACCAGTAAGGCGATCCCGCTTCACGACGACCACCGCCCCTCCCCATGGCGCACAGCTGGGGGAGGGGCGGTTTTCGTCGTCAAGCGGACGCGGGCGTCACTCGAGCTCGAGGGGGCCGTTGCGGGGGACGCGGTGCACGTCGACGCCGCCCATGAGGGCCAGGCCGGTCACGCGGACGCGGGGCGCGTCGGGCGGGAGGTCGTGGCCGGCGATGACGACGTCGCGGGACGTCGAGGAGCCGAAGCCGCCCATCAGGCCGGTGCCCTGGACCGTCAGGCGCACGTCCTCGGGGACGTAGATGTCGATGCCGCCCATGATGGCGACGGCGATGATTTCGGTCTCGTCGGATTCCAGGCGGGCGTGGCGCAGGTCGATGTCGATGCCGCCCATCACGGCCACGGAGTAGTGCGTGGGCGGGCAGATCCAGTCGCCGTTGCGGTCGGCGCCGAACATGACGGCCGCGCTGATGGCGGAGCCGCCCTTTTCGCCGGTCACGTGGGCCTTGGCGACCGCGGCGAGATCGCGGGATGACGGGGCCCCAGCGACGTCGCCGGTGTGGCCCTGCGCGGGGGCTCCGGGGGCGCGGTAGGGCTCGACGGCGCCCGCGGGACGGCCGTCGATCACCGCCCAGGGATCGGGAATGAGGTCGGCGAGCGGGCCCGTGAGGTCCTCGCGGGTGCGGGCGGCCCACGCGCGGTTGGTGCGCTCGTCGAATTCGGTCAGGTCGATCTGGCCGCGGCCGAGGGCGTCGGAAAGCTCATCCGCGACTCGGCGGCGTTCGTCGTCGGTGGCCCGCAGATTCCGCGGGCCGCCGCCGTCGGGCGTCCCGTCGGGGCCGTGGCCGGGGTTGGCGTCCATGCCCCAATCTTAGGCGCGTCGGGGAGTGGGGGGAGGGGAAGCCGGGGCCGGGCGGAGGGGTTGTCCCGCGCCGGAGGGGTGATCACCCGCATGGGTCGAGTGGCGCCGACGGTGCGGCCGGGCGGCTGATGTGAGTGGCGCCGCGAGGAGGGGTTGTCCCGCGTCGGCGGTGAGGCCGCGCAGCTGGGCTGAGCTGCGTCGGCGGTTGCGTCGGGCGGCGGGGTTGGGCCGCCCGGACGGTGCGGTCAGGCGGCGCGCAGGGCGGGCTGACCGGAGAACTCGGCGCGCAGGACGCGTCCGAACTCGAGCCAGGAGCTCTTCGTCCGCGACCAATCGTCGGGGAGCACCTGGAGCTGGGCGACGAAAAGCGCGTGGCGCTGGTCGTCGTTGAGGCCGGTCGGCGCAGCGCCAAACGGCTCGGAATGGTTGTTGATCTCATCGAACATGGCGTTCACCTACTTGGCTCAGTCGGGCATGCGGGAAGTGCATGCGTTGTAATTTGCACCCGGTTATCCGGGTTAGGCGACGAAGTTACACGTGTTTCGAGGTGAACGCAAAGTTAACGAAAAGTGAACGCCCACCCCCGGGGTGCGGGCGGGCGTCGGGAAGGGGGAGGTGGCCGTCCTCTCTCCGCCGGCAACCCACCCCGAATGCGCAGACCCACCCGCTGCAACAGGTGGGTCTGCGCATTCGGGGTGGGTTAGCCGGCTTGGGACGTTGCGCGGGGTGGGTTATGCGATGGTTGCGCAGGCCGGGGCCCATTCGGGGTGGGTTAGTCGGTGGGAGCGCTGCGGCGGACATGGAAAAGCCCCGGCGGGTGGCTTTCGCAACCTGCCGGGGCACAGCGGCCTTCGCAGCTACCGGGGCCGGGTGGCTAGTCCTCGGCCTTGGCGGCGGCGCGGGACTCCCGCTCCTCGCGGATGACGTCGCGAAGGATCCGGATGATGCTGCGCCAGCTGCCCTCGAACGTGGAGATGTCGTCGGGAAGCGCCTGGATCTGCTCGTGGCGGCTTTCCGCACGCCGTTCGGCGAGCTCCTCGCGGATGGCGTGGATGTTGCGTTCCGCGTCGGCGAGCATCTTCTCGAGATCGTCGATCGACGCGGCATCGAGGTTGCGGGGCTCCTGGGCGCTGATGGGCTCGTTGGTCATTGGGTTGCTCCTGATGCGTTGTCGGCGGAACTAGGTGAACAGGACCTTGATGAGGATGGCCAGGGCCGGGACGATGATGAAGACCGTCAGCACCCACGCCACCGCGAGGATCTTGCGTTCGGTGGCGACGCGGGCCAGGGTCTCCGCCCCGATGAGGGGCAGGCTGCGGAGGAAGGGCAGCCCGTAGATGATCAGGATGCCGAAGACGTTGAACAGGGTGTGGACCAGCGCGATGGTCAGCGCCAGCTTCGCGCCGTCGCCGGTGACGGCCATCGCCGCGATGAGCGCGGTGATGGTCGTGCCGACGTTCGCGCCCAGGGTCAGCGGGTAGATCTGGCGGGTGGTGAGGGCGCCGGAGCCGGCGAACGGGACCATGACCGAGGTGGTCACGGACGAGGACTGGACGGCGACCGTCACCAGGAGGCCGGCGCCCATCGCGGTCAGCGGGTGGCCGCCGACGGACTTCTCCAGGATGGCCTTGGCGCGGCCGACCATGAGCACCTGGAGGATCTTGCCCAGCCAGGAGACCGCGAAGAAGATCATGGCGACGCCGAGCAGGATGGTGACGACGCCGTCGATGAACTCGGAGCCCGGCAGCAGGCCGGTGAGGCCGTCCATGCCGATGAGGTCGACCACGGGGTCGGTGAGGGTGCCGACGAAGTCCGCCTGGCCCGGGTCGGGCAGGACGGTGCCGAAGATGCGGTCGGAGACCCACTCGGCGCTGCGCTGGATCGGGTGGAAGAAGATCTCCAGCGGCAGCAGGATGATGACGGCGAAGAGGTTGAAGAAGTCGTGGACCGTCGAGGCCGCGAAGGCCCGGCGGAACTCGTCCTTGTGGCCGGCGTGGCCGAACGACGCGAGGGTGTTGGTCACCGACGTGCCGATGTTCGCGCCCATGATCATGGGCACGGCCACCTCGATGGGCAGCGCGCCTGCGCCGACCGCGGTGACCACCAGCGTCGTGGTGGTGGAGGAGGACTGGATGATCGCCGTCGCCAGCACGCCGACGAACAGCGCGATGAACGGGTTGGTGGCGAAGTCGAAGAGGCTCGCGGCGGCATCCTTGCCCAGGCCCTTGAATCCGTCGCCGATCACGCCGATGGCGACGATGAGCATGTACAGGGTGCCGATGGCCAGCAGGGTCAGCGCCCAGTTGGGCAGGCGGCGCAGGCCGTGGGGAACCTCGCTGGCCGCGACGTCGGCGACGGGCGCCTCGGTGGCGGTCGCGGTGGCTCCCGCGGGTTCGGGGGTGTTGTCCGGGGCGGGGTTTCCGTCGCCCGGACGGCGGGAATTCGTCATCGTGTCTCGATTCCTGGTTTCACGGGTGATCCCCGGCCTTCGGAAAGGTCGCGTGGGGCGCAGAAGCGCGCTCGGGGCATACGTCTAATGCAGTGTCTCTCCAAGAGGTGTCCCGTTGAAAGAAAAAAGGTGAACGGAAGGTGAAGTGAAGGCTCGTTTCAGAGTGATGTGCACCGCATGAATGAGCCGGCGGCGATGGAGATCACCCGAATCCCCATCGCCGCCGGCTCGTCGGCCTCTCTCGGCGCTCGCTCACGGGCACCCGGTGTCCGCGAGCCTCCCGCTTCTCCGTCAGCGCCACCTGATCCGTCGGCGGCGCCTCCTGCTCCACCGCCTGCGCCGCCTCCTCAGACTTCGGTGCCTCCTACTCCGCCGTCAGCGGCAGGTACACGCGGCCGCCGGCCGCCTCGAACTCCTCGGACTTCTCCGCCATGCCGGCCTCGATGGCCTCGACGGTCTCCAGGCCGTGCTCGCGGGCGTAGTCGCGCACGTCCTGCGAAATGCGCATGGAGCAGAACTTCGGCCCGCACATCGAGCAGAAGTGCGCGGTCTTCGCCGGTTCCGCCGGCAGCGTCTCGTCGTGGTACTCCAGCGCGGTGTCGGGGTCGAGCGCCAGCGCGAACTGGTCGTGCCAGCGGAACTCGAAGCGCGCCTTCGACAGCGCGTCATCGCGCTCCTGCGCCCGGGGCAGGCCCTTGGCCAGGTCCGCCGAGTGCGCGGCGATCTTGTAGGTGATCACGCCGACCTTCACGTCGTCGCGGTTCGGCAGGCCCAGGTGCTCCTTGGGGGTGACGTAGCACAGCATCGCGGTGCCGGCCTGCGCGATCATCGCCGCGCCGATGGCGGAGGTGATGTGGTCGTACCCCGGCGCGATGTCCGTCGCCAGCGGGCCCAGGGTGTAGAACGGGGCCTCCTCGCACAGCTCCTCTTCCAGGCGCACGTTCTCGGCGATCTTGTGCATGGGCACGTGCCCCGGGCCCTCGATCATGACCTGCACGCCGCGGGACTTCGCGATCTTGGTCAGTTCGCCGAGGGTCCGCAGCTCCGCGAACTGGGCTTCGTCGTTGGCGTCGGCGATCGAGCCGGGGCGCAGGCCGTCGCCGAGCGAGAAGGTGATGTCGTACTCGGCGAAGATGTTGCAGAGCTCGGCGAAGTTCTCGTACAGGAAGGACTCGCGGTGGTGCGCCAGGCACCAGGCCGCCATGATCGACCCGCCGCGCGAGACGATGCCGGTGACGCGGTTCGCGGCGAGCGGCACGTAGCGCAGCAGCACGCCGGCGTGGACGGTCATGTAGTCGACGCCCTGCTCGGCCTGCTCGATGACGGTGTCGCGGTAGATTTCCCAGGTCAGTTTGGCCGGGTCGCCGTTGACCTTCTCCAGCGCCTGGTAGATGGGCACGGTGCCGACGGGCACGGGGGAGTTGCGCAGGATCCATTCGCGGGTTTCGTGGATGTCGGCGCCAGTGGACAGATCCATGATCGTGTCGGCGCCCCAGCGGGTGGCCCACACCATCTTCTCCACCTCCTCGGCGATCGACGAGGTGACCACGGAGTTGCCGATGTTCGCGTTGACCTTCACGGCGAACTTCTTGCCGATGATCATCGGCTCCAGCTCCGGGTGGTTCTTGTTCGCGCAGATCACCGCGCGGCCCGCAGCGACCTCCGAGCGGACCAGCTCGGCGTCGACGTCCTCGCGGGCGGCGACGAAGGCCATCTCCGGGGTGACGATCCCCGCGCGGGCCCAGGCCAGCTGCGTCGAAGCCTTGAGTTCCGGGCTTTGCGACGACGCCGGCGCCGGTGCGGGGGTCGGCCAGCTGTTCCTGGTCTTGGGCAGACCGCCGTGCAGATCGGGGTCGGCGTCGGTTTCGGTGTACGGGCCGGAGGTGTCGTACGCGTCGAAGTGCGTGCCATCGGTGAGGTTGATGCGGCGGGCCGGGATGCGGAGGACGACATCCTCCGAATCAAACGGCGAACCGTCGAACACGACGTCGTCGTAAAGCTTCTCGGAGCGGTAGATCGGGCCGGTGGTGACCTGGTCCCGGGCCTCGTCCATGGGGTTGGCGGCATGCTTCGCCATAGCGGTCCTTTCCTACGCCGGCATTACCCGGACAGGTTCGAACGGTCGGCATCCGCATTCCCGATGCCCTCTCAGCGCCGGTTCGGTGGGCGCTCCCGTGGGAGTTATTCGGTTGTGGAAAACGAGCGTACCGGAACCCATTCGGGGGCGGTGCGACGCCCCATCGGGGGTGGGCGGGGCGCCCGAAAGCGGAGAAATGCACGTCGGCGGCGAATGCGGTGTCGTTTTCGGGGGAGACGCGTCGTCTATGATGTTTTGGAACCGCAATCGAATTGCCCGGGCGCGCGGGGCGCGACCCACGAGGAGGACACGCCGATGCCGCACAACCGGCCGCGGGACCGCGACCTGGCGAAGCAGCTCGTGCGCGAACTGCGCAGGGACGCGGACCTCCCGGTCGTGTTCCTGGGCATCGGCGGGCAGGCGGGGGTGACCATCGGGGAGGGCATCGGCCTGCGCTCGGACGGCGTCCGCGGCGTCAACGTCATCCCGGGAGAGGGGCTCGGCGGGCGCGTTCTCCGGGACCGGCGCCCCGCGGTCGTCGCGGACTACGAGGCCGCGCGCACCATCACCGACAGCTATCTGACGCAGGTGCAGAACGAGGGGCTCGGCCCCGTCATGGCGGTGCCCATACTCTCCAGCATCGGGGAGACCAGGATGGTGCTGTACGGGGCGCACCGGGAGAAATTCGAGTTCGGGGACAGGATCCGGTCGGTGGCGATGCGCCTGGCGACGAAGGCCGCCACCGAGCTGCGCATCCGCGATGAAGTGGACCGGCGGATCGGCATGGCGCAGCGCAGCACCGCGGAACTCCGCGAGGCGGGGGAGGGGCCCGGATCGTCCGACTTGGAGCGGCTGCGGGAATTGCACGCGGATCTGCGCGCCATCGCCGCCACGACCGCGGACGAGGAGGCCCGGGACAAGCTGCTCGCGGCGTCCGGCGGCATCGCGGCGATCCTGTTCCCGGGCGCCGGGGGAGACGCGGTGCGCGCGGCCGACGCCGGGGGAGCGGGAGCCGCAGGCGGAGGGGGCGCCGGCGCGGGGGCGGATGCGCCTGCGTTGACGGCCCGCGAACTCGACGT
This sequence comes from Corynebacterium halotolerans, assembly GCF_001056295.1. Classification (GTDB taxonomy): domain Bacteria; phylum Actinomycetota; class Actinomycetes; order Mycobacteriales; family Mycobacteriaceae; genus Corynebacterium; species Corynebacterium hansenii. The sequence continues at coordinate 81,255 of NZ_JVMD01000007.1, forward strand.
GCTGTCGCAGGTTGCGTTGGGGTGCACCAATGCGGAGGCGGCGGCGCGGCTGTCGCTGAGCGTGGAGACCGTCAAGGCCTATCTGCGCAACGCCAGCGCCAAGCTCGGCGCGAAGGGGCGGCATGCGGCGGTGAGCCGCGCGCGGATCCTCGGTCTCATTCCCTGAGATAGGGCGTGCGCGGAGCGGGAAAAAGGGGTCCGCGGGCAGGGGTGAAGGGGCGCTGAAACGGGCGGAAGTCCCGCCCCAAACCCCCGTTTCGCGAAGTTTTCCGCGACGTTCGGGGTGGACCGCCAGGCCGGGCGAACGGTGTTAGGAATCGTATATGTGCTGGCTGGGGCGGTGCGAGAGGTGCTACAAGTTCTAAATCGCTAACCAAACCGCTAGTCGCAATTAACGTCTAACTCCATAACACCCTCTTTCGGGTATGTGAGAGCTGGATCACGCCTGGATATGTTCTGCGTCACATTGTTGAACGGGCGGTCCCGGTGGCCGCCCCCAAGGCAGGAGACGCCAATGACCAATTCCCTCACGGCGGACAACTCGTCCGCCATCGGAGCCGCCACGGTGGCGTCGGCCCCCGCCGCGGAGCCCGTGAAGGGCCCCTCGCTGCGCAGGGTCGCCACCGCGAGCCTCGTGGGCACCACCATCGAGTTCTACGACTTCTTCATCTACGGCACCGCAGCCGCCCTGGTGTTCCCCACGGTGTTCTTCCCGAACATGACCCCGATGCTGTCGACGGTCGCCTCCTTCGCCACCTTCGGCGTCGCGTTCCTCGCCCGCCCCCTCGGCTCCGTGGTGTTCGGCCACTTCGGCGACATCCTCGGCCGCAAGCGCACCCTGGTCTGGACCCTGCTGATGATGGGTCTGGCGACCCTGTTCATCGGCCTGCTGCCGGGCTACGAGTCGGGCGTCTTCGGCTTCTTCGAATCCGGCATCGGCGTCTGGGGCCCGGTGCTCCTGGTGGCCATGCGCTTCCTGCAGGGCATGGCCGTGGGCGGTGAATGGGCCGGCGCGACATTGCTGACGGCGGAATACGCGCCGCCGGGCAAGCGCGGCGCCTACGCCATGTTCCCGCAGCTCGGTGCGGCCATCGCCTTCTTCCTCTCCTCCGGCACCTTCGTGGTCGTCTTCCTCGCCATCGGCGAAACCTCCAACGCCTTCCTCGAGTGGGCCTGGCGCATCCCGTTCCTGCTGTCGATCGTGATGGTCTTCGTCGGCCTGTACGTCCGCCTGGCCATCCAGGAAACCCCGTCCTTCAAGAAGGAGCAGGAGCGCCGCGCGCAGGACAAGGCCAACGGCGTCCGCCGCACCCTGCCCTTCATGGACACCATCCGGTACCAGTGGCGCGAGGCCATGACCGGCGGCATCGCGCTCGCCTCGCTGTTCTCGCTGTTCTACATGGGCACCTCGTACCTGACCTCCTACGGCACGAAGGCGCTCGGGCTGGAGCGCATCGAGATCCTCGCCGTCGGCATGGTCGCCGCGGTCATCTTCGGCGCCGCCATCGCGGGTTCCGCCGCGCTCTCCGACCGCATCGGCCGCACCAGGGTCATCCTGACGTCGACCATCCTCGCGGTCCTGTGGACGCCGGCGCTGTTCTGGGTCCTCGACTTCGGCACCATCTGGCACTTCGCCCTCGGCCTGATCGTCACCATGGTGATCTTCGGCATCTCCTACGGCCCGGCCGGCGCGATGCTCCCCGAGATGTTCCGCGTCGACCTGCGCTACACCGGCGCCGGCCTGGCGTACAACATCGCGGCCATCCTCGGCGGCGCCATCCCGCCGCTGATCGCCGCCCCGCTCGCCGAAGCCTACGGCGGCCTGGCCGTCGGCCTCTTCCTCGCCGCGATCTCGCTGACCTCCACCATCGCGGTCACGCGGATCCGCTCCAACCACGAGGACGACATCGACGAGCACAACCAGCTCGTCCGCGAATCCGACGCCCTGGCCAAGCCGTAACCCGACCGGGCGCGCGCCCCTCGCCCTTCGATCGGGAGAGAGCGGGCCGGCCAAGTCTCCGGACCGGCCCGCGGGGTCGTGCGGGGGGCCGTCGCAAAGCGAAACCCGCTTTGCGACGGCCCCCCTTCCGTTTCGCCACCTGGGATTTTTGGTGATCGTCGCAGGTTGCACTACTGTCAATGGACAGTCCCAAGAGGTAATTGGGAGTCGACGACATCACCCGGTAGGCCAGCGAGAGCGGCTGACTGGGTTTCGCACGTTTAAAAACCGATCCTCCGCCGCAGGCCGGACGGAAGCCGCGGCGCGATCGGAACGAAACAGAAAGAGGCTTCATGCCCACTATCCAGCAGCTGGTCCGCAAGGGCCGCCACGACAAGAAGTCGGCCACGTCCACGGCCGCCCTGAAGGGCTCGCCGCAGCGCCGTGGCGTGTGCACCCGCGTGTACACCACCACCCCGAAGAAGCCGAACTCGGCGCTCCGCAAGGTCGCCCGCGTCCGCCTCACCTCCGGCATCGAGGTCTCCGCCTACATCCCGGGCGAGGGCCACAACCTGCAGGAGCACTCCATGGTGCTCGTCCGCGGCGGCCGAGTGAAGGACCTCCCCGGCGTCCGCTACAAGATCGTCCGCGGCTCCCTCGACACCCAGGGCGTCAAGGACCGCAAGCAGGCCCGTTCCCGCTACGGCGCGAAGAAGGAGAAGTAAACATGCCTCGTAAGGGCCCCGCCCCCAAGCGTCCCGTCGTCAACGACCCGGTGTACGGTTCGCCGCTGGTCACCCAGCTCATCAACAAGGTGCTGCTGGACGGCAAGAAGTCGACCGCCGAGCGCATCGTCTACGGTGCCCTCGAGGTCTGCCGCGAGAAGACCGGCACCGACCCCGTGCTGACCCTCAAGCGCGCGATCGAGAACGTCAAGCCCGCCCTCGAGGTCCGCTCCCGCCGAGTCGGCGGCGCGACCTACCAGGTCCCGGTCGAGGTTCGCCCCGGCCGCGGCAACACCCTGGCCCTGCGCTGGCTGCTCATGTTCTCCCGCCAGCGCCGCGAGAACACCATGATGGAGCGTCTCGCCAACGAGATCCTCGACGCCTCCAACGGCCTCGGCGCGTCCGTCAAGCGCCGCGAGGACACCCACAAGATGGCCGAGGCCAACCGCGCCTTCGCCCACTACCGCTGGTAGTGGCCGCGACCGCCGGATGAGGCCCCCGGGGCCGGTCCGGCGCCGGCGCCTCCGGGGGCCTTCGGGCTCCCCGGCGGAAATCACGGCAAGCCATCGTGCCCAATCGGTGGCAAAATAGATCGAGCAACCCGACCGCTGGCGGTCGAGGCGAAGACGACGACCAACGTCCTGAGCCCCCGCCGCACGATTTGAAACGAGTGGGGAATCAAGTGGCAGAAGGCGCACTTCCCGTCAAGAAGGATCTGAACAAGGTCCGCAACATCGGCATCATGGCTCACATCGATGCCGGCAAGACCACCACGACCGAGCGCATCCTGTACTACACGGGCATCAACCGCAAGGTCGGCGAGACGCACGATGGTGGCGCTACCACCGACTGGATGGAGCAGGAGAAGGAGCGCGGCATCACCATCACGTCCGCCGCGGTCACCTGCTTCTGGAACGACAACCAGATCAACATCATCGACACCCCGGGCCACGTCGACTTCACCGTCGAGGTCGAGCGCTCCCTGCGCGTGCTCGATGGCGCCGTCGCCGTCTTCGACGGCAAGGAGGGCGTCGAGCCCCAGTCGGAGCAGGTCTGGCGTCAGGCCCAGAAGTACGACGTCCCCCGCATCTGCTTCGTCAACAAGATGGACAAGCTGGGCGCGGACTTCGAGTACACCGTCGGCACCATCGTCGACCGCCTCGGCGCCAAGCCGCTGGTGATGCAGCTGCCGATCGGCGCCGAGGATGACTTCGACGGCGTCGTCGACCTCCTGCAGATGAAGGCCCTGACCTGGCGCGGCAAGACCGAGATCGGCACCGAGGCCACCGTCGAGGAGATCCCGGCGGACCTGGTCGACAAGGCCAACGAGTACCGCGAGAAGCTGCTCGAGTCCGTCGCCGAGTCCGACGAAGAGCTCATGGAGAAGTACTTCGGCGGCGAAGAGCTGACCATGGACGAGATCAAGGGCGCCATCCGCAAGATGGTCGTCAACTCCGAGATCTACCCGGTCTACTGCGGCACCGCCTACAAGAACAAGGGCATCCAGCCGCTGCTCGACGCGGTCGTCGACTTCCTGCCGACCCCGCTCGACGTGGGCGAGGTCCACGGCCACCAGGTCGGCGACGAGTCCGTCGACATGGTCCGCAAGCCCTCCTCCAACGAGCCGTTCTCCGCGCTGGCGTTCAAGATCGCCGCGCACCCGTTCTTCGGCAAGCTGACCTTCGTGCGCGTCTACTCCGGCCGCGTGGAGCCGGGCGCCCAGGTGCTCAACTCCACCAAGGAGAAGAAGGAGCGCGTCGGCAAGCTCTTCCAGATGCACGCCAACAAGGAGAACCCGGTCGACGAGGCCGTGGCCGGCAACATCTACGCGTTCATCGGCCTGAAGGACACCACCACCGGTGACACCCTCTGCGCCCAGGACGCCCCGATCGTGCTCGAGTCCATGAGCTTCCCGGACCCGGTCATCTCCGTGGCCATCGAGCCGAAGTCCAAGGCCGACCAGGAGAAGCTGGGCACCGCGATCCAGCGCCTGGCCGAAGAGGACCCGACCTTCACCGTCCGCCTGGACGACGAGACCGGCCAGACCGTCATCGGCGGCATGGGCGAGCTCCACCTCGACGTCCTGGTCGACCGCATGAAGCGCGAGTTCAAGGTCGAGGCCAACGTCGGCGCCCCGCAGGTCGCGTACCGCGAGACCATCCGCAAGGCGGTCGAGAAGTACGACTACACCCACAAGAAGCAGACCGGCGGTTCCGGCCAGTTCGCGAAGGTCATCGTCTCGCTCGAGCCCTACGCCCCGGCGCAGGACGAGCTCGAAGAGGGCGAGTCGGCGATCTACAAGTTCGAGAACGCCGTCACCGGCGGCCGCGTGCCGAAGGAGTACATCCCCTCGGTCGACGCCGGCATCCAGGACGCCATGCAGTACGGCACCCTGGCGGGCTTCCCGCTGGTGAACATCAAGGCCACCCTGGAGGACGGCCAGTACCACGAGGTCGACTCCTCCGAAATGGCCTTCAAGATCGCCGGCTCCATGGCCCTGAAGGAGGCCGTGCAGAAGGCGAAGCCGGTCCTGCTCGAGCCGATGATGGCCGTCGAGGTCATCACCCCCGAGGAGTACATGGGCGAGGTCATCGGCGACATCAACTCCCGCCGCGGCCAGGTCAACTCCATGGAGGACCGCACGGGCGTCAAGGCCGTCAAGGCCCTGGTCCCGCTGTCCGAGATGTTCGGCTACGTCGGCGACCTGCGTTCCAAGACGCAGGGCCGCGCCAACTACACGATGATCTTCGATTCCTACGCCGAGGTCCCGTCCTCCGTCGCGCAGGAGATCATCGCCGAGCGCACCGGCAACTGAGTCGGTCAATCGGGGCCCCGCCCGGATGATTCCGGGGCGGGTTCCCGGCCCGCCGCCGTTCCCGCGCCAATCGCGCGAACGGGGGCGGCGCCGAAAAGCCCCCGCGATCCGCAGTGCCGCGGATCCGGGAGGGTAGCGGCCCGCACTTTTCACCGCTGACCCGGACTTCGTTTCCGGTGCCGGAGGTGGTGCGCGGTGCCGGCCGTTACCCCGCAATCGATCCTGGGGACCCGAGTTTGATATGGGCCCGGCCGTCCCACTAGGATTGTGTAACTGGCACAGTGAAAATGCACTGTCCGCCCCCTTCTTTACGCCCGGAAATGCCGTCTTTCGTCGGTGTTCGCAGCGGTGTGGGGGTGGGCGACCACAACCTGTGGCTACGAAAGTCGTGGCCACCATGACGTCCAGGAGGACTAACAGTGGCGAAGGCGAAGTTCGAGCGTACGAAGCCGCACGTCAACATCGGCACCATCGGTCACGTCGACCATGGCAAGACCACCACCACGGCTGCCATCACCAAGGTGCTGGCCGATCAGTACCCGGACCTGAACGAGTCCTTCGCCTACGACGCCATCGACAAGGCGCCGGAGGAGAAGGAGCGCGGCATCACCATCAACGTGTCCCACGTTGAGTACCAGACGGAGAAGCGCCACTACGCGCACGTCGATGCCCCGGGTCACGCGGACTACATCAAGAACATGATCACCGGTGCCGCCCAGATGGACGGCGCGATCCTGGTCGTGGCCGCCACCGACGGCCCGATGCCGCAGACCCGTGAGCACGTCCTCCTGGCCCGCCAGGTCGGCGTCCCCTACATCCTCGTCGCCCTGAACAAGTGCGACATGGTCGACGATGAGGAGATCATCGAGCTCGTGGAGATGGAGGTGCGCGAGCTCCTCGCCGAGCAGGACTACGACGAGGAGGCGCCGATCATCCACATCTCCGCCCTGGGCGCCCTGAACGGCGAGCAGAAGTGGGTCGACTCCATCGTCGAGCTCATGCAGGCTGTCGACGAGAACGTGCCGGACCCGGTCCGCGAGACCGACAAGCCGTTCCTGATGCCGGTCGAGGACATCTTCACCATCACCGGCCGCGGCACCGTCGCCACCGGTCGCGTCGAGCGCGGCACCCTGAACGTGAACGACGAGGTCGAGATCCTGGGCATCAAGGAGCAGTCCCAGAAGACCACCGTCACGGGCATCGAGATGTTCCGCAAGCTGCTGGACTCCACCGAGGCCGGCGACAACTGTGGCCTGCTGCTCCGCGGCATCAAGCGCGAGGACATCGAGCGCGGCCAGATCATCGCGAAGCCGGGCGCCTACACCCCGCACACCGAGTTCGAGGGCTCCGTCTACATCCTGTCCAAGGACGAGGGCGGCCGCCACACCCCGTTCTTCGACAACTACCGCCCGCAGTTCTACTTCCGCACCACCGACGTCACCGGCGTCGTGAAGCTGCCGGAGGGCACCGAGATGGTCATGCCGGGCGACAACGTCGACATGTCCGTCACCCTGATCCAGCCGGTCGCGATGGACGAGGGCCTGCGCTTCGCCATCCGCGAGGGTGGCCGCACCGTCGGCGCCGGCCGCGTCACCAAGATCATCAAGTAATTCTTGATGCTCCAGCGGGTTGATCCCGCCGGTTGAACCGGCGGATCGCCTGCGGCCAGCAAAAGGGCCCCGCCCCCGAGTGAATCGGGGGCGGGGCCCTTTTCGTGTGCCCGTCGGTTCGGCTCCGGCTTGCCATGTACCGGCGTGCCTGGCGCAGGCGTGCCTGGCGCAGGCGTGCCTTGTACCGGTTTGCTTTGCGCCGCGCGTCGTCGCGTCAAATGGCTTTGCGACGCCCGGCGCCCGCCGGTTCAGCCGTTAGGCGGGCGGCCGATGTGGAGCAGGAACCGCGTTCCGCAGTCGACGTCTCCGAGGGCGGCGTCGATGTCGTCGGCGGTCTCGTCGCAAAGCCTCGTGATCGACGCGATCTCGGCGTCGTGCGCGAGGTCGAGGTTGATCGTGATCGCCTCGCTGCCCCGATCCACTTCGGCGCGGCCGCGGGCGCGGCGGATGCCGTCGTGGGATTGGAGCCGTTTGGCGACGGCGTCGGCGACATCGGCGAGGTGGAACCGGATCTCGCCCGTGTCGTCGGAGTTCTCGTCGATCTTGGTCCGGGTGAGGCGGCGGTCGATGTTCGCCGCGAACAGCGCCAGCGCCAGGACGACGCCGAGGATCGCCGCCACCGCGAGCGCCCACGTGAACCAATCCTGATCGACGTGGCCGGGCAGGCGGGACGGGCGGAAGCCGTCGGTCCACGCCGCGAACGGCATTAACTCGTATTTCGCCGCGATGCCGAGCAGGCCGGCGACGATGAGCAGCGCCCCGAGCAGGCCCGCGACGAGGCGGTCGAGTACGGCGGTGGATCGTCTCATCGCTTCTTTCCTCCCTCCGGGGTCTTGCGGGTGGCGCGGATCTTCACGGTCGGGACCTCGCCGAGTGCGGCGGCGAGCTCGCCGTCGACCGCGGCGCGGACTTTATCCATGAGCTCGTCGTCGTCGGCGGCGCCCCCGGCGTCGATGGTGACGCTGACCGCGCGTTCGGTGGCGATGGCGGTCGCGTCGAAAACGCCCGGGCATCGGCGGGCGGCGCGGGCGGCGAGGCGGCCGACGTCGACCGGGCGCAGCCACTGGTCCGCGCGCCCGGACGCCCGGACGTGGGTCCGGCGGCGGGGCCGGACCGCGACGTAGAGCAGCACCAGCCCCAGCAGCGTCGCCAGGACGGACGCGGGGAGCAAGACGTTGTCCCATCCGTGCGCGTCGAGCCAATCGACGAAACCGGCGATGAGCTCGGGCCGTTCGATGGCGCCCATCCGCGCGAGCCAGTCATGGCCGGCCATGATGCCGATCGCGGCCAGCACCAGCGCGACCAGGTACGCCACCGGCCTCGCGGCCGGCGCGCGCAGCGGGATCGGTGCGCTGCGGAAACCGTTGTCTTCGGTCATCGCACATCACGTCCCGAACGCGGGGCCTTGATCGGCCGGAGTTCCTTCGCCGGGGGCACCGTGACCGGGCGCGCCGGAAGCGGTGCCGCCGAGGGGCTGACCAGGGAAGGCCGGCGGGGGTGGGCGGCGACGTCGCCGGCCGCGACCCGGGCCCAGGGGCGATCGCCGTCGGCGCCGACGACGGTGGCGACGCGGACGTCGCACCTGACCACCGGCATCCCGGTCGCGTCGGCGACCCAGGCGATGATGGTGTCGCGCACCGCATGCGCGATGTCCCGCACCGGGGAGGGCCAGGACACGGCGATGTCGGTTTCCACCGACACCGCCCGACCGTGCGGGGCGATCTGCGCGTCGACGCGCGGGTACCCGCGGCCGGCCATGCGGTTGATCGCCCCGCCGGCGGCGACCGTGCCGGGCACGGAATCTATCGCGGCGACGATGATCTTTTCCACGGCTTTCCCGTCGATGACGTTCTCGCCCCGTGTGGAGGTGGCCGGCGCGGGGATGACCGGCGCGGGTGAGGCCGGCGTGGCGGCTGCCGGCGCCGCGCGGCCGTCGCCCGGCGGGCTCGCTTCTCTGTCGTCCATGTCAGCGGCGCCCCCGTCGGCCGCCCGTGGCGGAACCGAAAAGGTCGAACAGGTCGATGAGCCCGTCGCGGTGCGCTCCGATGGCGCCGCCGGCGATGGCGAAGACGATCCCGCCGAGGAACCCGACCAGGCCGCCGACGGCCGTGGCGATGGCCAAGAGCAGCCCCGCGTAGACTCCGAATTTCAGGTTGTCCATGACTTCTCCGTTTCTCCGATCATTTCCGGGCGACTCGCGTGCGGGCGCCTCATGTCCGTGCGACGTCGGCGATGATCACGTCGACCGGCGCCCGCAAGTCGCACGCCGCGGAGGCGGCCGACTTCGCGAGCTCCGACGTTTCGGCCAGCGGCACGGGGGAACGGGGATCGAACGACACCCGCAGGTGCAGTTCGAGCCGGTCTCCCGTCCACCTCATGCCCGGGACGCGCAGCCCCGGGTACAGCAGGGCCACCTCGCCGTGGCGGCCCGGGTGGAATCCGTCGACGGAGGGCACGGCGAGTACCGCCGCGGAAATGGCCTCCGCCTCAGAGGACGCGGGTCGGCTTGGGGCCGTCATGGTCCTCGTCCCCGTCCTCGTCCTGCGGCAGGTGCACGTCATGCACCGTGACGTTGACCTCGGTCATCTCGAGGCCGGTCATCCGCTCCACCGACACGATGACGTTCTCGCGGATGGCGTCGGCGAGCTCGTGGATGGCGACGCCGAACTCGGCCACGATCGCCACGTCGACGGCCGCCTGGTACTGTCCCACCTCGACCGCGACGCCCTGCTGGACGTCGACGCCGGCGCCGGGGATGCGCTCGCGGACGGCGCCGACGAAGCGCGCGCCGCCACCGCCCAGCGCGTGGACGCCGGTGACCTCGCGGGCGGCGATGCCGGCGATCTTGTTCACCACCACGTCCTCGATGATCGTCCGGCCGCGCCCGTCGCGGTCCTCGGTCGCGGGCGCGCCCGCGGTCGCCGGGGCGTCGCCGGGCTTCTGCTTTGCGACGGCGCCCTTGTTCTCCACCTGCGCACCGGAGCCTTCGCCGGCGCGAACGATGTCCTTTTCGGCCATGTCCAATCCCCTTCCAAAGTTATCGCGGCATCCTCAACCGACGGTTCCATTGTGCACCGAAAACGCGGCGCGCCGGAGGTTGAAGCGATGTTGATCACATTTTGGGGAGAGATTTGGGGGACACGCCCGGGCCGTGCTTTAATACACGGGTTGCTTTAACACGGCGTCGTCGACGCGAACCCGCCAGGCCCCAGGGAACCGGCGCAGTCGCGGAGCACGCCGATGGTGAAGTGAGCATGGCCACGAGAGCCGAAGCCGGGATACCGGCCGACGCGACGTGCCCTGCGGTCGAAAGAAGGGCGACACGCCCGACCGCGGGGACCGGTGCTGGCATGGCAAATACACAGCGGCAGTAGGCGAAAGGCACCCACGCTTGAAACGGGGGAGCCTCTCCTGAACTGGGATATCGGTCGAAAACCGCGCGCGTGCGCGCGGGGATCGCCGTCCTCTCGGATTGCATCGGCGCTGTGCTGCGCCATGCCCGACGACGGTGTCCACACGACGAAATCGATAACCCAGCATCGACATTCTGGCGCTGGCCATGACCGGCTAGGCACACCGGCGCACAGAAGACAATGACAGGGTCGACGCCCCTCGAGGGCGCGCCGACCGAGGAGAGGACAAGCGTGGCGGGACAAAAGATCCGCATCAGGCTGAAGGCCTACGACCACGAGGCGATTGACGCGTCCGCGCGTCGCATCGTCGAGACGGTGACCCGTACGGGCGCCCGAGTCGTCGGCCCCGTGCCGTTGCCCACCGAAAAGAACGTGTACTGCGTCATCCGCTCGCCGCACAAGTACAAGGACTCGCGCGAGCACTTCGAGATGCGCACCCACAAGCGCCTGATCGACATTCTCGACCCGACCCCGAAGACCGTCGACGCCCTCATGCGCATCGACCTTCCGGCGTCCGTCGACGTCAACATTCAGTGAGCCTGGACTACGGCAGCGGAGACTAGATAATGAGTGAAAACGAGATCAAGGGCATCCTGGGCACCAAGCTCGGCATGACCCAGGTCTTCGACGAGGAGAACCGGGTGGTCCCGGTGACCGTCGTCGAGGCCGGGCCGTGCGTCGTGACCCAGGTGCGCACGAAGGACGTGGACGGCTACGACGCCGTCCAGATCGCCTACGGCGAGATTGACCCCCGTAAGGCCAACAAGCCCCAGACCGGCCACTTCAAGAAGGCCGGCGTGACCCCGCGTCGCCACACCGTGGAGATCCGCACCGCGGACGCCTCCTCGTACGAGGTCGGCCAGGAGGTCGGCGTGGACGTCTTCGGCGACATCGAGTACGTCGACGTCACCGGCACCTCCAAGGGCAAGGGCTTCGCCGGCGCCATGAAGCGCCACGGCTTCGCCGGCCAGGGCGCCTCCCACGGCAACCAGGCCGCGCACCGCCGCGTCGGCGGCATCGGCGCCTGCGCCACGCCCGCCCGCGTGTTCAAGGGCAAGCGCATGGCCGGCCGCATGGGCAACGACCGGGTCACGACCCAGAACCTGAAGATCCAGAAGATCGACGCCGACGCCAACCTGCTCCTGATCAAGGGCGCGGTTCCGGGCGTTCGCGGCGGCCTCCTGGTTGTCAAGACCGCTGTGAAGGGTGGTGCTCACGCATGACGAACCTCAAGCTTGACGTCCACACCGCCGACGGTGGCGTGAACGGCTCCGTGGAACTCCCGGCCGAGATCTTCGACGCCGAGGTGTCGACCGCCCTGATGCACCAGGTCGTCGTCGCCCAGCGCGCCGCGGCTCGCCAGGGCACCCACAAGACCAAGACCCGCGCCGAGGTGCGTGGCGGCGGCCGCAAGCCGTGGCGCCAGAAGGGCACCGGCCGCGCCCGCCAGGGTTCGATCCGTGCCCCCCACTGGACCGGCGGCGGCGTCGTCCACGGCCCCACGCCGCGCGACTACTCGCAGCGCACCCCCAAGAAGATGAAGGCCGCCGCCCTGCGCGGCGCCCTGACCGACCGAGTCCGCCACGACCGCATCCACGTGGTCGAGGAGCTCGTCGCCGGCCAGACCCCGTCGACCAAGTCGGCGCGCACCTTCATCGAGCGCCTGACCGATCGCAAGTCCGTGCTGGTCGTCCTCCCGCGCGAGGACGTCACCGGTTGGAAGTCCGTCAACAACCTGGCGAACGTCCACACGCTGACGCAGGACCAGCTGAACACCTACGACGTGCTGAAGGCCGATGACGTCGTGTTCGCCGTGCAGGCGCTCAACGAGTTCATCGCCCGCAACGCCGGTGCGGAGGAGGAGAAGTAATGGCCACCATCGCGGATCCCCGTGACATCATCATCGCCCCGGTCGTGTCGGAGAAGTCCTACGGACTGATGGAGCAGAACGTCTACACGTTCCTGGTCCGCACCGACGCCAACAAGACCCAGATCAAGATCGCGGTCCAGGAGATCTTCGGCGTGAAGGTCGCCAGCGTCAACACCGCCAACCGTGAGGGCAAGCGCAAGCGCTCCCGCACCGGTTACGGTCAGCGCAAGGCCACCAAGCGCGCGTACGTGACTCTCGCGGCCGGCAGCGATCCCATCGACATCTTCGGCGGTTCGGCCGCCTAAGGCTGGTCGACGAGGAAGTTAAGGAAGAGCAAAAGTATGGCTATTCGCAAGTACAAGCCGACTACGCCGGGTCGCCGCCAGAGCTCCGTCTCCGAGTTCAGCGAGGTCACTCGCTCGACTCCCGAGAAGTCTCTGCTGCGCCCGCTGTCGAAGACCGGTGGCCGCAACGTGCACGGCCACATCACCACCCGTCACAAGGGCGGTGGCCACAAGCGCCAGTACCGCGTCATCGATTTCCGCCGCAACGACAAGGACGGCGTGCCGGCCAAGGTCGCTCACATCGAGTACGACCCGAACCGCACCGCCAACATCGCGCTGCTGCACTACTTCGATGGCGAGAAGCGCTACATCATCGCCCCGAAGGGCCTGAAGCAGGGCACCGTCGTCGAGTCCGGCGCCAACGCCGACATCAAGGTCGGCAACAACCTGCCGCTGCGCAACATCCCGACGGGTACCACCATCCACTGCGTCGAGCTCAAGCCGGGCGCCGGCGCCCAGCTGGCCCGCTCGGCCGGCGCCTCCATCCAGCTGCTGGGCAAGGAAGGCAAGTACGCCGTCCTGCGCATGCCGTCTTCGGAGATCCGCCGCGTCGACGCGCGCTGCCGCGCCACCGTGGGTGAGGTCGGCAACGCCGATCAGATCAACATCCGCTGGGGCAAGGCCGGCCGCATGCGCTGGAAGGGCTGGCGCCCGACCGTGCGCGGTGTCGTGATGAACCCGGTCGACCACCCGCACGGTGGTGGCGAGGGCAAGACCTCGGGTGGCCGCCACCCGGTGTCGCCGTGGGGCCAGAAGGAAGGCCGCACCCGCAAGCCCAACCGCCCGAGCGACCAGCTGATCGTCCGCCGTCGCCGCACCAACAAGAACAAGAAGCGCTAAGGAGGGAACAGAGAATGCCACGCAGCCTTAAGAAGGGCCCGTTCGTCGATGAGCACCTCCTTGCGAAGGTGGACGCTCAGAACGAGAAGGGCACCAAGCAGGTCATCAAGACCTGGTCCCGCCGCTCCACGATTCTCCCCGATTTCATCGGCCACACCTTCGCCGTCCACGACGGCCGCAAGCATGTGCCGGTTTTCGTGGACGACTCGATGGTCGGCCACAAGCTGGGCGAGTTCGCCCCCACCAAGACCTTCAAGGGTCACGTCAAGGACGACAAGAAGGGACGTCGATAAGCCATGAGCAACGACATCACCTCCGCCCGCGCCACCGCGCGGTTCGTCCGGGTCACCCCGATGAAGGCCCGTCGCGTGCTGGACACGGTCCGCGGCAAGTCGGTCTCCGAGGCGCTCTCCATGCTGGAGTACGCCCCGCAGTCCGCGTCCCAGCCGATCTCGAAGCTGGTCGCCTCCGCGGCGGCCAACGCCGAGAACAACTTCGGCCTGGATCCCCGCACCCTCGTCATCGCCCAGGCCTGGGCCGATGAGGGACCGACCATGAAGCGCTTCCGCCCCCGTGCGCAGGGCCGTGCTTTCCACGTCCGCAAGCGCACGAGCCACATCACCGTGGTCGTCGAGAGCCAGAAGGGAAGTGCTCAGTAGTGGGACAGAAGATCCACCCCCACGGCCTCCGGCTGGGAATCTCCAGCGACTGGAAGTCCCGCTGGTACGCCGACAAGCAGTACGCCGACTACCTCGCCGAGGACATCAAGATCCGCGATCTGCTGTCCACCGGCCTGGAACGCGCCGGCATCTCCGACGTCGTCATCGAGCGCACCCGTGACCGCGTTCGCGTCGACATCCACACCGCCCGACCGGGCATCGTCATCGGTCGCCGCGGTTCGGAGGCCGACCGCATCCGCGGTGAGCTGGAGAAGCTCACCGGCAAGCAGGTCCAGCTGAACATCCTCGAGGTCAAGAACATCGACGCGGATGCCAAGCTGGTCGCCCAGTCCATCGCCGAGCAGCTGACCAACCGCGTGGCGTTCCGCCGCGCGATGCGCAAGGCCATCCAGTCCTCCATGCGCCAGCCGCAGGTGAAGGGCATCAAGGTCGTGTGCTCCGGTCGCCTGGGCGGCGCCGAGATGGGCCGCACGGAGCGCTACCACGAGGGTCGCGTCCCGCTGCACACCCTGCGCGCGGAGATCGACTACGGCACCCACGAGGCCCACACCACTTTCGGCCGCATCGGCGTCAAGGTGTGGATCTACAAGGGTGACGTCATCGGTGGCCGCCGCGAGTCCGAGATGAACGCCGGTCGCGACGGTCAGCGCCGCGACCGCCGTGAGCGCCCGCGTCGTGGTGGCCAGCGCCGCCAGCGGGCCTCCGAGAAGAAGGAGGGCTAAATGCTCATCCCGAAGCGCGTCAAGTTCCGCCGCCAGCACCGCCCGCACCGCTCCGGCGTCGCCAAGGGCGGCACCCAGGTGACGTTCGGCGATTACGGCCTGCAGGCCCTCGAGCCGGCGTACATCACGAACCGCCAGATCGAGGCCGCCCGTATCGCCATCAACCGCCACGTCAAGCGCGGCGGCAAGGTGTGGATCCAGATCTTCCCGGACCGTCCGCTGACCCAGAAGCCGCTCGGCGTGCGCATGGGTTCCGGTAAGGGCCCCGTGGAGAAGTGGGTCGCCAACGTCAAGCCGGGCCGCATCATGTTCGAGATGTCCTACCCGGACGAGAAGACCGCGATGGAGGCGCTCAAGCGCGCCGGCGCGAAGCTTCCCTGCAAGACCCGAGTCGTCCGGAAGGAGGATCAGTACTGATGTCTAACGGCATTCCCGCCCACGAGCTCCGCTCGCTGGATAACGATGGCCTGGTCGCCAAGCTCAAGGAGTCCAAGGAGGAGCTGTTCAACCTCCGGTTCCAGATGGCCACCGGTCAGCTGACCAACAACCGTCGACTGAGCGCCGTCCGCAAGGACATCGCCCGCATCTACACCGTGATGCGCGAGCGTGAGCTCGGCCTGTCCGCCGCCCCCACCGATGGTGATGCGGCATGAGCGAGGAAAACATGAACCAGACCGAGTCCGGCGCCCGCAAGGTCCGCTCCGGTTACGTCGTGTCCGACAAGATGCAGAAGACCATCGTCGTCGAGCTCGAGGACCGCAAGCAGCACGCCCTGTACGGCAAGATCATGCGCACCAACTCCAAGGTGAAGGCCCACGATGAGAACGAGGAAGCCGGCGTCGGCGACCACGTCCGCATCGAGGAGTGCCGTCCGCTCTCGAAGGACAAGCACTTCCGCCTGATCGAGATCATCGAGAAGGCCCGCTAAGCGGTTTTCCGCGAAGGCCCCTTCGCTTTGCGACGCCCCCGTCGCCCCGGTTCGCCGGGGAGGCGGGGGTTTCGTCGTGCCGGGGTCGGACCCGGGTGGGCGGCCGTTCGTCGGAGCGGTTGCGGATTATGATGGCGGCGTGACCCAGAACACAGGTGCCGCAACGCACGATGGCCAGCCGATGGCGGATGCGCAAAAGAACAAAAGGATTTCGCGGCTCATCATGGGTTGTTCGGGGATGGTGATGATAGCGGTCGGTCTGGTGATGATCGGGTCAATGCTCCTCTTTGCCATCGCACTCGGCGGATTCGGCTTCGGGGATTGGGGGATGACGCTGCGAAAACTGGAACGGCAGGCGTCGGCCGAAATGCCGGGCGTCGACGTCCACTTTCGCGAGCACATCGCGAGGTGGCGAGACATCAACATGCAGGCTTCGGCCGACGTCGGGTCGGTCGACGAGGTGATGAGGATCCATCGGGGCGCCGTCGCCCTGGGCGAGACGGCCGGCGATGCCCTTTGGGGGTTCGGGTCGGACATCACGGTTCGCATGGCGCGACCCGAGGGTGAACTTGTCGTGGAATTCAACGAGCGCACCGACCCCGCCGAGCTCAGGGGGATTCTCGAGGACCAACGTTCGTTGGTCTTCGATCGAATCACAGTGGGCGTGCCCTCGCATCCCCTGCGGCTCGTCGGTCGATCGTGCGGGCGGGCGGACATGCGGTGTTTCACCGATCGCGCGACTGCTGCGGCGGGAATCGAAGAGGCCGGGTATCGGACCCCCATCTCGCGGGAGACCAATGGGCTCGGACACATCATCATCGGAATTCCGGTGCACGATGCGCCGCTGTCGGAGGACGAGACCCGGGACCGTAAAACGAATGCGGTGCAAGGTCGCGAGCGAGATTCCGAGACCGTCGTCGTCAAAATCATTCGGCCGAAGGATCGGGCGGCCGCGGCGGACGTGATTCGGTGGTCGGTTCCCGCCGTCGGGCGGTTGGCCGCCATCGGGTTCGGCGATGACGACGGACATTATGAGCCATTGCGGGTCAGGCCGTATGTAAGGGACAGTCCCCGTGGTATGAGCATCACACTTAACGTCGAAAATGTCGGGGAAGTGTGGCGCGGCGCAGACCCTTCCATCGATCCCGGGGTGGCGAAGCTTCGGGAGGAGCGTGACGAACCGGCAGTCGCCCGTGCCATCGATCGCGTCGAGGCGATGCTGCGGGAGCTGGCGGCCGCCGGTTCCGATGCGCCATCGGCGGACAAGGGAATTCACGTCACCATAGACGGGATCCGTAAAACCGGTTCCATGAGGGTCGTCGTCGGAGGCTGCTCGGAGGAACCGGCGGAGTCCGATGAGGAGGCGAGGCTTCGGGATGAATTCGAAGTGTGCCGATGAATCCGCGGGGAACGCGGGGCGTCGTCACGCATCCGCGTGCGACGCCGGCGGCAACGGGAATCGGCGAAGCGCGGCAATGCCGGCCGAGGGCAAAAAGTCCTGGCGGAGCTTCATGGTTCGTTTGGTGATGGTGCTCGTCTCCGTCGGGCTGTTGGTCATCGGGGGAGTGCATTTCCTGAACGCGATGTTCGCGAATGGGGACGGGGGAAAGACGCTGGCAAAACTGGAACGGCAAGCGTCGGCCGAATTGCCGGGCGTCGACGTCCGCTTTCGTGAATCCACCGAGAAACCGCGGATCATCGAGCTGGAGGCTGCGGCCAATGTGGGGTCGGTCGACGAGGTGATGAGCATCCATCGGGGCGCCGTCGCCCTGGCCGCGACGGCCGGCGACGCCGATTGGAAGTTCGGGTCGGAGATCACGGTGCACGTGGCACGACCCGGGGACCAGCTTGCCCTGACATTCGGCGACCGCACCGACCCCGGTGAGCTCAAGGGGATTCTCGAGGACGAACGTGCGTGGGTTTTCGATCGAATTGAGCTGGGCGAGCGCCCGCACCCGGTGCGCTTCACGGGGCCATCATGCGGGCGGGCGGACATGCGGTGCTTCGAGGGTCGCGCGACTGCGGCGGCCGGTATCGAGGAGGCCGGGTACCGGGCCCCCATCTCACGGGAGACCATCACGGGCGGGCACATCACCATCGAAATTCCGGTCCACGATGTGCCGCTGTCGGAAGGCGAGGCCGAGGTACGTGGAGACCCGGTTTTCGGAGCCGACCTGCGACGTAACACGACGGTCGTCGTCGAAGTAAGCGGGCAGCGGGATCGGGCGACCGCAGCGGACGCGGTTCGGTGGTCCGTTCCCGTGGCCGGCAGGATGACCGCCATCGGGTTCGAAGATGACGGTCGCCAACGTCCATTGCGCGTCAAACCGGATCTGAGTACGGGTTACGACGGCACCGTCGTCATCGAGCTCCGCGCCGAAAACACGGGGAATTCGCCTGATGATGACGATCGGGTCGCCGATCGCGTCGAGGCGATGCTGCGGGAGCTGGCGGCCGCAGGTTCCGACGCACCATCGGCCGGCAAGGGAATCCACGTCACGATCCGCGAAGAATATGGATCCGGCCCCACCAGAGTCGTCGTCGGAGGCTGCTCGGACGAACCGGCGGCATCCGATGCGGAGGCGAGGCTGCGGGCGGAATTCGAGAAATGCTGACCGGAATGGGCGACGGTGGGCGTCGGAAAGCGAACCCGCATGAAGGAGGCCGAAGATGACCGTCGATGGTCGGGGACCCGAGCACGCCGCGGGGCAAATGCCGGGCGGACGCGCCGCGAAGGGCGGCGGAACGTCCGCGGGGCGGGTTGCCTGGGGCTGCCTGATCGCGGTCTTCGTCGTGGTGGCACTGGTCATGGCCGCGTTTGCGATCGTGGTGTCCAGCCTGTCGGCCCACGGCGACGGCGGACGCACGCTGCGGAAGCTCGAGGAGCATGCCGCCCGGGAACTGCCGGGCACGAACGTCGAGCTGAGAGAGAGCGTGGGCAAGACCCGCGACATTTCGTTGCGCATCGGCGCCGACGCCGGATCCGTGGACGAGGTCATGGAGATCCACCGCGTCGCCCGTGAGCTGGCGTCGATGGCGGGGGACGCCGAGTGGGGATTCAGGTCGGAAATCTTGGTCCACGTGCGGAAACCCGATTCCGGGCGTGAGCTGGACGTGGCATTCGAAACGTTGACCGACGGCCGCGAACTGCGCGGGCTGCTCGACGACGACCGTGCGTGGACGTTCGAAAAGGCGCGCATCGCCGGAACGCGCCAGTCGATCGAGCTCGATGCCCCCGGCTGCGACCGAACCGACCGGGTGTGTTTCGAGGCCGCCGCGGACGCTGCCGCGGGGATCGAGGAAGCCCCGTACCGGGCGCGGTCCGGCGAATCGGCGCGGGGCATGGGGCACGTGGACTTGTCGATCCCGGTCCGCGACGCACCCCTGGACGATGGCCGCGAGGAGCGTCCGGAGCGGGGAACGCCCGAGGCGAATGCGATGGGGGTGCTCGCGGTGATCGGGGGCCCCGACGATCGGGCGGCCGCCGCCGACCTGATGCGGTGGGCGGGCCGGGCGCTCGGCGGCGCCGCGGCAATCGGCCTGGACGACGACGGGCGGTCGCGGCCCCTGCGGGTCACGCCGAGCATCCGCGCCGGATACCAGGGCGTGCCGTACGTGTGGCTCGACGTGACCAACGTCGGCGACGGGGACCCGGGCGAGGAGGACGCGGCCGTCGCGGCGGCCGCCGAACGCGTGCGGTTGGTGCTGCGCGAATTGGAGGCGACCCGGGCAACCGGCGGCATGGCGGGGACGGAGGTCCCGGTGAGGGTGCGTTACCTCGACCACGGCGGCGACGCCGAGCTGACGCTCGGCGGCTGCACGGGAGAGACGGCCACCCCCGAGGAGGCGGAACTGCGGGCGGAGTTCGAGAAATGCTGAGGCGACGCGCGCCAACCGCACCCGCACGGGAGAGTGAGCAATACTGGGCGGCATGAACATGCACCGCACCTGGACCGAGATCGTCGCCGCCGACCCCGGCCACTCCCGCAGGTACGCGGAGCGGTGGGCCAACTTCGCGGCGCAGGGACGCGACATCGACGGCGAGGCCCGCCTGATCGACGCGATGGCCCCGCGCGGCGGGCGCATCCTGGACGCCGGCTGCGGTCAGGGCCGCCTCGGCGGTTACCTTGCGCAGCGCGGCCACCGGGTGGTCGGCGTCGACATCGACCCGTACCTGATTTCCGAGGCGCGGAAGGTCCAGCCCGGCGGCACGTGGAAGGTCGGCGACCTGGCCAACCTGGCCGAGGTGCTTGCGGCGGCCGATTCCGACCCCGAAAACGAGGAGGCGGGCGCGCACCCCACCGGCGACTTCGACATCGTGGTGGCCGCGGGCAACGTCCTGACCTTCATCGACCCCGCCGACCGCGGCGCCGTGCTCGCGGGCTTCCGCGATGCGCTCGCCGCCGACGGCCGCGCGGTCATGGGCTTCGGCGCCGGCCGCGGCTGGTCCCACGACGACTTCGAGGCCGATGCATTCGAGGCCGGCCTGCGCATCACGCATCGCTTTTCGACGTGGGATCTGCTGCCCTTCGACGACCGCGCGAACTTCATCGTCGCCGTCGCCGAACGGGCCTGAGGCGGGCTGGCGGTCACGCCCCGGAAGCCGGGAACGCCGCGCACCGGGGATCACCGCTCATTACGCAGCGCCCCCTCACGCAAACCCACCCCGAATGCGCCAACCCACCCGCTGCAACGGGTGGGTTGGCGCATTCGGGGTGGGTTAGCTGCCGGGGCCGGGGAGGTGGCCGCTATACGGCGGGCTGCTCGGCGGTGGCCGCTTCCTCCGCGGGCTGCTCGGCTGGGGCCTCTTCGGCCGAGGGCTGCTCCGCGGGGGCTTCCTCCGCGGGCTGCTCGGCGGCCGCTTCCTCGGCGGGGGTCTCTTCGGCGGCGGGCTGCTCGGCGGCGGCTTGCACGACGGATTCCTCTGCGGCCGCAGGCTCCCCTTCGGTCGGGCCCTCTTCGGCCGGCTCGTCGTCAGCCGAAGCGCCGTCCTCGACCGCGAAGTCCCGGACGGTGTCGATCAGCTCGCGCAGGCGGACCGAGTGCTCCACGTCGCCGATGTCGCGGCACCGCTCGCGCAGGGCCTCCAGTTCGGAGATGGCGGCGCCGGCGCTGACCACCGCTGCGGCCATCGACGCCGCGAGCGAGCTGATCTCGCCGGTCAACCCCATCGAGGGCACGCCCTTGCTCCACGCCACCGCGACCTGCTGGGGGATGCGCATGATCTCGACCACCCGGTCGATGTGCTCGGCGACGTCGGCGGCGCGCTCGCGGTGCAGGCGCGTCTGATCGTCCATGGCCGACACCTCCTCGTGGAGGACGCCGCACAGCGGGCGGATGGCCTTGGCCGCGTGGTGCGATTCGGCGCCGCCGGCGGCGACCTCCGCCACGAAGGACGCCAGCTCGGTGGTCTGCAGGCGGGCCAGCGCGACCTGGAAGCGCGTCTCGGCGCCCAGGGCGGTGAAGTCCTCCAGGGAATCGAGCAGCGAGCCCGTGTACCGGGCGGCGATGCCGCGCATCTGCGACCAGACGCGCACCGGCATCATGTCGGCGACGTGGGTCGGGTCGTCCTTGAGGGTGTCCTCCAGCCGATCGGTGATGGTGGCGGCGGTGTCCATGTCGTGCCGGATCTTGCGGCCGCAGCGCTTGAGCGAACGCGCCAGGTCGACGATGTCGTCCTGCGCGGCCATCGACGCATCGAGTTCGCCGAAGATCTCGCGGACCGCCGCGTCGACCTCCGCGAGGCGGCCATCGCACTCCGGCACGTCGGGAAGCCCGGCGCCCGCGGCCTCGCGCGCCGCGACCTCGGCGGGCAGGACCTCGCGCTGGAACTCCGCGTAGTCGGCGAAACCGGCCTCGTTCAGCATCTCGGCGAGGGCCTCCGCGCCGACGGCGGCGACGTCGCGGCCGCCCGCGCCCTCTTCGGCCGCGCTGCTCTCGCGCTCGCGGATCTGCCGGTAGAGCGAATCGGCCATCTCCGCGACGTCCTCGCACATCGGGCGGGTGCGCACCGAGAGGTAACCCGAGCCGGGCATGGGCGTCACCGTGGCGAACACGGTGTAGGCGCTGCCGTCGGACGCGAGATTGCGCACGTACCCGGCGAACGGGGTCTTGGCCTGCAGGCGATCCCACATGACCCGGAAGGTGCCCCGCGGCATGTCCGGGTGGCGGATGACGTTGTGGGGCGCGCCGATCAGTTCCTCGCGCGGATGGCGCGACAAGTCGATGAAGACGTCGTTGGCGGCGGTGATCACGCCGCGGTCGTCCGTCGTGGAGAAGAAGATCTGGTCGACGCCGACCTCATGAACGGCGCCGGTGGGGGAGGCTTGATGCACGTGCGATCCTCGCTGGTCGGGTATGGGCCGGACGACGGGGAAATGAGGCCGGCTGTCAGACGTACTGTGGGACGTATAGGTCGAGATTGTAAACCCCGGGAAAGTGGGCCGCGAAATTCCCGGACACCCGGTCCCGCCCCGCCGATTCCCCCCGGGGCCGGTCGCCGGGTTGAGGCGGGATTTGGCCTCAACCGGCGCGCATGCCATAATTTTCGGGTTGCGGGTGGCCGAAGGAGCCGATCCGCCGGGCACTGGCGCGCATCGCGCGGCCTCCGCCCCGGCACGGCCCGGACCACCCCGCAGCCGAATCAGACCGCGTGCGCCCGGGACGGAAATCCGGCGCACACAGCAATCCAGGTCAAGGAGAACCGTAGTGATTCAGCAGGAATCGCGTCTGCGGGTCGCCGACAACACCGGTGCCAGGGAAATCCTGTGCATCCGCGTGCTCGGCGGCTCCACCCGACGCTTCGCCGGCATCGGCGATGTCATCGTGGCCACCGTCAAGGAGGCCGCCCCGGGCGGCAACGTCAAGGCCGGCGAGATCGTCCGCGCCGTCGTCGTCCGCGCGAAGAAGGAGACCCGTCGCCCGGACGGCTCCTACATCTCGTTCGACGAGAACGCCGCCGTCCTGATCAAGGCCGACAACGAGCCGCGCGGCACCCGCATCTTCGGCCCGGTCGCGCGTGAGCTTCGCGACAAGAAGTTCATGAAGATCGTGTCGCTCGCACCGGAGGTGATTTAAGTGAAGATCCGCAAGGGCGATACCGTCCTGGTCATCTCGGGTCCGGACAAGGGCGCGCAGGGCGAGGTCATCGAGGCCTACCCGACGCGCGACAAGGTCCTGGTCTCGGGCGTCAACAAGATCAAGAAGCACGTCGCGAACTCCGCTCCGGAGCGTGGCGCCTCGTCCGGTGGCATCGTCACCCAGGAGGCCCCGATCCACGTGTCGAACGTCATGCTCGTCGATGAAGAGGGCACCCCGACCCGCGTCGGCTACCGCTTCGATGAGGACGGCAACAAGGTTCGCATCTCCCGTCGCACCGGGAAGGACATCTAAGCATGAGCGAGAACTACACCCCCCGCCTCAAGGAGCGCTACCGCTCCGAGATCCGCGAGAACCTGCAGAAGGAATTCTCCTTCGACAACGTCATGCAGATTCCGGGCGTCACCAAGGTCGTCGTGAACATGGGCGTCGGCGAGGCCGCCCGCGACTCGAAGCAGATCAACGGCGCGCTGAACGACCTGACCCTGATCACGGGCCAGAAGCCGGAGCTGCGCCGCGCCAAGAAGTCGATCGCCAACTTCAAGCTGCGCGAGGGCATGCCCATCGGCGCCCGCGTCACGCTGCGCGGCGACCGCATGTGGGAGTTCCTGGACCGTCTGCTGACGGTGGCGCTGCCGCGAATCCGCGACTTCCGCGGCCTGTCGGACAAGCAGTTCGACGGCCACGGCAACTACACCTTCGGTCTCTCGGAGCAGTCCATGTTCTACGAGATCGACATCGACAAGATGGACCGCCCCCGCGGCATGGACATCACCGTCGTGACCACCGCCACGAACAATGACGAGGGTCGCGCCCTGCTGCGCGAGCTCGGCTTCCCGTTCAAGACCGCCCAGCACAAAGATTAATCCGGTTTCGGCCGTCTTTCCGGCCGATTCGTGCCGTGCAGTCGCGCGGTGACCCCCGCTTCCCCTCCGGGAAGCGGGGGTTTCGCCGTTAACCGGGCGTTCCGGTGCCCCGGATGGGGCGCTTCCGGGGGCCTTCCCGGGGCTTGCTTTGCGACGGTTCGGCGGGGGAAACCGCACCGCAGAGCCGTTAGCCGGCCCGTGAACGGGTGAATTGCATCGGTGATGCATCCCCGAATTCGGGTGTGCCTTTTGAGGGTGAGCGAGATCACATTTGCGTGTCGATATTGGCGCGAAATCGGCCGTTCGGCAGCCGATGGCCGGGAAATGGGCGCCGATCGGCCCCTCCGGGAATCCCGTCAACCTGCGGTTTGTAACAAACCGGTCACGAACGTCGGGAGACACGGTAACGTGAGGGTCCCTGGGTACCCGATGAATATGCGGTAAGAACCGCAGGCCCACGACTTGACACCGCCACAGAGAAACGGCACGGTTTCCACTCATGAAGAAGTCTTTCACCACCAAGGTCCGCTCCGCGGCCATCGCCGCCGTCACGGTTCTGGGCCTCGGCCTGGGTGCCGCCGGCGCCGCCGCCCAGCCCGCCCTTCCTCCGATGCCCGCCACCCCGGGTCTGCCGAACGTCAACTCCGCTCCGGGCACCGGTGCGAAGCAGGTCGTCACCTTCGGCGACTCCTTCACCGCCAACGCCGGCAAGTCCGGCCCGCGCGGCCTCGAGCCGGGCCAGACCCCGATCGTGGCCAACTGCGCCACCGACATGGAGAACTGGCCGAAGATCGCCGCCAAGGAGGCCGGCAAGTCCCTCGGCGACTGGTCCTGCAACGGCATGGGCGGCGCCCCGGTCATCCAGCTGGTCGGCTACGTCGAGGCCGCCATCATGCACGGCGACATCGGGCCGGGCACCCAGGACGTCGTCTTCATGTACGGCGGCATGGACGCCCTCATGTGGGCCGACGTCGCCGGCGTCATGCAGAACGTGGGCGAGCTGAACGCCACCGCGTACCAGCAGGAGCTGACCCACGTCGCCAACCGCATCCGCGAGGTTGCGCCGGGCGTCCGCATCCACCTGGCCTCCTACCCGGAGTACGCCACCAACGACCAGCTGTGCCTGGTCAACGTTCCGGGCCAGACCTTCCCGATCCCGGCCCCGGGCGCGACCCAGGTCCAGGAGTCCTTCCGCAACACCATCGCCATGGCCGCCCGCAACATCGGCGCCAACTTCATCGACGTCTACCAGCAGACGATCGGCCACGGCACCTGCAACCCGGTCGACCACGAGCGTTGGGTCGCCGGCTTCCAGGACCCGAACATGGGCCCGATGACGAACCACCCGACCATCGACGGCCAGTACGCGATGGCCCGCTTCATCGCCCCGCACATCCGCTAAGTTCCGACTTCTTCGCGATCTCCCCGTCCGGGGCGCCCACATGGGCGCCCGGGCGGGGTTTCCGCGTTTCGCGGGGCGAAAGGCGATTTGGGTGCGGGGCCCGCGGGCTGGTAGGTTCGAACGGTCCGCTCCATGGACGCGCATTCCGCCATGCCATCGGCACGGCGCCGCGCTCCCGAGCAGGATTGCCAAGCACACACTTTGCTGAAGGCCCCCCGCCCCGACTGCAGCGTCCCGCGCGTATCGGGTGGCGAGCCAACCGGGCTACTGAACCCGGCTGGCGCCAGTTGCCCCGAAAATCGCGTGGATCACGTGATGGGGTGGGAAGGAACCGCAGCGAGAAAGGAATGCGGTCACTCACCATGACCATGACTGATCCCATCGCCGACATGCTGTCGCGCGTGCGCAACGCGAACAACGCGTACCACGACACCGTCTCGATGCCCTCGTCCAAGCTCAAGGCGAACATCGCCGGAATCCTCAAGCAGGAGGGCTACATCGAGGACTTCACCGTCGAGGACGCCAAGGTCGGCAAGACCCTGACCCTGAACCTCAAGTACGGCCCCTCCCGTGAGCGTTCGATCGCCGGCGTCCGCCGCGTGTCGAAGCCGGGTCTGCGCGTGTACGCGAAGTCCACCAACCTGCCGAAGGTCCTCGGCGGCCTGGGCGTGGCCATCATCTCCACGTCCCAGGGTCTGCTGACCGACCGTCAGGCCACCGAGAAGAAGGTGGGCGGGGAAGTCCTCGCCTACGTCTGGTAAGGGGGATATCGAACAATGTCGCGCATCGGCAAGAACCCCATCGCCGTCCCGAACGGCGTCACCGCCACGATCGAGGGCCAGGACGTCACCGTCAAGGGCCCGAAGGGCGAGCTGTCCGTCACCATCCCGGCGCCGATCACCGTCGCCCAGGAAGATGGCCAGATCGTCGTCGCCCGCCCGGACGACAACCGCAAGAACCGCTCCCTCCACGGTCTGTCCCGCTCGCTGATCGACAACATGGTCGTCGGCGTCACGCAGGGCTACACCATCAAGATGGAGATCTTCGGCGTGGGCTACCGCGTCCAGAAGAAGGGCAAGGACCTCGAGTTCGCCCTGGGCTACTCCCACCCGGTCCTCATCGAGGCCCCCGAGGGCATCACCTTCGACGTGGACGGCAACACCAAGCTGTCCATCGCGGGCATCGACAAGCAGCAGGTCGGACAGATCGCCGCCAACATCCGTCGTCTGCGGAAGGACGACCCCTACAAGGGCAAGGGCATCCGCTACGAGGGCGAGCAGATCCGTCGCAAGGTCGGAAAGACGGGTAAGTAATGAGCAACAACAACGAAAAGCGCCTCCCGGTCGGCAAGGACATCTCGACGCGTCGCCGCGTCGCCCGCGCTCGCCGCCACGCGCGCCTGCGCAAGAACATCCGCGGCACCGCCGAGACCCCGCGTCTCGTGGTCCACCGCTCCTCGCGCCACATGACCGCCCAGATCATCGACGACTCCATCGGCCGCACCCTGGCCTCGGCGTCGACCCTGGACGCGGACATCCGCGCCATCGAGGGTGACAAGAAGGCCCGCAGCGCCAAGGTCGGCGAGGTCCTCGCCGCCCGCGCCAAGGACGCCGGCATCGACTCGGTCGTCTTCGACCGCGGCGGATACCAGTACCACGGCCGCGTGGCCGCGCTGGCCGAAGCCGCCCGCGAAGGTGGCCTGAAGTTCTAATGATGCAGACCAATCAGTTCTACGGAAGGAACGCGTGATGCCGGGACGTGAACGGCGTGACGGCGGACGTGGCTCCGCCGACAACCAGAACAACAACAACCGCCGCGACGATCGTCGCGACGGCGGCCGCGGCGGCCGCGACAACCGTCGCCAGCAGGACGAGCGCAACCAGTACCTGGAGCGCGTCGTCACCATCAACCGCGTGTCCAAGGTCGTGAAGGGCGGTCGTCGCTTCAGCTTCACCGCTCTCGTGATCGTCGGCGACGGCGAGGGCAACGTGGGCGTCGGCTACGGCAAGGCGAAGGAGGTGCCGGCCGCGATCCAGAAGGGCGCCGAGGAGGCCCGCAAGAACTTCTTCCGCGTCCCGATGATCGCCGGCACCATCACCCACCCGGTTCAGGGCGAGGCCGCCGCCGGCGTCGTGATGCTCCGCCCGGCCGCCCCGGGTACCGGCGTCATCGCCGGTGGCGCGGTTCGCCCGGTGCTCGAGTGCGCCGGCATCCAGGATGTGCTGTCGAAGTCCCTGGGCTCCGACAACGCCATCAACGTCGTCCACGCCACCGTGGACGCCCTCAAGCAGCTGGTGCGCCCCGAAGAGGTCGCCGCTCGCCGCGGCAAGACCCTCGAAGAGGTCGCCCCGGCCGGTATGCTGCGCGCCCGCGCGGGACAGGGAGCGTGATTGACATGGCTCTGAAGATCACCCAGCTCCGCGGCACCGCGGGCACCAAGCAGAACCAGAAGGACTCGCTGCGCACCCTCGGCCTCAAGCGCCGGCACCAGTCCGTGGTCCGTCCGGATACCCCGGAGGTCCGCGGCCTGATCAACGCCGTGCGTCACATGGTCGAGGTCGAAGAAGTGGCGGGGGAGTAGGTAAATCATGACTGATCCCATCAAGCTCCACGACCTGGCTCCGGCCCCGGGCGCCAAGAAGGACAAGACCCGCGTCGGTCGCGGCGAGGCGTCCAAGGGCAAGACCGCCGGTCGCGGCACCAAGGGCACCAAGGCCCGCAAGCAGGTTTCGGCGGCGTTCGAGGGCGGCCAGATGCCGCTGCACATGCGCCTGCCGAAGCTGAAGGGCTTCAAGAACCCGGCGAAGGTGACCTTCCAGGTCGTCAACGTCTCGGATCTGGCCCGTCTCTTCCCGGAGGGCGGCGACGTCACCGTCGCCGACCTGGTCGCCAAGGGCGCCGTGCGCGCCAAGCAGCCGGTGAAGATCCTGGGCAACGGTGACATCGACGTCAAGGTCAACGTCACCGCCGACAAGTTCTCGGGCTCCGCGAAGTCCAAGATCGAGGCCGCGGGCGGCACCGTCACCGAGGCGTAAAACGCTTCGGGGGCGCGATCCGCATCGCGCGACCCCACGAGGACCGCGGGTCCGGCTTCGGTCGGCCCGCGGTTTTCGCGTCGGCGCCCCTTCCCCGTTCCACGGGGAAGGGGCGTTTCGCCGTTCCAGGGGGAGCCCCGGCGCCGTTATCTTGCCGTGATGAGACCGGAAACCAACGGCGCTGCTAGACTCACAGAGTCCAATTACGTCCACTATCAGTTCGCCCGCGACCGAGGGCGCCCCGCCACAACCGGGGCCGCCCACGAACCACGGCCCAACTGCCCGAACGCCTCGAAGCGGCGGGCACGGGACGTCGTCAAGCGGGTTCAGGAGGATGCACGTGCCTTCCGGTTTCCTGGCGGCCCTGCGCGACCCCGATCTGCGGAAGAAGATCCTGTTCACCCTGGGCATGATCGTTCTGTACCGCGTCGGCGCGCAGATCCCCACCCCGGGCGTCGACTACCAGACGGTGGCGGCACGCCTTGAGCAGATCACGCAGGACCAGTCCAGCGTCTACTCGCTCATCAACTTGTTCTCGGGCGGCGCACTGCTGCAGATGTCGATCTTCGGCATCGGCATCATGCCGTACATCACCGCGTCCATCATCGTGCAGCTGCTGACGGTGGTGATCCCGCACTTCGAGCAGCTGAAGAAGGAAGGCCAATCCGGCCAGGCCAAGATGACGCAGTACACGCGCTATCTGACGGTCGCCCTCGCCCTGCTGCAGTCCGCCGGCATCGTCGCCATGGCCGACCGCGGCGCGCTGCTCGGCGGCAACCAGTCGCTGCTGATCCAGGGCGCCGGCCTGTTCGACATGGTCGTCATGGTCCTGGTGCTCACCTCGGGCGCCGTGCTGGTGATGTGGATCGGCGAGCTGATCACCGACCGCGGCGTCGGCAACGGCATGTCGCTGCTGATCTTCGCCGGCATCGCCGCGCAGATGCCCGCCGAGGGCGCCGGCATCCTGCAGTCCGCCGGTGGCCTGGTGTTCGCCACCGTGATCGCCGCCGTCCTGGTGCTCATCATCGGCGTCATCTTCATCGAGCAGGGCCAGCGCCGCATCCCGGTGCAGTACGCCAAGCGCATGGTCGGCCGCCGCCAGTACGGCGGTTCGTCCACCTACCTGCCGCTGAAGGTCAACCAGGCCGGCGTCATCCCGGTCATCTTCGCGTCGTCGCTGATCTACGTGCCGGTGCTGATCACCCAGATCGTGCAGTCCGGCCAGAAGAACCCGTCGCAGGACAACTGGTGGCAGCGCAACGTCATCCAGTACCTGCTGTCGCCGTCCAGCTGGCAGTACATCGTGCTGTTCTTCGCCCTGATCGTGTTCTTCTCGTACTTCTACACCTCGGTGCAGTACGACCCGAACGACCAGGCCGACAACATGAAGAAGTACGGCGGCTTCATCCCGGGCTTCCGCCCCGGGCGCCCCACCGCCGAGTACCTGGGCTACGTGATCACCCGCCTGCTGGCGGTCGGCTCGCTGTACCTGGCGCTCATCGCGGTGCTGCCGAATTTCATGCTCGATCTGGGCATCGGAAGCAACCAGGGCGGCATGAGCGGCGGTATGTTCGGTGGTACGGCTCTGCTGATTCTCGTGTCCGTCGCGCTGACGACGGTGAAGCAGATCGAGAGCCAGCTCATGCAACGAAACTATGAAGGGTTCCTGAAGTAATGCGACTCGTTCTCCTTGGTCCCCCCGGTGCCGGCAAGGGCACCCAGGCCGCCATTCTCTCCGAGAAGCTCGGCGTCCCCCACATCTCGACCGGTGATCTGTTCCGGGCGAACATCGGCGAGGGCACCCCGCTGGGCCTCGAGGCGAAGTCCTACATGGACGCCGGGAACCTGGTCCCCGACGACGTGACGGTCCGCATGGTGGAGTCCCGCCTGGAGGAGGACGACGCCAAGGCCGGTTTCCTCCTCGACGGTTTCCCCCGCACGGTCCCGCAGGCCGATGAGCTCGAGCGCATCCTGAAGGGCCTGGGCCTGGAGCTGGACGGCGTCGTGCAGTTCGACGTGTCCGAGGACGTCGTGGTCGAGCGCATGCTGGCCCGCGGCCGCGCCGACGACACCGAGGACGTCATCCGCAACCGCATGCACGTCTACGAGCGCGAGACCGCGCCGCTGCTGGACCACTACGCGGACAAGGTCGTCAAGATCAAGGCCGAGGGCACGGTCGAGGAGATCAACGCCGCCGCCATGGCGGAGCTGGACAAGCTCCAGAAGTAACCCCGCGCTTTCCCCGCGGGCCCGGTTCCCGGGTCCGCTTCACGACGGGCCGGCGTCACCGCATCATCCGCATGTCCGCGGGTGCCGCGGTGGCCCCGGCCCGTCTTTTCGTGCGCCGGGAGTAGTGTTGCCCACCGTGATCAGATTCCGACGCAATCGCCCGTCCATCCCCGCCAAGACCCCCGCGGAACTCGACGCCATGCAGGCGGCCGGCGAAATCGTCGGCCGCGCGCTGGTGGCGGTGCGGGACGCCGCGGTGCCGGGCGCCACGACCCAGGACCTCAACGACGTCGCCCATGAGGTCATCACCTCCGCCGGCGCCGTGCCGTCGTTCCTGGGGTACGAGGGGTTCCCCGCCTCGGTGTGCGCGTCGGTCAACGAGGTCATCGTCCACGGCATCCCCTCGCGCGAGCGGGTGCTCGCGGAAGGCGACCTCGTGTCCATCGATTGCGGCGCGATCCTGGACGGCTGGCACGGCGATTCGGCTCTCACGTTCGGCGTCGGCAAGCTGCGCGAGGACTGGGAGAAGCTCAACGTGGCCACCTCCGAGGTGCTCGAAGCCGGGATCGCGGCGATGGTGCCCGGCGCCCGACTGACCGACGTCTCGCATGCGCTGGAGCAGGCGACGCGGGCGGCGGAGGTGCGGCACGGCATCGAGCTCGGCATCGTCGACGGGTACGGCGGCCACGGCATCGGCCGCGAGATGCACATGGAGCCCTTCCTGGCCAACGAGGGCAAGCCCGGCAAGGGCCCGCTGATCCAGGAGGGCTCCGTGCTGGCCATCGAGCCGATGCTCATCCTCGGCGGGGAGTGGGGCTCGGATGAGCTCGACGACGGGTGGACCGTGGTGACGGCCGACGGTCAGCCGGCGTCGCACTGGGAGCACACGGTGGCCGCGACGGCCGACGGGCCGCGGATTCTGACGCCGCGGCCGTGAGCCGGGGGAGAGGGGACGCGG
The DNA here is from genome assembly GCF_001056295.1 of Corynebacterium halotolerans. GTDB lineage: Bacteria > Actinomycetota > Actinomycetes > Mycobacteriales > Mycobacteriaceae > Corynebacterium > Corynebacterium hansenii. The sequence continues at coordinate 112,729 of NZ_JVMD01000007.1, forward strand.
GATGAACGGCAATCCATGGTGGCTGGCCATCGCCGTCGACGCGCGCGGCGGGGTCGCCGGCGCGACGTGCATCGAGGAGTCGGACCCCTGGCGCGTGGCCGGGGAGTCGGTCGGCGAGATCGTGGCGGAGGCGCTGCGCAAGCACGGCGGCATGAAGCCCGTCGCCGCGACGCTCGTGCACCCGCGGTGGATGGGCGCGGACACGCTCGGGGAGGCGCTGCGGGACATCGACCGGGCCGGCGTTCCCGAACGGCTGGTGCGCACCACCGGGGATGCCGAGGTGCTCATGGCGTCGAAGACGTCGACTGTTTCCGACATGGTGCGCGATGGGCTGGCCCCCGGGACCCGGGGGCGGCTGGTCATCGTCGATGCCTCATCCGGGCGCGTCTACGGGGTGGACGGTCCCGCGTCGCCGGTCGGTGAGGGCTCCGACGTGGCCGCCGACGCCGCCGATGTCGTCGCCGAAGTATCGGCGCGGCTGCGGGAGCACGGCGGAGCCGGCGCCGACGTGGCGCTCGTCGGCTTGCCCGCGACACCCGGGCCATGGGCGAAGCGCTGGCGTCCGTGGTCGCCGAGCCGACGCGATATTCGCTGCTCGACCTCGCCCGCGGCGCGCTCGTGCCCGAGGCGATCCGCACCGAGCGCCACCGTGCCGCACCGAACTCGCGGTCCGCGGCGGCGCGTGGGAACCGGCCCGGCCGAACCGGCGTCCTCGGCGGCCTTCGGAAGCTCTTCGGCCGCGGGTGAATCCCGGGCGGACCGGGGTGCGGGAAAACGCGTTGCCTGAAGTATTCTCAGGATCATGCTCCGCACCCGGGTGCGGCCGTTCGGCCTCCGCGCCGAGGCCCCGCCACAGGACGGGTGCGGCCCCCGACTCCGATTGATCGAGGTTCGATGAATTCCTCCCGCATACTCAATTCGCTGCTGTTCAAGATCATCGTGGCGATCCTGCTCGGCATCGTCTGCAGCTTCTTCTTCCCGGACTGGCTGGCGAGGGTGTTCGTCACCTTCAACTCGCTGTTCAGCGGATTCCTCGGGTTCTTCGTGCCGGTGCTCATCTTCGCCCTGATCACCCCGGCGATCTCGTCGCTCGGGCGCGGCGCCGGCAAGTGGCTCGGCGTCACCGTCGGCCTGGCGTACGCCTCGACGGTCATCTCCGGTCTGATCGCCTACGGGGTTTCCGTGGCCACCTACTCGTGGCTGCTGGCGGACCAGCAGCTGTTCGAGGCCGCGGACATCGACGAGGGCGGGCTGTCGCCGTACTTCACCATCGAGATGGATCCGCCGTTCGCCGTCATGTCGGCGCTGCTGCTGGCGTTCACCGTCGGCATCGCCATGACCGCCGTGAAGTCGGACACCCTGCAGCAGGCGGCCGAGGAGCTGCGGTCGGTGATCATGAAGGTCATCGAGAAGTTCGTCATCCCGCTGCTGCCGCCGTTCATCTTCGGCATGTTCCTGTCGATGGGCATGAACGGCAACCTCACCGACACCCTGTCGGCGTTCCTGAAGGTGCTCATCCTGGCGACCGTGATGACCTGGATCGTGCTGCTGATCCAGTACCTGCTCGCCGGCGCCTACGCGGGCGTCAACCCGTTCCGCGCGCTGAAGAACATGCTGCCGGCGTACTTCACCGCGCTGGGCACGTCGTCGTCGGCGGCGACCATCCCGGTCACCCTGAAGTCGACGCGCAACAACGGCGTCAGCGAGTCCGTCGCCGGATTCGTCGTCCCGCTGGGCGCGACCGTGCACCTGTCGGGCTCGATGATGAAGATCGGCCTGTTCGCATTCGCCGTCATGTACCTCACCGACGCCCAGCTGACGTTCGGCATGGCGCTCGGGTTCGTGCTGATGCTGGGCATCATGATGGTCGCCGCGCCGGGCGTGCCGGGCGGCGCGATCATGGCGGCGGTCGGCCTGCTGCAGACGCAGCTCGGCTTCGACGAGTCGCAGATCGCACTGATGATCGCCGCGTACATCGCCATCGACTCGTTCGGCACCGCCTGCAACGTCACCGGCGACGGCGCGATCGCGCTGACCGTCAACAAGATGGCGCGGGGCGACCTGGGCGGCGAGAAGTTCAACGCGTCGGTGCCGGGTGCGGGGGATCCCGCGGCCGCCGCCGAAGACGGCGCCGCGCGATAGGGCCGGATCGATGACGTCGCCGTCGTCGCCCACCTGGCGCCTCAGCATTTCCGTGGCGGGGGAGCCCGCCGGTGCAGTGGTGCACGGCAACCGCGCCCACGCCCTCGGCCCCGGCCCGCTGCCGGATCTCATCGCGGCCGCGACCGAATTCGCGCCCCGCGCGGAACCCGCGGAGCTGGTGCTCGTCCACCCGGTGACCATGGGCGTCGACGAGGTCGGCGATTGGCTCGGCCGGCTGCAGGCCATGGGCGTGCGGGCGGCGTCGGTCCGCACGGTGCCGGACACCGAAGTGCTGGCCGACGTGAAGTACGGGATGAACGACGGCCGCGACATCGTCGTCGGAGACGCAGGAACGGGGTTGGCGTACAGCCGCCTGGGCATGCGTTCGGCCGACGGCGAGCCGCTGGCGGACGCCGTGGCGACGATGATCTCCGACGCCGGTTCCCTGTCGACGTGGGCCGTGCTGATCGGATCGGAAGAGGCGATCGCCGAGGCGCGGGACCGATTCCGCGGCACCCACGTGCGGCCCTTCGAATGCCGGTCGGCCGCCCTGGCGGCGGGGGCGCTGGATCCGGGACTGTTCCACCGGCTGGCAGATGCCGGGAACGGCGACGACGAAGACGACGAATACTGCCACTGCGATTGCGACGATTGCCGCGACTGCGACGACTGCGATTGCGACGATTGCCGCGACTGCGACGATTGCGATTGCGACGACGGTGATTGCCATGACGATGCGGTGGCCGGGCACGGTGGCGCATCGTGGAAGCCCGCGCGAGCGGCCGTGATCCTCCCCCTTGCCGTGGGCGCGATCCTCGCCCTCGTCTCAATCGGAGGGAGCGTGCTGGGCCTGTTCGGCGAGGACGGGAAACTCGGGGGCGGCGTGATCACCGGGGAGTTTTCCTTCGAAGTGCGACGTGGCGAGAATCCCGCCGAAGCCGCCGCGGAGGCCGCCGCAGCAGGCCGTGATTCGGAGGAGAAGCCGTTCCGGCCGGCGCCCCCGCCGGTGCCCGACGGGGTTCCGGTGCCGGAGGCCGTGGCCCGCGTCTTCGACCTTTTCGACCCCGCGCCGTTGTTCGCGGCCCATTCCAACTGCGACCGCAACGGCGGCCCCGGGTACGAGAACCTGAACTACTACTGCCTCGACTATGGCGCGGCGACGAACCGGTTCGCCGAGGCGAATGGCCTGCCGGAACTGGCCTACCCCGGGGACGTCGTCCAGGTCCACTTCTCCACGACGGGCCCGCCGGATCGCCGCCTGTTCGAACCGCCGCGGTGCGGCGAAACGTTCAAGCGGGTCTACGAAACGCCCGGGGACACGTTCGCCTTCATCGAGGAACCCTGCGACGCGAACAACCGGCCATACGAGGGGGAGTGGCCCGCCGACGGGCGAGCGGACGTGTACATCGTCGACATGAGGAACGTGTACCGGAGCCAAGCGGGTGCCCAATATCCCCTGATCCGCATCCACGGGCTCAAGGACCGGGCCGCCGGAGAAGCACTGCTGCGGCACTACGGCTTAATCAAGTGAGCGGCCTAATCAAGTGAGCGGTCCGATCAAGTGAGCGGCTCAGCCGGCTGAGCGGCTCGATCACCCGAGCGGCTCGAGCACCCGAGCGGTCCGATTGGTTCAGTGGCCCGTCTTCCGGGCCGCCCGCCCCGGAGGCCCCGCAACCGCAGACCGCAGCCGCGGACCGCGAGCGCGGGACGCTCCGGGTGCGGCGCGGGTCACGCCGGCGGGCATTTGGCGTTTGCGCAGCTCGGGGGTAAACTGGGCCGCTGGCGAGGGACACGTGTACCCGAGCCGCTCCGCGGCATTGCCGTGGAACGTAGCAGAGACATCAGCCAACGGGCCCGGATCGGGTCCGAGAAACGTGGAGGACATGGCTAAGGAAGGCGCAATCGAGGTTGAGGGCCGCGTCGTCGAGCCCTTGCCGAACGCGATGTTCCGAGTGGAGCTGGACAACGGGCACAGGGTGCTCGCCCACATCAGTGGGAAGATGCGCCAGCACTACATCCGCATTCTCCCGGAGGACCGGGTCGTCGTGGAGCTTTCCCCGTACGACCTGGAACGCGGCCGAATCGTCTACCGCTACAAGTAAGACACCACAACTCCACCGTCCTAGCGGAACGGGCGCCCGTCATCGGCGGGCGCGGGGGAGGAATCACCAGACCCGGCTCGGCGCCGGGTCCGCGCCCTTTTCCGACGTTCCGTCAGTTCACCTCCGGCAACGGTGGCCGGAGCCCCGCGCTTTTCACCCCGCCCACCCGGCGTCCGACCGGGCCACGGCGGGATCTCGGGCGGGGACGGCAGTGGAGCAAACCACCGCACCAACCGGAAGGAAAATGCCTAATGGCACGCCTTGCTGGAGTTGACCTGCCGCGCAACAAGCGCATGCAGGTCGCTCTCACCTACATCTACGGCATCGGGCCCGCCCGTGCCTCCGAGCTGCTGGAGAAGACCGGCATCTCCCCGGATCTGCGCACCGACGATCTGTCGGACGAGCAGGTCTCGTCCCTGCGCGACGTCATCGAGGCCACCTGGAAGGTGGAGGGCGACCTCCGCCGCGAGGTGCAGGCCGACATCCGCCGCAAGATCGAGATCGGCTGCTACCAGGGCCTGCGCCACCGCCGTGGCCTGCCCGTCCGTGGCCAGCGCACCAAGACCAACGCTCGTACCCGCAAGGGTCCGAAGAAGACGATCGCCGGGAAGAAGAAGTAAACATGGCAGCTCCGAAGTCCGCCCGCGGCCGCCGTACCGGCCGTCGCGTCGCGAAGAAGAACGTGGCCCAGGGCCACGCCTACATCAAGTCCACCTTCAACAACACCATCGTGTCCATCACGGACCCGAAGGGTGCCGTCATCTCGTGGGCCTCCTCGGGCCACGTCGGGTTCAAGGGCTCCCGCAAGTCCACCCCGTTCGCCGCTCAGATGGCCGCCGAGAACGCTGCGCGCAAGGCGCAGGAGCACGGCATGAAGAAGGTCGACGTGTTCGTCAAGGGCCCGGGTTCGGGCCGCGAAACCGCCATCCGTTCCCTCCAGGCCGCCGGCCTCGAGGTCAGCTCGATCTCCGACGTGACGCCGCAGCCGCACAACGGCTGCCGTCCGCCGAAGCGTCGCCGCGTCTAAGAGAAGGGAAAGAGGAGAACAAAATGGCCCGTTATACCGGACCCGCAACCCGCAAGTCCCGTCGTCTCCGCGTCGACCTCGTCGGCGGCGACATGTCCTTCGAGCGCCGCCCCTACCCGCCCGGGCAGGCCGGCCGCGCCCGCATCAAGGAGTCGGAGTACCTGCTCCAGCTGCAGGAGAAGCAGAAGGCCCGCTTCACCTACGGCGTCATGGAGAAGCAGTTCCGCCGTTACTACGCCGAGGCGAACCGTCGCGCCGGCAAGACCGGCGACAACCTCGTCATCCTGCTCGAGTCGCGTCTCGACAACGTCATCTACCGCGCCGGCCTCGCGCGCACCCGCCGCCAGGCCCGTCAGCTGGTGTCGCACGGCCACTTCACCGTCAACGGCAAGAAGATCAACGTGCCGTCGTTCCAGGTGACGCAGTACGACATCATCGACGTGCGCCCGAAGTCGCGCAAGATGCTGTGGTTCGAGGAGGCCCAGGAGGGCCTGGTCGACGCCGTCGTCCCGGCCTGGCTGCAGGTCGTCCCCGAGACCCTGCGCATCCTCGTGCACCAGCTGCCCGAGCGCGCCCAGATCGACACCCCGCTGCAGGAGCAGCTCATCGTCGAGTTCTACTCGAAGTAAGGCTCGGCGCGGCGCCCTTCCGGGCGTCCGCGCGGAACCCCTTCGACCCGGCTTTGCGACGGCCGCGTCAACCGCGGTTCGGCCGTAGAGTCGGGGCAACTTCGCATCCCCATTCCCCAAGGCGTCAAATAGCGGTCGCCACCAGGAGGATCACAGATCATGCTCATTTCCCAGCGTCCCACGCTCACCGAGGATTTCATCGATTCCTCGCGCTCCCGGTTCGTCATCGAGCCGCTGGAGCCGGGTTTCGGCTACACCCTCGGCAATTCGCTTCGCCGTACGCTGCTGTCGTCCATTCCGGGCGCGGCGGTGACGAGCATCCGCATCGACGGCGTGCTGCATGAGTTCACCACCATCCCGGGCGTGAAGGAGGATGTCTCCGACATCATCCTGAACATCAAGGGCCTGGTGCTGAGCTCCGACTTCGACGAGCCGGCGACCGTGTACCTGCGCCGCGAGGGCGGCGGAGCCGTCACGGCCGGCGACATCGAGTGCCCGGCGGGCGTGGAGATCCACAACCCGGATCACCACATCGCCACGCTCAACGAGTCGGGGCGCCTGGACATCGAGATGGTCGTCGAGCGCGGTCGCGGCTACGTTCCCGCCCAGCCGAATTCCGGCGGCGAGATCGGCCGCATCCCGGTCGACCAGATCTACTCCCCGGTGCTGAAGGTCAGCTACAAGGTCGAGGCGACCCGCGTCGAGCAGCGCACCGACTTCGACAAGCTGGTCATCGACGTGGAGACGAAGAACTCCATTTCCGCCCGCGACGCGATGGCGTCGGCCGGCAAGACCCTGGTGGAGCTCTTCGGCCTGGCCCGCGAGCTCAACGAGGCCGCCGAGGGCATCGAGATCGGCCCGTCCCCGCAGCAGAACGAGGACATCGCCGCCTACTCCATGCCCATCGAGGATCTGGACTTCTCCATGCGCTCCTACAACTGCCTGAAGCGCGAGGAGATCCACACGGTCGGCGAGCTCGCCGCCCGCACGGAGTCGGACCTGCTGGACATCCGGAACTTCGGCGACAAGTCCATCAACGAGGTCAAGGTCAAGCTTTCGGAGCTGGGCCTGTCCCTGAAGGACTCGCCGAACGATTTCGACCCGTCCACCGTTGAGGGCTACGACGCCGAGACCGGCGAATGGACCGAGGACGCGGAGGTCGGCTACGACGAGTAGCCGCTACAGCGCACGCGACTTAAAAACACGAGGAGAATCCCATGCCCAAGCCCAAGAAGGGCGCCCGTCTCGGCGGCTCCGCTTCCCACCAGAAGAAGATTCTGGCGAACCTGGCGAAGCAGCTGTTCGAGCACGGCCAGATCAAGACCACCGACACCAAGGCCAAGCTGCTGCGCCCCTACGCGGAGAAGCTGATCACGAAGGCCAAGGGCGGCACCCTGGCGGATCGCCGCAACGCCGCGAAGCTGCTGAACGACAACTACGTCGTCCAGGTGCTTTTCGACGAGCTGGCGCCGAAGTTCGCCAACCGCGAGGGCGGCTACACCCGCATCATCAAGCTGGGTAACCGCAAGGGCGACAATGCGCCGATCTCGCTGATCCAGCTGGTCACCGAGGAGACCGCTTCCGCCGAGGCGACCCGCGCCACCCGCGCCGCCGCGTCGAAGCAGGCCGAGGAGGCCAAGGCGGAGGACGCCGACGCAAAGGCCGCCGAGGAGGCTCCGGAGGTCGAGGCCGAGGAGTCGACCGACGCCGAGGCAGAGGCCGAGGCCAAGGACGCCGACGCCGAGGCTGAGGCCGACGCCGACGCCGAGAAGGCCGACGAGAAGTAAACCCCCGCGGTCGTTTTTCGCTCGAGCGCCACGCCACCCGTCGTTTCGGGTGGCGGGGCGCTTTTGCGTTTTCCCCGGAAGACGGGGGATCATTGCCTTCCGTGAACGACCTTGACGTGAATGCCCCGCGCGAAGGGGACGCGAATGCCCCGAGTGGCGCCGGTGCGAGCGACGCCGGCGCTGGTGCCCCGAGTGGCGCCGGTGCGCGCGACGCCGGTGCGGGCAACGCCGGTGCAAGCGAATCGGCGGACCTCGTGCGGCTGCGCCTGGACATCGCCTACGACGGCACCGATTTCCACGGGTGGGCCGCGCAGGGCGGGCCGGGCGGGGCGTCGCTGCGCACGGTCCAGGGCGTGATCGAGGACGCCCTGGCCAAGATCCTGCGCCAGGAGGCGCGCCTGACGGTCGCCGGCCGCACGGACGCGGGGGTGCATGCGCTGGCGCAGGTCGCCCACGTCGACGTCACCCGCCAGTCGCTGGACACGAGGTCCATCGCCGGCGATCCGGCGCGGCTGGTGCGGCGGCTGGCGCGCCTGTTGCCCGACGACGTCTCCATCCGGGCCTGCTCCTTCGCCCCGGAGGGCTTCGACGCCAGGTTCTCGGCTTTGCGACGCCACTACGTCTACCGCATCACCACCTCCGACGCGGGCCCGCTGCCCACGCGTGCGCGCGATACGGCGACGTGGACGCGAAAGGTCGATCTGGACGTGCTGCGCGAGTCCGCGGAGATGCTCGTCGGCCTGAACGATTTCGCCGCGTTCTGCCGCCACCGCGAAAACGCGACCACCATCCGCGACCTGCAGCTGTTCGAGTGGCACGACATTTCCACGGCCGCGGAGCCGGAGCTGTACGAGGCCCGGGTCACCGCCGACGCTTTCTGCTGGTCGATGGTGCGGTCGCTGGTGGGCGCCTGCCTGGCGACGGCGGAGGGCCGCCGCCCCCGCGGCTTCACCGGCGGGCTGCTCGACGAGCGCGAACGCTCGCCGCTCGTGCCCGTGGCGCCCGCCAAGGGCCTGGCGCTGGCGGGGGTGGATTACCCGGATGACGGCGAATTGGCCGCCCGCGCCGCCAAGACCCGGGACATCCGCGTCCTGCCCGGCGAGGAGCACCGCGCCGTCGGCAAGGGCTGCCCCGACACCAACCCGTGGTTCGACGGAATGCCCGACCGCTAGACTGACGCCGGTCGGAACCATTCGTTCCACTCTCACCGACCCATCGAATCGACCTGGGTCCCTAGTTTCCCCGGAGGCGCTTCACCGTGATCTGGCCCGCCATCGTGTTGGTCCTGCTGCTCGTCGTCCCCGGAGCCATCCTGGCCGTCGCGTCGGGCCTCCGGCTCGGCTGGGCGCTCGCGCTCGGCCCGGCGCTCACCTTCGCGGTCACGGGGCTCGCCGGGTGGTTGTTCGGCGCGGTCAGCATCGGCTACTCGACGCTCACCGTCGCCCTGGCGTGGCTCGTCATGGTCGCCATCGCACTGGTGTGGCGCCGCTTCGCGCCCAAGCGGGAGGATGCGGCGGGGCGGGCGTCGTCAAGCGAGGAGCCCCGCGGCCGCGCACGGGCCCTCATGGCGTTGCCCGCCGTGGCGGGACTGACGGTTGCGGTGGTGACGCTGGGGTGGGCCGCGCTGTCCCGGCTCGCCCGCGCCACCGAGGGCATCGAGGCCATCCAGCAGTCGTGGGACGTGCACTGGCACGCCTCGGTGATCAAGTACGCGCTGGACACCGGCATGGTGTCGTCGACGCGGATGGGCGAGATCCAGAACCTGGAGACCTCCGGCGACATGTACTACCCGGCGGCCTGGCACGCGTTCGGCGCGACGGTCGTCGAGGTCACGGGCCTGAGCGTGCCGGCCACCGTCAACATCCTCGGCCTCGTCGCCCCCGCCCTGCTGCTGCCGCTGGGCGCGGCCGCGCTGGGCTGGCGGATGATCGACCGCGGCGGCTGGACCGCCTCCATCGCGGCGGGCCTGGCCGCGGTGCTGACCACCGCCGTGCCCGTGATGGCGCCCATCGGCGTCTACGTCGGCGCATGGCCCTACCTGCTGGGCATCGCCCTCACCGGCGTCACCTTCGCCGTGCTGTCGTCGGTGCCGCACGCGCCGATCCGCATGTTCGCCGGTGCGCTGGCGCTGATCGGCATCGGCCAGCTCCACCCCTCCGCCGTGCCGTCGACCGTGCTGCTGCTCGCCGCCTGGTGGCTGTTCGGCCGGCTCTGGCGGCCGGTGCGCCCGGAGCTGGGGGCCGCGAAGTCCCGGCTGCGCGACATCGGGCTGATGGCGCTGCCCGGCGTCGTCTCCGCCGCGTTCCTGCTGCCGCAGTGGCTGTCCGGCGAGCAGCAGGCCCAGGAAATCCGCGCCGAGAGCGCCACGGTCGACGTCAACCGCTTCGAGTCCTGGTACCGCGCCGCGACGATGCTCACCCGCCACGCGGAGGACTACGGGTCGGTCAAGCCGGTGATCATCGTCGGCGTCATCGGCCTGGCGGTCCTGGCGCTGCTGCTGCGGCGCTACTGGCCGGCGGTCGCGTGGGCGGTGTCGGTGCTGTACACCACGCACGCCATCAACACCTTCGACGGGGTCTTCGGCAAACTGCTCGGCGTCTACACCGGCCTGCACTACTCCACGCCGCACCGCCTGGTCCTGCAGACCGCGCTGTTGATCACGGCGGCCGGCGGCGCGGGCGTGGCCCTGCTCATCGCCGCTGCGGCGGCGTACGCGGCGCGTCGCAAAGCCCGGAGCGCGGCCACGGCGAGCGATGCAACGGCGAGCGACGCACCGGCGGGCACCGGCTCCGAAAGCCCCGCCCCCGCGCGCGAGGATGCCGCTCCCGTGCCCTTCGCCGACCGGCTCGCGCGCCCCAACCCGGCACCCGCCCCGGTCGCGGGCATGCTCGTCGCGGCACTGCTGGTGGCCGGGTTCGTCCCGTGGGCCGTGCACCGCATGGCGCCGGTCAACGACCACTCGTACCTGGACATCCGCGACCACCGGTTGGTCAGCGAGCGCGACCTGCGCGCCTTCGACTGGCTGGCTCAACAGCCCGAGGCCCACGAGCACCGGGTGTTCACCAACCCAAACGAGGGCTCGGCGTGGATGTACATGCGCAACGACATCCCCACCGTGTTCCGCCACTTCGTGTGGCCGGACGCCGACAAGCACTCGGCGACGTCGATGATCTACTGGCACACCGACAAGATCGGCTGGGGCGAACCGTGGAACCCGACGGCCGCCAACCAGGTGGACCTGGCGCTGAAGAAGCTCGACGTCGGCTTCATCTACGTGTCGCCGCCGTACTTCTGGGCGGACCAGCGCATCAACATGCGCATGCAGGAGGGGGCCTGGTGGTCGCGCGGCCTGACGCCGGTGTACCGCGACGAGGAAGTCACCATCTACGCCGTCAACGCCGTGATCGACCCCGAGCGCATCGAAGAGATGCGCAAGGGCTCGCCGATGGAGATGCCGCCGATGACCACCCGCGGCCAGGCGGGCGTGGCCAAGCCGGGCGACGCCGACTACGACGCCCCGCACGCCTGGGTGCCGGACTTCTCCACCGGTTACCGCGGGGAGGGCTCGGTGTTCCCGGAGGGGCAGGAGCCGCTGACGGTGCGCCCCAAGTAGGCGCACGATCCCCTCCGGCCCGCGCCCCGCGCGCTCTGGGCCGTTTCGCCCGCCGCACCGGTGACATCGATCACGGGCGGCGGGCATCTGCGCGATTGGGTGGGTTCGCCCGGCCCGAGCACGTAGGGTGAGGGACCATGCGCAAGTTCACCACGTTCGCCGCCCTAGCCGCCTCGACCCTTCTGCTGGCCGGGTGCTCGGGCGGCGGGGTCGATTCCGAGTCCGAGACGATCGCCGACACCTCGTCGAATACGCCGACCAGCGCGGCGCCGCTCAACGACGGCGGCGCCAATCAGGGGCAGTCCGGCCAGAAGGTCACGGACGTCCCGGACTCGCGCTTCATGCCGCCGGGGGCCTCGGGCTCGCGCATCTTCCGCCTCGCCGATGGCGCGACGGAGTGCTTCGCCAATTCGCTCGGCCCGGATTCCTTCCTGACGTGCCGCACGAACTTCGCCAACCCGCCGATGGTGCAGTCCTACGGCGGCGAGCAGGTCCCGGCCAACGCGGTGACGTGGTCGCCGGGCGCGGCGCCCGTGTACGCCCACATGAACTTCCCGGACACCGGCCATCAGCCGGCGACCCTGAACGCCTACGAGCGCGTCAAGATGTTCGGTTTCACCTGCACCGCCTATGGCCCCGCGACGGTCGAGTGCGGCGGCCCGGGCGGCAGCGCATCGCTCGACGCCGGCAACGTCACGGGCGCGACCGTCCCGGCGCCGACCGAGGCCCCCGCGCCGCCGTCGGAGGGGCTGCCCGCCCCGTCTCTGCCGAACATCGAGGTCCCCGACATGGGCGACATCATCGGCCCCAAGCCTGGCCAGTAGCGCCGCGCTTCACGACGACGCCCGTCACCCCTTCGCCGACATGATCGGCAGGGGCCTGACGGGCGTTTTCGCGTCCCCGATGCGCAGGTGCCAGGCGTGGGCGCCGATGGTCAGGTGCGGGACGTCCGCGCGGGCGGGGCCGGATGGTTCGGGCGGCGGGGCGTCGTGAAGCATGATCGCCGCGGTGCGCGGGGACCCGTCCGCCGTGGCACCGCGGTCGAGGACGAGCAGGTCGACGGTCGGGTCGCCGGCGGCGGTGACGGGCACGGCCCCGTGGTCGAGGAGAATGCCGAAAGCGCGGGGGCGGTGCGTGCGGATGCCGATGCGGGCGCCGGTGATGAGCGTGGGCACGAGGAGTTCGGCCAGGCGGGCGGGGTCGGCGACGACGTCGAGGCGCTCGAGGGACGGCAGCGACATCACCAGCGGGCCGCCGTCGCGGGAGGTGCCCACCAGCTGCGCCGGAGCGCGCGGCACGTCGAAGTCGTGCGCCGGGGTGAACCACAGGTGCGGGCGGCGGGCGTGGCCCCGGCCCGGGGCGCGGGCGAGGAGACGCTCGGGCTCGGTGGCGGCGTCGAGGTCGAATTCGCCAGGGGAGAGGGGCCGGGCGCGCAGACCGAGCAGTCCCAACCGGTGGATGAAGAAGTCCAGGCGCGCGCGATCGTGCTCCGCGGGGCCGCCGACGAGCACCGACGCCCACTCGGGTTCGGCTACCCCGAGCTGATCGGCGAAACTCCGGTAGCGGTGGGCGGCTTCGCCCGTGGCGCGGACCGGGCGGCGGTGCACCGAGACCACGTCGACGGGCACCGGGCACTCGGCGACGGCATCGACCAGGGCCGGCATCGGCAGCACGTCACGGTCGGCGGAGACGATTCGGGCGCCCGCCGCGGGAACCGGATTCGGTCCGCGCCATCGGTCGCGCAGCGCCCGGCCGCGCACCGGGACGTGTACCCCGGCGACGACGAGCGCCGACGCCCCCACCAGCAAAGGATCCGCGTTATCCGCGAGAAACCCCGGCATGCCAGACCAATCCACGTGCGCCACCCCCGGCAAATGATCGGCGCACCCCCGCGCCGCGGGCCACCCGTCCGGCGGCCGTCGACGGGCAGCCTAGCGGCGGCTGGCCTAGGCTGCCGTGCGAAGAACATGGGTGACGACGATTCGGGGGGAACGTCACATGCCTCGCACTCCGACCACGCCCGCGCAGATCAGCGGGCACAGGTTCCTGGTCCGCCGCGTGGAACACGCGCTGGTCAGGGCCGATGCCCGGATGCTCCACGATCCGCTGCGGACCAGGGGCCGGGCGGTGGCCGCGGGGGCGGCGCTGCTGGTGCTCGTGCTTGCGGGGACGGTGATCTTCGGGCTGATCCGGCCCCGCGACGGCCAGGCCGACGGGGACCTGCTGCTGGTGCGCGACACGGGGGCGCTGCACGTGCGCATCGACGACCGCGTCCACCCGGTGGCGAACCTGGCGTCCGCGCGGCTGGTGCTGGGGCAGCCGGCCGAACCGGTCCGCGTCGGGGGAGGGGCGCTGGGCGACGTGCCCGCGGGGCACCCGATCGGCATCGCGGGGGCGCCGGCCATCGCCGCCTCCGACCCGCCCGGCGCGCCTGCCGCGGTGGGGGTGTGCGAAAACGCCGAGCCCGCCCTGCATGAGCCGGTCGCGGTCCGGTCAACCGTGGCCCGCACCGGGGGCCTGCCCGCCGACGACGGCGTGGCGGCCCTGCTCGGCGACGGGGAGCGGCTGTGGTTGGTCCACGGCGGGCGCCGCGCGCTGATCGACGCCGCCGATCCCGCGCTGGCCCGGTCGCTCGGGCTGGCCGGGGCGCCGGTACGCCCCGCCGGGCCGGCCCTGTTGCGGGCGCTGCCCGAGGCGCCGCCGGTGACGGTCCCCGAGGTGCCCCGGGTGGGGGAGGCGACCGCATGGCCCGCGCCGTTCGACCTGGTCGGACGGGTCGTCGAGGTGGCGGACCGGCGCGTCGCGGTGCTTTCCGACGGCGCCGTCGAAGTCCCTCCGGTGCTCGCCGACGTCTTCGCGGCCCGGTTCGGTTCCGCCTCGGCGACGGAGCCGGAGCTGGCCGCGGTTCCCGTCGCCGCCGCACCCGACGCCGGTTCGCTGCCCGGCGAGATCACCGAATGGGCCCCGGCCGACGGCTGGTTGTGCGTCGACGCCGATGCACGGGGCACGGTGGTCACCGTCGGCAAGCCGCCCGCCGGAGTCGTGCCCTACCCGGGGGCCGACGGGCCGGGGCCCGCGATGGACGGGTTTTCCGGCGGCGCCCCCGGCACCGTCGCCGTGGACACCGGAGCGGGCGTGCACCTGGTCACCGTCGATGGCACGCGGCACCAGGTGGAGAACCGCCGCGCGCTGGCCGTGCTGGGCTATCACTCGGCGGTGCCCCTGCCGTGGCGCGTGCTGGCGTCGCTTCGCGAGGGGCCGGAGCTGACGCGCGCCGCCGCACTGGCCGCGGCGTGACGGGGCGATCGGTGCGGTGGTGTGGTGGGGCGCCCGGTGGCGGGGCGACGGGCACGACTCACCTTCACGGCGATCGGTGCGGGTGACGGGCGCGCGAAAAGGTGAAATAAGTCAAACCTTGCCGGGTGATGTGAGGTAAGGCTACGGTTCGCCGTAATGGATCGCAGACGGAATTCTTCTCGGAAGGAACGTGCATGAATCAACCCACGGAGGGGGCGTCGCCGGATGACGTGGTGCTCGATGTCCGGGACCTCTGCAAGACCTACGGAAACGGCCCCCGGGCCAAACGGGTGCTGGACGGGGTGAGCTTCCGCGTCCGCCGCGGGCAAACGGTCGCCCTCCTCGGTGCCAACGGCGCCGGCAAGACCACGCTGGTGAACATCGCCACCACCCTGCTGATGCCGAGCTCCGGGACGGTTCTGGTGTGCGGGGCCGACGTCGTCGCCCGCGCCCGCGAGGTCCGCGAGCGCATCTCGCTCACCGGGCAGTTCGCCGCGGTGGACGGGGAACTGACCGGGCGGGAGAACCTGATCTTCTTCGCCCGGATCAACGGCTTCGGCAGGGCGGGGGCCGCCGCCCGCGCGGATGAGCTGCTGAAGCGATTCCGGCTTGACGACGCCGGCGATCAGCGGGTTTCCGCGTATTCCGGCGGCATGCGGCGGCGGCTGGACATCGCGGCGTCGATGATCGTCGAAACCGAGCTGCTGTTCCTCGATGAACCGACGACCGGACTCGACCCGCTGTCGCGCCGGGAGCTGTGGGCGATGGTCGACGAACTTCGCGGCCGCGGTGTGGCCATCCTGTTGACCACCCAATACCTCGACGAAGCGGAGCGGCTGGCCGACGACATCGTCCTGCTGAGGGACGGGCGCACCGTGGCGCAGGGTTCCCCGTCGGAGCTTCGCCGGAAATTCGGCGCCCCGCGGTGTTGCCTCGGTTTCGACGATGAGGCATCGGCGCGGCGCGCGGCGTCGCACACCCTGCCGGAGAGCCTGGGCCGCCCGCGGGAGGACTTCACCGTCGATGCCCTGGAAGTCTCCTTCATCGCCCACGATGGGACGGAGGATCTGATCGGGGCGACCCGCGCGCTCGGGTCCACCGGGCCGGAGATCGTCTCCGCCGCGATCACCCCGCCTTCGCTGGACGACGTCTTTCTCGGCACCGCCTTCGCCGGTGGCGGAGCGGGCGGAGAGAACCGGCCGTGACCCACCCCGCAGGAACCCTGACCGGCCGGAGGCCCCCGGCCGCCCACGCCTTGGCCGGCGCCGTCACGCGCAACAACCTGCGGCTGTTCCGCAACTCCGCGTCACTGGTGTCGGCCCTGGTGATCCCCGGCATGATGATGCTCGCGTTCTGGGTCGTATTCGGGCACGCGGCCAAGGAATCCGGATTCGACTACGCGCTGTTCCTGATGGCCGGATCGATGTTCCAGGCCGTCATGTTCACCGCCGGCGGGTCCTGCATGGCCCTGGCCGTGGACGTGGAAAGCGGGTTGATCGGAAGGCTGCGCGCGATGCCGATCCCCGCTTTGGTGGCCGTCGGCGCGCGCATGATCACCGATCTGGTGCGCTCCCTGCTCTCCGTGCTGGCGGTCGTCGCCATCGGCCTGCTCTGCGGCGCGAAGCCCGCGGGCGTCATGGGGCTGCTGCTCGCATGCCTCCTGGCCTTGCTGATGGGGGAGATTCTGGTGCTCGCGTTCTGCGGGCTGGCGCTGCGTTCGCGGCGGCATCCCGTGCAAATGGCGGGGCTGATCCAGGGCGTGGAAATGCCGCTGCTGATGCTCTCCAGCGCCTTCATCCCGCTGTCGGCCCTCCCCGAGTGGATCGAACCCGTCATCGCGCACATGCCGTTCACGGTGATGATCGAGACCAACCGCGCCTTCCTCATGGGGCGGGCCCCGGGCAGCGAAGGCTGGGAGGCCCTGGGGTGGCTGGTGCTGGGGCTGGTCCTCGGCGGCTGGTGGGTCGCCGCGGCATTCAGGAGGCAGCGATGAGCACGAGGGAAGGATTGCACATCGGCTGGGCCGGCGCCGTCGGCGTCCACGCCGGGCGCCTGCTGAAGCGCTGGCGCCGATCCCCCGCATCGGTCTTCTCCACCGTGATGATGCCGATGGTCATGCTCGTGATCATGAAGATCATGTTCTCCGGGATGGTCGAGCAGTTCAGCGGCGTCCCGATGAACATCGCGTCGATCTCGGTGATGATCGCGGTGTCCCAGGCGTTCACGGTCGCCCTGATCGGAGCCGGCGGCATCGTGCAGGAACGCCATGACGGCCTGCCGGACAGGTTGGCGACGGTCCCGGGCCCCCGCTTCGCGGGCATGGCCGGGCGCATCCTCGCCTCGTCGGTGATCTCCTGGCTGTCGATGCTCTCGGCGGTCGCGGTCGGACTGGCCCTCGGCGCCGATTT
Source organism: Corynebacterium halotolerans (assembly GCF_001056295.1). Lineage (GTDB taxonomy): Bacteria > Actinomycetota > Actinomycetes > Mycobacteriales > Mycobacteriaceae > Corynebacterium > Corynebacterium hansenii. The sequence goes on from NZ_JVMD01000007.1 coordinate 129,734, forward strand.
CGGTTCTCCGGCGGCGCTGGCGGGGACGCTGGCGATTCTGATGGCGGTGGCCCTGGCGTCCGGTTCCATCGGCGTGATGCTCGGCTTCACGGTCGACACCCCGCAGGGGGCGATGAGCTTCGTCCCCCTGGTCATGGTCGCGATGTTCCTCAATCCCGGAATGATGCCGCGGGAGCTGTACGCCGAACCTCTGCGGCCGATGGTCGACTTCTCGCCGGTGACGGCGGTGCTCGAGCTGATGAACGCGGTCATGGCCGGTCACGTCACCCCCGCGGTGGTCATTCCGTTCGTCGCCTGGTTCGCCGCGCTCACGGCGCTGGGTCTGCTGATCCTCGCCCGCAAGACGACCGCCGCCCGGCGCTGAAAAATCACCGCCGCCCGCCCCGGTTCGCCGAACGGGCCGATCCCGCGGCCCACAGCGCGGAGGCGGCCAGTGAAACCACCGCGCCAAGGAAGAGGATCCGCACCCTCGACCCCGGAACCGGGTCCGGCCGGGGCGGCGGGTGCGGGGGCGCGGCGCCCGCCGGGGCCCCGGGGCTCGCGGCGCCCGCCCAGTTGACGGCGGCGACCGGGTCGACCACGCCGATGCCGATGCCGGGCGACGAGGACACGGGCGAGGACGTCGCGGCGATGATCTCCCGGACCTCGGCGGGCGACAGCGCCGGGTGGCGCGACAGGATCAGCGCCGCCGTGCCCGACACCAGCGGCGCGGCGAAGCTCGTGCCGACGATCGGCGCCGCCTGGGAACCCGTCACCCGGAGGTCCGCCATCGTCTCGCCATCCGGCGCGGGCCCGGCGACGGGACCGCCGGGTGCCGCGACGTCGACCCAATCCGCGGTCACCGCGTACCCCGCGGCGACGGCCTCTCCGTCGTTCCCCACCGCCGGGGCCGCGCCCGGCCCCGCACCGTTTGCGCCGGTCACCGCCGCACCCGAACCGGCATCGTCCGCACCGGCCGCTCCCACCGCCGATTCAGCGGCCGATTCCGCCGACGATTCGGCGGCGGTGACGGCGATGACCTCGTCGAGGACCGCCGGCCAGGCCACGGCGCCCTCCGGGCACTCGCCGCCGGAGTTGCCCGCCGCCGCCACGACCACAGAGCCCGCCTCTTCCGCACCGCGCACCGCCTCGGCGACGTCCGGGGCGCCGGGCGGCACGGCCCCCGGCGGGGCGCACGAGGTCAGCGAGATGTTGATCACCCGCGCCCCCTGCGCCACCGCCGAATCGATCGCCGTGGCCAGCGACAGCAGGGTGCCCTCGTCTCCCGTGGTGTGGCGGATGCTCAGCACGGTCGCCCCCGGCGCGACGCCCGCAATGGAATCCGCGCCGGGCCGACCCGCCGCCAACCCCGCGACGAAGGTCCCGTGGGCGTCGCAATCGTGGAACGCTCCCTCCCCGCCGGTGACGTCGCCGCCGTCGACGACGCCTCCCAACCGCGGGTGATCCGCCACTCCGGTGTCGATGATCGCGATGGTGATGCCCGCGCCGTTGGCCAGGGGCCACGCATCCCGGAACCGCAGCGCCCGTTCGGCGCCGGTCGGTTCGGACAGGATCGACGTCGATGACGCCGCGGCCTCCGTGCACCGGGTCTGGGCGGCCGGCTGAGGGGCGCCGACGGTGGCCGTCGCAAAGCACAGGAGCCCCGCCGACCAGGCGGCGGCGCGCAGGCGCCGGCTCACCGGACCAGCCCCGCCGCCAGCTCGGGGATCCCCGCCACCACGGCCGCGAGCGGCAGGGACACGGCGATGGACACGGCCTCGACGAGCTCGAGCACGCGCCGCATGGTCGGGGTGACGCGCGCGGCGGGCACGGCGGCGACGGCCGTCGCCGCCAGGGGCGGGGCGATGAGGAGCAACGCGATCGGCCAGTGGCCCGCGTCCCATTGCGCCAGCGCGAGACCGATGAGCAGTGCGGCGCCGGCGCAGCCCAGGGCCGCCGACGGGATCAGCCGGGCATGGCCCCGGGACTGGATCAGGCACAGCACCGTCGCCGCCGCGAGCAGCCCCGTCGACCAGCCGTCCGGCGATCCCGCGGCGATCGGCGCGGCCGCCGCGACGAGGACCGCCGCCCACCCCGCGACCATGCCGTCGAGAAGCCGGCCCGCCCGCGAGGCGACGGCGTCGACGGGGTCATCGGGGTCGGGGTCGTCCGGGAAGGGCTCTCCCGCGGCGGGGATGCGCGGCACCCGCACCCCGGCCGCCGCGACGGCGAGACCCGGGGCCGCCGCCACACCGATCACGGCCAGGGCGATGGTCAACGCGGCGGCGGGGAGGACCTCGCCGGACCAGGCCAGCGCCGCCGCGTACCCGGAGGCGCCGACGGCCATCGCGGCCCCGCCCGCACCGGCCGCCGTCAGCGCCGCGGAGACGTCGCGCCGGGCGGGCCACGGCACCAGCAGCGCCGACGACGCGACCAGCGCACCCGGGACCAGGCCCGCGGCGAACCGCCAATCCGCGCCGGCGTCGGCGGCGCGGATGCCGGTCAGCGCCGCACCGGCCACCGACGCGAACACCAGAACCTGGCAGGCCAGGAACAGCGCCGTCGCGGCGGAACCGCCCCGGCGCAGCGCGATGCGCAGGCCCCCGCCCGCCGCCAGCGCGATCGCGCCCGCCACCCCGGCGGCGAGCACCGGATCCTGCGGCGACATCGCCAGCACCCCGGCCACGGTGGCGACGGTCGCCGCGGACGCCGCGGACAGGCCGACGGCGGCATCGGCGACCCCGACCCCGGGCGCGCCGTCGGCGACGTCGATCACCATCGGCGGCGGCGCGGGCCCGGGATCGTCGACGATGACGATGCGGTCGCCGTCGCGCACCCCCGCCCCGGCCAGGCCGGACTCGGGATCGGCGATGGTCCCGTCGGGCAGCCGGGCCCGCCACGACGCCCCCGGCGCGGCGCCGGAGCCGAACATGTCGAGCATCTCGGGCAGCACGGCGGCCACCGGCGCCTCCGCCGGGACGAGCAGATCCGCCCTCCGCGCAGGTCCATCCCCGGGCAGCAAATCGACCCGGATCCGCAGCATCGGCGCCGTCGGCGACATGATTCCCCCAACTCGCGGTGGCCGTCCGCCCCGCGTCTCCCGTGCGCCCGTTCCCCCGTTGGCCGGGCGCGCCCATCCAGGGTGGCCTATGCTCTGCGTCGCGTCCAGCCGAAGAGGCTGGGTCACTCGGGGGAGGGCTTCGACGATGGGGGATGCGCGCACGCGCTTGACGACGGCCGACGGCGGCACCGCCGCGGCCACGGCACGGGGTGCCGCGGGGACTGCGGTGGCGGGAGCGGCGGCGAAGATGCCGGGGGCGGCGGGGATGGCCGTGGCGATGGAGCCGCGGCCGGCGCCGGAACGCCCGCCGAGGGTGCCCGGGCCGCAGCCGAGGCCGGGGGACATCCGGCCCGATGCGCCGCCGGAGGCGCCGGAAGCGAAGCCGGTGCCGCTGATGCGGGCGCTGCTGCCCGTGGTCATGCTCGTCGCGGTGGTGGGCATGGTCGCGGTGATGGTGGTGTCGGGCTCGGGGCGCAACCCGATCACGTTCATGTTTCCGCTGCTCATGGTGGTCTCGACATTGGGCATGATGGCCGGCGGTGCGTCGGGCGCGGCCGATGCGGGGCCCGCCCGGCGCGACTACCAGCGGCACCTGGCCAGCGTGCGCCGGGCGGTGGCGGTGGCGGTGGGCATGCAGCGGGCCAGCGTGGTCCACGTCCACCCCGACCCCGCCGATGCCTGGACCTTCGCGGGCACGTGGCGCATGTGGGAGCGCGACCCGGGCGACGATGATTTCGGCGCCGTGCGCATCGGCACCGGCCCCCACGGTCCGGCCACGCCGGTGACGCCGCCTGCGGTGGCCGCCCCGGAGAAGCTCGACCCGGTGTCGGCGGTGGCGCTGCGGCACGTGGTGAGGTCGGCGCGGTCGGTGCCGGATCTGCCCATCGCCGTCGACGTCCGGGCGTTCCCCCTGGTGGCGTTGGGTGGTGACGGGGACGCGGCCCTGGCGCTCGCGCGGGCGATGATCGCGCAGCTGGCGGTGGCCCATCACCCGGAGGACCTGGCCATCGCCGTCGTCGGCGTCGGCCCGGAGTGGGAGTGGGCGAAGTGGCTGCCCCACAACGCCCATCCGCGCCGGGCGGATGCGTCGGGGCCGGCGAGGCTGCGCGCATCGACGGTGCCGGAGCTCGCCGACGCCCTGGCCGGCGTCGATGTGCCGCTGCTCGTGATCGTCGCCGATGGCCGGGACCTCGACCGCGAGCCCGGGCACCTGGACGCGCTGCTCGGGATGCGCCCCGCGGCGGATGGCATCGTGTCCGTCCTCGCCGTGCCGGTGGACGGTGCGGGAGGTGATGGCGGTTCGGGCGGGACGGGCGGTGCCCACGTCGCGGGAGGCGCGGGCGGAGCGGGTGGCCGGACCATGGCCGCCGCCGTCGCGTCGGGTCTCGCGTTGACCGTCTCCGGGGGCCGGGTGCGCGCGACCACCGCCGCGGGTGAAGAGGACATCGCCGCCGCCGACGCGCTCGGCGCGGGCGCGGCGGAGGCGCTCGCCCGGAGGTTGTCGCCGCATGCCCCGAAGCGGGCCCATCGCGATGGCGCCGTGGAACGCGACCCCGTGCTGGCGGAGCTCGATCTGGCGCCGCCGCCGACGGTGCTGCGCTTCCGCGAGCGACTCGGTCCCGAGCGCCTGCGCATCCCGGTCGGGCTCGGCGCGGACGGGTCGGTGCTGCACCTGGACCTGAAGGAGTCCGCCGAGGGCGGCGTCGGCCCGCACGGCCTGTGCATCGGCGCGACGGGGTCGGGCAAGTCGGAGTTCCTCAAGTCGGCGGTGCTCGCGCTGGCCGCCACGCATGGCCCGGACCAGCTCAACCTGGTGCTCGTGGACTTCAAGGGCGGTGCGACGTTCCTGGGGCTGGAAGGTCTGCCGCACGTGTCGGCGGTGATCACCAACCTCGCCGACGAGCTCGTCCTCGTCGACCGCATGCAGGACGCCATCCGCGGCGAGATGACCCGCCGCCAGGAGCTGCTGCGTTCCTCGGGCAACTTCCCGGGCGTCGCCGAGTACGAGGCCGCGCGCCGGGCCGGCCGCACGGACCTGAAGCCGCTGCCGGCGCTGGTCATCGTGGTCGACGAGTTCTCGGAGCTGCTGGGCCACCGCCCGGAGTTCGCCGAGCTCTTCGTGGCCGTCGGTCGCCTGGGCCGTTCGCTGCACATGCATCTGCTGTTGGCCAGCCAGCGTCTGGAGGAGGGCCGCCTGCGCGGGCTGGACAGCCACCTGTCCTACCGGGTGGGCCTGAAGACCTTCTCCGCCGCCGAATCCCGCAGCGTCCTCGGCGTCCCCGACGCCCACCACCTGCCGGCCACGCCGGGCGCCGGTTTCCTCAAGACCGACGCGGGCGCGCCCGTCCGCTTCCACTCCGCCTACGTGTCCGGGCCGGTGCCCGCGGTTGCCGCGGCCGGGCGGCACGGCCCCGGGGCGGCTGCGGGTGCGCGGGTGTCGGCGTTCGCGGCCGCGGGCGGGCCGGCGGTCGACGGCGCCGGCGAGCGTGACGACGCATCGGAGACGGCGCGGAACCGGGAGCCGTCGCACAGCATCCTGGACGCCACCGTCGCCGCGATGGCCGGGCACCCGCATGCCGCGCACCGGGTGTGGCTGCCGCCGCTGCCGGCCCGGACCGCACTCGCCGACGCCGTCGACTCGTCGCTGCCGCCGCTGACGGCATCGGTGGGGCTCATCGACCGGCCGCTGGAGCAGCGACAGGACCCCTACGTCGTGGATCTGTCGGGCCCTGGCGGGCATGCCGCGATCGTCGGCGCGCCGCGGTCGGGCAAATCTACGGCGGTGCGCACGCTTGTGGCATCGCTGGCGCTGACGACGCCGCCGGAAAAGCTCCACGTCCACGTCATCGACTACGGCGCGGGCGGCCTGGCGGATCTCGCGGAACTGCCCCACGTGGCGTCGGTGACGCACCGCGGCGACGTCGACAAGCTCAACCGCGTGGTGTCGGCGATGTCGTCGGAGGTCGCCGAACGCGAGGAACGGCACCGCGAACGGGGCTGGCGCACCATCGCCGAGGCGCGGGCCGGCGGGGAACCGGATGTGCTGCTCGTCGTCGACGGGTGGCCGGCGCTGCGGCAGGAGCACCAGAACCTCGGCGACCGGGTGCAGGCGATCCTGTCGGATGGCCTGGCCGTCGGCGTGCACGTGGCGCTGACCGCGCACCGGTGGACCGAGCTGCGGCCGGCGGTGCGCGACCTGCTGGGCACCCGCATCGAACTGCGGCAGGCGGAGGCCATCGACTCCGTCATCGACCGCAAGGCCGCGAAACTCGTGCCGGACGCGCCGGGCCGGGGGCTGTCGCCGGACGGATGCGGTGCGCTGATCGCGCTGTGCGGGCCCGACGACGTCGCCGAAGTGGCCCGATCGTGCGGCGCGCGGGGCGACGCCCGGGTGCCGCAGTTGAAGCTCCTGCCAGCGCGGGTCGGCTGGGACGCCGTCGAAGCGGCCGTGGCGTCGGGCGCGGTGGCCGCGGGCCTGGACGAGGAAGCCCTGGCGCCCGTGACCTTCGACGCCGACCGTGACCGCCACCTGCTGATCTTCGGGTCCGCGGGCTCCGGGCGCACCACCGCGCTGCGCACCATGATCGCCGGGCTGCTGCGGACGCGGCCGACGCTGAAGCTCCTGGTGGTCGATTACCGCCGCGGACTGCTCGACGCCGTGCCCGCGGACCGCCTGGCGGGATACGCGGGATCGCCGGCGGTGGCCGAACCGATGGTCGCCGAACTGGCCGCGGCGCTGCGCGGGCGGCTGCCGGGCCCGGACGTCACCCCGGAGCGGCTGCGGGCGCGCGACTGGTGGACCGGGCCGGACATCGCGGTGGTGGTGGACGACTACGACCTCGTGTCGGGCTCGCGGGGGTCGCCGCTGACGCCGCTGGGGGAGTTCATCCCGCACGCCGCGGACATCGGCCTGCACGTGGTGCTGGCCCGGCGCACCGGTGCCGCGACCCGGTCGCTGCATGACCCGGTGCTCGGGGCGGCGAAGGACCAGGGCGCGACGGGCCTGGTGCTCGACGGCTCCCGCGACGACGGGCCGCTGATGGGCGTGGCCCTGAGGCAGCGTCCGCCCGGCCGCGGCACGTGGGTCGAACACGGCAAGCCGCCGCGCGTGATGCAGGTGGCGCTGCCGCCGGAGGAAAAGGTCGCGCTGCCGTCAAAGGAAAAGGTGGCGCCGCCGCCGGAGGGGAACGGAGATGCCGATGAACGCTGAAGCCCATCCCGGCCCGCGGGTGCTCCACGCCTGGGGTCCGGCGGCGCGGGGACCGGAGGGGGATGCGGCGACGATCGATGGGTTCGACGCTGCCCCGGATGTCGTGATCACCCCGTCGTACTGGGGCGGCAGGCGCCGCGAGCTGTTCGCGGAGGAGCTGGTCCGGCGCGGTTTCGACCCCCGGATCGGGGATGTCGCCACCGAGCTGATGGGCCTGGAGCGCCCCGCCGTGGGGCACAGTTTCCTCGTGGAGGTCGAGCCCGGCCGCATCTGCGTCTCGCGCCTCGACTTCGACTCCGGGCTCGCCGATTCGAGGTTGTCCTTTCGCGGCGGCGACGCGATCGAGATCATCGGCGACGTGGCCGCGGAGTTGCTCGGGGCAGCCGGGGATGCGGTGGGTGATGTGGGCGGCGGGCATGTCGTGGGAATCGGGGACGCCGTCGGCATCGACGACCTGCTCGAACGTTCGGATGCGGAGTTCATCGTCGCCGCGGACGACGACCGCCTACTTTCGGACATGCGCCGGCGAGGTTGGCTGGCGTTCCCCGTGCCGGTTGAACTGCTGGGGGCGCGGAGGCACGGCCCCGATGGAGACTCCGACGACGGGAGCGTGGTCGATGGCCCGCCCACGGTCGAAGACGCTCCCGATGGCCTGGACATCGCCGCTCTGCGCCGCCGCGCCCGCGACCTTTCACGAGCGCCCCGACGGCCGCGCCACCGGCTCCTTCCCGTGCCGTCGCTGGCCGCAGCCGCCCTGGCCTGCGTCGTCGCCGCGATCGCGATCGTCCTCATCGTCGACGGTCCCGTCGGGGCGGCGTGGCGCGACGAAACGGTGGTGGCCGCCGCGGCGGAAGAACCCGACGGAGCCGCGCGCCCGGCGCCGGAAGCGGAGCCCGCGCCGACCGATTCCGTGCCGACCGATCCCGTGCCGACCGATCCCGCGGCCCCGAAGGCCGGCGCGAGACCTCCGGCGCGGGAGCTGGCGGGCAAGGGCGTCCGCGTCGAAATGCCGGAGGGATGGCGCATCGACGACGCCGCCGGGGGCGATGCACTGGTCCTCGTCGACGGCGGCACCATGCGCGTGCTCGTGTCGGCCGGCCGGTTGCCGGCGGGAACGGACGTCGACGCGCTGGCCGCCGGCCTCGCCGAGCACGCGGCGGGAACACCGGGGATGGGCGCGGTGCGCCGGGAGGTTCTCGAGGGCCTCGATGTCGTGGTCCACGAGGAACGGCCCGCCGACGGGTCCGTCGTCCTGTGGCAGCACCGGGTGGCCGACGGGTGGCAGATCTCCGTCGGCTGCCAATTCCGCGGCGCGACGATCCCGCAGGTCCGCCCGATCTGCGGCGAAGCCGTGCGCACCGCCGCAGTGGACGAGCGCCGGTGACGGGGGTGGCCCGGGGGAGGGGCGGAAAAAAGATGGAACCGATCGGCGCCGGGGCGCGTCCAATCATGTGGTGGCCGAGGAACGCACACCGGCCACCTGACCCGGTGCGGGGACCTCCGCACCGGAACCCGCGCCCGCGGCAGACGACGCGGGCGACACGATGGGCACGACACGAGAAATAGAGGGGGAATGACATGACCGACGGAATCTTCACCACCGAATCCGGCACGATGAAAACGACGGCGGGGGACGTCGACGGGGTCAACCAGGAAGTCTCCGGGGAGCTGAGCCGGCTGCGCGGCGTCGTCGACGGTCTGGCGGGGGAGTGGAAGGGCCAGGCCAAGCAGGCCTTCGATGACCTCATGATCCGGTGGGACGAGGCCGCGGCGAAGCTGTCCGGCGCGCTCACCGACATCGCCGAGAACATCCGCGCCAACGCCGGCTCCTTCGACGACGGCGAGGAAACCGGCGTGGCGGACCTCAACCGCGTCAGCGCCTCCGGCGGCGGGCTGCTGAACCTGTGACGCCGGCGCCCCACCGGGCACCGCACCGGCCGCCGAGCGGCCACCGAACACCACGATCAACCATCACGAGGGGGACCACATGACCGACACCATCCGCTACCAATTCGGCTCCATCGCCGCCGGCGCAGCCGACATCCGCGCCACCTCCGGGCACATCCAGACGCTGCTCGGCGACCTGAAGTCCCGCATCGCCCCGATGACCGCCACCTGGGAGGGCGATTCGGCGGTCGCGTACGAGGAAGCCCAGCGCAAGTGGGACGACTCCGCCACCGACCTCAACCAGATCCTGGACACCATCGCCCGCACCGTCGAAGAGGGCAACGACCGCATGTCCGACATCAACCGCCGCGCTGCCGCCAGCTGGGGCTGACCGGCCACCGCGCAGCCGTTTCACGAACCGCTGCGCGAACTGCTCGACGGACTGCTTTACGACGGCCGATGCCACCGCCCCGCACCCGGGGCGGATGCATCGGCCGCACCCGTTCACCGGCGCCGACGCGTTTTGGATTGCGGCGCCCGCACCGGTAAAGTAGGTCGCCTGTGTGCACCCCACTCCCGCACGCGCGACGAAACACGCCCCACGCCGGGCGTCGTCAAGCGAAAAAGCGGCGAGCACAACCTCCCCGGGTCTCCACCGGCCGCCGGGGGCAGGGCACGCGGCGCACACCGGCCGGCAGAATCACACGGACCCGTAAAGGAGTCATGTTGTCTACTTTCCACCCCAAGGACGGTGACATCGAGCGCAAGTGGTACGTCATCGACGCCACTGACGTCGTGCTCGGTCGCCTCGCCACCCACGCCGCCGACCTGCTGCGCGGCAAGGGCAAGGCCTACTTCGCCCCCAACGTCGACTGCGGCGACCACGTCATCGTGATCAACGCCGACAAGATCCACATCTCCTCCAACAAGCGGGACCGCGAGATGCGCTACCGCCACTCCGGCTTCCCGGGCGGCCTCAAGTCGATGACCCTGGGACGCTCCCTCGAGCTGCACCCCGAGCGCGTCGTCGCCGAGGCCATCGAGGGCATGATGCCGCACAACAAGCTGTCGCGTCAGTCCATCAAGAAGCTTCACGTCTACGCCGGCTCCGAGCACCCCTACGCCGGCCAGAAGCCCGAGAACTACGAGATCAAGGCGGTGGCGCAGTGACCAACCCCCAGGACACCAACGAGGCCCAGGTCGAGAACACCGAGGCCACCTACGACGACGTCCAGGCCGCGGCGGAAGCCGCCACCGAGGACTTCACCTCGACCATCGGCGAGGCCCTCGTCGATGAGACCGCCGAGGTCGAGGCCGACGACGCCGTCGTCGCCGAGCCCGCCGCCCTGGATCGCCCGATCCAGACCGTCGGTCGCCGCAAGCGCGCCATCGCCCGCGTCAACGTGACCGCCGGCACCGGCAAGATCACCTGCAACGGCCGCGACATCGAGGACTACTTCCCGAACAAGCTGCACCAGCAGGAGATCAAGGACCCGCTGGTCCTGCTCGAGCGCGAGAACCAGTTCGACATCGCCGCCAACATCAACGGCGGCGGCCCGTCTGGCCAGGCCGGCGCCCTGCGCCTGGCCATCGCCCGCGCCCTCAACGAGTACAACCCGGAGGAGCGCGGCCAGCTGAAGAAGGCCGGCTTCCTCACCCGCGACGCCCGCGCCGTCGAGCGCAAGAAGGCCGGTCTGCACAAGGCCCGCCGCGCGCCGCAGTACTCCAAGCGCTAAACCGAAGCTTCGGCTTCGGGTGCCGCCGCCGGTTCGCCGGTGGTGGTGCGGTGCCGCCGGTTCGCCGGTGGAGTGCTTCACCGAAACGCCCCATCCCTGGTTCGCCCGGGGTGGGGCGTTTTCGCGTTTTCGGGGGTTCGGCGATGCTCGGGTGCGCCAGTTTCCGCCACAGTTTCCGTCACCCGAGCCCGCAGATGCGCCCGTTCCCGTCACCCGAGCCCGTAGATGCGCCAGTTTCCGCCACGCTCGCCGTAGATGCGCCAGTTACATGCAGATGCGCCAGTTGCAACGGGCGCATCTGCATGTAACTGGCGCATCTGGAGGAGTGGGGCGCCGGGGCGGGAGCGGGCGCCCGGAGCCGGGGTGTGGAAGGAGGGGTGGGGCGCCGGGGCGGGAGCGGGCGCCCGGAGCCGAGGGGCGGGGAAGGATGGCGCGCGGTGGCGCGCGGTGCGGCCTACACCCCCACGTATTTCGCCAGGTGCTCGCCGGTGATCGTCCCGCGGCCGTCCCGCGCGGCGTCAACGAGGTCGGCCGGCGTGCCCTCGAACACCACGCGCCCGCCGTCGTGGCCGGCCCCGGGCCCGAGGTCGATGATCCAGTCGGCGTGCGCCATCACGGCCTGGTGATGCTCGATCACGATCACCGACGATCCGCCGTCGACCAGCCGGTCCAGCAGCGCCAGCAGATTGTCCACGTCGGCGAGGTGCAGACCGCTGGTCGGCTCATCGAGGACGAACACCTCGCCGGCGGTCGCGGCCCCGGCTTTCACTGCGGCACTCGCATCACTCGTCGCCGCGTCCGCCTTCACCGCACCACCCTTCGCTGCGTCATTCTTCCCGCCGCCCGACCCCGCCTTCTTCCCGCCGCCGCGCGCACCCGCCTTCCCCGACTTCCGCCCCTTCAGATGCGTCGCCAGTTTCAGGCGCTGACGCTCGCCGCCGGACAGCGTGGGCAGGGTGCGGGCGAGGGTGAGGTAGCCGAGGCCCACGTCGGCCAGTGTGTCCAGGATCTTCATGGCGGCGGGGACCCGCGCTTCGCCGGCGGAGAAGAACTCCAGAGCATCGGCGACGGTCATGGCCAGCACCTCGGCGATGTCGCGGCCGCCGAGCTTGTGCTCGAGCACGGCATCCTGGAAGCCGCGGCCTTCGCAGTCCTCGCAGATGGTGGCGGCGCCGCCGCGGAAGGACACTTCGGGGTAGATCATTCCGGCGCCCTTGCAGGTGGGGCAGGCGCCGTCGGAGTTGGCGCTGAACAGGCCGGGTTTGACGCCGTTGGCCTTCGCGAACGCCTTGCGCACCGGGTCGGCGAGCCCCGCGTAGGTGGCCACCGTGGAGCGCCGCGAGCCCTTGATGGGGGCCTGGTCCACGAAGATCACGCTGGCGTGCCCAGTGCCGCCGCTTTGCTTTGCGACGCCACCGTGACCGGCGCCGCCATCCCGCTTTCCGTCGCCACGTTGCTTTGCGACGCCGCCGCCCTCCCCACCCAGCGCCCCGTGGATCAGCGACGACTTCCCGGATCCGGCGACCCCGGTGACCACGGTGAGCACGCCGAGGGGCACGTCGACGTCGACGTCGCGGAGGTTGTTCTGGTCCGCGCCGCGGATTTCCAGGGCACCGGCGGCGGGGCGCACATGTTCCTTGAGTTCGGCGCGGTGGTCGAAGTGGCGGCCGGTGAGGGTGCCGGAGGCGCGGAGGCCGTCGACGTCGCCCTCGAAGCGGATTTCGCCGCCCTCGGAACCGGCGCCCGGCCCGACGTCGACGATGTGGTCGGCGATGGCGATGGTCTCGGGCTTGTGCTCGACCACGAGCACGGTGTTGCCCTTGTCGCGGAGCTGCAGCAGCAGGTCGTTCATCCGGGCGATGTCGTGCGGGTGCAGGCCCACGGTGGGTTCGTCGAAGACGTAGGTGACGTCGGTGAGGGCGGAGCCGAGGTGGCGGACCATCTTCACCCGCTGCGCCTCGCCGCCGGACAGGCTGCCGGAGGCGCGGTCGAGCGACAGGTAGCCCAGGCCGATGTCGGAGAAGGATTCGAGGGTTTCCCGCAGCGTCGCCAGCAACGGGGCGATGGTCGCCGACTGCCCCGTCGCGGCGAAGCCGCGGACCCATTCGGCGAGGTCGGTGATCTGCATGGCGGAGAGCTCGGCGATGTTCCTGCCGTGGACGGTCACCGATCGGGCGGTGTCGCTGAGCCGCGTGCCGCCGCAGGCCGGGCACGGGCGGAAGACGATGGCGCGTTCGACGAAGGCTCGGACGTGGGGCTGCATCGACTCGACGTCCTTGGTCAGCATCGTCTTGCGGATCTTCGTGATCACGCCCTCGTAGGTGACGTTGATGCCGTCGGCCTTGATCTTCGTGGCCTCGCGGTACAGCAGGTCGTGGAGCTCGGCATCGGTGAAGTCGCCGAGCGGCTTGTCCATGTCGAAGTACCCGGAACCGGCGAATATGCGCCCGTACCAGCCGTCCATCGAATAACCGGGCACGGTGAGTGCGCCCTCGGAGAGCGATTTCGAAGCGTCGTAAAGCGCCGTCAGGTCGAAGTCGGAGACGGTGCCGAGGCCCTCGCACGCCGGGCACTGGCCGCCGAGGATGGAAAACTCCCGGCGTTCCTTCGTGCCGTCGGCCTTGGTCACCGCGCCCGCGCCCGAGATCGACGCGACGTTGAAGGAAAAGGCGTTGGGCGGGCCGATTTTCGGCTCGCCGACGCGGGAGAAGAGGATGCGCAGCAGAGCGCCGGCGTCGGTCGCGGTGCCCACGGTCGAGCGGGCGTTGGAACCCATTGGCTCCTGGTCGACGACGATCGCGGTGGTCAGCCCGGACAGCAGGTCCACGTCCGGGCGCGCCGGCGTGGGCATGAAACCCTGCACGAAGGACGGGTACGTCTCGTTGATCAGCCGCTGCGACTCCGCGGCGATGGTGTCGAAGACCAGCGAACTCTTGCCGGAGCCGGACACTCCCGTGAACACGGTCAGGCGCCGCTTCGGCAGGTCGACGTCGACGGCGCGGAGGTTGTTCGCGCGGGCGCCGCGAACCGAGATGAGGCCGTGGGAATCGGCGGGGTGGGCGGTGGAGGCGGCCGCGCGGGCGGTCGCGTTTGCCGGGTGGACGGTCGCTTCGGACATGGCGGCCTTCGGGGTCGGGGAGGGCGAGCCCCCATTGTCCTCCGGTCGGGGGTGGGCGGGCAATGGTCGGTGCGGGCCGCTGATGTGGGCGGGGGCGGGGGGTGGCACAATGTCGGGATACGGAAATCGGCCCCTTGACCGGGAGGTCGGCACCCGACGATCAGGAGTTGCATCTGACATGGCCCGTCTCTTCGGCACCGACGGTGTCCGCGGACTCGCGAACAAGACCCTCACCGCGCCTTTGGCGATGAAGCTGGGGGCCGCGGCCGCCACCGTCCTGACCCGGGGGTCGAACCCTGCCAAGCGCCGCCCGACGGCGATCATCGGCCGCGATCCGCGCGTGTCGGGCGAGATGCTCGCCGCCGCGATGGCCGCGGGCATGGCGTCGAAGGGCGTCGACGTGCTGCGCGTCGGGGTGCTGCCGACTCCGGCGGTGGCGTACCTGACGGACGATTACGGTGCCGACATGGGCGTGATGATCTCCGCGTCGCACAACCCGATGCCCGACAACGGCATCAAGTTCTTCGCCGCCGGCGGCACGAAGCTCGACGACGCCGTGGAGAAGGAAATCGAGCGGGCGCTGCTGGACCTGGAGGAGGGCGGCCCGACGGGCACCGGCGTCGGCCGGGTCATCGAGGAGGCCCCGGACGGCCTGGACCGCTACCTGTTCCACCTGGCCAAGGCGGTGCCGGCGAAGCTCGACGGCATCCGCGTGGTGGTCGATTGCGCCAACGGCGCCGCGTCCGAGGCCGCCCCGCTGGCCTACGCCGCCGCGGGCGCGGATGTGGTGACCATCCACAATTCGCCGAATTCCTACAACATCAACGATGGATGCGGGTCGACGCACATCGATGTGCTGCAGAAGGCCGTCGTCGAGCATGGCGCGGATCTGGGCCTGGCCCACGACGGCGACGCCGACCGCTGCCTGGCGGTCGATTCGGAGGGCAACATCGTCGACGGCGATCAGATCATGGCGGTGCTGGCGCTGGCGATGAAGGAGCAGGGCCTGCTGCACCACAACACGCTGGTGGCGACGGTCATGTCGAACCTGGGCCTGAAGCTGGCGATGCAGGACAACGGCATCGAGCTGCGCACCACGAAGGTCGGCGACCGGTACGTGCTGGCGGACCTCAACGCGGGCGGGTACTCGCTGGGCGGGGAGCAGTCGGGCCACGTGGTCATCCCGGATTTCGCCACGACGGGCGATGGCACGCTGACGGGCCTGTACCTGATGGCGCGGATGGCGACGACCGGCAAGTCCCTGTCGGAGTTGGCCGCGGTGATGAAGGTGCTGCCGCAGACGCTGATCAACGTGCCGGTGGCGGACAAGGCCGCCATCGCGGACGCCCCGGCGGTCAAGGAGGCCATCGCGCGGGCGGAGGAGGCTCTGGGCGACACCGGCCGGGTGCTGCTGCGCCCGTCGGGCACCGAGGAGCTGTTCCGCGTGATGGTGGAGGCCCCCGACGCCGAAACCGCCCGCCGCATCGCGGGCGAGCTGTCCGCGGTGGTCGCGGCGGTGTAGCTTCCGCGGCCGCGCCCCGGAATCCGGGTTCGCGGGCTGCTTTTCGCTTGACGACGTCCCATGTGCGCGTGGGGCGTCGTCAAGCTTTTTTCATGCTCTTTTCCGTGGGCGCGGTGGGGGCGGCCACCCCCGGACCGGGGCGGTGGGGAAACGGATGGAACCGACGGGGGCCGGGGCGCGTCTAAACGGGGTGCCAGGCGGATGATGCGGAAGGCGCGCGCCGCGTGGGGGAATCGAACGCAAGGGAATCGAACGCAGCGGAATCGAGCGAAGGGAAAACAGGAGTGGGGGACGTGAGAGTGGGCGCAGCGGAGATGGGGGAGCGTCGTGGTTGAGTTCGGCGACGGCATGCGGATGTCGGACGATCGGGTGGCGCGGGTCGCGTCGGAGGTGACGGGGCGGGCCGGCGAGGGCGATGGCCGGTGGGCCGCGGTGCCGGGGTTCCGGCCGTTCGCGGCGGGCCTGGCCTTCTTCGATCGCGGCGCGCGGTTGGAGGCCGCGGTGGAGGCGATGCGCGGGCGCGGGCGCCGGGCGCACGGCGAGTTGGCGGAGTACGCGCCGGCGGTGGCCGCGCAATTCGCGGCGTTGGAGGACGTCGATTCGGCGTCGCGCGACGCCGTGGGCCGGATCGATGTGCGCGGAGGGGATTCTGCGTGAACGGGGGATTCATCAGTTCGGGCGCGGCGGGGCTCGGTCCGGTGCTCGGCGCGGCGGATGCGTGCGCCGTGCCGTACGGGGCGCCGCCGTTGGCGCCGGTCGCGGTGCCGGAGGTGACCGCGGCCGCGGCGGCCGTCGACGGGTTCGATTCCGGGGCGTTCGGGGCGGTGGCCGATGGCGTGAACGTGGGCTGCGCCGATGCCGCGGGCAACGGTGCCGTGGACTTCGCCGGTTTGGGCGGTGCTGCGGCCGACGCCATGGCCGGTGCGGTGGGCGGCGCCGATGCGGCGTGCCTGGGGCAGTGGGCGTCGGCGGCGGGAGCCGGGTTCGGCATGAGGTGCGCCGGCGATGCGGCGGCGACCGTGGCCGCGGCGGCGGATGCGTCGATGACGGGCGCGATCGGCGCGGCCGGCGGCGTGATCGCGGCGTGCGAGGGCGCTTCGGCGTTGCCCGGGGCCGGTCCCGGGGCGGCGCAGGTGGCCGGCCAGGTTTCGGCGTCGCTGGTCGACTGCGTCCACGGCATCATCGGGGCGCGGGACGTGTGCGTCGGCGAGCTGCTCGACTGCGCCATCGCGGACGTGGAGGCGTGCGTGGCGGAGTCCGATGCCGCGCCGGTTCCGGAGTGCCCCGAGGTCGTCGCAGATTGTGAACCGGTTGCGTCGCCGGTGCCGTTCGCGCCCGAATCTCCGGCTCCCGTGCCCGGGCCTTCGGTGCCTCCCGCGGGAATGACGCCCGTGTCCGACGGGGCCACGGGTTCGGCCGGCTCCGGTGGCGGTGCGGGGGTCGGCTCCGGCGGCGGTACGGCCGGCGGTGGCGGTGGTGGATCGGCGGGTGGTTCCGCGGGCGGTGCTGCGGCGGGGCAGCCGATCGCGAACGTGGTCGGCGGAGTGGTCGGGTCAATCGCGGCGCAGGTCACGGGTGCCGTGGTCGGTGGCATCGAGGCCGCCGTCAACGGCGGCGGAATGTTGGACCTGTGCATGCCGCCGCAGACGGGTGACTGCGTTCCCGCGCCCGCACCCGCCGAATGCGCGGATCCCGCGCCTGCTCCGGTTGAATGCGAGGAGCCCGCGCCGGACCCCGTGCCAGAACCCGAGCCTGAGCCCGAACCCGCACCGAAGCCCGAACCTGCGCCTGCTCCGGAGCCGGAACCCGAGCCGGAGCCCGCCCCTGAGCCGGAGCCCTGGGAGCCGCCTCCTCCCGCCGGGAAGCTGGAGCACATGAATCTGGGTGACGGCGGGGTCAACAGCGCAGGTGGCGCGGGTGCGCCGGTCGACGCCGCGGGCGGGAACGACGGCGGTGCCGTTTCGACGGCGCCCGCTCCCGAAACCGAACCGGCGCCGAAGCCCGACCCCGGCCCGGCCCCGGAACCCGCCACACCGCCGGCACCGGAGGTCGCTGCCCGTGCCACGGATGAACCGGCGGCGGACTCCGCTTCTGGACTGGGCTCCGAACCGGGCTCTGAATCGGGAGCTGGACCGCGCGCCGGATCCGGAGCGGTGCATGCGCCGTCGGCGGGCGAGTGGTCGTGATGGACCGGCTCGCGGGCATGGACCCGCTGCAGCGGGCACGCTACGACGCTGCGGTCCAGCGCTACCACGACACGGTCGCCGCGCATCGCGCGAGGCTCGAATCGGAACTGCGCAAAGCGAAGGACGCCATCGCCGAACTCAACCGCCGGCACGACCCGAAACGACGGGCCGCGAACACCGGCGAGAGTGCGGGAGCCAATGGCACCATTGCCGGGGATGCCATGGCCGAGGGTGCCTTTGCCGTGGACGTGGCCTCAGAGAACACCGCTGCAGGGAACACCATGGCGAGGGACACCGTTGCCGGGGAACACGACCGGCGGACCCGCGACGGGAGTCGAATCGCCGGTGGCCCGGTGCAGTCGATCCTGAACAAGGGCGGCTGACCGGGATCGGGTGGGCGTCGCAAAGCAAAAGGCGCGGGACCAACCGGAGCGGAGCAGCCGAAAAACAAGAACCGCCGCCCGGGAGGCCGGGCGGCGGAAAAGGAGAATCCGAAAACGGAATCCGAAAACTAGGAGCGCGGCTGGCCGGGCAGCGGCATGTACTCGGTCTCCGGCAGCTGATCGCGCAGCCACTCCAAGCTGCGGTTGGTGATGCCCTTGATCTTCGTGTCCGGCTCCGCGAAGGCGGCGTACTTCTTGTCGTCGCCCACGGTCGCGAGGATGAAGCCGGTCAGCGCCGAACGGGTGATCTCCTGCTGCTTCACGTTCGACTTGGAGAAGCCCAACAGACGCTCGCCGAGCGACGTCTCGGAGAAATCCTCCTGCTCCGCGCGGTCGACCTCGCGGAAGATGACGTCATCCGCCCAATTCACCGCCAGCCGCTTCGGGTTGCCGCGGTCGAGCCACTGGTTCTCGCCGGGGCCGAGCACCAGGCCCGGGCACCGCACGTTCGTCGCGGCCGCCTCGGCCGACGGCGACGTATCCGCCGGGAACACGCAGGACACCGACCTGATGTTGTCGCGCCCCGCCGCGGCCAGCACCGCCGCGCCCGCGCCCATGCCGTGACCGGCCAACCCCAGCTTCGCCGGGGACACGGTCACCTCGCCCTCGCCCAACCGGACGCCGCCGAGGATCTGCAGGGCCGACTCCAAATCGTTGGCCAGCCCGCGGTGATCGGCCACGAAGCCGATCTCGGTGTTCGGGGCGGCCACCGCAATGCCCCACGACGCCAGATGGCGCAGCGTCGCGTGGTAATGCTCCACGGGAGCGCGCCAGTCATGGCCGAACGCGATGCCGGGAACGCCCTTGCCCTTCGCCGGCGTGTAGACGACGCCGGGCAACCCGACGTAGGACAGATCGCCGACGAGGACGCGGTGCGGGCCGCGCTTCGACAGATTGGAGACGAGGGTCTTCAGATTCTCAGCCACGAAAACCAGCATATCGGCAATGCCGAAACCCATGTGTGCCAGCGAGGGAAACGCGAGCGCGAATTTCCCCTTTTCTCGATGCGGGCAACGCGGCCCCGCCCGGTTATCCTGTACGGCATGTGCGGAATCGTTGGATACGTGGGACGGCAGCCGGCGCTCGACATCGCGGTCGAGGCGCTGCGGAGGATGGAGTACCGGGGCTACGACTCGGCGGGCATCGCCGTGCTCGACGGCGACGGCGGCGTCAACGTCGAGAAGAAGGCCGGCAAGCTGGCCAACCTGGAAAACGAGCTCGACGCCACCGGCCGCGACCGCTTCGTCGGCGCGACCTGCATCGGCCACACCCGCTGGGCCACCCACGGCCGCCCGACCGACGCGAACGCCCACCCGCACCTGTCCTACGACGGCAAGGTCGCGATCGTCCACAACGGCATCATCGAGAACTTCGCCCCGCTGCGCGCCGAGCTGGAGGACGCCGGCGTCGAGCTGAAGTCCGACACCGACTCCGAGGTCGCCTGCCACCTGCTGGCCCGCGCGTACAACGGCGAAGACGGCTCCGGCACCGCCGGCGACTTCGAGGCCTCCGCCCTGGCGGTGCTCAACCGTCTCGAGGGCGCGTTCACGCTGCTGTTCACCCACGCCGATCACGCCGACCGCATCATCGCGGCCCGCCGCTCCACCCCGCTGATCGTGGGCGTCGGCGGTGAAGGCATGTACCTGGGCTCCGACGTCGCGGCGTTCATCGCCCACACCAAGGAGGCCGTGGAGCTGGGCCAGGACAACGTCGTGGTCATCACCGCCGACGACTACCGCATCATGGGCTTCGACGGTTCGGAGCAGACCGGCCGCCCGTTCACCATCGACTGGGACCTCGCCGCCGCGGAGAAGGGCGGCTACGACTCCTTCATGATCAAGGAGATCCACGAGCAGCCCGGCGCCGTGCGCGACACGCTGGCCGGCCACCTGGTCGACGGCCGCATCGTCCTCGACGAGCAGCGCATGACCGACCAGGACCTGCGGGACATCGAGAAGGTCTTCGTCATCGCCTGCGGCACGGCGTACCACTCGGGCCTGCTGGCCAAGTACGCCATCGAGCATTGGGTGCGCATCCCGGTGGAGATCGAGGTCGCCTCGGAGTTCCGCTACCGCGACCCGGTGCTGGACCGCCAGACGCTGGTCGTCGCCATTTCCCAGTCCGGCGAGACCGCCGACACCCTGGAGGCCGTGCGCCACGCGAAGTCGCAGGGCGCCCGCGTGCTGGCGGTGTGCAACACCAATGGCGCGCAGATCCCGCGCGAGTCGGACGCGGTGCTGTACACCCATGCCGGCCCGGAGATCGGCGTGGCCGCCACGAAGTCGTTCCTGGCGCAGGTCGCGGCGAATTACATCGTGGGCCTGGCGCTGGCGCAGGCGCGCGGCACGAAGTACCCCGACGAGGTCACCCGCGAGTACCGCGAGCTGGAGTCCATCCCGGACAAGATCGCGCAGGTCGTGGAGATGCAGGAGCAGGTCTACGACATCGCCCGCGAGCTCGGCGCGATCCCGACCATGCTGTTCCTGGGCCGCCACGTCGGTTTCCCGGTGGCGCTGGAGGGCGCGCTGAAGCTCAAGGAGCTGGCGTACATCCACGCGGAGGGTTTCCCGGCGGGCGAGCTGAAGCACGGCCCGATCGCCCTGATCGAGGATGATCTGCCGGTCGTCGTGGTGGTGCCGTCGCCGAAGGGCCGCGCGGTGCTGCACTCGAAGATCGTGTCGAACATCCAGGAGATCCGGGCCCGCGGCGCGAAGACGATCGTCATCGCGGAGGAGGGCGACGAGAAGGTCCGCCCGTTCGCGAATTACCTCATCGAGATCCCGGAGTCGTCGACGCTGCTGCAGCCGCTGCTGTCGACCATCCCGCTGCAGTTCCTGGCGGCGGAGATCGCGCGCCAGTGCGGCAACGAGGACATCGACAAGCCGCGCAACCTGGCCAAGTCGGTGACGGTGGAGTAATTCACCTGCGGCCTTGCGGGGGCCGGGTCGCGGATCGCTTTACGACGGTCCGTGTCCCGGCCCTTCACCGTTTCGCGTCGTCTGCGCCGTTTACGCCGTGCCGCCGGTGACGGTGGCGTCGGTGCCGGCGGCCGGGCCGGTGCCTGCGCCGCCCGTGCCCGTGCCGGCTGAATCCGAGCCGCCGGTGCCCGTGCCGCCGGTGAGCGAGGTGGAGATGTCCCGGTCCTTGGTCGAGACGATCCGCGACTTCGGCGCCGAGCCGGTTTCCGGGAACGCCTGGGCCAGGGCGTCGGCGAACCGGGCGGAGCGTTCGGCGTTGCCGGTGGCGTTGTAGTGCACCAGGTCGCCTTCGAGGAACCACTCCGGCCGGGCGTCGGCGGCCCAGTCGTAGATGTGCAGGTTCGGGTTCTTCTTCTGCGCCTCGCGGAGGGCCCGGTTGAACGGGTCCATGTTGGCGACGTCCCACGGCCCGAAGTCGCGGCCGGTGGCGGCGGTCGCCCAGAGGATGCGCTCGCCCTCGAGCTGGTCGAGCATCGCCCGGATGCGATCGGGGTGGGGGTAGCCGTGGCCGACGGCCTCGTTGGCGGCGTCGTTGACGCCGGTGGCGATGACCCAGCAGGTGCCCTCGGGCATGCCCTGCGCCCGCAACTCCGCCACGGAGGCCACGGCGCTGGGATACTCCTGCCACCCTTCGGCGGTCGCCCGGGCGCCGAAGACGGAGGTGATCACGTCCTCCGCGCCGACTTCGAGGTAGCGCAGCACGGCGTTGTCGCCGGGGTCGGGCAGCTGGGCCTCGGAGAACATGCCTATCGACGTCGAATCGCCCACGTGGACCACCGTCGTGCACGACGTGGCGGCGGGGCCCCGCGCGCCCTTGTCCGCTTCCATCGCGGCGACGGAGTCGGCGTCGACGAGGGGGCGTTCGTCAAGGGCCATGGACTGGTCGATCGAGGGCGAAGCGGGTGCGCCGGTCAGCGAGTGCGGCAGTCCCATCACGGCCACCGCCGCCAGCGTCACGGTGGCGCCGGCGAGGACGGGGCGGGGGAAGCCTGGGCCGGCCACCAGGTCGCGGCGGGCGCGGCGGTGGGCGGCCAGCCACGCCTTGACCGGCTCGACCACGCCGTTGCGGCGGATGGGGTCCTCCACCAGCGACCACGACACCGCGGCGAGGAAGAACGACAGCGCGATGATGATCGCCCCGCGCCACAGCTCGCCGCCGCCGGCATCGGCCGGCAGGAACACCGTCACGGGCAGGTGCCACAGGTAGATGCCATACGAGCGCTCACCGACCCACCGCATCGGCGCGGTGGCCAAAATGCGCCCCACGAGTGTGCGTCCGTGGAGGATGCCGTGGATGACGGCCATCGTCGCCAAGCTGAGCACCGCCAGCCCGCCGCCGAAGAGGAAGGGGGAATGGTCGGGCAGGGTCGCGATGAGCGCGATGATGACGGCGACGCCCGCCAGCGAGGCGACTTCGGCGGTGAACCTGCCGGGCATCGCGCGGCCCGTGCGGCGGACCAGGAAGATCGCCAGCGCCGCGCCGAGGAGCAGGCCGCCCGCGCGGGTGTCGGTGCCCTCGTAGATGCGGGTCGCGTCGACGCCGGCGTCGGCCAGGTGGCGCATCCACGCGAAGCTCGCGGCGGACAGGGCGACGGCGGCGCCGCCGATGATCCACCGCGCCTTCCGGTGCCTACCGAACAGCGCGAAGAGCAGGGCGAGCACCAGCGGCCAGGCGAGGTAGAACTGCTCCTCGATGGACAGCGACCACATGTGGTCCAACGGGCCCGGGCCGGCGAATTGGTCGAAGTAGGACTGCTCCTGCGCGATGACCCACCAGTTGTTCACGTAGAGCAGGGCGCTGAGCGCCTCGCCGGTCCGCTCGCCGACCAGCTCCGGCGTGCTCAGCGCGGTGACCAGCATGACCGCGATGACGGTGACCACCACCGCGGGCATCAGCCTGCGGAAGCGCCGCAGCCAGAAGGTGACCAGCCCGAAGGAATCCCGGCGGTACTTCGACTTCAGCAGGTTGGCGGTGATCAGGTAGCCGGACAACGTGAAGAACACCGCCACTCCCAGCAGCCCGCCCGGCGCCCACGACGCCCCGAGGTGGTAGAAGATGACCGCCATCACGGCAATGGTCCGCAGCCCGTCGAGCGCCGGGATGTACGTGGTGCGGGAATCTACGGGTTTGGGCATGGCGGAGCTTTCGGGGGTATTCGGGGCTGGCTTGGAGGGGGGGGCACGGGGCGTGCCGGGGTGAGGTAGGGCGTCCACGTGGAGTCGCGCCCGGGCGAGGCCGGACGTACGCATGGAGTCGCGCCGGGATAATAGTGTTCTCCTCGACCTATCGGGGCCAGCCGCCAGTTACGGGGTGTTCGCGCCGCCGCCGTCTCCCGGGCGTCAATTGCCCGCCGGGAGAGGGGTTTTGGCTGCAAAACACCGGCATTTCCCCAAAAGTAGAATCTGAGCAGCTTGTGAGAATGGGCTCTTTTTACCCCGAGAACGGGGGTGTCCTTCGCTCGCGGGCACGGTCGAGGACGCGGTCGAGGGCGCGGGGGCCCGGCCACTGCACCCTCCCCGGCCAACCCACCCCGAATCGCGCCCGGCCACTGCACCCTCCCCGGCCGCCGAGACGTCCTCTGCTAACCCACCCCGAATCGGCCAACCCACCTGTTACAGCGGGTGGGTTTGCGCATTCGGGGTGGGTTAACGAAGGGGAGGCTGCGCGGGGTGGGTTTGCGCGCCGGGCCGGGTTGGCGCGTGTTCGCGGGAGCGCCCCGGCGCCCGCACCTCAGCACTCGGAGAGCACGCCGTCCTTGCCCTCGGCCCACTGCCGGAGCGCATCGCGGACCGCACCGGCGTAGGCGCCGGCACCCGAGGGCGTCGGGTGGATGTAGTCGTCGCGAAGCAGCGTCGGGTCCGCCGTGGCCGCCTGGCACCATCCGGCGCCGTAGACGTTGTCGTGCTCGCGCGCGAATTTGATGATCTGCTCCTTGGCCTCCGGCATGTACCAGCGGTCGCCGTAGGGCATGACCACGATGATCACGCGGTCCTCGCCGAGCTGGTCGACGATCTGCTCGAACTCGCCCTCGCGGGCCGCGCCGTTGGTGCCGAAGCCCAGGACCACGAACTGGTCGAGCGTGCCGGCGGCCTCCATGTTCGCGATGATCTCCGGCAGCGCCCCGTAGTGCCGCGACACCGCGCCGTCGACGTAGATGCCGGGGAACTCGGCGTCCATCGCCTCGGAGCTGGCCAGCAGCACGGAATCGCCCAGGGCGGTGATGCGGTCGCCGGTGGGCATGGTCCGGTCGGGCTGCGCCGGGGCGGCGGCTTGGGCGGCTTCGCGGCTCTGGGCCAGGGACTCGAGGTCCTTTTCCAGCGAGTCGCCCGGCCGCGCGCCGCCGGTGACGCCGGCGGGCAGGCCCATCATCGCCACCGCCGCGAGCACCACCGTCGCACCGGCGAAGACGGTGCGGGGGATGCCCGGCCCGGGGACGCGGTCGCGGCGGGCGCGGCGGCGGGCGGCCCGCCACGCGCGCAGCGGCTCGACGACGCCGTTGCGGCGGATCGGATCCTCCACCAGCGCCCACGACATCGCCGCCAGGAGGAACGACACGGCGATGACGGCCGCGCCGCGCGCCAGCGGCATGTCGTCGAGTTCCCTGGGCAGGTACACGGTCACCGGCAGGTGCCACAGGTAGATGCCGTAGGACCGTTCGCCGATCCACCGCATCGGCGCGAGCGCCAGAACCCGCGACAACACCGTGCGCTGATCCAGGATGGAGAGGATGGCGGCCATCGTCGCCAAGCTGAGCACCGCCAGCCCGCCGCCGAAGAGGAACGGCGAGTCGTCGGGCATCACGGCGACGAGCACGACGATGACGGTGATGCCCGCCAGCCCCGCGGCCTCGCGGAACAGGCGCTTCGGCACGGCCCGCCCGCTGCGGCGCACCAGCAGGATCGCCAGCAGCGCGCCGAACAGGAGGCCGCCGGCGCGGGTGTCGGTGCCCTCGTAGACGCGGGTCGAGTCGGCGCCGGCGGAGGCCAGGTGCGCCATCCACGCGAAGCTCGCGGCGGCCAGCGCCAGCGTCGCGCCGCCGATGAGCCACCGCGCCTTCCGCCGCCGCCCGAACAGCGCGAACAGCAGGGCGAGCACCAGCGGCCACACCAGGTAGAACTGCTCCTCGATGGACAGCGACCACATGTGGTCCAGCGGCCCGGTCGACTCGAACTCGTCGAAGTAGGACTGCCCCTGCGCGATGACCCACCAGTTGTTCACGTAGAGCAGCGAGCTGATCGATTCGCCGACCCGCTCGCCGAGCTCCCCGGGCGTCGACAGCGCGGTGACCAGGAACACGGCGGCGACGGTGGCGACGACGGCGGGCACGAGCCTGCGGAATCTGCGCAGCCAGAAGGTGCTCAGCCGGAAGGAATCGTGCCGGTGCTTGGCGCGCAGCAGGTTCGCGGTGATCAGGTACCCGGACAGGGTGAAGAACACCGCGACGCCCAGCAGCCCGCCCGGCGCCCACGGCGCCCCGAGGTGGTAGAACAGCACGGCCATCACGGCGATGGTCCGCAGGCCATCGAGCGCCGGGATGTACGTGGTGCGGGAATCTGCGGGCTTCGGCATTCGGGCGGGGCTTTCGTCGGGGTCGGGGCTGTCGGTGGCGCCGGCGCGGGGCCGGCACACGAAGGCAACATAGCCGCCGACCCCGGTGCCGTGGTGCCGGGCTCCGCGGATCGCCCGACTATGAGGGTGCCTACCCGACCAGATCCCGCTTTCCGACGGCCACCGCGCCGAGCATCATGCCCAGGATCCCGATTGCGGCGAGCACCAGCGAGCCGGTCCAATCGACCGTGCCGTCGGCGGCGTGCGGGGCGTGGGCGAAGAGGGAGGCGTCCATGAGCCAGTCGGGGAAGGAGAAGATCCCGCCGAAGAAGGAGGCCACGCCGGACCAGGCGACGGGCAGCCACGCCAGCCAGGCGACCTTCGGCAGCGCCGCGGCGAAGAAGATGGCGATGCCGGCGGCGGCGAACGCGGCCGGCCATTGCCCGGCGATGGACCACAGGGCGCCGGAGCCGACGCCGGGGGAATCCGACGACGCTTCGGCCGCGGCGGCGCCGAGCGGGGCGGCGATGGCCAGGATCGCGGTGACGGCGGCCACCGCCACGGCCCAGGCCACCAGGTGGGGCGTCGGGCGCCGCACGCCGGCGGCGAGTTCGGGCGCCAGCCGCCCGGCGATTTCGTCGCCGCGGACGGACAGCGTGGCCTGCACCGCCGCGCAGACGAGGAGCACCCCGAGCATGACCGCGGCCATTTCGGTGAACGCGTCCTCCATCGTCGCCCGGCCAGTCATCTGCCGGGCCAGGTCGGCGGTGCCCGGCGACGATTCCAGCAGCGACGTCATTTCGCCCGTCATGGACATGTAGAAGACGGTGAGCAGGATGATCGCCGTGGCCCAGCCCGCCAGCGCGGACCGTTCCAGGCGCACCCGCAGCCTCCATGAGCCGAGGCCGCGCCATTCGGCGTCGCGCCGCGCCCCGTGGCCGGCGGACCGCACGGGCCATGTCGCGCCGAGGTCGCGCCGGGCGGCGACGGCAATGGAGAACCAGGCCACGGCGAGCACCGCCACGGCCATGGGGATCAGCGCCCACCAGCGGTCGTCCGCGTACGGCGCCACCACGTCGCGCCAGCCCAGGGGCGACACCGGGCGCAGCCAGTCGAGTTCGCGGACGTCGGCGAAGGCGCGCACGGCGTACGCGACGCCCAGGTAGGCCAGGCCCAGGCCGCGGGCGCCGCGGGCGGTGGCGGCGACGTTCCCGGCGAGCAGCCCCACCGCACCGGCCGCCGACGTCGAGGCGGCGACCACGGCGCCGGTGAGCACGCAGCCGACGGCGGACATGCCCTCGATGGAGATCGAGCACGCCAGCAGCGCGAGCGCCGAACCGGCGCCCAGGGCGGCGCACGCGCCGAAGACGACGATGGCGGCGGACAGGGCGTGGGTGCGCGTCGTCAAGCCGGAGGATCGCAGGACTTCCGCGATGCCGTCGTCCTCGGCGGCCCGCGTCAGGCGGACGGCCAGCAGGATCGCCATGACGGAGCCGAGGATGGACGCCCACATGCCCACCTCCCACTGCGCGAAGGCGCCGAAGGTGAACGGTTCGGGGACGATCCCGTACATCGCGCGCAGGGCGAGGTTGACGCGCATCGGCTCGGCCAGGAGCTCGAGTTCGCCCGGGTTGGGGTAGGTCGCGCGGTAGGCGGGCGGGGTGAGTGCCATGAGCGCGATCAGCGGTGCGAGCCACGCGATGAGGAAGCCGCGGCGGGTGCGCAGGTGCAGGCGCAGCAGGGTGGTCATCGCGCGTCACCGGCTTCGCGGGAACGGCGGGCGGCGCTGGCATGGCGGGTTCCGCTTGACGACGGCCCGGCCGGCGCATCGTCGGCCCCGCTGCCCGGCGCCGGGGTGCCGGAATAGTGGTCGAGGAAGATGTCCTCCAGCCCGGCGTCGGTGCAGGAGATGTCGGCCGCGCCGCGGGCCAGCAGGTCCGACAGCGCGGCGGGGACCTCGTCGCGGGGGAGCAGTCGGTCGACGCGCGAACCGTCGGGCAGCGTCGCCGCTAGCCGGGATCCGCGCAGGTGGGTGAGATCCTTCAGCGAACCGGATTCGACCAGGCGGCCGTCGCGGATGATGGTGATGTCGTCGGCGAGGTCCTGGACCTCCGAGAGGATGTGGCTGGACAGCAGCACCGAGGCGCCCTCCGCGACGCGCTCGCGCACGCAGGCCGCGAACTCGCGTTCCATCAGGGGGTCGAGGCCCGACGTCGGCTCGTCGAGGACCAGCACGTCAACGTCGGCGGCCAGCGCCGCGACGAGCATGACCTTCTGCCGGTTGCCCTTGGAGTAGTCGCGGATCTTCTTCGACGTGTCCAGCCGGAAACGCTCGATGAGCTCGGCGCGCCGGGCGGGGTCGTCGCCTGCCGAGCCACGGGATGCGCCCCGGGATGCGCCCGCCCCGCGGGCCCCGCCGGCCCGGAGTTTGGCCATCGTGGCCAGCGCCTCCCCGCCGGTCAGCTGCGGCCACAGGGCGACGTCGCCGGGCACGTAGGCCACCCGGGCGGTGGCCGACGCCGGATCGCGCACCGGGTCGTGGCCCAGGACGTCGATTGTCCCGGCGTCGGGGCGCAGCATGCCCAGGATGGCGCGGATGGTCGTGGACTTGCCGGCGCCGTTGGGCCCCAGGAAGCCGTGGACGGTGCCGCGGCGGACCGTGAGGTCCAGGTCGTCGACGGCGGTGACTGACCCGAAGCGTTTGGTCAGGCCCCGCACGGTGATGGCGGGGCGGGGGCGTCGTGAAGCGAAGCGGTCATTGTCTGCGGTCCTTTATCGGGTGGCCGATGAATCGGGGCGGGAGGAATCGGAGGGGCCGGGATCGGGGCCGGCCGGTGCGGCGCGGGCGGCCGCGAAACGTTTGGGGAGCTCCTCGAACGCCATGTCGACGTACATCCGCTGCGAGGGGGTGGGGAACGCCGCGACCACGAGCGCGTGGGCGAACCGGTCGATGGCGAAGACCTCGAGCGCCATGGTCAGCGCCCGCGGGAGCGGGCCGAAGGTTTCGATCAAATCGAATCCCTCCTCGACGAGTGCGGCGCATTCCTCCCGGGTAATCGGGCCTTCGGTCAACCGGGCGAACTTCGAGAAATGATCGGCGATGTCGGACGGGTCGACGTGGTTGAACGGGCCGTCCACGTCGTCGCCGAGCAGACCGATGCGCACCGCGATTTCCGTCAGCCGGCGCTTTCTGCGCAGCAGCGTCAGCGCCCGGGCGTCGCCGCGCTCGATGATCGCCGCCTCTATGCGCGTGAACGTGGCATTCAGCGTCGGAGGCAGCGATGTCCACGCCCCCGAGCCATCGGCGGCGGTGCCCGCCCGCCGCAGTTCTTCCAGCCTCGCCCGGTGTTCCTCGAGTTCGGCGATGCGCTCGTCGATGGAGGCGATCGCGGCGTCGAGGCCGTCGGCGTCGGGCACGGGGGCGTCGCCGTCGAGGTGGGCGGGCATGTCGGACAGGGCGATGCCGGCGTCTGCGAGCGCTCGAATGCGCAGCAGTCGGGCGGCGTCGTCGACGCCGTAGTCGCGCCACGCGCCGACCCTCGGCGGCACGGGCATCAACCCGATCGCGTGGTAGTGCCGGATGGTGCGCACGGAAACCCCGGCGACTCCGGCGAGCTCTGAAACCCTCATGGGGCGATCATCCACTGTTACGTTGCGTCGCAGTCAAGGGCGGTTTTCGCGGGGTTGGGCCGGGTGGCCGTTTCCGCGCGACCGGGGCACGTTCGCGCGGCCCGACGTAGCCTCGGGTCATGGAAGCCGTTTTCACCGTCGACCAGATCCGCCGCGCCGAACAGCCCCTGCTGGGGGCGCAGGATGAACCAGATGAATTGATGCGGCACGCGGCCAAGGCCGTCGCCGACGCGGCGAAGGTGATGCTCGCCGCCCCGAAACCCTATTTCCTGGGCCGGCACGCCACGCGGGTGCTGCTGCTGGTCGGCTCCGGGGGCAATGGCGGTGACGCGCTGTACGCGGGGTCGCTGCTGGCCGCCGAGGGCGTCGGAGTCGACGCCGTGCTGTTGGGCGACGCGCCGAACGAGCGGGCGCTGGCCACGTTCCGCCGCCGCGGCGGGGTGGTCCTCGTCGATGGGCTGCCGGATTTCCCGGCGGGCCTGCGCGGCGACGGCAACCCGGAGCCTCTTGATCCAGCGCATCCGGAGTCGGTGCGGCCGTGGGGCCATTCCCTGGTCATCGATGGCATCGCCGGGTTGGGCGGGTCGGGGCCGCTGCGGGAGAAGGCCGCGCGGATCGTGCGGGTGGCCGCGAAGAACCACGCCCGTTTCCTGGCCATCGACGTGCCTTCGGGCATTTCGGCGGACACGGGGTTGGTGGAGGCGGGGGCGTCGATCGCCGATCCGGAGTGGGAGCCGGGCGACCCGGATGAGCCGTCGCCGCGCACCATCGAGTTGCCGGGCCACGTCACGGCGGACGTCACCGTGACCTTCGGTGGCCTGCGTTTCGCCCATGCGCTGTCGGACCAGTGCGGCGAGGTCGTCGTCGCGGACATCGCGCTCGACGGAGACAGCCCCGAGCTGTACCTGCGGCCGAAGGAGAAGTGGCCCGCCGGTGCGGAGGCCGGCCGCAGCCTGCATGGCCAGCTGCACCGCAACCTGGCGCGCGATGCGGCGGAGGGGGCGACCCCGACGTGGACGTATTACAGGTCTTTGGCGGTGCCGCCGCGCAATGCCTTCACGTGGCCGACGGTGTACGACGGCGATCCGGGCGACGTCTGGACGTCCGTCGGCGACCATCCGCGCCCGCCCCGCCCGGGTTTCCCGCGGGATCTGGAGCCGGCCGCGGACGACGACAAGTATTCCGGCGGCGTCGTCGGCATCTGCGCCGGTGGCGAGCGGTACCCGGGCGCGGGTGTGCTGGCCACGACTGCGGCGGTGCGCGCGACGTCGGCGATGGTCCGCTACGTCGGGTCGGGGTCGGCGGAGGTGGTGCGCGCGCTGCCGGAGGTGGTCGCGCATCCTTCGCTTGACGACGCCGCCCGGGTCGACGCGTGGGTGGTCGGTTCGGGACGGGGGACCGATGATGCGGCGGCCGCGGAGCTGTCGGAGTTGCTGGGCCGCGATGAGCCGCTGCTCGTCGACGCAGATGCGATCACTCTTCTGGCGCAGCGCCCGGAGCTGCGGGACAGGCTCGTCGCCCGTGAAGGGGAGACGTTGCTGACCCCGCATGCGGGGGAGTTCCGCCGCCTCGCCGATGCACTCGACCAGGAGATCCCCGACCCCGTCGACCGCCCGATCGACGCCGCGAAGGCACTGGCCATGGCGCTGCGCTGTGCGGTGCTGCTCAAGGGGCGGCGGACGATCGTCGCCATGCCCTCGGGCGGAGGCCATCACGCGGGCACGGTGCGGATCATCGACGCGGGCACGTCGTGGGCGGCGACGCCCGGCAGCGGCGACGTGCTGTCGGGGTTGATCGGGGCGTGGCTGGCGAAGGACGGCATGGCCGGCGTCGCCCCCGCCGTCACCGTCCACGCCCGCGCGGCGGAAATCGCGGCGCGCACGCCCGCCGGGTACGCCCCGACCTCGGCGTCGCTCATCGCCGAGGCGATCCGCGAAGCGACTGCGGCACTCGCCGCCGAAACGGAGTGGCCCTCGGTGGCAGAATGACCGCCATGGACGCCGCACACGGAGACACCCCACCGGAGCACCGGGACCCGGAAACCGCCGATCCCACGTTCCCCGGCCTGCTCGCGCAGACCGTCGACCTGGCCGCGGTGCGGCACAACGTGGACACCATCAAGACCATCTCCGGCGCGCAGCGCCTCATGGCCGTGGTCAAGGCGGACGGCTACTCCCAGGGGGCGACCGACGTCGCCCGCGCCGCGCTGGACGGCGGTGCCGACCAGCTGGGCGTGGCCACCCTCCAGGAATCGCTGGACCTGCGCGAATCCCTGGAACTGCGCGGCACGTCCGCGACGATCCTGGCCTGGCTGTGGCACCCCGACGAGGCCCTCGAGCTGGAGGCGGTCGTCGCCTCCGGCATTCACCTGGGCGTCCCGTCGGGGGATCACCTCGCCGCGGTCGTCGCCGCCGGGCGCCGCGCGGGCGTCCGCCCGCGGGTCACGGCGATGGCCGACACCGGCCTCAACCGCTCCGGCATCTCCGTCGTCGACGGCACCTTCGGGCGCCTCGCCCCCGAGTTCGGCGAAGCCCACGCACGCGGCGACATCGACTGCACCGGAGTGTTCTCGCACCTCGCCTGCGCCGACGAACCCGAAAATCCCGCAAATGACATGCAGGCCGCCAGATTCCGCGAGGCGGCCGAACTGCTGGCGCGGGCGGGCGTCGCAAAGCAACTCAACCACCTGTCCAACTCGCCCGGTGCCCTGTCGCGGCCCGACCTGTCCTTCGACATGGTCCGGCCGGGCCTGTCCATCTACGGCCTCGAACCCATCGCCGACCGCACCCACGGGCTGCGGCCCGTCATGCGCTGGGAAGCGCGGATCCCCGTGATCAAACACGTCCCCGCCGGCGAAGCCGTCAGCTACGGGCGCACCTGGACCACCGACCGCGACACCCGCACCGCCGTCATCCCCTGCGGCTACGCCGACGGCATGCCGCGATCGGCGTCCGGGAAATTCGAGGTCAGCATCAACGGCGTCCGCTACCCGCAGGTCGGGCGCGTGTGCATGGACCAATTCGTCGTCGACCTCGGGCCCGACGCCCCGGTGCGGCCCGGCGACGTCGCGGTCATCGTCGGCACCTGCGACGGCGAGCCCACCGCCGACGAACTCGCCGCAGCCGCGGGCACCATCAACTATGAAATTCTGACGGCGCCGCGCGGCCGCACGCGCAGGCGGCACGTGGGGGCCGTTGGCTAAGGTTGGCATATGGCTGGAAATAGCGGCGATCGCTCGAGCCGGGGCCTGGGCGGCATACCCGGGTGGGGGATCGTCGCGGGCGCCGGTGCGCTGGCCACCGCCGCCGGAGCCGGCCTCATCGGCTGGCGCGAACACTGGCTCGCCCGCAACGCCCCGCTGATCCCGCCGGAACTGCTGACCCTCGGCGACGCCACCTGGTCCGGCACCGTGACATCCGCCGACGGCATCGACCTGCGCGTCGTCGAACGCGGATTCCAGACCGCCCCCGTCACCATCGTGTTCACCCACGGCTACTGCCAGCGCAAAGACTGCTGGTGCCTGCTGTCCCACCGATTCCGCAAGAGCTTCGGCGACGACGCGCGCCTGCTGTTCTGGGACCAGCGCGGCCACGGCGACTCCGGCGACCCCGACGCCGAGGCCTGCACCATCGCCGACACCGCCTCCGACCTGGCGTGCATCATCCGCGAGCGCATTCCCGCCGGGCGGATCTTCCTGGTCGGCCACTCCATGGGCGGCATGACCGTCATGTCCTTCGCCCGCCGGTACCCGGAACTGATGGAACGGGTGTCGGGCGTGGCGCTGGTGGCGACGGCGTCGGCCGGACTGTCCGAAGGCGGGATCCCGCAGATGATGCTCGGCCCCGTCGGGCAGGCCCTGACCCGGACCGCGCGTTCCCTGCCGCAGCTGGCCAACCAGGTCCGGCAACTGGCCACCATCGGCGAGATGCCGTTCATCCGCGGCGCGTCCTTCGGCGACCAGCGCACCCCGCACGCCATCGTGCAGCTCAACGAGAAGATGATCGACGACACCGACGCGACGACCATCCTCAACTTCTTCGGCACCCTGCAGCTCCACGACGAATCCGAAGGCCTCGCCGCCCTGGCGGGCTTCCCCGGCGTCGTCATCGCCGGCGACCGCGACCGCATGATCCCCTTCGAGCGGTCGGTGGAGATCATCGAGGACTGGCCCGGTGCGAGGCTCGTCCGCGCCCCCGGCGCCGGCCACATGGTCCAGCTGGAGCAGCCGGAGATCGTCGGCGACGCGATCGAAACCCTCGTGCGCGAGAACTGGCCGGTTTAATTGGCGGGTGTAGGGGCGTCGGCGGCCGG
Source organism: Corynebacterium halotolerans (assembly GCF_001056295.1). Taxonomy (GTDB): domain Bacteria; phylum Actinomycetota; class Actinomycetes; order Mycobacteriales; family Mycobacteriaceae; genus Corynebacterium; species Corynebacterium hansenii. The sequence goes on from NZ_JVMD01000007.1 coordinate 163,344, forward strand.
CCGCCGGCGTGGCCGGGCCGGTGCCATTGGCCACGCCGGTGGCACCGCCCCGCGGCATCCGAGGCCCGCATTACGATGTCCCCATGACTTCCCGCCCCAGCACTTTCCCGGAATCAGGCGAACGTGTCCTGCCGACCGCCGAGGACATGCGGGCCTTCGGCGAAGAGCTCGGAGCGGCCCTGGCCGCCGGTGACCTGGTCATCCTCGACGGCCCACTCGGGGCGGGCAAGACCACCCTGACGCAGGGCATCGCCGCGGGCATGAACGTCCGGGGCCGCGTGACCAGCCCGACGTTCACCATCGCCCGCCACCACCGCAACCCGGGCGGCGGACCGGACCTGGTCCACGTCGACGCCTACCGCCTGTTCGGCGAGGAAGGGCCGGGCGGGGCCGCCTCCGCGACCGGCGGGCTCGACGCCCTCGATGCTCTGGATTCCCTGGACCTGGACACCGACCTGGAGGAATGCGTCGTCGTCGCCGAGTGGGGCGCCGGCCTGGTCGAGCAATTGACGGACTCCCACCTGCTGGTGGGCATCGACCGCTCCGCCGCCGACGACTCCCGGCGGGTCACCTGGCGGCGGGTATCGTGACGGGCATGTTCGTTCTCGCCGTCGACACGTCCACGCCGCAGGTCACCGCCGGTCTCGTCCGCGTGGCGGAGTTGCCCGGGGCGCAGGGCGGCGCGGGGGCGTCGGCAAGCACGCGCCGCACGCCGATCATCGAGGAGCTCGCCGCCGCGGGCCACGTCGACGCACGCGCCCACAACGAGGTGCTCACGCCGCTGATCCGCCGCTGCCTGGATGAGGCGGGGCTCGAGGGCGGTGCGGCCCGGGCGGTCGGCGCGGTCGTCGTCGGCTGCGGGCCGGGCCCCTTCACGGGGCTGCGGGTGGGCATGGCCACCGCGGGCTCCTTCGCGGATGCGTGGGGCGTCCCCGCCCACGGCGCCTGCTCTCTCGACGCGCTGGCGCACCCCGGCGGGGAGCGTTTGCGTGGCGACGTCCTCGCCGTCACCGACGCCCGCCGCCGCGAGGTTTACGCCGCCGCCTACCGCGATGGCCAGCGCGTATGGGGACCGGCGGTGCTGCCCGCGGCCGCCTGCGCCGAGGCGGTGTTCGAGGCGGTCCACGACTTCGAGCCGGCACTGCTCGTCGGCGACGAAGCGAAGTGCGCCGACGTCCGCGCCGGGCTTGAGGCTCTTGCGGAGGTCGATGGCGGCGCGTCGGCACCGGACATCAGGGCCGCCTACCCGACGCCCGCCGGGCTCATCGCGGCCGCCATCGCGGAGCTCGAGCACGAGCACGACGAAGACGGACCCGATTCCGACGGCGACGGCGAACCGGATCACGTGCCCTTCCGCGCCACCGCCGCGCTGAAGGCCCCGGCCGGGCCGCTGGTGCCGCTGTATCTCCGCCGACCCGACGCGGTGCCGCCGAAACCGAAGCCGAAGTCGCCCGCCATCCCGGACGTGCCGTGACCGCCGCGGGGCCCGGGGCGAACCCGGAGGGGGAAAGCCCGGATGAGCAGAATCCGGATGAGCTGCTCGCCGCCGCGACGTTCGGGCGCCTGGCGGCGGGTGCCGCGCCCGCCTGTGCGGCGCTGGAGGCCGTGATCTTCGCCGGCGACGACCCGTGGCCCGAGTCGGCGTTCGCCTCCGAGCTGGCCAACCCGGGCAACCTGTACCTCGGCTGGGTCGTGCCGGGCGGTGGTGCGGCGGATGGCGCGGGCGACCGGGCGGATGGCGCGGGCGGCGACCGCGCCGACCGGGTGCTGGCCTACGGCGGCATCACGCGGCTGGGGCCGGAGTCGGCGCCCGAGTACGAGATCCACACCATCGCCGTCGACGAGGCCCTGCGCGGCCGCGGCCTGGGCCGGGAGCTGCTGGGGCATCTGCTGGCGGTGGCCGATGCTGCGCCGGGCCCGGTGTTCCTGGAGGTCCGCACGGACAACGAACCGGCGATCTCCATGTATTCGTCGCACGGCTTCGAGACGATGGGCGTGCGCAAGCGCTACTACCGGCAGTCGGGCGCCGACGCGTACACGATGTGCCGCCCGGCGGCGGGCGGGTCGTAGAATCCGGGCATGACCTTCTCCGCACCCGGCGCCGCCGGCAGCACGCACAGCCGCACGATCCTCGCCATCGAGAGTTCCTGCGACGAGACCGGCGCCGCCGTGATGCGGGTGACCTGGTCGGATGATCTGCCCGCCGAGCGCGAGGGTTCCGCCGACCGCCCGCGCATCGAGGTCCTTTCCGACGTCGTGGCTTCCTCGATGGAGCAGCACGCCCGTTTCGGCGGCGTGGTTCCGGAGATCGCCTCGCGCGCGCACCTTGAGGCCCTGCAGCCCGTGGTCGGGGAGGCTTTGCGACGCGCCGGGGACGAGCTCGGCCGCGATCCGTCGGAGGGGCGTTTCATCCCGGATTGCGTCGCCGCCACCGTCGGCCCGGGTCTGGCGGGCGCACTGCTGGTCGGTTCCGCGGGTGCGAAGGCGTACGCGGCGGCGTGGGGGGTGCCGTTCTACGGGGTCAACCATTTGGGAGGCCACGTGGCCATCGGCGCCCTCGTCGGCGCGGACCTGACCAACGCGGTGGCGCTGCTTGTGTCCGGCGGGCACACGCAGCTGTTGCACGTGCGCGGCGCGGGCCGCCCGATGACGGAGCTGGGGTCGACGCTCGACGACGCCGCCGGCGAGGCATACGACAAGGTGTCCCGGCTGTTGGGCCTGGGCTACCCCGGTGGACCGGTCATCGACCGGCTGGCCAAGCAGGGTGATCCGGCGGCGGTGAAGTTCCCGCGGGGGATGATGCGCCCGCAGGATTCGCGCCACGACTTCTCTTTCTCGGGCCTGAAGACCGCCGTCGCCCGGTACGTCGAGGCCGCCGAGCGGGAGGGCCGCGTCATCGACATGGCCGACACCTGCGCCTCGTTCCAGGAAGCGGTGTGTGACGTGCTGACGTTCAAGGCCGTCCGCGCCGCAAAGGACGTCGGCGCCACCACGCTGCTGCTCGGCGGGGGAGTGGCGGCCAATTCGCGGCTGCGCGAGCTCGCGGCGCAGCGGTGCGAGGAGGCCGGGCTGACCCTGCACGTGCCGCCGATGCGGCTGTGCACCGACAATGGGGTCATGATCGGCGCGATCGCCGCCCACCTCATCGCCGCCGGGGCCGAGCCCTCCGGCTACGGCTGCGCCACCGACCCGTCGATGCCGGTGGAAGAGCCGATCGCCGCAGCCATGACCTGAGCGGGGTAGGCCGCCGCGCGCTGCACCGCACTGAGCCGCGCCGCGATGTGCCGCCGGGCGCCGCACCGGACCGCACCGCGCCGCGACGTGCTGCCGGGCGCCGCACCGTGCCGCGATGTGCCTGCTTAACCCACCCCGAATGGGCAGACCAACCCGTTATAAAGGGTGGGTCTGCGCATTCGGGGTGGGTTGGCGTGCGTGTGCGCTGCGTCAATCGGATGGGTGGCGGGTACGGCGTCGAGATGTCCGGTAGCCGTAGGGCACGCGCGCGGATCGACCGGTCCTTCCCGTCGCCGTCCCATGGGCGGCGTTAGCTCCGGAATGCGGCCACTGGCCAGGTGAACGCCGGTATAACCCCAGGACGCAAAACTGAGTGGCTGCACTTTCGCGCTACCGCGGCCCATGGGCCGGCCGTGACAGGGAGGGCAAGGCTGGCCGTGACGGGGAGGGAAGGCCGACCGTGACAGGGAGGGCAAGGCGGGCTGCGACGGGGAGGGCGGGGCCGGTTACGACGGGGAGGGCAAGGCCGGTTGCGACGGGGAGGACAAAGCCGGCCGAGACAGGAAGGCCAAGGCCGGTTGTGACGGGGAGGGCATGTGCCGGCGGCGACACCTAGCGATGGCCGGCGTTCTTCTCGTCGGGTTCGCGGCCCTCTTCTTTCGCGCGGACGATTTCCTCGTCGTAGCCCTTCTGCTTGCCTATGAAGAGCCGCGCGACGACGGCGAAACCGATGATGAAGACGGCGATGGCGATCATCGCGATGGCCATGACGGTCGAGGACATGTCTGCTCCTTGGCGGGCTGGACGGCCCTGCGGCGGGGTGCCGCGGACTCCTCCCACGGTATCGGCGCCGACCGGTTCGCGCGGCAAACGGGCCGTGCACGGGCCGTCGCAAAGCCCTGCACCCACTAATGTTGAGTGCTGGCACTCGCGGAGGTAGAGTGCCAACCAGGTTGTTTGACACACAGTTGTTCACCCGCGACGACGGCTGTGCACGGCAGACCAACCGGCACAAGAACATCAACCAGGCGCCCGCGCCCCGCCCGATGCTCCGGGCCGCGCCGGGTGCCCCGCTCATGGAGGAATTCATCGTGGCGAACGTCAACATCAAGCCGCTCGAGGACCGCGTCCTGGTCCAGATCAACGAGGCCGAGACCACCACCGCTTCCGGCCTGGTCATCCCCGACTCCGCGAAGGAGAAGCCGCAGGAGGCCACCGTCATCGCCGTGGGCCCCGGCCGCTGGGCGGACGACGACGAGCGCATTCCGATGGACGTCAAGGAGGGTGACGTCGTCATCTTCTCCAAGTACGGCGGCACCGAGCTGAAGTACCAGGGCGAGGAGTTCCTGCTCCTGTCCCAGCGCGACATCCTCGCGGTCATCGAGAAGTAAGGCGACCCCCATATGGCCAAGCTCATTGCATTCAACGAAGAGGCCCGCGAAGGCCTCAAGCGGGGCGTGGACACGCTGGCCGACGCCGTCAAGGTGACGCTGGGCCCCAAGGGCCGCAACGTGGTGCTGGACAAGGCGTTCGGCGGCCCGCTGGTGACCAACGACGGCGTGACCATCGCCCGCGACATCGACGTCGAGGATCCGTTCGAGAACCTCGGCGCCCAGCTGGTCAAGTCCGTCGCCGTCAAGACCAACGACATCGCCGGCGACGGCACCACCACCGCGACGCTGCTCGCCCAGGCCCTCGTCCACGAGGGCCTGCGCAACGTCGCGGCCGGCGCCAACCCGGTCGCCCTCAACCGCGGCATCGCCGCCGCGGCCGACAAGACCGTCGAGCTGCTGAAGTCCAAGGCCACCGCCGTCACCGACTCCGCGTCCATCGCGCAGGTGGCCACCGTGTCCTCGCGCGACGAGGAGATCGGCGACCTGGTCGCCGGCGCCATGGACAAGGTCGGCAAGGACGGCGTCGTCTCCGTCGAAGAGTCGCAGACCATCGCCACCGAGCTGCTGGTGACCGAGGGCGTGTCCTTCAACAAGGGCTTCCTGTCGCCCTACTTCATCACCGACATCGACGCCCAGCAGGCGATCCTCGAGAACGCGCAGGTCCTGCTCGTCCGCGAGAAGATCTCGTCCCTGCCGGACTTCCTGCCGCTGCTGGAGAAGATCGCGGAGTCGGGCAAGCCGACCCTGATCATGGCGGAGGACATCGAGGGCGAGGCCCTGTCCGCGCTGGTCATCAACGCCATGCGCAAGACCCTGAAGGTCGCGGCCGTCAAGGCCCCGTACTTCGGCGACCGCCGCAAGGAGTTCATGGAGGACCTCGCCGTCGTCACCGGCGGCACCGTGGTCACCGCGGACACCGGCATGCAGCTGAAGGACACCGGCCTGGAGGTGCTGGGCAGCGCTCGCCGCATCACCATCACCAAGGACGAGACCGTCATCGTCGACGGCGCCGGCACCGCCGAGGCCGTCGAGGAGCGCCGCCAGCACCTGCGCAACGAAATCGAGCGCACCGATTCCACCTGGGATCGCGAGAAGCTGGAAGAGCGCCTGGCCAAGCTGTCCGGCGGCGTGGCCGTCATCCGCGTCGGCGCCGCCACCGAGACCGAGGTCAACGAGCGCAAGCTGCGCGTCGAGGACGCCATCAACGCCGCGCGCGCCGCGGTGCAGGAGGGCGTCATCGCCGGCGGCGGTTCCGTGCTGGTGCAGATCTCCCGCGAGCTGGAGTCCTTCGCGGGCGAGTTCGCCGGCGACGAGGCCGTGGGCGTCCGCGCCCTGGCCCGCGCCCTGACCAAGCCCGCGTACTGGATCGGCGTCAACGCCGGCGTCGACGGCGCCGTGGTGGTCCACCACATCGGCGAGCTGCCGAATGGCCAGGGCTACAACGCCGCGACCGGCGAGTACGGCGACCTCATCGCCACCGGCGTCATCGACCCGGTGAAGGTCACCCACTCCGCGGTGGTCAACGCTGCGTCGGTGGCCCGCATGCTGCTGACCACGGAGGTTTCCGTGGTGGACAAGCCCGAGGAGGAGCAGCAGGGCCACGGTCACGGTCACGCGCACTAGTCGCGGGCCGGGTCCCCTGCTTCACGACGCCTCATCCGACCGCATGGTCGGGTGGGGCGTCGTCCTCGTTCGGTCGGGGCGCAAACGGCTCGGCCGCCGCGCCGGTGAGGTGATGGGGCGCGGCGGGGAGGGTGCGTGGCCGGGAGCGTCAGACGAGGACGGTGCGTCAGACGAGGACGGTCTCGCGGGACTTGTCGCGGCGGCGCGGGCGGCTGCGGAGAATCTCCGAGCGCTCGGCCTCGCTCATGCCGCCCCAGATGCCGTAGGGCTCGCCGACCGCCAGCGCGTGCGCGCGGCACTGCTCCAGCACCGGGCAGGACTGGCAGATGGACTTGGCGCGCATCTCGCGCATCGCCCGGGCGCGGCCGCGCTCGCCCTCGGGGTGGAAGAACACCGAGGAGTCCGCGCCGCGGCAGGAACCGTGCAGCTGCCAGTCCCACAGGTCCGCGTTCGGTCCGGGAAGATGGTCGATGTGCGTCATGGCCTGGAATCTCCTAGAAAAGACATTCGTGCTTGTGCGTCGAGCGCGCTCCGGCCCGCCGGAACCGCCCGGGCGCATCGGCTCCCCGGTCGGGTCGCCCACGGCGGCCAGTGTGGGCGCGCATTGTGAACCGTTGGTTAAGTGCGGGGAACCAACCGGCAGATTCGGGACGCAGTTTCGGAGAACTTCTTGTCCGCGCGGGATTTGAGGGCCGCCGGGTGTGGCGGGGATCACCGGCTCGCCGAATACGGCCAACGCCGGGCAACCTGAGAAAGCGGTGAGGTAGAATCGACGCGCATTGGCGACGATCATTGACGTCGAGTATCCGGTGTGCGGGGTGCGCGCCCCGCGGCGGCCGCCGCGCCGTCGATCGTGATGACCGCCCAGGCCGGCGGCCGATGACCCCCGTCGGCAAACGGGGAGGGAAGGAACGGCATGGCCGACGATGACGTGGTCCGCGAATGGGTGCGGCGTGCCATCGACGGCGACGCCGACGCCTTCGACTCCCTGATGCGCCACATCCACCCGCCGATCGTTCGGTACTGCCGCGCGCGCATGGGCCAGGATGGCGCGGTGTCCGCGGACGACGTCGCCCAGGAGACCATGCTGGCCGTCGCCAAGTCCCTGGACCGCTACACCGACCGTGGCCGGCCCTTCATGGCCTACGTCTACGGGGTGGCTTCCCACAAGGTCGCGGACGCGCATCGGGCGGGCGCCAGGGACCTGTCCCACCCCTACGAAACGCTGCCGGATGCCCCCGTAGCGGGGGCGGACCAGAGGAAGCGGCCCTTCTGGGCGACGCCGGTAACGAAGTGAGCGCATTGCTCGATTCATTGAGTGACAAGGCGCGGGACATCATCATCCTGCGGGTGTTCGAGGGGCTGCCGGCCGAAGAGGTCGCGCGGCTCGTGGGAAGCACCCCGGGCGCGGTGCGGGTCGCGCAGCACCGTGCATTGGCCAAGCTTCGTGCGGTGGTAGAGGAAAAGGCGGCGCGGGACCAGTCCGGGGAAATCCGGAGGGCCCGGTGACGATGGACGACAGGCAGGAAAAGGAGGCGGCGATGGGCGATCAGCGCGACCCCCGGCGCGCCCGGTGGGATGACGCGGCGGCGGGCGTCGAAAAGATGCCCACCCCGCAGGAGTTGGCGGCGGACGACCGCTTCCTCGACGCCCTCGCCTCCGGTCGCCGCGACGTGTGCGGCGCGGGCGTCTACGGCACCGACTCGTACCTCGCGTCGCTGATCACCGATGCCCGCGAGTCCATCGGGGCCGAGCTGCCGCCGCTGCCCGAGATCGACCCCTCGGTGGCCGTGCCGGACCGCGACGTCGTCGACGTCGAGGTCGTGGCCGCCGAAGAGGACGTCGAGTCGGAGCGGGAGTCGGCCGTTGCCCACGGATCCGGGAACGGGGCCCCGCTGGCGGGCGCCACCGAACCCCGGTCAGGGGCGGGCGGCGTCGTGCGCGGCCCCGCTACCTGGTGGAAGCCGTCGCGCCTGGGCAGTGCCCTGATCGGCGCGGCCGCATCGCTGACGCTCGTCGCTGGCGGCCTGTCCGCGATCCACTCCGCCGCCCCCGGCAGCGCGCTGTGGCCCGCCCGCGTGGCCATGTTCGGCGAACGTTCCGTGGAAATGGACCTGGCGGCGACCCTGCAGGAGGCCGATGCGGCGGGCAGGGCGGGCGACGTCGAGCGCGCCCGCGAACTGCTCGAGCATGCGGAGCGCCTGATGGCGCAGGTCGGCGAGTCCAACCGGCCGGCTCTGGAGTCCCAGATGCGCGAGACCGTGGAGCGCGTCCGCACCGTCACCCGCGCGCCGGAGACGGTGACCAACGAGCGCACCACCACGCAGCGCGAAACTCAGACGCTGGAGCCGGGGACGACCACGCGCACCGAGACCCGCACGGAAACGGTGACGGAGACCGTGACGCGTCCCAACGAGCCGACGCAGCCGACGCAGCCGACGACCACTTCCAATCCGGCGAGCGAGCCGCTGTCCAACGAGCGCCCGACGAAGCCGACCACCGACCCCGAGGCCGTCCGTTCGGCCCTGACGTCGGTGCCGGAGACGGTTGCCCCGGCGGCCGCGGCGGCGATCCAGCGGTTCTAGGCGTCCCCGAGCTTCCGGGCGCCCCCCGATGTACTAGGGCCGGCGGCGCCCGTCGACGAACCCGGCGCAGTAATCCCACGGCGCGTAGCGGGTGGGGTCCGGATCGTACTGCGGTTCATGCACGGGGGACTGTTTGCCGCTGAGCAGAAGTTTGTAGTGCGTCTCCAGGACGTCCCAGTTGTAGTAGTGCATTTCGCCGCAGTCGTCGCACATCATGGACACGCCCCACAGGCCTTCGGGGCCGAGGACGGCACGGAATTCGCGGACCGCCTCCAGATCTTCCGCGACCTCGATGCGTTCCTGGTCCGACAGCGGCTCGAAGGGCTCGTCCGGGTCGAGCAGGTGCGATGGGTCGTCGGGATCGCCCTCGAAGGGGTCGCGCGGCATGGACGACCAAAAATCACGATTCACACGGCCCACCGTAGCGGGGGCCGGGGGCAAGTTACTACCCGCCCGAGATTGGGATTACCCTGTACGGTGATCCGAACTTTCGGCGGCGCGACCAGGAGGACGACTATCCATGACGAACCCCACCGGAATCAGCTTGGGGGGCGATGACGCGGGCAAGATTCCGCTCGTCGGCCTGACTTTCGACGATGTCCTGCTCATCCCGGATGCTTCGGACGTGATTCCGTCGGCGGTGGACACGTCCACCCAGCTGACGCGCGAGATCCGGCTGAACGTGCCGATAATCTCGGCGGCGATGGACACCGTCACCGAGTCCCGCATGGCCATCGCGATGGCCCGCCAGGGCGGCATGGGCATCCTGCACCGCAACCTCTCGGTCGAGGATCAGGCGCAGCAGGTGGAGATCGTCAAGCGCTCCGAGGCCGGCATGGTCACCAACCCGGTCACCTGCTCGCCGGACGAGACGATCGGCGACGTCGACGCCAAGTGCGCCCGCTTCCGCATCTCCGGTCTGCCGGTGGTGGACGAGGCCGGCAAGCTCGTCGGCATCTGCACCAACCGCGACATGCGGTTCGAGACCGATCCGACGCGCCCGGTGCGCGAGGTCATGACGCCGATGCCGCTGGTCGTCGCGGAGCAGGGCGTGTCCGGCGACGCCGCCCTGAATCTGCTGCGCTCGCACAAGGTGGAGAAGCTGCCGATCGTCGACGGCGAGGGCAAGTTGACCGGCCTGATCACGGTGAAGGACTTCGTCAAGCAGGACCAGTACCCGAATTCGTCGAAGGACGGCAAGGGCCGTCTGCTGGTCGGTGCGGGCATCGGCACGGGCGAGGATTCCTGGGAGCGCGCCCAGGCGCTTGCCGACGCCGGCGTGGACGTCCTGGTCGTGGACACGGCTCACGCCCACAACACCGGCGTGCTGGACATGGTCTCCCGCGTGAAGAAGGAGTTCGGCGACCGCGTGCAGGTCATCGGCGGCAACCTGGCCACCAGGCAGGCCGCCCAGGCGATGATCGACGCCGGCGCGGACGCCATCAAGGTCGGCATCGGCCCGGGCTCCATCTGCACCACCCGCGTCGTCGCGGGCGTCGGTGCGCCGCAGATCACCGCCATCATGGAGGCGGCGGTCCCGGCGAAGAAGGCCGGCGTGCCCATCATCGCCGACGGCGGCATGCAGTTCTCCGGCGACATCGCCAAGGCGCTGGCCGCCGGCGCGTCGACCGTGATGCTGGGCTCCCTGCTGGCCGGCACCGCCGAGGCTCCGGGCGAGACCGTCGTCGTCAACGGCAAGCAGTACAAGATGTACCGCGGCATGGGTTCCCTGGGCGCCATGCAGGGCCGCGGCCTGACCGGCGAGAAGCGCTCCTACTCGAAGGACCGTTACTTCCAGGCCGACGTGCTCAGCGAGGAGAAGCTGGTTCCGGAGGGCATCGAGGGCCGCGTGCCGTACCGTGGCCACCTGGACACCATCGTCCACCAGCTCGTCGGCGGCCTGCGCGCCGCGATGGGCTACACCGGCTCCGCCACGATCGAGCAGCTCAACGAAGCCAAGTTCGTGCAGATCACCGCCGCGGGCCTGCGCGAGTCGCACCCGCACGACATCCAGATGACCGTCGAGGCCCCGAACTACTACCAGCGCTAGCCAACCGCGCTACTAAGGAATCCATTACCCATGCGTGACATGGTCGAAATCGGCATCGGCCGCGAGGCCCGCCGCACCTATGACCTCGAGCAGATCTCCATCGTCCCGTCGCGGCGCACGCGTTCGTCGAAGGACGTGGACACCCGGTGGAAGATCGACGCCTACGAGTTCGGCTTCCCGCTGATGATGCACCCGACCGATTCCATTTCGGGCCCGGAGTCCGCGGCTGAGTTCGCGCGCCTCGGCGGCCTGGCGGTGCTCAACGCGGAGGGCATCTGGGCCCGGCACGAGGACGGCGACGCCGCCATCGGCGAGGTGCTCGACGCGGTGTCGGGGGCCGAGTGGCAGCTGAATTCCGCGGGCAACGAGGTGCTGCAGAAGCTCCACGCCGCCCCCATCGACGAGGAGCTGCTGGTCCGCCGGATTGCGGAGCTGCGCGAGTCCGGTGCGGTCACCGCCGCGCGCGTGAGCCCGCAGCGCGCCCGCGAGCTGACGCCGGTGCTGGTGAAGGCCGGCATCGATCTGCTGATCATCCAGGGCACCCTGATCTCCGCCGAGCACGTGACCTCCGACGGTGAGCCGCTGAACCTGAAGGACTTCATCGGGTCGCTCGACGTGCCGGTCATCGTCGGCGGCGTGTGCGATTACCGCACGGCGCTGCACCTGATGCGCACGGGCGCCGCCGGCGTCATCGTCGGCCCGGGCACGACCACTTCGCCGGAGGCCCTGGGCCTCGACGTCCCGATGGCCACCGCCATCGCCGACGCCGCCGCGGCCCGCCGCGATTACCTGGACGAGACCGGCGGCCGCTACGTGCACGTCATCGCCGACGCCGCGTTCGACTCGGCCGGCGACATCGCGAAGGCGATCGCGTGCGGCGCCGATGCGGTGGCGCTGTCGCGGGTCCTGGCCACCACGACGGAGGCCCCGGGCAAGGGCTGGCACTGGCCGTCGGCCGCCGCGCACCCGAAGTACCCGCGCGGCTACGTCGAGTTCGCCGACGTCGACGCGGACACCGATCCCGCCGTGCCCATGGAGCAGCTGCTGTTCGGGCCGACGTCGGATCCGTTCGGCAAGCGCAACATCGTCGGGGGCCTGCGCCGGGTGATGGCCAAGTGCGGCTTCACCGACGTGAAGTCCTTCCAGCGCGTGGAGCTCACCGTCCGCTAGGACTCTTCCGGCGTTCGCTTGCGCCGAGGCCCGTTGCGGCGCCCGGGGTTTCCCCGGGCGCCGCTTCGTCGTCTGCGGTGCCTCCCCGCTCCGCCGCTCGCCCTGAGGTGCCTTCCCGCCCCCTTCCTGCCCAGCCTCCCCGCGTCGCGGGGTCCTTCGCTTTGCGACGCCCCTCATTCGTTGGTTTCGCCCGCGAAAACCGGCATCGCGGTCCGGAAACGCTGCTAGCGTGACGTGCGTAACAAACGGGTTTCGCCGGGTGGAGTTCGCCCGGGCGCAGTCGATGCGCGCCCGCAGGAGGAAAGGTTGCGAATAATGGCACGGGATTACGATGTGCTCGTCGTCGGCTCCGGCTTCGGCGGCTCCGTGGCGGCGCTGCGGTTGACGGAAAAGGGCTACCGCGTCGGCGTGATCGAGGCGGGACGGCGGTTCGAGGACCACGAGTTCGCCAAGACCAGCTGGCGCCTGAACAAGTACCTGTGGGCGCCGAAGCTCGGCCTGTTCGGCGTGCAGCGCGTGCACCTGCTCAAGGACGTCATGATCCTCGCCGGCGCCGGCGTCGGCGGCGGCTCCCTGAACTACGCCAACACCCTGTACAAGCCGCCGTCCCCCTTCTTCCGCGATGCCCAGTGGGGCCACATCACCGACTGGGAGAAGGAGCTGACCCCGTACTACGAGCAGGCGCGGAAGATGCTCGGCGTGGTCACCAACCCGTCGATCACCCCGGCCGACCGGGTCATGCGCGAGGTCGCGGAGGACATGGGCGTCGGCGACACCTTCGTGCCCACCCCGGTGGGCGTGTTCTTCGGCGCCAAGACCGGCGGCGAGGGCGAGCCCGGCGAAACCGTGCCCGACCCGTACTTCGGCGGCGCCGGCCCCGACCGCACCGCCTGCACCGAGTGCGGCGAGTGCATGACGGGCTGCCGCCACAACGCCAAGAACACCCTGCTGAAGAACTACCTGCACCTGGCGGAGAAGGGCGGCGCGCACATCATCCCGCGTACCACCGTCCGCGAGCTGCATCCGCGCGCCGACGGCTCGTGGGACGTGGTCGTCGAGCGCACCGGCGCCTGGGTGAACAAGCGTCGCCGCACCTTCACCGCCGACCACGTCATCGTGGCGGCGGGCGCCTGGGGCAGCCAGAATCTGCTGCACCGCCAGAAGCAGGACGGCCACCTGCCCAACATCTCCGACCGCCTGGGCCACATGACCCGCACCAACTCCGAGGCCATCGTCGGCGCCATGCGCCCGACCATCGACCCGAACGCGGACTACTCGGAGGGCGTGGCCATCACGTCGTCGTTCTTCCCCGAGCCGCACACGCACATCGAGCCCGTGCGCTACGGCAAGGGCTCCAACGCCATCGCGTTGCTGCAGACGCTGATGACCGACGGCGGCCCCGGCGGCCCGCGCTGGTGGAAGCTGATCAAGGGCCTCGCCGAGGACCCGAAGGTGCTGCTGCAGCTGGTCAACCTGCGCAAGTGGTCGCAGCGCACGGTGATCTCGCTGGTCATGCAGAATTCCAACAACAGCCTGACCACGCACCTGCGCAACTGGGGCCCGCTGCGGCTGCTGTCGTCGCGCCAGGGCGAGGGCGAGCCGAACCCGTCGTGGATCCCCGCCGGCAACGAGGCCACCCGCCGCGTGGCCGACAAGATCGGCGGCGTCGCCGGCGGCACGTGGGGCGAGATCTTCGACATCCCGCTGACCGCCCACTTCATCGGCGGCGCGCCGATCTCCGATTCCCCGGAGCGCGGCGTCGTCGACCCCTACAACCGCGTGTGGGGCCACCCGACGCTGCACATCACCGACGGCACGGCGATGCCCGCCAACCCCGGCGTCAACCCGTCGCTGTCCATCACGGCCATCGCCGAGCGCGCCACCGCGCTGTGGCCGAACAAGGGCGAGGCCGACCCCCGCCCCTCCCAGGACGAGGCCTACCGCGACATCGCCCCCGTCGCGCCCGTCGCCCCGGTGGTGCCCGCCGACGCGCCCGCCGCACTGAATCTGGGCATGCCCGTCCGCAGGTGACGCGGGGGAGACGCGGGACGTCGCAAAGCAAGCGGGCGGGGCGGCCCGGAGCCGAAACCGGGCCGCCCCCGCCGGTGCGCTAAGATCGCGGTGTGTCCGATCAGGTAAATCACCCCGTACTCGTCGTCGACTTCGGCGCGCAGTATGCGCAGCTCATCGCGCGCCGCGTCCGCGAGGCCAACATCTACTCCGAGGTCGTGCCGCACACCGCCACGATCGAGGAAATCCGCGCCAAGAACCCGCGCGCGCTGGTGCTGTCCGGCGGCCCGTCCAGCGTCAACGAGGACGGCGCCCCCGCGCTGGACCCGGAGCTGCTGGAACTGGGCATCCCGGTGTTCGGCATCTGCTACGGCTTCCAGGCCATGGCCCGCGCGCTGGGCGGCACCGTCGCCGCCACCGGCGACCGCGAATACGGCCGCACCACGCTGAACGTCGCTGGCGGGGACGTGCTCCACGCCGGCACCCCGGAAAGCCACGAAGTGTGGATGAGCCACGGCGACGCCGTGTCCGAGGCCCCCGAGGGCTTCACCGTCACCGCCTCGACCAAGGGCGCGCCCGTCGCGGCGTTCGAGTGCCCCGAGCGGAAGATGGCCGGCGTGCAGTACCACCCGGAGGTCAACCACTCGCCGTACGGCCAGCAGGTGCTGCAGCGCTTCCTCACCGAAATCGCCGGCCTGGAGCAGAACTGGACCGCCGCGAACATCGCCGAGGAGCTCATCGACGCCGTGCGCGAGCAGGTCGGCGAAGGCCGGGCGATCTGCGGCCTGTCCGGCGGCGTCGACTCCGCCGTCGCCGCCGCGCTGGTGCAGCGCGCCATCGGCGACCGCCTCACCTGCGTGTTCGTCGACCACGGGCTGCTGCGCCAGGGTGAGCGCGAGCAGGTCGAAACCGACTTCGTCGCCGCCACCGGCGCGAAGCTGATCACCGTCGACGACCGCAAGGTCTTCCTCGACGCGCTGGCCGGCATCACCGACCCGGAAACCAAGCGCAAGACCATCGGCCGCGAGTTCATCCGCTCCTTCGAGCGCGCCGTGGCCCGTGCGCTGGAGGGCGCGCCGGAGGGCGAGACCGTGGACTACCTGGTCCAGGGCACCCTGTACCCGGACGTCGTCGAATCCGGCGGCGGCTCGGGCACCGCGAACATCAAGAGCCACCACAACGTCGGCGGCCTGCCGGACGACGTCGAGTTCACCCTCGTCGAGCCGCTGCGCCTGCTGTTCAAGGACGAGGTCCGCGCCGTCGGCCGCGAGCTCGGCCTGCCGGAGGCCATCGTCGGCCGCCAGCCGTTCCCCGGCCCGGGCCTGGGCATCCGCATCATCGGCGCCGTCGACGAGGAGCGCCTGGACACCCTGCGCCGCGCCGACGCCATCGCCCGCGAGGAGATGACCGCCGCCGGCCTCGACGACATCGTCTGGCAGTGCCCGGTGGTGCTGCTCGCCGACGTCCGCTCCGTGGGCGTGCAGGGCGACGGCCGCACCTACGGCCACCCGATCGTGCTGCGCCCCGTCACCTCCGAGGACGCCATGACGGCCGACTGGACCCGCGTGCCCTACGAGGTTCTCGAGCGCATCTCCACTCGCATCACCAACGAGGTCGCGGAGGTCAACCGCGTGGTCCTGGACATCACGTCCAAGCCGCCGGGAACCATCGAATGGGAGTAGGCGCCGCGCAGCGCGCGACCGCCTTCCCGCGAAGCCGAAAGCCGGCCCCCGTTTTCCGGGGCCGGCTTTCGCTTTCTTTGCCGGCGCTGCGGCGGGAGCCCTCCGCGCGGGGTTAGGGCGGGCTATGCTGGCCGCCATGAGCATCGTGAAGATCAACGCCATTTCCGTCCCCGAAGGCGCCGGCGAGGAGCTGGAGCGCCGGTTCGCCGCCCGCGCCGGTTCCATCGACGGCCAGCCCGGTTTCGAGGGCTTCCAGCTGCTGCGCCCGACCGCCGGCGAGGACCGCTACTTCGTGGTCACGCATTGGGCCGACGAGGAGTCCTACGCGGCGTGGCGCGACGGCGATGCCCGCGCCGCCCACGCAGGGGGTCATGGCAAGCCGGTGGCGACCGGCGCCAACCTCCTGGAGTTCGACGTGGTCCTGGACGTGCCGGGCACGAAGTAAGGGGGCGGCCCGCCGCATCTCCGCATCTCCGCCCACGAGTGCGCGGTCTCGAGGCCGTGGCGCACACTCGCGGGCCCGCCGCATCTCTGCCCACGTGACCGGCGCGGTTGACGCGGTTCCGCGCATGCGCATACACTTTCGAACGTAGGACGTTTGTTCGATCGTCCGGGGAGTTCGATCGTCGGGGAGGTGGGCATGCCCGCGTTGCGCGCCGTGCCGGACCTGTCCGGCCTCAATCGCGAAGACACCGTCGCCGCGCTGCGGAAATCCATGGCGGGGATGGGCGTCGCCGTGCCCGAATCGGTCGGCGGCGTCGACGAGGGGTACGGCCCCGCCGGGACCGTCGGTGACGGTGGCGGTCGCATTTCCGCTGCGCGCAAGGGCAATGCCCCGGACTCGTCCCCGTCGGCACCGACCCCCGACGGCCGCGTCCCGGTTCCCGCCGGACTGGCGCGGCTTCTCGACGGCGGCCTGATCAAAGGCGCCGCCAGTTCCATCGACGCCGCGGGAGCGGTCGTGGCGGGAATCCTCGCCGAGGTGACGGCCGCCGGCGGGCACGTCGCCCTCGTCGGGCTGCCTGACTTCTCTCCGCTGGGCATCGTCGAACAAGGGGGCGACCTGACCAGGGTTCTCGACGTCCCGGACCCCGGCGATTCACCGCTCGAAGTGGTGGCGCTGTTGGCCGATGGGGTTGACGTGGTCGTCGCTAAACTGGACCGCACGCCCCCGCCCTCGGCCACCCGTCCGGTGATGGCGCGGCTGCGGGGGTCGGGGTGCGCGCTGCTGCACGTCGGCGGGGAATGGCCGGGGTCGAAGGTGTCGGTGGCGTCGCGGGTGACGGCGATCCACGGGCTGGGCGCGGGGCACGGGCGCATCCGCGGCGTCGAGTTCCACGTGACGGCGCGCGGGGCGGGGCGGCCCGAACGTGGCGTGCGGTGGGCCATCGGCGAATGCCCGGCGTCGGAGGCGGCTGCGGAGTGGGGCGGTGCCGATGGCGTGAGCGCCGGCATGGGCGGCGGCATGGGCGCCCCCGACGCCTCGAACGTCGCCGCTTTCCCGCTGCGGAGGGCCGAGTGATGGGCGCCCGCATGACGGGCGGGGCGGACTGATGCGGATCCTGGGCCTGTGGCTGCCGGATTGGCCGATCCAGGCCGCCCGCTTTTCCGGCGCGACGGGGGATGCCGGGCCGGCGGCGCCGATCGCGGTCGTCGACGACACGATCGTCGCGGCCTGCTCCGATGCGGCGCGGCGGGCGGGCGTGCGCAGGGGCCAGGGGCGTCGGCACGCCCAGGCGGCGTGCCCCGACCTGGTGGTGGTGGACGCGGATCCGGCGCGGGATGCGGCGGAGTTCGAGCCGGTGCTCGCGCGCATCGGCGACGTTGCCGCGGGGGTGGAGGCGCTGCGCCCGGGCCTGGTGGTCCTCGGCGCCGACGGGCCCGCGAAGTACCACGGGGGCGAGGCGAGGGCGGTGGAGATGCTTCTCGACGCCGCCGCCCTCGCCGGTGCGGACTGCCTGGCGGGAATGGCCGATGACGTGATCACCGCGGTGCTGGCGGCGCGCCACGGGGTGCAGGTGCCCGTGGGAGGCGGCCCGGCGTTTCTGCGCGGGGTGTCGCTGGCGGAGGTTGCGGCGGAGGCGGCGCTGGATTTCCCCGTGGAGCTGGGGCGGGCGTGGGCGGACCTGGGGTTGCGGACACTGGGGGATGTGGCGGATCTGCCGGTGCGCGATGTCGCGGGGCGGTTCGGCGCGGAGGGGGCGCGGTGGCGGATGGTCGCCGCCGGGGAGTTGGAGCGGCGGGTGGCGCCGCGCACGCCGCCGCGGGATTTGGCGATCGTGCACCGGCCGGAGGAGGTTCTGTCCCGCGTCGATGCGGCGGCGTTCATCGCCCGTGCGCTGGCGGCGAAGCTGCACAACCGGCTGCGGGAGCATGGGTTGGCGTGCCACCGCCTGGCGGTGACCGCCGAGTTCACCGATGGGGCGGAGCTGCGCCGCGTGTGGCGGTGCGCCGGGCCCCTCGATGAGGCGGCGACCGCCGACCGGGTGCGCTGGCAGCTCGACGGTTGGCTGACGGGCCGTGCCATCGCGGCGGCGGAGGCGGCTGGTGCTGGCGGGGCCGTTGGCGCAGCGAGGCCGGTCCGGGCGGGTACGGCGGGTGCGTCGGCGCCGGACGACTTCCCCGACACCTTTCCCGACAGCTGCCTCGATGATTCCGCCGACGCCCGCGGCATCACGGCCTTGACGCTTGAGCCCCTGGAGGTCATCGTCGCGGGCGTCGAGCGCGATGCCCTGTGGGGCGGCGCGGATGCTGCGTCCGAGCGTGCCGGTCGCGCCGCCGCCCGCGTGCAGGGTTTGTTGGGGCCGGAGGCGGTGCGCCGCCCCGTCGATGTCGGCGGCCGCGGCCCGTCGGAGCGGGTGGCCATGGTCCCGGTGGGGGAGGAGTCCCCTCCCTGTTCCGGCCCGTGGCCCGGTGCGTTGCCCGCGCCGAATCCGGCGGTCACGCCGGCGGGTGCGCCGTCGGTGAGGCATCCGGCGTCGAAGGTTTCGCTTTGCGACGACTCCGGCAACCCCATCGCCGTCACCGGCCGGGGCGCCCTCACCGCGGTTCCGGCGGTGCTGAGCTGGGGCGGCAGGGATCATGCCGTCACCGCATGGGCGGGGCCATGGCCGGTTGATGAGCGGTGGTGGGCGCCCGATGGGGCGCGCCGCGCCGCCCGCATGCACGTCGCCGTCGACGGGGGCGAGCGGGGGCCACAGGCGTTTCTGCTCATCGGTCATGCGGGCATGTGGCGCATCGAAGGCAGGTACGGGTGATTGGGTAGTGCCCACCATGGGCAATGGAAATGGTTGGCGCCTTCCATGCGCCCGACACCCGTGTCTGTCAATCGTGCCCCGCCGAACACGCGCCTCGACACGTGCACTCGCCGAACACCGCCCTGCGAAACACGCACCCCGACACGCGCGTCCGGTAACCGGGCTCTGCCAAGAGCACACGGTGTTGCTCGCGCCTGACAACCAGCGCTCCGTCGAACGC
Organism: Corynebacterium halotolerans; assembly: GCF_001056295.1. Lineage (GTDB taxonomy): Bacteria > Actinomycetota > Actinomycetes > Mycobacteriales > Mycobacteriaceae > Corynebacterium > Corynebacterium hansenii. The sequence continues at coordinate 182,569 of NZ_JVMD01000007.1, forward strand.
GCACTGTGTCACGCTTGCCGTCAACCATGTCCGGCCGCACGCGGCCGCGCGCTCGAAATGACGGCGTCGGTGGCCCCGGCGGGCAGAGACGACGGGGGCCGATCAGAACCTGGCGTCACATCAGCCCCAATGTTCGGGCCGTGCGTTCATTTTGAAACAGCCGTCCGGGAAAACACCAGGTGTTTTGCGCCGGCGGTGTTTCAGAATGAACGCGATCGGCCGATGTTGGGGCCAGTGTGACGAACCGGCGAGGCTGGCGAGCGTGCACGGCGGTGAACCGGTGTGTCCGCCGAACAGCTGCGGCCGGCGCGCGCACTCCTTCACGCCCGCCGAACACGACCCCGCCACGACGAAACCCCGGCGCCGGAAAAACCGGGCGCCGGGGCGTCGTAAAGCGAAAAAAGCCGCGCGCTACCGCGCCTCGATGTCGATGATCAGCCGCGTCGGGTTCTTCGCCTTGAACACCTTGAACGGGCGTCGTTCGCCGTCGATGCCCGCCACGTACTGCGTGGTGCCCTCGAACGTGCCGAACCCCCGGACTTCTGAAATCGCCGACGTGCCCTTCGGCTTCACCGGGCCATTCGGGTAATCGTCCACGTTGAAATCGAACGGGTACCCCGTGCCCCGCACGTCGATGGCCAACTTGTGCGCGCCGCTGATGCTGATCGGCTTGCCGCTGCCCTGCTGGGTGGGCATGTCCTCGTAACGCACCCAATACCCCGGCGCGCCGTCGCCCATGAACTCGATGACGATGCGGTCGAAACCATCATGCGAGCCGATGCGCACATCCTTGATGCCGAGGTACGACCCATCCGCGGGGGCGGCCTCCGCAGGTGCGGCGGAGTACTCCCCCTCAGGGGCGGCATCGGCCTCCAACGTCGCCGGCGAACCGCCGGTGGTGCGGTCGCCGTTTCCATTTCCGCCGGAGGACGAGGGCGAATCGCCGTTGCGCATCGACACCGCCGAATCCGCCCCGGCGTCACCGCCGGGCGAACAGGCGGCGAGACCAAGAGCCAAAGAGCCGGCGGCGAGCACCGCCACCACGGAACGGACGGCGGCCCGATTCGATCGGAGCGAGGTGCGGGTGTCGGACATCATGCATTCGACCGTAGGGCTGGCCCACATGAATGGCAATAAGCCTTGGGAACAAAACCCCAGGTCGCCCGGTACAGAGTGCAAAGTGTTGTAAAACAGTGACCTGACGGGGGCGACGAACGCGGCCAAATGCACCTTGTTAGGCTTAGCTCATGACGGATTCCGTGTGCTCTGACCTGCGACACGAGCCGCTGCCGGGCACGGCGAAGAGCGGCACCCTGTTCATCGCGCTCGAGCATCAGTACGGGTGGAGCCACGACATCCTCGACGGCGGCGTTTTCGGCGACGAGCTCACCGCGCGGATCAAGGAATGGCTCGCGGAGCGCGGCGGGTCGCTGCAGCTGATCCGCAAGCCGGGGCGGCTCGGCCAGATCCCCTGCGACGGCGTGACCATGTACGTCGCGCACTGCCCGCCGCGGATTGCGGGGGAGGGGGATGGCAGTGGCGGCACGGGCGGCACCGACGCCGATGCCTCCGCGCCCGCGATCACGTCCCCGCACCTGGAGGTCCGCAAGGTCCGCGACGTCGAGGAGATGCTGACCCTGGACATCCGGCTGGGGCGGCGGACGGAGGGGGCGCGGGCCGTCGACAAGCCCCTGCTGCTGGTGTGCACGCACGGCAAACGCGACCGGTGCTGCGCGGTGAAGGGTCGGCCGATTGCGCAGGCGCTGAACAACGTGCACCCCGACATTGTGTGGGAGACCTCCCATTCGAAGGGGCACCGGTTCGCGCCGGCGCTGGTGCTGCTGCCGTGGAATTACTCGTACGGGCGGCTGTCGGCGGTGGAGACGAACGAGATGCTTCACGACGCCTCGTCCGGCGTCCTCCATTCCGGCGGCTGCCGCGGGCGAGGGGTGTGGGACGCCCGCGGGCAGGTCGCGGAGCTCGCCGCGCGCGAAGAGGCCGACGAGTGGGGGATCGACGCCGTGGCGTCCGTGACCGTGTCCGGCGTGGTCGACGCCGTGCTGGCCGATGCCGGGGAGCATTCGCCGGAGATGCTGGGGCGGCTGCGCGGGGTGCTGGTGCACGCGCCGGCCGCCGACGCCGCGGCCGTGGTGGAGTTCGACGACGGCCGCTGCTTCGGCGTTGCCCTGGAGAAGATGGTCACCGAGGGCGTGGTGTCGTCCTGCGGCGACGCGCCCGGACCGAAGAAGGGCTGGCGGGCGCTGGCGGCGGAGCGGATTTAGCGGCCCCTCAACCGCAGATGCGCCAGTTACAGGCAGATGCGCCAGTTTCGACGGTGCGTGGGACGGTTCGCCGTGCCTAGTCGTCCCCTCAAGCACAGATGCGCCAGTTACAGGCAGATACACCCGTTGCAACGGGCGCATCTGCCTGTAACTGGCGCATCTGCGAGGGGGTGGTGGAACTGGCGCATCTGCGAGGGGTGTTGGCGAGGCGGGTGGAACGGGCGGCGGGCAGCACCGGCACGAGCACCGGCGGCGCCGGCACGAGCACCGGCAGCGGCACGAGCACCGGCGCCCACCACCGCACCCGCCCCACCTACCGCCGCATGACCTTCTTCGCCAGGACGTTGCCCAGCAGCTGGGCGGCCTGGACGATGAGGATGATCACCAGCGTGGTCACCAGCGTCACGTTCCAGTCGAACGCGCGGTAGCCGTAGACGATGGCGAAGTCGCCGAGCCCGCCGCCGCCGATGTAACCGGCCATCGCGGACATGTCCACCACCGCGATGAACGCGAAGGTGTAGCCCAGGATCAGCGGGCCGAGCGCCTCGGGGACGATGACCGTCCGGATGATGCGCCACGGACTCGCGCCCATCGCCCGCGCCGCCTCGATGACGCCGGGGTCGATGGACATGAGGTTCTGCTCGACCAGGCGGGCGACGGCGAAGGACGCGGCGATGGTCATGACGAAAATCGCCGCCTCGGTGCCGATGGTCTTGCCCACGGCGATCTTGGTCAGCGGGCCGACGGCGGTGACCAGGATGATGAACGGGATGGGCCTGACGAAGTTCACGGCGAGGTTCAGCAGCGTGTGCAGCGGCCCCGACGGCAGCACGCCCGACGAGCGCGACACGTACAGCAGCACGCCCAGCGCCAGCCCGACGAAGCCGCCGACGACCATGGTCACGCCGACCATCCACAGCGTTTCGCCGAAGGCGTCCCACATGCGCGGCCCGAGCTGGTCCCAGTTGGTGTCGCGGGCGAGGATCTCGGTCGTCGCGGTTGCGGCGGCGTTGACGGTCGCGGTGGTCGCGGTCATCGGATGACCTCGCTTTCGGTGAACTCGTTGAGCTTTGCGACGATGCGCTCGGCCGCCGCGGTCACGTCGCGGCCGGCGGCGTCCCCGGCCTTCCCGGTGGTTCCTGATTCCCCGCCGGCGCCCGCGGTGTCGGCGCCCCCGGTCGCGCTGAGCCGCAGCGTCAGACGGCCGAACGATCGGGCCTGCACGTTGGTCACGGAGCCGTGGGCGACGGTGGCGTCGAGCCCCTCGGCTCGCGCGATGTCGAGCACGCGGCCCAGGGGGACGTCGTCGTCGACGCGGACGGTGATCAGCGCGGCGGCGTCGTCGGCAAGCGAACCGACCACCGAATCGAGCTCCCGCCCCGCGGGGCGGTCCCGCAGCGCAGTGGCCGCGAACCGCCGCCCGACCTCGGTGGTCGGGTGGGCGAAGAGGTCGTGGACGGCGGCGTGCTCGACGACTCGGCCGTTTTCCATCACCGCGACGTGGTCGGCGATGGCGCGCACCACCGACATTTCGTGGGTGATCAGGACGATGGTCACGCCGAATTTCCGGTTGACCTCGCGCAGCAGCTCGAGCACGTCGGCGGTGGTCTCCGGGTCGAGGGCCGAGGTGGCCTCGTCGGCGAGCAGCAGCGAGGGGTTCGTGGCCAGCGCGCGGGCGATGCCGACGCGCTGCTTCTGCCCGCCGGACAGCTGCTCGGGGTAGGAATCGCCGCGGTCGCCCAGGCCGACGAATTCGAGCAGCTCGGCGACGCGTTCCTTCCGCTCGGCGCGGGGCATGCCCGCCAGTTCCAGCGGGTAGGCGACGTTGCCGGCGACGGTGCGGGAGGTGAAAAGGTTGAACTGCTGGAAGATCATGCCGATGTCGCGGCGGACCTCGCGCAGCTCCCGCTCCTTCATCCCGGCGATGTCCGTGCCGTCGAGGAGCACCTCGCCGGACGTCGGGGATTCCAGGCCGTTGATCAGGCGGATCAGCGTCGACTTGCCGGCGCCGGAGTAGCCGATGACGCCCAGGACACCGCCGGGCTCGACGGACAGGGTGACGTCGTCGACGGCGGGGGTGGCCGACTTGCCGGAGCCGAAGACCTTGGACACTCCGCGCAGTTCGACGCGGGTGCCGGCGCCGGAGTTACTGGGCATCGGGGTTCTCGCGGGCGTCCTTTTCGGCGGCGTCGAGGATGGCCTCGAGGTCGGCGGCGGGGCGCTGGACCGGGATGGAGGTTCCGCGGGAGTCGCGGGCGACGGCTTCGGTGACCTCGGGGCTGTGCCAGATCTCCGCGAGCTTCTTCAGCTGCGGGTTGTCCTTGTTGGCCTGGGTGGTGGCGAAGACGTTGATGTACGGCTCGGCGGCCTTGTCGTTGGGGTCGTCCTTGAAGATCGCCGAGTTCGGGTCGATGTCGGCGCGGTCGAGGAAGGTGTTGTTGATCACCGCCGGGGTGCCTTCGCCGTAGGCGGCGGGGGTCTGGGCGGCGTCGATGGGGGTGACGGTGACGCGGGACTTTTCGGCGTCGATGTCCAGCGGCGTCGGGTTGGCGGAGTCGCCCTTGAGGGTGATCAGGCCGGCTTTCTGCAGGACGCTGAGGGCGCGGCCCTGGTTGGTGGAGTCGTTGGGGATGACGACTTCGGTGCCGTCCTTGATGTCCTCGGGCTTGTCGCCGCCCTTCCAGTACAGGCCGAGGGGGACGATTTCGGTCGAGGCGATGGGGGTGAGGTCGGCGTCGGCGCCGACGTTGTACTGCGCCAGGTACTTGATGTGCTGGAACAGGTTGACGTCGAGTTCGCCTTCGTTGAGGGCGGTGTTGACGGGCGGGTATTCGGTGAAGGGCACGATCTCCATGTCGATGCCGGCTTCCTTGACCTTCTTCTCGAAGACCTGCCAGGCCTCCTTTTCGAAGTCGGTGGTGCCGATGCGGATCGTGTCGCCCTCGGCGAGCGGCTGCGCGGGCTCGTCGTTGCCGCAGGCGACCAGGCCGGTGGCTGCGAAGGCCAGGGCGACGGCGCCGGCTGCGAAACGTCGCAATGCCATGTGCTTCTCCTTCAGTGTGGGCCCGTCTCGCGGTTCGCGAATAGACCAAGCTGTCTTGTTGTGGGATCAGCGTAGCACCCTGGGCGGATCGCGCGAAAAACGGCGTGAGCCGGCGGGCGTCCGCGATGCGTCGCGCGCGGTTGCCGTGGTTGCTTGACGACGGCCCGGTGCGGCGTGGGCCATGGCCGTGACTGGGCATGTTCGAATGCGCGTTCGCATGAATCCGTGCGAGGGGCTACCGTGTGTGCCATGAGCGTGTGGAGGGGTGCGGCGGGAGGCGTCGAAGACGTGCGCGGCGGTGCGGCTTCGCGCCGCGAGGGGCCGCTGAGCTGGTCGCGCGTGGAGCGCATTCTTTCGGGGCGGTCGGTGGGGAAGCTGACTCCCGGATACGGGGTCAACGGGAACCGCCGCGGGGAAGCGCTGGGTGCGAACGGGAGGGCGAACGATCGGGCGAATCGGGCGACGCCGGAGCGCAGGGGCGTCGACCTGCATTGCCGGTCCAGCTACTCGTTCCTGCACGGGGCGTCGGACCCGGTGGATCTGGTCGAGGAGGCGGTGCGGCTGGGGCTGCGCGCGCTGGGCATCGCCGACCGCGACGGGCTCTACGGCGTCGCGCGGTTCGCCGAGGCCGCGGCGGAGGCGGGGCTGGACACCATCATCGGGGCGGAACTGTCGCTGCCGCAGGCGCCGCTGACGGTGCTGGCCCGCGGGCCGGAGGGATACCGGCGGCTGAGCCACGCCATCAACGACGCCCTGATGGCGGGCGGGGAGAAGGGCGTGGCGCGGTATCCGGCGCTGCCGCAGCTGGCGGAGGCCGCCGGCGGGCACTGGCAGGTGCTCGCCGACGTCGCCTGGCTGCCGCACCTCGGCGAATTGGTCGCGGCATTCGGGGCGGGGCAGGTGGCGGTGGACCACCACGCGGACCTGACCCCCGGCGCCGCCGACGACCAGCGCGACCTCGCCGCCGCTGCCGCCGAACATGGCCTGCGGCAGGTGGCGGGCGCCGCGGCGACGGCGGCGACCCCGGCCGAGGCGCGGGTGGCGGGGGCGAAGCATGCGCTGGCGCAACGCGAATCACTCGACGACCACGAGCCGAAGCTGCCGCCGACGGGCGGATCGTGGCTGCGGTCCGGCACCGAACTGGAGGCCATGTTCGCCCACCTGCCGGGCGTGGCGGAAACCACGGCGCAGGTCGCGGAGGAATGCGCGTTCACGCTGGACCTCATCGCCCCCGCGCTGCCGGCGTGGGACGTGCCCGAGGGCCACGACGAATCCTCGTGGCTGGCCAAGCTCGCCGCCGAAGGCGCCCTTCGGCGCTACGGGCCCAGGGACGGGTTGGGCGGGGACGGTGCCCCCGACGTCGTCAAGCGGGCCTGGCTGCAGCTGGAACGCGAACTGGACGTGATCGACGAACTCGGTTTTCCGGGGTACTTCCTGATCGTCCACGACATCTGCGAATTCTGCCGGCGCGAGGACATCCTGGCGCAGGGGCGGGGCTCGGCGGCGAATTCGGTGGTGTGCTTCGCGCTGGGCATCACCAACGTCGACCCCATTTCCGCGGGGCTGCTGTTCGAGAGGTTCCTGTCGCCCGAGCGCGACGGCCCGCCGGACATCGACCTCGACATCGAATCGGGGCGGCGCGAGGAAGTCATCCAATACGTCTACGGCCGCTACGGGCGCGACAACGCCGCGCAGGTGGCCAACGTGATCACCTACCGGCGCCGCGGTGCGCTGCGCGACGCCGCCCGGGCGCTGGGCCACGCGCCGGGCGTCATCGACGCGTGGGTGAACCACACCGCCGAACCGCCGGCGCAGGTCGCCGAACTGGCCGAAGGGCTGCGCGGGCAACCCCGCCACCTGGGCATCCACTCCGGCGGCATGGTCATCTGCGACCGGCCCATCGCCGACGTCGTGCCCGTGGAATGGGCGCGGATGGAAAACCGGTCGGTGGTGCAGTGGGACAAGGACGACTGCGCCGCCGCCGGGCTGGTCAAGTTCGACCTGCTGGGGCTGGGCATGCTCGAGGCCATCCACCACTGCATCGACCTGGTGCGGGAACACCGCGGCAGGACCGTGCGGCTGTGGGAGATCGACGTCGCCGAGAAGGCCGTCTACGACATGCTGGCGCGCGCCGACGCCGTCGGGGTGTTCCAGGTCGAATCGCGGGCGCAGATGGCCACGCTGCCCAGGCTGCGGCCGCGGGAGTTCTTCGACCTCGTCGTCGAGGTGGCGCTGATCCGCCCCGGCCCGATCCAGGGCGGCAGCGTCCACCCCTACATCCGCCGGCGCAACGGGCTGGAGGAGGTCACCTACGACCACCCGGTGCTGAAGAAGGCACTGGGCAAGACGCTGGGCATCCCGCTGTTCCAGGAACAGCTGATGCAGATCGCCGTCGACGCCGCCGGCTTCACCGGGGCGGAGGCCGATTCGCTGCGCCGGGCGATGGGCGCGAAGAGGTCGGTGGAGCGGATGGAGGCGCTGCGCACGCGGTTCCTCGACGGGCTGCGGGAAACCAACGGCATCGTCGGCGACGTCGCCGACCGGCTGTGGGACAAGATCGTCGCCTTCGCCGCCTACGGGTTCCCCGAATCCCACGCGCAGTCGTTCGCGTCGCTGGTGTACTTCTCCGCCTGGTTCAAGCACCACTACCCGGCGGAGTTCTGCGTCGCCCTGCTGCGGGCGCAGCCGATGGGCTTCTACTCGCCGCAGTCGCTGGTCGCCGATGCCCGCCGCCACGGGGTCGGGTGCGACGGCCCCGACGTCAACGTCTCCGGCGTCGAAGCGGACTGCCCCGGCGGGAGGATCCGGCTTGGGCTCGGGGCGGTGTCGGGTCTGGGCGCCGACGCGGCCGAGCGGATCATCGCCGCCCGCGACGCCACCGGCCCCTTCCGCGACGTCGCCGATCTCGCCCGCCGCGCCTCGCTGTCCGTCTCCCACGTGGAGGCCCTGGCCAGGGCGGGGGCGCTGGAATGTCTGGGCATGGACCGTCGTCAAGCATTGTGGGCGGCGGGCATCGCGGCCACGGAGCACGAGGGCATGCTGCCCGGGCTGACCGTCGCCTCCGCCCCGGCGCTGCCCGGCATGACCGAATTCGAACTGGCCGCCGCCGACCTGGCGGGCACCGGCGTCACGCTGGGGGAGTACCCGATGGCGCGGCTGCGGGGGGAACTCGACGCACTCGGCGTCACCCCGGCGGCCGGGCTGGCGCACGTGGAGGATTCGTCGCGGGTGCTGGTGGCGGGCGTGGTCACCCACCGGCAGCGCCCCGGGACCTCCGGCGGCGTGGTGTTCCTGGGCATGGAAGACGAAACCGGGTTGATGAACGTCCTGTGCACGCCGGGGCTGTGGAACCGGTTCCGCGTCGTCGCCACCACCGAACGGGCGCTGGTCATCCGGGGCATCGCGCAGAACGCGTCCGGCGCGGTGACCATCGTCGCCGACAAGATCACCCCGCTGCGCGAGGCCGTCACCGCACCCGTCGTCGCCGGGCGCAGCCGGGACTTCCGGTGAGCGCGGTGGTTTGGGCCGTGGTGCGCGCGGTGGCGGCCATCATCGGACTCCGCGGCCGCGCCACCGCCGTGCCCGGCGGGTTTCCTATGATCGGCGGGTATGCGGCACACCCACGGCTCCTCCCTCGCGCCCGACGGCAGCGCGATCGCGTACATCGTGCGCGACCGCGGCTACCCCAAGGCCGTGCAGGTGGCGCTGACCGACGGCGGCCTCGGCGCCGAACGGACCGTGAAACTGCCCGTCGACGGCCCCGTCACCCGCGTGCTGCACTCGCCCGACGCCCGGTGGATCGCCTGCGAAGTCTCCCCGCGCGGCACCGAACGACTGGAAACGTGGCTGGTGTCCACCGACCCCGCCGTCCCCGGGGCGAAGCGGCTGCAGCTGTCCGGCGACGCGAAAACCACCCTCGTGGAATGGGACCGCGACAAACTGGCCATGGACGCCGTCGGCGCGGACGGCATCACCGAAGCCCGCCTCGTCGACCCGGTGACCGGCGACTACGACGTCCTCGATCGCCGCACCGACTCGCTGCTGGTCTCCGCCGAAGCCGGCCACGCCCTCATGCGCGTCGGGCCCCGCGGCAGCCGTGAACTGCTGCTGGTCAAACCCGACGGGACATGGCTGCCGCTGCTGCGCCTCGAACCCGGCGCCACCACCGACGCCGGCATCATCCTCCGCGAGAAGACCACCGCCGCCGACGGTCGCGTCACCGCCATCGTGTGCTCCGACCATTCCTCCGACCGCCGCCGCGTGCTGCGGGTGGCCGTCGACGGCCGCGACGTCACCGTCGAAGAACTCGTGGGCAACCCCGACTCCGACGTCGACGAGTTCGTCATCAGCGAGGACCTGTCCACCGCCGCCGTGCTGTGGAACACCTCCGGCGTGTCCCTGCTCGACCTGCTGATCCTCGGCGACGACCAGAAGGTGCTGGTCCGCCGGTCGGTGGAACTGCCCGGCATGGTCGCCTCCGACCTGTCCATCACCGATGACGGCGAACTGCTGTCCATGACCGTCGAAGGCCCGAACCTGCCGCCGACGGTGGAGATCCTGCGGACGTCGACCGGCAAGATCGAGCCCATCAACGTCGACCGCACCCGCCGCATCGCCGAGCGCGCCCAGCGCAATTACATCCCCGAGCTGGTCCACTACACCGCGCGCGACGGCCTGGAGCTGTCCGGCTGGCTCTACCACGGCGAAGGCGACGACGCCGCGGGCCCGCAACCGACGTACGTCCACCTCCACGGCGGCCCCGAACTGCAGTCGCGGCCCGTCAACCACGACATCCTGACCACGCTGGTCGACTCCGGCGTGACGGTGTTCACGCCGAACATCCGCGGGTCGTCGGGCGCCGGCCGGCAGTTCATCCACGCCGACGACCGCTACGGCCGCTTCGCCGCCATCGACGACGTCGCGGACACCGCGCGGTTCCTCGCCGACGCCGGCATCGGCGATCCGGCGCGGCTGGCGTTGGGCGGCCGCAGCTACGGCGGGTTCCTGTCGCTGCTCGTCGCCGCGCACCACCCCGACCTGTTCCGGTGCATCGTCGACGCGTGCGGCATGACCAGCTTCGACAGCTACTACGGGTCCACCGAGCCGTGGCTCGCGGCGGCCGCGTACCCGAAGTACGGCTACCCGTTCCAGGACGCGGAGCTGTTGCGCCAGGTGTCGCCGCTGAACCGGGCCGAGCACATCACGGCGCCGGTGCTGTTCATCCACGGCGAGTGGGACACCAACGTGCCGGAACGGGAGTCGACGCAGATGCGCGACGCCCTCGGCGCCCGCGGCGTGCCCACCGAGTTCCTGCGGGTGCCGGGTGAGGGCCACAAGTTCGTCAAACCCAAGAGCCGCCGCCTCATCGCCGCGGCGCTGCTGGATTTCCTGGGCCGGCACGGGTTGGTCACGGCGCCGAACCTCTCGCCGCTGGACGCCCGCATCGCGGAGATGAAGTCCGGGGCACCCGGCGTCGACGACTGACGGCGGGGGCGCCGGGACGGCGGTCGAACGGTGCCGGGACGACGGCGAGTTCGCGTCGGATCGACTATCGGCTACGGGACAGCCCCGCCCCGAAACGGATGACAGCGTCGCCGACCGTCGGCATACTTTGCCGCATGAACACGAATCCGCGACGGGACATGGCACGGGACAACCGGGCGGCGGCATCGCGGGCTTCGAAATCCTTCTTCGCGACGATGATGAAAACCTCGTGGCTGTGGCTGCCGCTCGTGGCGTTCATGTTCCGGTCCGGGCTGACCGGCGGCGGCGGGTGGTTGACGGCGTTCCTCCTCATGCTGTGGACGCCGGCGTTTTGGATCCTCGATGCGTCCCTGGCCATCGTGGCGCACGTCCGGTGGCGCGAGGGCGCCATCGTCGGCGGCTTGTCCCGGTTCGCGATCTGCGCGTGGTGGTTCCTCGCCGCGCTCCCGGTGATGATTCCCGGGGATCTCACGGATCAGAAGAGTCTCGGCAATCCGCTCCTGGATTGGCTGTTGACGTGGCTGCCGGTGGCGCCGCGCGCCTCCTACGACGAGGGGCTGGACATCGCGATCGGGGCGGCGATCATCGCCTTCCTCTGGTGGGTGGTGACCATGGCCTCCGTGGCGACGTCGAAGCCGTCCACGCCGACGATTGCCGCGGTGAGGCGAGCAGCCCGGACCGGTCCATGGCCGCCCGGCCAGGGCAGCACGGGCCGCTGACCGCGCCGAATCGGCATTGGCGCAACTCGGGCGCACCGCTGCGGCGCCGCCGTGGGGCGTTTCGGGCGATTGCGCTCCAGCTGACGGTCAAAAGATTGGGCCGCCGGCCACTCGACGGCGAATGCGTCCGGAGAGGCGCGTATCTTCTGCACGGTGACCGCCTCTTCCAACGCCCCCACCCCGGACGGCGCCGACGACGCCGCCCCCACCGCCGCGCCTTTCTGCCACGTGCTGTTCGCCAGCCCGCAGATCCCGCCCAACACGGGCAACGCGATCCGCATGTGCGCGGGCACGGGCGCGGCGCTGCACCTGGCGGAGCCGCTGGGCTTCAACTTCGAGGAGAAGCACGTGCGCCGCGCGGGCCTCGACTACCACGATCTCGCGGAGGTCCACGTCCATCCATCGCTCGATGCCGCGCTGACGCGGCTGGTGGGCCCGGCTCCTGTTTCGCTTGACGACGGTGATGGAGACGGCGGCGTCGTAAAGCGGCCCGGGGACGACGACGGGCGGCCGCGCGTGTTCGCGTTCACGGCGCACGGCGGGAAGTGGCACACCGACGTCGAATACCGGCGGGGGGACGTGCTGTTGTTCGGACCGGAGCCGACGGGGCTGTCGGACGAGGCGCTGGCGGACCCGCGGGTGACCGAGCAGATCCGCATCCCGATGATCCCGGGGCGCCGCAGCATGAACCTGTCTAACGCCGCGGCGGTGGCGGCGTATGAAGTGTGGCGCCAGATGGGCTTCCCGGGAGGGAAGTGAAGAAGGGGCCCGGGAGGGAAGTGATCGCGCAGCCCGGGAGGGAAGTGACTGCGGGGCCCGAAAGCGGATGACGGCGGGAGCGGGGAGCCTGCATACTTTGGCGCATGAACGGGAACGGGAAACGGGATCGCCGGGCGCTCGCATCGAAGACGCTGAGGGTCGGGTACGCGATTGCGGTGGGCGCCTCGTGGCTGTGGCTGCCGGCCATTGCGCTGTTCATCAGGGGTTATCTGACCTCCGGTTGGTGGGTGACCGCCTTTCTGATGTGGCTGTGGGCGCCGGCGTTCACGATTCTCAACGCGTTGCTGATGGGCGTCGTGGCCTTCCGGTGGCGTTCCGGGGTCCACGCCGGTTTCGCCCGGCTAGCTGTCTTCGTGTGGTGGTTCCTCGCTTCCCTCGTCGTCATCCTGCCCGCCGACTTCGATGATCAGGACGCAAGCCCGAATCGGCTGCTGGATTGGCTTTCGACGTGGTTGCCGGTTGAGTCGCTGCCGATTGACCAGTGGATGGAGCTCGGAATCGCCATCGCGATCATCGCCGGAATCTGGTGGTTGGTGGCCCTCGGGGCCGTGGTCACGGCGAAGCGTGCCGTTGCCGAAGATGCCGCGCCCGAAGACTCCGCCGCCGTGACGGGGGCGGGCTGATCCGGGACAATGGCGCCATGTACGACGATGCGCTTCCGCACGCCAATCCCCATCCGGCGGACGCCACCGCCGGGCCTCCCGCGGATTCTCCGGACGCGCACCCGGCGTCGCCCGGGCGGATGTTCATGGTCGTCGCGTGGACGTCCCTGCTGTGGGTCCCGGTCATCGCGTTCGGACTGCGCGCGGTGTTCATCCCGGTCCTGGGCTGGGCTTGGTTGGTTTTCATGGTTTTCTGGCAGTTTCCGTTCCTGACCTTCAATCTCGTGGCGTTGGTGCTCATGCAGTCCGTGCGGATACGGTCGGGCGCCGAAATCGAGCGGTGGCTGAAGATCATGGCGGCGACGTGGTGGGCGCTCGCCGCGTCCCCGGTGGTACTCGGCCCGGAGATGCAAGGGGGACTCGGCCCGGATATGCAAGAGGGTCCGTATTACTACAACCCGATCATGAGGTGGGTGCTGGAACACTTCGTCGATCTGCACAGCGAGATCCCGGGCGTGACGGCGGTGTACGCGCTGGCGGCCGTGGCGCTCGTCGCCTGGTTCGCACTGGTGGCGGCGATGGCCGTCCGCCTGTGGAAAACGCGCGGGACGGCCACCGTGACACGTGCACCGGAGCATCCGGGTTCCCCGGCGGCCCCGGGCCGGGCGCCGTCGTAAAGCCCCCGCCGCCGAGCCCGACCCCCGCCGCGGTACCGGGCTCGAATGCCGTGCCCATCCGGAGGGTTTGCCATACTGGAGCCCATGACGGCGACCAAGCTTGACGGCAACATGTACCGCGACGAGATTTTCGAGGATCTCGCCGCCCGCGTCACCCGACTGAAGGAGGCCGGCGTGACGCCCGGCCTGGCGACGGTGCTGGTGGGCGACGACCCGGGCAGCCATTCCTACGTGAAGATGAAGCACCGGGACTGCGAGAAGATCGGCATCAACTCGATCCGCCGCGACCTGCCGGAGGAGACCACCCAGGAGGAACTGGAGGAGGTCATCGCCGAGCTCAACGCCGACGACGCCTGCACCGGCTACATCGTGCAGCTGCCGCTGCCGAAGCACCTCGACGAAAACCGCATCCTCGGGCTCATCGACCCCGACAAGGACGCCGACGGCCTGCACCCCGTCAACCTGGGCAAGCTGGTGCTGAACGAGCCGGCGCCGCTGCCGTGCACCCCCAACGGCTCCATCCACCTGCTGCGCCGCTTCGGCGTGGAGCTGGCCGGCGCAAAGGTGTGCGTCATCGGCCGCGGCGTCACCGTCGGCCGCCCGATCGGCCTGATGCTCACCCGCCGCAGCGAGAATTCCACCGTCACCCTGTGCCACACCGGCACGAAGGACCTGGCGGCGGAGACCCGCCAGGCGGACATCATCGTCGCCGCCGCCGGCAAGCCGCACATGCTCACCGCTGACATGGTTAAGCCCGGCGCCGCGGTGCTCGACGTGGGCGTGTCCCGCCTCGACGGCAAGCTCGCCGGCGACGTCCACCCCGACGTCTGGGAGGTCGCCGGCGCCGTGTCCCCGAACCCCGGCGGCGTCGGGCCGCTGACGCGCGCCTTCCTGGTGCGCAACGTCGTCGAGCGCGCCGAGCGCCTGGCGGGACTGTAGGGGGTTGGCTTGACGACGCCGCGCCAGCACCGATCGCCGCGCCTCATCGAAGGCGCCGCGACGAGGTTCGGCGCGCGCGAAATCGCCGAGCGGGCGGACCTCGACGACCTGCCCGACCCCATGGTCAACCCCCACTCGCCGGAGGAACCGGCGCCGGCGGAGTCGTGGCCCGAGCGCACCCGGTGGCTGCTGTACGGGGCGCTGTTCTTCGGGCTGGGCGCGTCGGTGGTGTTCCTCGGATTGGAACGCTGGCGCCGGGCGACGTTCATGCTGGGCCTGACCATGATGTACCTCGGCGTGATCCGGCAGTACCTGCCCGATTCGCTGCTGGGGGTTTTCAGCGTCCGGTCGCGGAAGTTCGACCTGTGGTTCTGTCTGGTCGTCGGCGGCGCCATGGTTTTCCTGGCCAGCTCCGTCGACGCGTTGGGGAGTTGAAATGGGCATCGTGACCACGGGAACCGAATGCGAGACGGGTGCAGGCAGGCGCCGCGGCCCTTGCGTGGGGCGCGCCCCGCTGATCGCCTACACGTGGCTGGCCAGCGTGCTGGTGCCGGTGGCCGTGTACGTCATCGCCGACGGGATTTCGGTGGACGACACCGCCGGCCTGCTGGTGATGTACATGTGGGTGCCGTCGTTCGTGCTGGCCAACGGCCTGATGGCGGTGTACATCGCACAGGTGCCGCCGCGCATCATGCGGCCGCTGCGGTGCTTGCTGATGTGGCTGTTCGTGCTCGTGTACCACGGCACGTTCCTGGCCGGCGCGGTGTTGCGGGCCCAGCACGAGATCACGGGGCTCGCGGCGAAGGCGGCGTTCTTCGCCACCGTCGCCGCGTACATCGTGTCCATGGCCGTGGTCGTGGCCGCGATCAAGGCGGGCGAACCGGCGTACAAGGCGGGCGAACCGGCGTAGGTGGGGTCCGGGCTGCCCGTGCTGCCGCGGGGTCAGGTCTGCGCCCGCGGGGCTTCGGGTCGGGTTCGCGCCGGCCCGGGTTCAGACCTGCGCGGCGAGGAAACCCCGCACGATGTCGTCGACCCGCTCGAACTCCGTGAGGAATCCGTCGTGGCCGACGGCCGACTCGATCTTCTCCAGCCCCATGCAATTGCCGAGGTTGCGGGCCAGGTGCTCCTGCTGGTGGAACGGGTAGAGGATGTCGGTGTCCACGCCCGCGACCATCGTGGGCACCGTCGACGAGGCCAGGGCGTCGTTCATTCCGCCGCGGCCGCGGCCGATGTCGTGCCGGTTGAGGGTATCGGTGAGCACCACGTATGAGCCGGCGTCGAACCTGGCGGCGAGCTTTTCGGCCTGGTGGTCGAGGTAGCTCTCCACCTGGAAGCGGTCGCCGGTGCGCATCGGGCCCAGGGGGTTTTCGCCGGGCTGGGCTGCCGCGCCGAAGCGGTCGTCCATCTCCAGCTCGCCGCGGTAGGTCAGGTGCGCCACGCGGCGGGCGAAACCGAGGCCGTGCACGGGCCTTTCGCCGGTGTCGTAGTAGTCGCCGCCATGCCAGGCGGGGTCGTTTTCGATGAACTGGATCTGGGCGCTCTGGATGCCGATCTGCCAGGCGCTCGCGCGGGCGCCGACGCACAGCACCAGGGCGCGGCCGACCTCGTCCGGGTGCATGAGCGTCCACTCGAGGGTGCGGGCGCCGCCCAGCGAACCGCCGATGACCGCCACGACCGATTCGATGCCGATCGCCCGCAGCGCCATGCGTTCGACGGTGACGGTGTCGCGCACCGAGATCGCCGGGAACCGCGAACCCCACGCGCCGCCGTCGGGGTGCTCCGACGACGGGCCGGTCGTGCCGCGGCAGCCGCCGATGACGTTGGTGCAGATGATGCAGTACCGGTCGGTGTCCAGCGCCCGCCCGGAGCCGATCATGCCGTTCCACCAGCCGGCCGTCGGGTGCTCGTCGTCGCACGGGCCGGAGGCGTGGGCGTCGCCGGTCAGCGCATGCTGGAGCAGGATGACGTTGGACGCGTCGGCGTTGAGGCGGCCCCACCGCTCGTAGGCGACGGTGACGTCCTGGATCGTGGCGCCGGCTTCCGTGGTGACGTCGCCGATCTGGACGTACCCGGGCCGACCTTCGGGCGGGAGAGTGATGTTCATCAGGTCAAAGACTACTCGGTCTAGTAATCGTGGGGAAACGTCCCGGCACTTCGGGGCGTCCTCCCGCCCCCACTCCGCAGATGCGCCAGCTACAGGCAGATGCGCCCGTTGCAACGGGCGCATCTGCCTGGAACGGGCGCATCTGAGTGGGCCGGTGGTCGAGTGCCCTATCTTTCGCCGCCGCCGTCATTGTTGTCGTGGGTGGTGCCGTCTCCGTGGGTGGTGTCGTCTCCCTCGTCGGCGCCGGATCCGGTGTTGGAGCCGGCGCCGGGGTTGGTGCCGGTATCGGCGTGCTCCGCGTAGTCGCCGCTCTCTGCGGCCAGCCGCTGGAGGTGCCGGTCGATGAGCTCGCGGCCCCTGCGCGCCGTCATCCTTTCCGGCTCGGCGAGGCGCGCCACGGCGATCCCGTCGAGCACCGCGAGCAACAAACCGGCTTCATCCCGGTCGCCCAGCGCACCGGTGAGGTCGTCCTCCACCCGGCGCCACGCCTCCCGGTACGCGGGGGCGACCGGACCGTCGATGGCCGCGATGCCCGCGAAGGCCAGCCACGCCGCGATGGTCTCCCGCGCC
Source organism: Corynebacterium halotolerans (assembly GCF_001056295.1). GTDB lineage: Bacteria > Actinomycetota > Actinomycetes > Mycobacteriales > Mycobacteriaceae > Corynebacterium > Corynebacterium hansenii. The sequence goes on from NZ_JVMD01000007.1 coordinate 199,769, forward strand.
CGCTCCGATTTCGTTTCCTCCGCGCACCCCGCCAGCAGGTGGCATGTGGCGCGGAAGCGTTCCTCGGGCGAGTCGAGCCCGGCGATCGCCGCGTCGGCGTCCGCCTGGAAACGCTCGGCGACGTGATCGTATGCGGCGGCGATGAGCGCGTCGCGGGTGGAGAAGTGGTGCTGGACGGCGCCGGCGGACATCCCGGCTTCGGCGGCGACCTTGCGCACCGTGGCGTGTTCGGCGCCGCGCGTGGCCAGGATCGATGTCACTGCGTCGAGGATCGCGGTCCGTGTCGTGGCGGTGTCCCTGGTCATGGCTCCCACGGTAGGGCGCGCGCCACGAAAAATACAATCGTATTGACCGTTCGCCCGCGCCAATGCATAATGGGGCAAAACCAAACGACCGTATTGGAGGCGCGTGATGTCCGGCAAACACCCCACCGAGCCCGAGACTTCGTCCGTACCCGCCAGGCTTTCCGACGGCGACCGGTCCGCCGCCATGGAGGCTTTGGGCGCCCACCTGTCCGACGGCCGCATCGACGTGGGCGAGTTCGACGCCCGCTCGGCCGTCGTCGCCCGCGCGGTCGTCGAATCGGATCTGCGGCCCGCGTTCGAGGGGCTCGGCGGCGTCCCGGACCAGAACGCCGGCGATCCGGAGCTCGACCGCATCCGCACGCGCGGCCGACTCGCCGAGAACATCGACTGGATCGGCGTCGCCCTCGCCATCGGGCTGGGCGCACTGTTCTTCATCACCGGGTGGGCGCCGCCCGGCTTCGCCCTCCTGGCCATCGCCGTGTGCTCCATCGGCGGCCGCATCGCCCTCGACTTCGACGAGGACGACGAGTACGAGGCCATGAAGGAAGCAGACCGCCGCCGGCGCCTCGAACGGATCGAGGGCACCCGCGATCCGGAGGCCGGTGTTTAATCGGGGCCATGGCCCCATCGCGCAATCCGGATCCCCTGGGCCGGTTCTCGGAATCGGTCGCTGCCTGGTTCCGCGATTCCTTTGCCGCGCCGACGCCGGTGCAGGAAGACGCATGGCGAGCCATTTCCGAGGGTGAAAAAGCCCTCGTCGTGGCGCCGACTGGCTCCGGAAAGACGCTGTCGGCCTTCTTGTGGGCGATCAATTCCCTGGTGGCGGGTGACGAGTCAAGCGACGAATCGAACATTGGCTCCGGCGATGACGCAGGTAGCCAACCCCGGACCGATTCCGGCCCCCAAGGCAGCGATGACTCCGGTGAGGGGAGCCGCGCCGACTCCCAGCCCCGCGGGGTGCGGGTGCTCTACATTTCCCCGCTCAAGGCCCTCGCCGTCGACGTGGAGAACAATCTCCGGGCGCCCCTCACCGGAATCAACCGCGTCGCCGCCCGCTTGGGGAAGGAGCCGGCGACGGTGTCCGTCGCCGTCCGATCGGGGGATACGCCGCCGTCCGAACGAGCCAGGCAGGTCCGCAATCCGCCGGACATCCTGATCACGACCCCGGAGTCGCTCTATCTGCTGCTGACGTCGAAGGCGCGGGAGATCCTGGGCACGGTCGACACCGTCATCGTCGACGAGATCCACGCGTTGGCCGGGACCAAAAGGGGCGTGCACCTCGCGCTGAGCCTCGAACGATTGGAGCGCCTGGCCGGGCGGGAGATCCAGCGCATCGGGCTGTCCGCGACGGTCCGCCCGCTGACCGCCGTCGCGCATTTCCTCGGCGGCGACCGCCCGGTGGAGATCATCGATCCGCCGTCCCGGAAGGAGTGGGAGCTCCGGGTTCGCGTTCCCGTCGAGGACATGAGCGACCTGCGGGATCAGCGGATCGAATCCCGCGACGCGATATTCGACGACGGACTTGGGGCGGACGGCTTTGGCTTCAATGGCGCGGGCACCGATGGGAGGGGAGCAGACGCCTCCGCCCCCATCTCCCCGCCACTCGCCCCGCCGGCCCAGAGCTCGATCTGGCCCTACATCGAGGAGCAGGTGTTCGACGAGATCATGGGCCACCGGTCGACGCTGGTGTTCGTCAATTCCCGCCGCACGGCCGAGCGCCTGACCAGCAGGCTCAACGAGCTCCACGCCCTTCGCCACGATCCCGCGTCGCTGTCGCCGGAGCTGCGCCGCCCGCCGGCGCAGCTGATGAAGCCGACCGACACGGCGGGTACCGCCCCGGCCGTCATCGCGCGCGCCCACCACGGTTCGGTGTCGAAGGACGAGCGGGCGACCATCGAGTCGATGCTGAAGGAGGGCTCGCTGCGCGCGGTGGTGTCCACGAGTTCGCTGGAGCTGGGCATCGACATGGGCGCGGTGGAGAAGGTCATCCAGGTCGAGTCGCCGCCGTCGGTTGCGTCGGGCCTGCAGCGGGTGGGTCGTGCCGGGCACGTGGTGGGGGCGGTGTCCAAGGGCACGTTCTACCCGAAGCACCGGGCCGACCTGCTGCAGACGGCGGTGGTCGTCGACCGCATGCGCAAGGGGCTGATCGAGGAGCTCCACGTGCCCGCCAACGCCCTCGACGTGCTGGCGCAGCACACGGTGGCGGCGGTCGCGATGGAGGATCTGAACGCCGACGACTGGTTCGCCACGGTGACCGCCGCGCATCCGTACCGGGAGCTGTCACGCGAACTTTTCGACGCCGTCATCGACCTCGTCTCCGGCGTGTACCCGTCGACGGACTTCGCGGAGCTCAGGCCGCGGGTGGTCTACGACCGCATCACCGGGGTGCTTTCCGCCAGGCCGGGGGCGCAGCGCACGGCGGTCATCAACGGCGGGACGATCCCGGATCGCGGGATGTTCGGGGTGTTCCTGGCCGGCGGCGGAGACGCGGTGCCGCGCCGCGTCGGCGAGTTGGACGAGGAGATGGTCTACGAATCCCGCGTCGGCGACGTCTTCACCCTGGGGGCTTCCAGTTGGCGGATCGAGGAGATCGACCGCGATCGGGTGCTGGTCACGCCCGCTCCCGGTCACACGGGCCGGTTGCCTTTTTGGAACGGAGATCAGGCGGGCCGTCCGGCGGAGCTGGGCCGGGCGCTGGGTGCTTTCCGACGCCTCGCGGCAGCCGATGCCGCCGTCCTCGACGAGATCGGGCTGGACCAGTGGGCCCGGGACAATCTCACCGCGTATCTGGCGGATCAGGCGAGTGCGACCGGGGTGATCCCGGACGAGAAGACGCTGGTGCTGGAGCGTTTCCGCGATGAGCTCGGAGATTGGCGGGTGGTGCTGCACAGCCCATACGGTCGCGGGGTCAACGCCGCCTGGGCGTTGGCGGCCGGCGCGAGGTTCTCCGAGGCCACGGGGATGGACGCGCAGCCGGTGGCCTCGGATGATGGAATCGTGCTGAGGGTGCCGGATGCGGCGGCCGAACCGTCGTCGGATCTGTTCCTCATCGATCCGGACGAGGTCGAGGCGATCGTGGCGGGGCAGGTGGGCAATTCGGCGTTGTTCGCCTCGCGCTTCCGGGAGTGCGCGGCCCGGGCGCTGCTGCTGCCCAGCCGGAACCCCGGGAAGAGGGCCCCGCTGTGGCAGCAGCGCCAGCGTTCGGCGCAGTTGCTGGATGTGGCCAGGCAGTACCCGAAGTTCCCGATCGTGCTGGAGACGGTGCGGGAATGCCTGCAGGACGTCTATGACCTGCCCGCCCTGGTGGAGCTGTGCGCCAACCTGCGCGACCGCACGGTGCGCGTGGCCGAGGTGACCACGGAAACGGCCAGCCCCTTCGCCTCGTCGATTCTGTTCACCTACACCGGCGCCTTCATGTACGAGGGCGATGCCCCGTTGGCGGAGAAGCGGGCGGCGGCCCTGGCGCTGGATGCCGGGCTGTTGACCCAGCTGCTCGGCGGGGTGGAGCTGCGCGACCTGCTCGATCCGGACATCATCGCCGAGGTGGACGGTGATCTGCGCAGGCGGTCGGAGCGTCGCAAGGCAACGACGGCCGAGCAGCTCATGGACACACTGCGGGTCATCGGCCCGGTGCCCCTGGCCGAGCTGGGCCTCGTGTCCATGGTCGGAGCGGAGGAGGCGGAGCGGGAGTTGGGCCACCGCATCATGCGGGTCCGCATCGCCGGGGTCGAGCACGTCGCCCAGTCCCTCGATGCCCCATTGCTTCGCGACGGCCTCGGGGTGCCGGTTCCGCCGGGGATCCCGGCACGCGCCGAGATCATCCCCGACGCACTCGAACAGCTCGTCGCGCGATGGGCCAGAACCCGGGGGCCGTTCACCCACGGTGACGTCGGCGAGGCCTTCGGCGTGGCGGCGAGCGTGGCCCACGCGGTCGTCGAAAAGCTCGCCACCGCGAAGACCGTGGTGGAGGGGCGGTACCGGCGCGGCGTCGACGAGCCGGAGTTCCTCGCGCCCGAGGTGCTGAAGACCATCCGCTCCCGATCGCTGGCGGCCGCCCGCGCCCAGACAGAGCCGGTGAGCGCCTCCGCCTTCGGGCGTTTTCTGCCGCAGTGGCAGCAGGTCGCGCCCGTGCTGCCGGCGGGGCACGAGCCGGAGGCGCGCGGCGCCGACGGCGTGTTCGCCGTCATCGAGCAGCTTGCGGGGGTGCGCTTGCCGGCGTCGGCGTGGGAAACGGTGGTGCTGCCGCAGCGGGTGCGCGACTATCAGCCGCGTGACCTGGACGAACTGACGGCGAATGGTGAAGTCATCGTGGTCGGGGCGGGCAGCGCCGGAGCCGCGGATCCGTGGGTGATGCTGCTTCCGGCCGACTACGCGGCGCAGCTCATCGAGGTGCCCGACGAGGACGTCCGGTCGTCCCTGGGCGACCTCCAGCGGCGGATACTGGGGGTGCTCGAAGACGGGGGCGGCGGCGGGTTCCTGTTCAACGTCATATCCGAGCGCGTCGCATCCGGTGGTGCCACGGGTGCCGAAAGCGGCACGGGTACCGGAAGCGGCACGGGTGGCGACGCCGGTGCAGGAAGAGCCCCGGGTGCCGGAGGCGGAAAGGGGGAGTCGGCTGCGGAGTCCGTCGCGGAACCGGCCACCGGAGCACCCACGGCCCACGAATTGCGGGAAGCCCTGTGGTCCCTGTTCGAGCTTGGTCTGGTCAGCCCCGATGGCTTCGCCCCGCTGAGGGCCCGGTTGAGCAGGGGCACCGGAGGGCGCACCGCGCACCGGGCGCGGCGGGCCCCCGCCCGCGGGCGGTTGCGGATGGGGCGCACCAGCTTCGCCCAGGCTCAACACGCCATGGCCCCCGCCGACATGGTGGGCCGCTGGTCGTTGACCATCGCCGCCGACGACTCGGCCACCGCGCGGTCGGTCGCGCACGGGGAGGCGTGGTTGGACCGGTACGGCGTGGTCACCCGCGGCAGCGTCGTGGCCGAGGCGACCGTGGGCGGTTTCGCCCTGGCCTACCGCGTCCTTTCCCGATTCGAGGAGGCCGGCAAGGCCATGCGGGGCATGGTCGTCGACGGGCTCGGCGGCGCGCAGTTCTCCACTCCCGCGGTGATCGACCGCCTCCGCGCCTTCGCGGACTCTCCCGACGTCGAAGGCTGGCCCTCGGGGGCCGAGGTCCCGGAGGTCCACGTCCTCGTCGCCGTCGACCCCGCCAACCCCTACGGCGCCGCGCTGCCCTGGCCGGAACGCGGGCCGACCAGGTCCGCCGGGAGCCTGGTGGTGCTCATCGACGGCGTGCTCGCCGCGCACCTCACCCGCGGCGGCCGCACGCTGACCCTCTTCGACCCGCCCCCGGGGCTCGGCCACGACGACGTGCTGCCGCTGGTCGTCGGGGCCCTGGATCAGGCGGTGGCGCGGAACATGGTGTCGCGCATCGTCATCGAGAAGGTCGGGGACGAACCGGTCATCGGCTCCCAATGGGCGGCCCAGCTCAGGGCGGCCGGCGCCCGGATCACGCCGAAGGGCGTGCGCATTGGTGGCACCGGCGCCGGAACGGCGGGTGGCCGTGCCCGAAGGTGATTCCGTCTACCGGCTGGCGCATCGGATGCAGTTCATGGTGGGCAGGGAGGTCGTGTCGACGAGCATCCGCGTCCCCGCCCACGCCGTGGCGTCGTTCGACGGCCGCACGGTGGGAAAGGTGTGGCCCCACGGCAAGCACTTGTTCATGAAGTTCGGCGACGATGTGCTGCACACCCACCTGAAAATGGAGGGGACGTGGTCGGTGCACCGGCTGGGCACCCGGTGGCGCAAGCCCGGGCACACGGCGCGGGTGGTGCTGGCGGTGGATGGGGCGCCGGAGGACACGCCGATCGAGATCGTCGGCCACGACCTCGGCCTGGTCCGGGTGTTCCCCTTCGCCGAATACGACCGGCGGGTCGCCCACCTCGGACCCGACGTCCTCGGGCGGGACTGGCTCGACGGCGGACGGGACGTCGCCAAGCGCAGGATGCTGGAGGACCCCGGTCGGCCGGTCGGTCTGGCCCTGCTGGACCAGCGCGCGCTCGCCGGAGTGGGCAACGAGTATCGCGCCGAGGTCTGCTTCCTGTGCGGCGTCCACCCCGCGACGGCGGTCGGCGACGTGGACGTCGACCGCATCCTCGACGTCACGCGGCGATTGATGTGGGCGAACCGGTTGTCGCCGGTGCGCGTCATCACCGGGGACCGGCGGCCCGCCCACACCAGCTACGTGTTCGGCCGCAATCACCGGGCCTGCCGGCGCTGCGGCACCGCCATCCGGAAGGGCACGCTGGGGGAGGGCGGCCCGGACCTCGAGCGCATCATCTGGTGGTGCCCGAACTGCCAGCCCGGGCCGGGATAGAACGGAGCACCTGCCCGGCGGGGCAGCGGAGTAGGCGCCCCGGCCGAAACCCCTGCGGCCGGCTACCGGCCGATCGCCGCGAACGCGCCCTCCAGGTCGGCGATGATGTCGTCGACGTTCTCGATGCCCACGGCCAGGCGGACGGTGGCCTGGGAGATTCCGGCGCGCGCCAGGCCGTGCTCGTCGGACTGCGAATGCGTGGTGGTCGCCGGGTGGACGACCAGCGAGCGGACGTCGCCGATGTTGGCCACGTTGGAGTGCAGCTTCAGGGCGTCGATGAAGGCCCAGGCCTCGTCCTTGCCGGCGTCGGCGAGGTCGAAGGACAGCACGCCGCCCGCGCCCGCCAGGCCCAGCTTGGTCTTCGTCGCGTGCCACGGCGACGACTCCAGGCCCGCGTAGTTGACCTTGGCCACGCCCACGCGGCCCGCGAGGTGCTCGGCGACCTTCTGCGCGTTGGCGTTGTGGCGCTCGATGCGCAGCGCCAGGGTGTCCAGGCCCTGCGCGAGGATCCACGCGTTGAACGGGGCGGGGGCGGCGCCGGTGTCGCGGAGGATGCCCGCGCGGGCGCGCAGCGCGAAGGCCGGGGCGCCCAGATCGGCGAACTTCAGGCCGTGGTAGGCCTCGTCGGCCTCGGTGAAGTTGGGGTGGACGTCGCCGCGGCCCTCGCGGGTCTGCGTCCAATCGAACTTTCCGCCGTCGACGAGGATGCCGCCCAGCGCCGACCCGTTGCCGGTGAGGTACTTGGTGGTCGAGGCGACGACGATGTCCGCGCCGAGCTCCAGCGGGCGCAGCAGCGCCGGGGTGGCCACGGTGTTGTCCACGATCAGCGGCACGTTGTTGCGGTGCGCGACCTCGGCGACGGCGGCGACGTCGAGGATGTCGGCCTGCGGATTGGCGATGGACTCGGCGTAGAAGCCGACGGTGTTGTCGCGCACCGCCGCCTGCCACGACTCGGGGTCGTCCGGGTCCTCCACGAACGTCGCGTCGATGCCCAGGCGGGGGAGGGTCACCTTGAACAGGGTCTCGGTGCCGCCGTACAGGCGCGGCGACGTCACGATGTGGTCGCCCGCCCGCGCCAGCGTCAGAATCGCGGCGGTCTCCGCGGCCTGGCCGGAGGCGAACAGCACCGCCGCGACGCCGCCCTCGAGGTTGGCCAGGCGCTGCTCGACCGCGTCGACCGTCGGGTTGGTCAGGCGGGAGTAAATCGGGCCGGCGTCCGAGAGGTTGAAGCGGTTCGCGGCGTGCTCCGCGGAATCGAACACGTAGGACGTGGTGTTGTAGATCGGCAGGTTGCGCGCGGAGGTCTGCGCGTCGGGGGCCTGGCCGACGTGGATGGCGCGGGTCTCGAGCGCCCAATCGGCGGCACCGGAGTTGTCGTAGCGGGTGGTCATGGGAAAGTCCTTTCGTCTTCGCGCCGCGTAACGCTTGCGCGGTCGCACCAGAGCCACGCTAATGAACCGAGCTGTCTAGTGTAAGGCAATGGTGGAAAAGGCGCGAAATCCCCGGTGAACCATGCGGTACGTAAAACGGCGGCGGCGCGGCGGGCGTCGCAAAGCGAGCCTCCGCTTGACGACGGCCCGCGCCCGACCGGTCCGCCCCGCACTCCACCGGCTGCCGGAAAACGGTCCGGCCGGCCCCCGAAACGCATCGAAAAACGCGAAGTGCCCCGCCTCCCGGGAAGGGAAGCGGGGCGCTGCGGAGAATCGGGCGAGCTACTTGCGCAGGCCGTCGATGATCTCGTTGAACTCGGCGGACGGGCGCATCACGGCGTTGGCCTTCTCGTCGTCCGGCAGGAAGTAGCCGCCCAGGTCGGCGGGCTCGCCCTGCACGTCGATGAGGGTCTTCGCGATGGACTCCTCCTTGGCCGCCAGCTCCTCGGCGACGCGGGTGAAGGTCTCCTTCAGCTCGGCGCTGTCATCCTGCGCGGCCAGCTCCTGCGCCCAGTACAGGGCCAGGTAGAAGTGCGAGCCGCGGTTGTCGATCTCGCCGACCTTGCGGGACGGGGACTTGCCGTTCTCCAGCAGCTTGGAGGTGGCGCGGTCCAGGGCGTCGGCCAGCACGGAGGCGCGCGGGTCGTCGTCGTCCGACGCCGCGTAGCGCAGCGACTCGGCCAGGGCCAGGAACTCGCCCAGGGAATCCCAGCGCAGGTGGTTCTCCTCCTGCACCTGCTGGACGTGCTTCGGGGCGGAGCCGCCGGCGCCGGTCTCGAACAGGCCGCCGCCCGCCATCAGCGGCACGACGGAGAGCATCTTCGCCGAGGTGCCCAGCTCCATGATCGGGAACAGGTCGGTGAGGTAGTCGCGCAGCACGTTGCCGGTGACGGAGATGGTGTTCTTGCCCTCGCGGATGCGCTGGACGGACAGCTTGGTGGCCGACACCGGATCCATGATGCGGATGTCCAGGCCCTCGGTGTCGTGCTCGCCGAGGTACTTCTCCACCTTGGTGATCAGGTTGGCGTCGTGGGCGCGGGCCGGGTCCAGCCAGAAGACGGCCGGGTCGCCGGTGGCGCGGGCGCGGTTGACGGCCAGCTTCACCCAGTCGCGGACCGGGGCGTCCTTGGTCTGGCAGGAGCGCCAGATGTCGCCGCGGGCGACGTGGTGCTCGATGAGGACCTCACCGGCGGAGTTGACGACCTGCAGCACGCCGTTTTCCGGCAGGTGGAAGGTCTTGTCGTGCGAGCCGTACTCCTCGGCCTTCTGGGCCATCAGGCCGACGTTCGGGACGGTGCCCATGGTGGCCGGGTCGTAGGCGCCGTTGGCGCGGCAGTCCTCGATGACGGCCTGGTAGACGCCGGCGTAGGAGGAGTCCGGGATCACCGCGAGGGTGTCCTTCTCCTCGCCGTCCGGGCCCCAGCCCTTGCCGCCGTTGCGGATCAGCGCCGGCATGGAGGCGTCGACGATGACGTCCGACGGGACGTGCAGGTTGGTGATGCCCTTGTCGGAGTTGACCATGTACAGCGCCGGGCCGTCGGCCAGGTCGCGCTCGATGGCGGCCTTGACGGCGGAGGCGGTGCCCTCGTCGAGCTTGTGCAGGCCGTCGAGGATGGCGCCGATGCCGTAGTCCGGGGTGAGGTTCACCGAGGCCAGCTTGGCCTCGAACTTCGGGTACACCGACGGGAAGAAGGCCTTGACGACCTCGCCGAAGATCAGCGGGTCGGAGACCTTCATCATGGTGGCCTTCAGGTGCACGGAGAACAGGATGTCCTCGCGCTTGGCGCGCTTGATCTGCGACTTCAGGAAGGACGACAGGATCTGGGAGTTGATGCCGGTGCCGTCGATGATCTCGCCCTCGAGGACGGGCATGTCCTTCTTCAGGATGATCTCGTGGCCGTCGTCGGTCTCGAGGAGGTAGGTGAGCTTGTCGTCCTTCTCCATGATCACGGACTTCTCGTTGTGGCGGAAGTCGTTGGAGGCCATGGTGGCGACGTTGGTCTTGGAGTCGGCCGACCACTCGCCCATGCGGTGCGGGTGCTTGCGGGCGAAGTTCTTCACGGCCTCCGGGGCGCGGCGGTCGGAGTTGCCCTCGCGCAGCACCGGGTTGACGGCGGAACCCTTCACCTTGTCGAACTTGGCGCGGTCGGCGCGCTCCTCCTCGGTGTCCGGCTGCGACAGGTACTTCGGGATGTCGTAGCCCTTCTCCTGCAGCTCGGCGACGGCGCGCTTGATCTGCGGGATGGACGCCGAAATGTTCGGCAGCTTGATGATGTTGGCCTCGGGCTCCTTCACCAGCTCGCCCAGCGCGGACAGTTCATCGTCGATCCGCTGGTCCTCGTTCAGGCGCTCCGGGAACTGCGCGATGATGCGACCGGCGAGGGAGATGTCGCGGGTCTCTACGTCGATGCCCGCCTGGGCGGCGAACGCCTCGACGATGGGCTTCAGCGAGTAGGTCGCGAGAAGCGGCGCCTCGTCGGTGCGGGTCCAGATGATCGTGGCCATGTGGTGGGTTCTCCTATTTGGTGCAGGATCCGTGGAAAAACTACGAACTGTCGGAGACCACGATAACGCACTTCGCCGAATCGCTTCAGGGGGCGAAATGCCGCCCTATCTGCGTTGTGACCTGCGCAACTCCCGCTTGTGCCCCAGGTCACGGGTTATTCCTCCGGCATTTGCTTGGCGACGCCGCCGTTATGCAATCCGGCCATTACTAATTTAAGACACAAAACTACCCCCGCGATGGGGAGGGCGGAGGAAAGCCGCGCTCCCCGCCGCGGGGGCGGGAGCATTCGGGGCGGGGCGGGTCTACTGGTCCCGCTGGCCGGGGTTGCCGAGGTCGCCGGGGTTGCCGGGGTTGCCGGGCTGCCCGTAACCCTGCTGCCCGTACCCCTGCTGCCCGTACCCCTGCTGGCCGTAGTCGGGACGGCCGTACTGCGGGGCCGCGGGGGACTGCTGCCCGTACGGCGAACCGCCGGTCGGCTGCGGCTGGTACGGCTCGCCGTACTGGGGAGACTGCGGGCCCTGGGGAGACTGCGGGCTCTGGGGAGACTGGGGGGCCTGCGGGAACGGCTGCCCGTACTGCGGCGCGCCGTACGGGGTGCCCTGCTGGGGCTTCGGCTGCGCGGGCGGAGCCACGTACGTGCCGGTCAGCCAGGCCCGGGTGTCCGGGAGGAAAGCCAGGATCGACGCGGCCGTCCAGGCGATGAAGAGCAGGCCCGACGCGACGAACCACATGAAGCTGCCGAATTCCGCGATCAGGCCGGTGGCGATGTTGAAGAGGAACGCGAGCGCCATCGTGGGCGGCACCGCGGAAACGGGGACGACGGAAACGGGGTCCTTGCCCTTGAGCAGCTTCGGGATGAGGAACGCCGCGACGAGGGCCGACAGGATGTGCAGGTAGGAGCCGCCGGGCACGTTGAGCGAGTCCGCCAGCCAGGCGATCAGGGTGAGGACCTCGAACAGGATCGAGGCGATGCCGATGCCCGCCAGCCCGAACATCAGGATCTTGGCGGTGCCGGGCACGGCGGAGGCGAGCCGCTTCAGGCTCCCCTCGGGGGCGGCCGCCGCCCGCTGGTACTGCTGCGGCGGCTGCGGGGCCGCCGGTGCGGACGCCGGGAACGGGGTTTCCGGGTCGGTGGCGGTCTTGTCGTCTTCGTCGGCGGACGCGGGAGTGGCCGGCCCGGCGAGCGGGGCGAAGGGAACGTCGGAGCCCGGGGCGGAACCCGGTCCGGTGTCCGCGCCGGGGCGGTCCTCGTCCGCGTCCTTCCGCTCCGGCCGGGAGGCGGGGATCACGGTGGTCGCCTGCTCGTCATGGGAGCCGCGGTCCCGCGCGGAGACGGCGGTGGCGCCGGCGGACGGCGCCGCCTGCTCGCGCTCGTCGGGGAAGGTGCCCGTGGAGGCCAGGGCGCGGAGCTCCGGGATGCCCATCCGCGGGGCGGAATCGTCGGCGAGGCGGGCGTCGTACTTCGAGCGGACGCGATCGTCGCCGAGCACGGACAGGGCGACGGAGTTTTCCTGCACCCGCGCGTCGTGGGCGGGGACGCCGTCGCGCTTGAGCCCCTCGAGGGTCTCCAGGATCTTCGCCTGGATGTCGGATGTGGAGGAATCCTTGTCGAGTCCGAGGCTCTCGTAGAAGTCGTAGTGCGCGTTCACGCGGTTCCTTTCGAAGGTCGACCGTTGGTTGGCGGGGCGGCGGTGCCCCGCGCCCGATGCACGATTGTTCACGATATCCAACGCGGCGCACATCCGCTATGATGTCCGGTTTCCTCCGGGCGACCGCACGACCAGCGGGTTCAGTGCCCGGACCTGCGCTTCGACCGAATCGATCAAGCGATTTCACCCACGTTCAACCGGGAGGTTCCTTGCCAAAGACCGCTCACGCACAGTCATTCTCGTCACACCGGCGCCCCGTGCCGCGCCAGGATGACGTGTCCGACGCCCGACGCAATTGGGTCGTCGCCGCGTTGTCCGTGGGCGCATTCGGCATCGGCGTCACCGAGTTCGTCGCCATGGGCCTGCTGCCCTACATCGCCGCCGACTTCGGCCGCACCGAAGCCGAATCCGGCGCGGTGATCTCGATGTACGCCCTCGGCGTCGTCGTCGGCGCCCCGCTGATCACGGTGCTCACCGGGTCGGTCCCGCGCCGGCGCATGCTTCTTCTGCTCATGGCCGCCTTCACCGTCGGCAACGCCGCCACCGTCTGGGCGGGGTCGCTCGGCTCCTTCGGCGCCGTGATGGCGTCCCGCTTCATCGCCGGCATCCCGCATGGCGCGTACTTCTCCGTCGCCGCGCTCGTCGCCGCCTCGCTGGCCGCGCCGGGCAAGCGCGGCCGCGCCGTCGCGCTGTCGGGGATGGGCCTGTCGGTGGCCACCGTCGCCGGCGTGCCCGCCGCCCAGGCCCTGGGCCAGCATTTCGGCTGGCGCTCGGCGTTCGTGCTCGTCGCCGCCATCGGCGTCGCCGCTCTCGCCGCGCTGTGGTTCGCGGTGCCGCACATGACGCGGATGCCCGCCACGCGCCCGCTGGAGGAGCTCGGCGCCCTGGCGACGCCGCAGGTGTGGTTCACCGTCGCCATCGGCACCGTCGGCTTCGGCGGCATGTTCTCCGTGTACACGTACATCACGTGGACCATGACGGAGGTCGGCGGCCTGCCCGAGAAGATGATGTGGCTGGTGCTCATGGCCTACGGCGTCGGCATGGTCGTGGGCACGTACCTCGGCGGCTGGGTCAGCGACCGCGTCGGCGACATGGGCCTGCTGTGGACGCTGATCGCCATGGCCGTCGCGCTCGTGGCGTTCTTCTTCACCGCGCCGCTGGGCTGGCCGGCGGTGATCAACTTCGGCGTCATCGGCATGCTCGGCTCGACGCTGGTGCCCAACCTGCAGACCCGCCTGATGGATGTCGCCGGCCGCGCCCAGACGCTGGCGGCGGCGCTGAACCAGGCCGCCCTGAACCTGGCCAACGCCGGTGGCGCGGCCATCGGCGGCTCGGTCATCGCGGCCGGTTACGGCTACCGCGCCCCGGCTCTGGCGGGCGCCGCCATGGCGGTGGCCGCGATGCTCGTGTGGGCCCCCGCCGCCCTGCTGCGCGCCCGGGCGCTGCGCTCCGGTGCCGCCGAGCGCGAGAAGACCCTGCTCCACGCGTAGGCCCCTGCGCGGGTGCGCGGGCCGTCGTCAAGCGCGCCCGTGCGGGGAAGTAGGCTGCCGGGCATGCCGCTCACCATCGCAACCCTCAACGTCAACGGCATCCGCGCCGCCGTGAAGAAGCGCCACGAAGACAACCCGGGCATGCTGCCCTGGCTGGCGGAGACCTCCGCCGACGTGGTCCTGCTGCAGGAGGTCCGCTCCACGGACGAGCAGGCCCGCAAGGCCCTCGCCCCGGCGCTCGAGGACGGCTGGCACTGGGTCGGCGCGGAAAACGAGCTGGCCAAGGGCCGCGCTGGGGTGGGCATCCTGTCCCGGGCCCCGCTTGACGACGTCCGCGTGGGCTTCGGTTCCGACGAGTTCGACCGCATGGGCCGCTACGTCTCCGGCGTGCTGCGCGCGGCCGATTCCGGGATCGCGGAGGACGTGCGCATCGCCAGCCTCTACCTGCCGTCGGGTTCGGCGAAGACCGAGAAGCAGGACGAGAAGTACCGTTTCCTCGACGCGTTCTCCGGCCACCTCGCCGAGCTGGGCGCGGCCGGCCGGGAGGGCGCGCACGCCGTCATCGGCGGCGACTGGAACATCTGCCACCGCGAGCAGGACCTGAAGAACTGGCGCACCAACCGCACCAAGTCGGGCTTCCTGCCGCAGGAGCGGGCGTGGATGGACTCCGTATTCGGCACCTTCCCGGACGACGCCCCGCAGGACACGCGCCTGAACGCCTCCGCCCGCGAGCTCGACGCCGGCGCGTTCACCGACGGTTCCGCCTGGACCCCGCCGGAGGTCAACGCCGACCCCGACTGGTTCGACGTCACCCGCTGGCTGCACCCGGACGCCGACGGCCCGTGGTCGTGGTGGACGTACCGCGGCCAGGCGTTCGACACCGACGCCGGGTGGCGCATCGACTACCAGGCCGTGACGAAGCCGATGCTGGAGCGCGCGCAGTCGTCGATCGTGGACAAGCCGTCGGCCTACGACCGCCGCTGGACCGACCACGCGCCGGTCATCGTCGAGTACCGGTAGCGCCGAGCGCCCGGGCGATGCCGTCGACGACGGCGTCGGCCAACCGCGCCCGGCCGTCTTCCGAGCGCAGCACGGCGATGTCGGCGGAGTCGCGCATGTTGCCGAACTCCACCAGGGCCTTGGGCTTGGTGGAGAGATTCAGGCCGGTCAGGTCCGTGCGCAGGTGGATGCCGTCCTCGCCGAGGTAGTTCGACGTGGCGAATCCCGCGTCGACGAGCGCGTCGCGCAGGTCCGCCGCCAGCGCCGCCGAACCGTCGGCGTCGTTTCCGGGCAGCGGGTCGGCGACCGCGATGACGTGGAATCCCCGGTTGCCCTCCGCCGAACCGTCGGCGTGGAGGCTGACCACCAGGTCGGCCGCGGATTCGTTTTCCTTGCGGGCGCGTTCGTCGATGCAGTCGGCGGTGCCGTCGTCGTCGGCGCGGGTGAGCAGCACCGTCGCGCCCCGCGCCTCGAGCCGTTCGCGGATCGCGCCGGACATCAGCCAATTGAAGGTGTGCTCCGGCCATCCGTCCCGGGCGGCCGTCCCCGGCACCTGGCAGGGCTTCGAACCGCCGCGGCCATCGGTGACCTGCGGATTCCCTTCGGGCATCACCGCGGCGTGCCCCGGGTCGAGGTGGATGGTCGCCCCGGCCAGAGTCGCCTCGCCGGGTTCCGGGCCCGGGTCGGAGGGCGACGGGCGGGCGGTGGCCGTCCGCGTGCTTTGCGACGCCGGGGCCGCTACCTCGGCGGCCTTCCCGCGGTTTTCGGTGCCCGCGCCGGTGGCTTCCCGGTCGATGGTCCCGCCGTCGATGGTGCAGCCGGCCGCGAGCAGCGCGCACGCCGCCGCAAGCAGCAACGGTGCGGTGCGGGCGCGGGGGAGGGCCATGCCGCCGATCATATGGCCTGGCGCAGCATCGACGCGATGCCGTCGGCGATGCCGCGGGCGTAGCGGGCCCGCCACTCGCGGGTCTCCAGCCCCTTGACGTCGGGCTCGCGGTCGAAGTTCCCGGCGGAGACGATGATCTCCGGCGACCCCAGCGGCGGCGGCGTGCGGAACGCCGGCGCCAGGCCATCGACGACGTAGCCCGGTCGCCCCTCTTCGTCGTACTCGTTGTCGGGGAAGAAGCCCTGGAGGATGAGCGCGTCGCGCACGCCGGCGGCGAGGTTGGCCGTGCGCTCGGATTCGGCGCCGGAGGCGCCCGGGTAGAGCCCGGTGACGCGGATGCCGGAGGCGCCCGGCCCATCGGCGTCCACGCCGACGTCGACCACGGCGTCGAAGGTCCCGGCCAGCGGGAAGGCGTCCCCGGCATCGGCGTCGTCGCCGGTGAGCATGCCGCCGGAGAGCCGGGCGTCGGACAGCTCGACGACGGTCGCCCCGCGGCGGCGCAGCTCCGCCGCCGTGGCTTCGGCCAGCGCGGCGGTCAGGTCCCGCGTCTTCCGGTCGTCGGCGAGGCGGTGCTCCTCGCGGAGGTCGGCATCGACGCCCGAGGTGCCCCGGCGCAGGCCGATCACCTTGCCCGTCAGCGGCGAGACCTCCTCCGACGGCGGGATGATCGGCTGGCGCCACGGCGTCCGCGCCGTATCCGGCCGGCCCGGCGGTCGCGGCGAATCGGAGGCCACGGACCGCAGCTCATCGGGCGAGAGCATCGCGTTGACCGCGAAGATCGTCGTCGGCCCGTCCTGGTACACCGGCGTCAGGCCCCGCGCCCACCACGCCCACGAACGGCTCGCCAGCGCCGGCCCGCCCGCCGAACCGGCCGAGGGCGGGGACACGAACACGTACCGGATGCCCAGCTTGCGCAGGGCGACGTCGACGTCGTTGGGGCCGTTCGGGTCGCCGCCCGCCATGTCCAGGTTGTTCAGCGCCTCGGCGGTCAGCTCCGAATCCGGGTCGGGCCAGTGGAAGTGGGTGAACAGCGCCGGCAGGCCGTGCAGGGCGTACATCCAGCCGGAGCCCTCCGACGGGTTCACCAGCACGTGGCCCTCGCGGGCGTGGGGCTGCCGCGCGAGCCACTCCATCGCCCGCTTGTCGGCGTCGGACACGAACATGGTGCCGCGGGCGGCGGTGATGCTCCGCCGCGCGTCGTCGCCCGTGGCCCACGACACCGGGACCAGAGCCACCGACGACACCGCCGCGGCGAGCACCGCCGCGGTCGCCCGGCGCCGACGCGTCCGCCGGGCCGCCGTCGCGGCCGCTTCATCGGGGAGGCCGGGTTCCTCGCCCGGCGGGACGTCGTCACGCGTCCTTTCCGGGCCCCCGGAACGCCGGCGGCGGGCCGCCGACCAGGCCCGGAACGCGAGGTCGGCCAACCAGGCCACCGCCACGCCGATGCACACCAGGCGGAGGATGCCCATCGGCGCCTGGATGCGGTACGCCATGTCGTAGAAGAACGTCCCCAGGGAGCGCAGCCAGCCGCCGACGGGATCCGCCCACCGCACCTGCGCGCTGTCGGAGACCACGCCCAGCACGAGCAGCCCGAACACCGGCCACGGCGTCCACGGGCGGCGGCGCACCAGCAGGACCACCGCACCCAGCAGCGTCAGCACGACCGCCGGCGGGTACCAGCCGATCCTCTGCGTGTGGTTCGACTGGCCCGTGATCGTCCACCAGACCGACTGGGCCCGGTCGATGCCCACCTGGCCGGTGTACCCGGCCACCTCCTCGCCATTGCCGGACGCGGCGGCGAGGATCGGCCACAGCATGCCGGCGACGATCGCGCCGGTGATCAGCAGGCGCAGCAGGGCGCCGGGGCGCGGGCGCGTCAGCCACCACAGCAACGTGAAGATCGCCAGCGCCACCGCGGCGGCCGGGTGCGTCAGGAAGACGCCGGCCAGCGCCGGGATCACCGCCACCGTGCGGCCGGTGATCAGCAGCGCCAGCGTCGCCGGGATGGCGGCGACGGCGAGCAGGTAGGGCAGCGACGCGGTGATCATCAGCGAGCCGGTGATCTCCGGCAGCGCGATGGAGGCCACCGCCGCAGCCGGCGCGGCCACGACCGCCCACCGGGGCCCGGCGACGGCCCACGCCAGGAACGCGGCGCCCGCCGGCAGCAGCACCATCGGGGCCACCGCGCCGAAGACGTTGCCCTGCAGCACCGGATCGCCCGGCACCAGCGAACCCAGCGCATGCCAGGCGGCGGGGTAGAACAGGTCGGCGGCGGTCTCGCGGTTCATCAGCTCGCCCGCCCGCGTCGGCGAGGCGATGCCCTCCTCCGCGATCCACCGCAGGAAGTTGTTGTGCCAGTGCATGTCCCACGCCTCGCGGAGGTTGGAGCCCCCGCCCGGCAGATCCCGCAACGGCAGCAGATACCGCACCGACGTGATCACGGATGCCGCCGCGGACACCGCGGCCGCCGCCCATTCCGCCGCGGTCGGCAGCAGCGGGGAAGAGGCATGGTGAACGCCGGACCTGCGCTTCCACGCCTGCGGATCCGCCCGGGGGATGAACCGCCGCACCAGGTACGCGACGGCCGTCGTGCCGGCCCAGGCCGCGGCCAACACGGGCCAGTCCCATGCGATGTCCAGTTCGCCGGCCGCCCATGCGGCGTATCCCGCGATGCCCAGGATGATCGGGCCGGCGGCGGCGAAGGCGGGCATGGGACGCAGCCCGGCGGCGAGTCCGGTGACCGCGCCGGGCAGGAGCAGCAGCAGAAACGTCATCGCGGCTGCAGCGAGCATGTGAGCCTCATTCGTGCGGCGCCGCCCCGGGAGATCCGGTGTTCGGCGCGGAGTGGATGTGGGACCGTCGGATTGACATTCCCACGATAGGCGGAACGACGGCGAATCCCGTGCACCTGGCCGGAATCGGTCGCATGTCACCTCCGATACGGGGGAGGGTGTCGGTGTCGGCGTAGGATTGTGCGAAACTCTGAATCGCACCTGATTCGAAGAGGAGCCCCGGGCGACCGGCGCGGACGCGACCGCGCGGCCCGGGGACGGTGAAAGGGGAGTGTCGTGGACGATCGGACGTACGGCCCCTCGGACCGGCACATGCGGTACAGCGGGGCCGAGGCCGATCGGGGGCCCGCGCCCTCCCCTGCGCCGGAGCATGGCTCCCGCAGCGGCGCCGGCTCCGATTTCGACTTCGACGCGCTGGCACGCAGCCTGGCCGGCGGGGACCATGCCTCGGTGAGCGTGCCGCTCGTCGCCGCCGCCGGCGTGCTCGTCGCGCTGACCGCGCTGTCCTTCATGTACGGCTGGCCGCTGTGGGCCGGGATCCTGTGCATCGTCGGGCTGGTGGCCCTCATGGTCGCCGCCATGCTCCGCCGCCCGCCCGTGGCGCCGCTCGAGCTGACGTCGCATGAGCGCGACCGCGTCCGGCGCGTCCTCGACGAGCACGGCGTCCGCGCGGCCGTCGCCCTGGTCCGCGCCCTGTACCCCGGGGAGTCCAGCGTGGCGGCGACGAAGACCGTCCGCCTGCTGCTCGAGCGCGGCTGACCCCGCCGCCGGGGCTCCCCGGCGCGAAACCGCCCGCCGGACCGAACTAGACTGCCGGGCATGGCAACTGAGCAGGATCCGACCACCACCACCGATTCGACCGGCGCGCCCGCCGCCCCGGAGCGCCGCCAGCGCGTGCTGTCCGGCATTCAGCCGACGGCGGACTCGTACCACCTGGGCAATTACCTGGGCGCGGTGAAGCACTGGATCGGCCTGCAGGAGGACTTCGACGCCTACTACTTCATCCCCGACCTGCACGCGATCACCGTGCAGCAGGATCCGAAGGAGCTACGCGAGCGCACCATCGCCGGTGCCGCGCAGCTCATCGCGCTGGGCATCGACCCCGCGAAGTCGGTCCTGTTCGTGCAGTCGCACGTGCCGGAGCACGCCGAGCTGAGCTGGGTGCTCACGTGCCTGACCGGGTTCGGCGAGGCGTCGCGCATGACGCAGTTCAAGGACAAGTCCGCCAGGCAGGGCTCGGAGCACACCTCGGCCGGCCTGTTCGCGTACCCGATGCTCATGGCCGCCGACATCCTCCTCTACCGCCCGCAGCTGGTGCCGGTGGGCGAGGACCAGCGCCAGCACCTGGAGCTGGCCCGCACGCTCGCGCAGCGCTTCAACTCGC
Organism: Corynebacterium halotolerans; assembly: GCF_001056295.1. GTDB lineage: Bacteria > Actinomycetota > Actinomycetes > Mycobacteriales > Mycobacteriaceae > Corynebacterium > Corynebacterium hansenii. The sequence continues at coordinate 219,583 of NZ_JVMD01000007.1, forward strand.
GGTACAAGAAGACGTTCGTGGTGCCGGAGGCACACATCATCGAGGGTTCGGCGAAGATCTACGACCTCCAGGATCCGACGTCGAAGATGAGCAAGTCGGGCTCGAACCCGAAGGGCGTCGTCAACCTGCTCGACGACCCGAAGGTGTCGGCCAAGCGCATCAGGTCCGCGGTGACGGACAACGACGGCGAGATCCGCTTCGACCGGGACAACAAGCCGGGCGTGTCCAACCTGCTGGTCATCCAGTCGAGCCTGACGGGCGTGCCGGTCGACGACATCGTCGCCGGCTACCAAGCGTCCGGCGCCGGGTACGGGCAGCTCAAGGGGGATACGGCGGAGGCCCTGGAGGCCTTCACCACCCCGCTGCGCGCCCGCTTCGACGAGCTCATGGCCGACCGCGGCGAAATCGAGCGAATCCTCGCCGACGGCGCCGACCGGGCCCGCGAGGTCGCCTCCCGGACCCTGGAGCAGGTGTACGACCGGGTCGGCTTCCTCCGCTCGGCGGGACGGTAACGGCTTCGTTGCTTTGCGACGCTCGCCGGGTCGTCGCCGGTGCATGCCGGTAAACTGAGGGCGTTACGTTCGCCCGGGTGAATCCGCCGTCGATCGGCCGCTTCCCCCTCAACGACGAAAGCAGGTTCGAGCGGTGGCAACATCGACGCGCCCCAATCCGAAGAAGACCGATCGCTACGGCATCGAGCGAGTCACGGAAGACGATCCCGGGTTCGTCGACAAGATGCGCATGAAGCACGAGTGGTTCGACCATGTCATGCGCATGCAGGAGCGCTACTCGCAGGAGGGCGGCAACCACTTCGCCGCCGGCGTCACGTACTTCTCCGTGCTGTCGGTCTTCCCGCTGCTGATGCTCGCGTTCGCCATCATCGGCTTCGTGCTGCGCGGCAACGACGAGCTGATGCGGACGATCGAGAACGCCATCACCGAGAACCTCGACGGCCAGATGGGCGAGACGGTGTCGTCGATCATCGACAGCGCGGTCGGCCAGGCCGGCGGCGTGTTCACCGTCGGTTTCGTCACCGCCCTGTGGTCGGGCCTGAGCTGGATGGGCAACCTGCGCATGGGCGTCACGGCGCTGTGGAAGCGCCCGATCCTCGCCGAGAACTTCATCCTGGGCAAGCTGCGCGACCTGCTGCGCCTGCTGGGCATGATGCTCATGATTGCCCTCACCTTCGCGGTCACCGCCATCGGTTCCTCCGGGCTGACGTCCTCGCTGGTGGAGAAGGTCGGGCTCGACGGCATCCCCGGCATCGGCATCTTCACCGCCGTCGTCGCGATCGTGCTGGGCCTGATCGCCAACTGGATCCTGTTCTTCTGGATGCTCGCCTCGCTGCCGCGCGGCAAGGTCCCCATGAAGCCCGCCGCCCAGGGCGCGGTCATCGGCGCCATCGGCCTCGAGGTGGTGAAGCAGCTGGGTTCGCTGTTCTTCTCCAACGCGCTGTCCAACCCGGCCGGCGCCGTCTTCGGCCCGATCATCGGCCTGATGGTCGTGTTCTACCTGATCTGGCGCATCACCATGTACGCCTCGGCGTGGACCGCTACCACGGAGGAGGCGCTGGCGATGGAGACGCCGGACGCCCCGCCGCCGGCGGTCATCAACATCCGCCCGGAGGCCGCCCGCGAGCCCCGCAGCCTCGCGCGGCTCATGCGGATGTAGCTCGGTCGGTTATGGCCGGGTCGGACTAGGCTCGGTCGGCCCCCGCCACCGTCCCGGTTACGTCCGCTTTCGCGCCACCCGGGCGCCGATCAGGATGAGCAGCACTCCCGCCAGGCCCGCCCCCGCCGCGATGACGCGAGGGGACGGGCCTTCCGCGTCGTCGTCGCCGGTGGCGCCCAGGACCTCGTTTTCCATGTCCTCCGGGCCGAGTTCGTTCGCGCCCTCGCCCGCGGCGGGAGTCCCGAGGTCGCCGACCCCGGTGCCGGGCTTCGTCGCAAAGCCCGCTTCCAGCAGGGCCGCGGACTGCTGCCAGGCGCGGTGGCCCTCCTCGACCGTCGTGTCCAGGATGACGGTGCCCAGGCTGCGGCCGCCGCGCGCCGCGAAGCCGACGAAGGTGTGGCGCGAATCGTCGGTGAAGCCGGTCTTGCCGCCCAGCGCGCCCTCGAAACCGGAGGCGAGCAGCTGGTTGTCGTTGGACATGGTGAAGCCCTCGATCTCGGCTTCCTCGTCGCCCGGCATCTCGGTCATGGGGGTGCCGCTGAGTTTCTTGTACTTCGGGTCGTTGAAGGCGGCCCGGTAGAACAGCGCCATGTCGAAGGCGGAGGTCATCTGGCCGGGGCCGTCGAGCCCGGTGAAATCGGCGATGCGCGTGTCCGACGCCCCGAGCTCGCGGGCCTTGCGGTTGACCTTGCGCAGCGTCTCCTCGCGGCCGCCGAGCGCCCCGGACAGCGCGGATGCGGCGTCGTTGCCGGAGCTCATCAGCAGCCCCAGCAGGAGCTTTTCGACGTCGTATTCGACGCCCTCCAGGATTCCCGCGCGGGAGCCCTCGATGGCCGCGTCCTCGTACCGGGCCGTGATCTTGCGGTCCATGGGCAGTTCGTCGAGGGCGACGAGCGCGAGCAGCACCTTCGCGATGGAGGCCGGGCGGTAGCGGCCGTGCGGGTCCTTCGCGGCGATGACGTCGCCGGTGCCGGAGTCGAAGACGATCCACGACGACGCCGCGACCTCGTCGGGCACACGGAAACCGCCCGAGGCGACGACGTCGCACTCGCCCATGCGGGGGCCGCCGGCGGGAGTGGCCGGAACCGGCAGGGGATCCGGCGACGGGGACCCCGGCGCGGGAACCTCGGAGGTGTCCACCGGCGGCGGGGGAGCGGCCTTGAACTGGCAGTTCGCCGTGTGGCGGCGGCCCGGCACCGGCCCCGGGGATTCCTCTTCGCCGGAGGACGTCGGAGACGCCGCCACGGCCGGTTCGGGGGTCGGATCGGCGGGGACGGCCTGCGCGGTCGCGCCCGGGGCCATCGGGGTGGCGGTCAGCGCAAGTGCCGCGGCGACCGCCAGTGCGGCGGCGCGTTTCGATGTCGTGGTCTCCACGGACGATCACGCTAGTCGTTCGGCGGCCCGCGCATGGCGTCGGGTTATGGGCGAACAGGAATAGCCAATGGGAATGGCCGACGGGAATGGCCGACGGGAATGGCCGACGGGAATGGAAGAGGGCGGTGATCTGTAATACGCTGACACGCCATGCACAACTCATCCGAGATGGGCCCCGACCCCCGGCGGGTCGAGGCGAGTGTCGTCGCAGATCTGCCGAAGGTCGTCCTCCACGATCACCTCACCGGCGGGATGCGCCCCACCACGCTCGTGGAGCTGGCGGCGCAGGCGGGGTACGGGGGACTGCCCTCGGATGAGCCCGAGGAGGTCGCCCGCTGGTTCGTGGAGGCCGGCAACGCGGGCAGCTTTTCCGCCCACCGCGAGGCGTTCGCCCACACGACCGCCGTCACCCAGACCGCCGACGCGCTGACCCGCGTCGCCCGGGAGGCCGTCGTCGACCTCGCCGGCGACCGAGTCGTCTACGCGGAGCTGCGCATCGCCCCCGAACTGCACGTCGAGGGCGGCCTGTCCATGCAGGACGTCGTCGACGCCGTCGTCGAGGGCCTGCGCCAGGGCGAGCGGGCCGCGGCCGAAGCCGGCCACGAGATCACCGCGCGGCTGATCCTCTCCGCGATGCGCGACCGGGACCGTTCGGCGGAGGTCGCCCGCCTGCTCGTGGACAATTTGCCCGACAACGCCGACCACGACTACGTGGTGGCCTTCGACCTCGCCGGCCCGGAGGAGGGCAACTCCCCCGACAAGCACGCCGAGGCGTTCGCGCTGCTCCGCGACCATCTGGCCCCGGTGACCATCCACGCGGGCGAGGGGGCAGGCCTGGAGTCCGTGCGCGCCGCGGTCGTCGCCGGCGCCAACCGCATCGGCCACGGCCCCCGGGTCTTCGAGGACCTGACGTCGAGCATGGACGGCATCGAGCTGCAGCGGCTGTCCGGCCACATCCGCGACCGGTGCATCCCCCTGGAACTGTGCCCGTCGTCCAACGTGCAGACGGGCATCGTCGACGCCATCGCGGATCACCCGTTCCCGCTTCTCGACGATCTCGGGTTCACCTGCACCGTCAACACCGGCAGCCGCCTGCTCGGCGGCACGACGATGACGCGCGAGATGATGATCCTCGTCGACGTCTTCGACTACGGGTACACCGAGCTGTTCCAGCTGACGTGCAACGCCATCGAGAGCGCCTTCGCCGATCTGCCGACCCGCGAGCGCATCCTGGACACCCTCATCTACCCGCCGTACCTGGAGCTCACCGACCAGGACGGCGACGGCGAGATCGACCCGTGCGAGGAAGAGGAGCCGACGATCGGCTAGCCCCCGCATTGCCCACGTGGCCGGCCCACCGCCACCGCCCCGCCGTCGACCCGGTTGGTGCACCGCCCGGCCGGATCCAAGGCCGGCCCATCGCCCCCGCACGCAAACCCACCCCGAATGCGCAGACCCACCCGCTGTAACGGGTG
>NZ_JVMD01000008.1 GCF_001056295.1 Corynebacterium halotolerans
CGCTTCACCAAAGATGATACACGTGTTCGACCGATATCGCTCGATCATGGTGTCACGTTTTCGCTTCTTTTCGCACCACGGGACACTTTCGCACCACGCGGGGTGACGCGCGTAAGGCTCGCACGAATCAGCGACTAGGGGCTGGCTCGCACATATCGGCGACTAACGGCTGGCCGGCACGTACTGGATGCCATGTGGGTGGCGGGTTACGGTTGCCCGCAGGTCGGGAGGGCTCGCGTCCAGGTGGAGGCAGCGCATCGCGGGGTGCAAAGGGCGAGGATCGGAGTTGTTGGCTGACCGTGGTTGCGGCGCCGCGATTCGGGCCGCAGATTCATCCCACCACCACGCCCCTCCCCTCCCACGCCGGCACGTCGCAAAGCAGGCCGCAAAGCAGGCGACGAGCAGGCGCAAGCTCAGCCGTCCAACGCGCGGCGCAGCCCGTCACGCCAATCGGGCAGGGGCGCGAAACCCGCGGCGACCCAATCCGAACCATCCAAAACGGACCATGCGGGGCGCTTCGCGGGCCTCGGGAACTGCTCGGACGTGCACGGACGCACCCGGGCGCGGGCGGCATCCGCGTCCTCGCCGCGCCGGCCGGCGGCGATGGCGAACACCTCCGACGCGACCTCATGCCACGTCGCCCGGCCCGACCCCGTCACGTGGAACACGCCCGCCACGGGCCGCAGCGCCAACTGCCACAGGGCATCGCCGAGGTCGTCGGCGAACGTCGGATTCCCGTGCTGGTCGTCGACGACGTCGATGCACTCGGGCCCCTCGCCCGTGCGGCCGCGCTCCTCGAGGCGCAGCATGGTCGACGGGAAGTCGGGCGCATCCGGCTGCGTCGCCCCGGAGTACACCCACGCGGTGCGCACGATCGCCGCGCGCAGGCCGTCCGCCTCCACCGCCTCCAGCACGGCTCGCTCCCCCGCCAACTTCGTGCGCCCGTAGGCGGTGTCGGGCGCCGTGGGATCGCCGGGCCGCAGGGGCCGGCGCCCCGCGCCGTCACCGCCGCCACCGCCGAACACGTAATCCGTGGACACGTGGACGAGGAACGCCCCCTCCCGCGCGCACCGGCGGGCCAGCAGACCGGGCGCGACGGCGTTGACCTCGTGCGCGGCGGCCTCGCCGGCGGGGGTCTCCGCACCGTCGACGTCGGTCCACGCGGCGGCGTTCACCACCACGTCGACGCCCCGCAGCGCAGGATGGGACGCCACCGCCGCGGCGTCCGCGACGTCCAGATCGCCACGCGCCAGCCACTCCACGTCGGGGCCGCCGCCGATCGGCATGCGCCGCAGCATCGCCACGCCCAACTGCCCCGCCGCGCCCACCACGGCGACCCGTTTCACGTCGCCGCGTCCCCCCGCTCCATGGGCCATCCGGGCGCGTGGTTCGGTCATCGGGAGTCCATTTCATTATCGTGGGGGCGACTGAGCCGTCGCAAAGCAATCGAATCCGCTTGGCGACGCCCACCTGACGGCATCAACCGTAGTGCACGGGACCAGCCGCGACGGCCCGAAGGAAGGAACCACTTTGAGCGCACGCACACCGCAGTCGAGGCACGCTCGCGCGATCCAGGCGCCGCCGGCACAACGCCGCGACGTCAGCCAGGCATTGCCCATGCCCGTGCGCTCGCTGCTCGTCCTGCTGTCGGTGCTGTGCCTCGTCGTCTCCGCCGTCGGCTGGTGGACGGTCGTGCGCACCACGGGCAACCTCGGTTCCGGCGGCGACTTCTCGCTGGGCAAGGAAAAGGACGGCGCCACGGACATTCTCCTCGTCGGCTCCGACTCCCGCGCCGACGCGCAGGGCAACCCCCTGACGCAGGAGGAAATCGACCTGCTGCGCGCCGGCAACGAGGAAGTGACGAACACCGACACGATCATCGTCATCCGCGTGCCCAACGACGGGTCCTCGGCCACGGCCATCTCCATCCCCCGCGACACGTACATCAGCACCGACGACGGCAACAAGAAGATCAACGGCGTCTACGGCGACAAGAAGCTCGCCACCGCCGAACGCCTCACGTCGGAGGGCAAGGACCCGGCGGCCGTCGAGAAGGAATCGACCGAAGCGGGCCGCCAGGCGCTGATCACCGCCGTCGCCGACCTCACCGGCGTCACCGTCGACCACTACGCCGAAGTCGGCCTGCTCGGCTTCGTGCTGCTCACCGACGCCATCGGCGGCGTCGACGTCTGCCTCAACGCCGACGTCTACGACGAATTCTCGGGCGCCAACTTCCACGCCGGGCGCCAGTCCATCGGCGGCGCCGACGCGCTGAGCTTCGTGCGCCAGCGCCACGGCCTGCCCCGCGGCGACCTCGACCGCATCACCCGCCAGCAGGCGTTCATGGCGTCCTTCGCCAACAAGCTGCTCTCCGCCGGCACGCTGTCCAACCCCAGCAAGCTCCACGAGCTCGGCGGCGCCGTCAAACGCTCCGTGGTGCTGGACAACGACTGGGACGTCATGGGCTTCGCCACCCAGATGCAGAGCCTGACCGGCGGCAACGTCAAGTTCGAGACCATCCCCGTCACGTCCATCGACGGCGTCGGCGACTACGGCGAATCCGTGGTCACGGTGAACAAGACGCAGGTGCACAAGTACTTCGACCAGCTGCTGGGCAACCCCGAGGCCGAAGGGGCCTCCGAAGCCGCCAAGCCCCGCGACCACGACCCCGCCGAGTACACCGTCAGCGTGTACAACGCCACGGGCATCGAGGGCCTCGCCGGCCGCGCGTCCGCCGTGCTGACGGAGAAGGGATACGGCGAGGGCACCGTCGCCAACGCCGAATTTGCCGGCGTGGCCATCAGCCAGGTCAACACCGCCGATCCCGATGACCCGGCCGCCGCCGCCATCGCCGAGGCCCTCGGCGGGCTGCCCGTCGTCCACGACACCACCATGGCGCCGAAGACGATCTCGGTCACCGTCGCCGGCGACTACGACGGCCCCGGCCTCAACGCCGACGGCTCCACCCCCTCCGCCACCGACGCCGCCCCCGCGGACGGCGGAAGCGGCGCCGGCGACGTCGTCGGCCAGGAGGGCATGGCCCCCGAAGAGGACCTGAACAAGCACATCGACGCCGGCGGCGACGGCGTCATGTGCGTGAACTAGCTCAGACCCGGCGCTAAATCAGACCCAGTTCAGGATCCTCGGGGCCATTTCCCGCATCTCCACCTTGCGCACCTTGCCCGACGCCGTCATGGGGAACGAGTCGGTGATGTGCAGGTAGCGCGGGATCTTGTGCCGGGCCAGCTTGCCCTGCGCGAACTCGCGCAGCTTTTCGACGGTCAGGGGTTCCGCCCCCTCGTGGAGGATCACCCACGCCATGATCTCCTCGCCGTACTTGTCGTCCGGCACGCCGATGACCTGGGCGTCGACCACGTCGGGATGCGTGAACAGGAACTCCTCGATCTCCCGCGGGTAGATGTTCTCGCCGCCGCGGATGAGCATGTCCTTGATGCGGCCGGTGATGGCGAGGTAGCCCTCGTCGTCAAGCGAACCCAAGTCGCCCGTGCGCATCCAACCGTCGGGGTCGACCGCCTCCGCGGTCTTCTCCGGGTGGCGCCAGTACTCCTTCATGACGGCGTAGCCGCGCACGAGGATCTCGCCCTGCTCGCCGCGCGGCAGCGTCTCGCCGGTGACCTGGTCGACGACCTTCGCCTCCAGGTGCGGCATGATCTGGCCGACCGTGTGCACGCGCTTCTCCGCGGGCGAGTCCTTGCGGGTCTGGAAGCTGCACGGCGACGTCTCGGTCATGCCGTAGCAGATGGCGACCTCGCGCATGTTGAAGCGCTCCATCACCTCGGTCATCGTCTTCGACGGGCAGGACGTGCCGCCCATGATGCCCGTGCGCAGCGACGACATGTCGTAGGGGCTGCCGTACTCCTCGTGGTCGTGGGCCTCCTCCAGCTCGACGATGAACATGGTGGGCACGCCGTACAGCGACGTCGCCCGCTCCGAGTGGACCGCCTTGAGCACCTCGCGCGGCTGGAACACCGGGCCCGCGATGATCAGCGCCGCGCCGCGGTTCAGCGTCGCGATGATGCCCAGCACCATGCCGAAGGTGTGGAAGAACGGGATGGGCACGACGACGCGGTCGTGCTCGTCGTAGCCCAACTGCTCCGCGGTCTGGTTGGCGTTGTTGATCAGGTTGCGGTGCGTCAGCGTCGCGCCCTTGGGGAAGCCGGTGGTGCCGGAGGTGAACTGGATGTTCACGGGATCCGCGGGATCGACCTCGGCGATCGCGGCGTCCAGGTCCGCGCGGTCGCCGTTGACGTCGTCCGCCATGACGTCCAGCCACCGCTCCGAACCGAAGTAGATGACGTCCTTCAGGTCCACGCCGCGCTGCTTCGAGGCCTCGATGAGCATGGTGCGGTAATCGGAGTCCTTGTAGCGGCGGGCGGCGAAGACGCAGCGCACGCCGGCCTTCTCCAGCACGTAATTGAGCTCCGACTGGCGGTAGGCCGGGTTGATGTTGACCAGGATCAGCCCCAGGCGGTGGCAGGCGTACTGCACGACCGGCCATTCCCAGCGGTTGGTGGACCAGATGCCCACGCGGTCGCCCCGGCGGTAGCCGGCGCGCAGCAGCGCGGCCGCGAGGCGGTCGACCTTGTCGCCGAACTCGCGGTAGGTCAGGCGGACGTCGGCGAAGACGTCGACGACGGCCTCGCGGTCCGGGAACCGCGCGATCTGCGCGGCCAGTGCGTCGCCGAGCGTGTCGGAGCGCAGCGGAGCGGCGCCCTGGTCCACGGTCGCGCCGAAGACGTGGGACATCACGCGACCGTCGGGGTCGATCACTTCCCTTCCGAAGGGGGTGGGCCTGGTGGTGATCTCGGCGATCGTCGCGGTCGACATTGAGTCTCTCCCTGGGGTCGGTGACGGTGACCCACGCCACACTAATGTGACGCAGAGCACAAGTCATCAGTTACGGGCGATTAACTCTTGTCGGCAAAAAAATCGCGGTTTTTCACCCCCGACCGGGGCCGATTTTTCAGCATCCCGCCCGCGCAACGGTGATCGCCGCCTGCCTGACGACGGGGGCGTCGATCATCTCGCCGTCGAGCTGGAAGGCACCCACGTTGTCCGCGGCGCGCTCGAGGATGCGGCGCGCGCGGTCCAGTTCCGCATCCGAGGGGCGGTAGGCGCGGCGCACCGGTTCCACCATCGCGGGGTGGATGCAGGCGGTGCCCGCGAAGCCGCAGCCGGCGGCGTCGAGGGCCTCGAGGTACTGGCCCTCCGCGTCGCGGAAATCCACGTGCACGGCGTCGATGGCGGCGATGCCGTTGGCCGCGGCGTGGATGACCATCATCGTCCGCGCCAGCTGCTGCGGGGCGCGGTAGGGGCGGGCGCCGGCGCCCGCCTCTTCGGCGGTGATGCGCGACGACGTGCCGCCCAGCTCGGCGGCGAGGTCCTCGGCGCCCCAGAACATGCCCACGACGTCCGGGTGCGACGCGATGGCGCCGATGTTGAGGATCGCCTGCGGCGTCTCGATCATCGCGATGATCTTCAGGCCCGCGAGCTCCTCCGGGATGCGGTCGCGGACCTTGGGCAGCATGACGACGTCGTAGGGGCCCTCCTGCGCCAGTTCGGCGTCGCCCGCGAAGGTCGGGGCGTCGGGGCCCGTGACGCGCAGGATGGTGCGGGCCGGGTCGAGGGGGTGGTCGACGACGTTGCGGCGGGCGGCTTCGTGCCCGTCGAGCGCGGCGCCGTCCTCGAGATCCACGATCACGACGTCGGACCGCTCCGCGGCTTTGGCGAAGCGGTCCGGACGATCGGCGGGGGCGAACAGGAGCGCGGGGCCCGCGGGCAGCCAGGCGGGCGAATCGGAGGTGCTCATGCCCCCGAAACTACCGCCTGCGGGACTAGTCCCGGTACAGCAGCAGGGCGTCGCCCTGGCCGCCGCCGCCGCACAGCGAGACGCCGGCCTTGCCGGAACCGCGGCGCGACAGCTCCATGGCCGCCGTCAGCGTCAGGCGGGCGCCGGAGCAGCCGATCGGGTGGCCCAGCGCGATGGCGCCGCCGTGGATGTTGCACTTCTCCAGCGGGTAGTCCAGGTCGCGCAGGGACTTCACGGCGACGGCGCCGAAGGCCTCGTTGATCTCGATGAAGTCGAGGTCGGACGCCTCCCAGCCGGCCAGGCGCAGGGCCTCGGCCAGCGAGTCGGACGGCTGGGCGTGCAGGCCGTTGTCCGGGCCGGCGGTCTGGCCCGCCTTGCCGACGACGGCGAGGTAATCCAGGCCGCGCTCCTCCGCCCAGCCGCGGCGGGCCAGCACCAGGGCGGCGGCGCCGTCGGAAATCGGCGACGAGTTGCCGGCGGTGATGGTGCCGCCCTCCTTCATGAACACCGCGCGCAGCTTCGACAGCGACTCGACGGTGGTGTCCGGGCGGATGCCCTGGTCGGAGTCGACCACGACCGGGTCGCCCTTGCGCTGCGGGATCTCGATCGGGGCGATCTCCTGCGCGAAGATGCCGTCGGCCTGGGCCTTGGCGGCGCGCTGGTGCGACAGCGCGGCGACCTCGTCCTGGTCGGTGCGGGAGATGCCGAGGTCGGCGTTCGGGCCGTCGGTCAGGGTGCCCATGGACACGCAGTCGTAGGAGTCGACCAGGCCGTCGAGCTCCAGCGAATCCTCCAGCTTCAGCGAGCCGTAGGACTTGCCCTTGCGCACGCCGTGGGCGATGTGCGGGGCGTTGGTCATGGACTCCTGGCCGCCGGCGACGACGACGTCGACCTCGCCGAGGCGGATCATGCGCGCGGCGTGGATGACGGCGTCGAGGCCCGACAGGCAGACCTTCGCCACGATCTCGGCCGGGGTCGACCACGGCAGGCCGGCCTTGATGGCGGTCTGGCGGGCCGGGTTCTGGCCCGCGCCCGCGAGGATGACCTGGCCGAGGACGACGCGGCCGACGTCCTCCGGCTGGATCCCCGCGCGCTCGACGGCGGCGCGGACGGCGTGGGCGCCGAGATCGACGACCGACAGATCGGCCAGCTGGCCGAGCATCTTGCCCTGCGGGGTGCGGGCGCCGGCGAGGATGACGACGTCGTCGGCGTTCGGGGTGGTGTTTCCGGTCATGGTGTTCGTCTCCCTGTGGGCGCTGCGCGTCGGCAGCGCGGTTGTGGTTGTTGCACTCGGTTGATTGTGGCGCTCAGTTAATCGAGCCTAGCGTTTTTGGCCCCGGCCGCCCGCTAATTCTCCAGATCCACGACGTACGCCGCGGCGGTGTTGTTCTCGATGTCGCCGAGCGTCACGCCCGGCGCCAGGCGCCGCAGGACCAGGTGGTCGTCGGCGACGTCGAAGCTGCCCAGGTCGGTGATCACGCGCTTGACCACCTTCGCGCCGGTCAGCGGCAGATCGCATTCCTTGACCAGCTTCGGGCTGCCGTCGCGGGCGACGTGGTCGGTGAGCACGACCACGCGGGGCGTGCCGGCGACGAGGTCCATCGCGCCGCCCATGCCCTTGACCATCTTGCCGGGGATCATCCAGTTGGCCAGGTCGCCGGACTCGGAGACCTGCATGGCGCCGAGGACGGCCATCTTGACGTGCCCGCCGCGGATCATGGCGAAGCTCGTCGCGGAGTCGAACACGGCGGCGCCGGGCACGAGGGTCACGGTCTGCTTGCCGGCGTTGATCAGGTCGGCGTCTTCGTCGCCCTCGTACGGGAAGGGGCCCATGCCGAGGATGCCGTTCTCGCTCTGCAGCAGCACGCGCACGCCGTCGGGGATGTGGTTGGCCACGAGCGTCGGGATGCCGATGCCCAGGTTCACGTAGTCGCCGTCGGAAAGTTCCGAGGCGGCCATGGCGGCCATTTCGTCGCGGGTCCAGCCCCGCTTGTTCGCCTGGTCCATGTCAGTTCTCCTCCCCGCGCGGCCGGGTGGTCCGCTTTTCGATGGGCTTCTCGCGCTCGGTCGACCGGACGACGTGGTCGACGAATACGCCGGCGGTCATGACCGCGTCGGGCTCGATGGCGCCGCGGTCGACGAGTTCCTCGACCTCGGCGATGGTGACCTTGCCCGACGTCGCGCACAGCGGATTGAAGTTCTGCGCCGTGGAACGGTAGACTAGGTTGCCGTCGACGTCGCCGCGCCAGGCGTGGACCAGCGCCAGATCCGCGACGATGCCGCGCTCCTGCACGTAGGTCCGGCCGTCGAACTCGGCATGGGGCTTGCCCTCGGCGACGAGCGTGCCCACGCCGGTGGCGGTGTAGAAGGCGGGGATGCCCGCGCCGCCGGCGCGCAGCCGCTCGGCCAGCGTGCCCTGCGGATTGAACTCCACCTCCAGTTCGCCGTCGAGGTACTGCTGCGCGAACATCCTGTTCTCGCCGACGTAGCTGGCGACGACCTTGCTGACCTGGTGATTCTCCAGCAGAATGCCCAGGCCCATCCCATCGACGCCCATGTTGTTGGACACGATGGTCAGGTCCTTGGCGCCGGAATCGCGCAGGCCCTCGATGAGGTCGAAGGGCACGCCGCACAGGCCGAAGCCGCCGACGGCGATGGTCATGCCGTCTTCCACGTAACCCGCGACGAGGTCGCGGATCGATGCATCGGTGGTCTTGGACATCGCGATCACACCCATCCCAGCAGCTTCGGCGCCATCTCGCGCATCTCGACCTTGCGGACCTTGCCCGACGCCGTCATCGGGAAGGAATCGGTGACGTGGACGTACCGCGGGATCTTGTGCCGCGACAGCTTGCCCTGGGCGAACTCCGCGATCTGCTCGGCGGTCAGGTCCCCGTCCTCGTCGTGAAGTATGACCCAGGCCATGATCTCCTCGCCGTACTTGTCGTCCGGCACGCCGATCACCTGCGCGTCGACGATGTCCGGGTGCGTGAACAGGAACTCCTCGATCTCGCGGGGGTAGATGTTCTCGCCGCCGCGGATGAGCATGTCCTTGATGCGGCCGGTGATGGCCAGGTACCCCTCGTCGTCGATGACGCCGAGGTCGCCGGTGTGCATCCAGCCGTCGTCGTCGATGGCCTCCGCCGTCTTCTCCGGGTGGTGCCAGTACTCCTTCATCACCGAGTAGCCGCGGACGACGACCTCGCCCTGCTCGCCGCGCGGCAGGGTCTCGCCGGTGTTCTCGTCGATGACGCGGGCCTCCAGGTGCGGCATGATCTGGCCGACCGTGTTGACGCGCTTGTCCAGCGGCGAGTCCTTGCGGGTCTGGAAGCTCACCGGGGAGGTCTCCGTCATGCCGTAGCAGATGGCGATCTCCTTCATGTTCAGCTTCTCCATGACGTCCCGCATGGTCTTCGACGGGCAGGAGGTGCCGGCCATGACGCCGGTGCGCAGGGTGGAGAAGTCGTACGGGCTGCCGTACTCGACGTGGTCGTGGGCCTCCTCCAGCTCGTTGATGAACATGGTGGGCACGCCGTACAGCGACGTCGCGCCGGCGGAGTGCACGGCCTTGAGGGTCTCGCGGGCCTTGAAGCTCGGCGCCGGGATGATGATCGCCCCGCCGTGCGTGAACGTGGCGAAGGTGCCGATGACCATGCCGAACGTGTGGAAGAACGGCACCGGCACGCAGACGCGGTCGTTCTCGTCGTAGCCGAGCAGCTCGCCGATGAAGAAGCCGTTGTTCAGCAGGTTGCGGTGCGTCAGCGTCGCTCCCTTGGGGAAGCCCGTCGTGCCGGAAGTGAACTGGATGTTGATGGGGTCCTCGGGCTTGACCTGCGCGGTGTACTCCGACAAGTCGTCGATCTCGCCGTGCATGCGCTCGTACCAATCGGCGGAGCCGAAGTAGATGACCTTGTCCAGGTTGACGCCGCGCTGCTTCGACGCCTCGATGAGCATGGTGCGGTAATCGGAGTCCTTGTAGCGGCGGGCGGCGAAGACGCAGCGCACGCCGGCCTTCTCCAGCACGTAGTTCAGCTCGTGCTGGCGGTAGGCCGGGTTGATGTTGACCAGGATCAGCCCCAGGTGGTGGCAGGCGTACTGGACGACCGTCCACTCCCACCGGTTCGTCGACCAGATGCCGATGCGGTCGCCCTTGCGGTAGCCGGCGCGGATGAACGCGGTGGCCAGTCGCAGGACGCGGTTGTAGAAGCGCTCGTAGGTGAAGGACACGTCGGCGTAGACGTCGACGATGCATTCGCGGGAGGGGTACTTCTCCACGATCGCCTTGAGGTTCTCGCCGAGGGTTTCGGTGCGCAGCGGCGCGGCGCCCTGGTCGACGCCGGCGCCGATGACGTGCGACAGCTTGTTGCCGTCGTCGTCCACGACGTCCTTGCCGTACGGCGCGGGGATGGTCTTGAGCTGGGACATCGGTTTCTCCTGGTGGTCCATTTTCGGGTGTGTGCCGGGTTTTCGGTGCTTTGCGACGCCTACGTGGCGGTGGCTTCGGCGCGCCTGTGGATGGCTTCGGCCTGCCTGAACAGCGGGGCATCGACCATGCGCCCCTCGAAGCCGAACGCTCCCCCGTCGTCGCGGGCGGCGGCCAGCAGGCGGCGGGCCCAGTCGGCCTGTTCGGCGGTGGGCCGGTAGGCGTCGCGGATGATGGCCACCTGCGACGGGTGGATGCAGACGGTCGCCGCGTAGCCGAGCGCGGCGGCGTCGAGGGCCTCGTCGCGCAGGCCGTCGGCGTCGGCGATGTCGACGTGGACCGAATCCAGGGCGGCGCGGCCGAAGGCGGCTGCGGCGAGCTGCGTGCGGGCCCGCGCGTGGCGGGCGACGTCGCGGTACGTGCCGGGGTTCTTCTCGCCCTCGCCGAATCGGGAGGCGGTGCCGCCGAGCCCGGCGGTGAGATCCTCCGCGCCCCAGAACAGGGCCACGGCGTTGTGGGCCGAGGCGACCTCGTCGGCGCGCAGAACGCCCAGCGGGGTCTCGATGAGCGCGATGACGCGATGGCCGGCCAGCGACTCCACCGCCGCGGCGGACTCCGCCTTCGGCAGCATGACCAGGTCGTAGCGCAGGTCCGCGAGCATCTCCAGGTCCGCCGCATGCTCCGGGGAATCCACCGGGTTGATGCGGACGATGACGCGCTCCGGGTCCAGCTCGCTGTCGATGATCGCCCGGCGCGCATCCGCGCGGTTCTCCGGGCGGCAGCCGTCTTCGAGATCGAGGATGACCATGTCCGCGCGCTCCGCCGCCTTGGCGAAACGGTCGGGGCGGTCGGCCGGGACGAAGAGGATCGCCGGGCCGGCGGGAATCCAGGCGTTCATCGGGCGGCCTCCGGGTCACACTGGACGAGCGTCGCCCGAACCGCCCTGCAGACGACGTCGCCGTCCTGGTTGCGGCCGATGTGCTCCAGCTCGACGATGCCCTGGCCCGGCCGGGACTTCGACGCGCGCTTGGACAGGCACTTCGTCTCCGCGTACAGCGTGTCGCCGTGGAACATGGGCTTCGGGAACGAGACCTCGGTGAAGCCCAGGTTCGCCACGATGGTGCCCAGCGTCAGCTGCGACACCGACAGCCCCACCACCGTCGACAGGGTCCACATCGAATTGACCAGGCGCTTGCCCCCGAAACCCGGCTGCTGCGACGACCAGTGGGCGTCGAGATGCAGCGGCTGGGTGTTCATGGTCAGCGTGGTGAACAGGACGTCGTCGGTCTCGGTGACGGTGCGGCCGGGGCGGTGCAGGTAGCGGGCGCCCTCCTCGTACTCGTCGAACCAGAGGCCGCGCTGGACGATTCCGTCGTTGTCCGTCATGGCTCCCCTCCCCTACAGGCCCAGTCCGCGGGCGATCAACATCAGCTGCACCTCGGTGGTGCCCTCGCCGATCTCCAGGATCTTGGAGTCGCGGTAGTGGCGCGAGACGCGGTACTCGTTCATGAAGCCGTAGCCGCCGTGGATCTGCGTGGCGTCGCGGGCGTTGTCCATCGCGGCCTCGGAGGAGATGAGCTTGGCGATGTACGCCTCGCGGCGGAACTCCTTGCCCTTCACCATCTTCGCTGCGGCGTCGTACCAGGCCATGCGGGCGGCGTGGGCGCGAGCCTCCATGCGGGCGATCTTGAACGAGATCGCCTGGTACTCGGCGATCGCGCGGCCCATCGAGTGGCGCTCCTTGGCATACTTCACCGACTCGTCGACGCAGCCCTGTGCGGCGCCGGTGGCCAGCGCGGCGATGGCGACGCGGCCCTCGGCCAGGGTGGACAGGAAGTTCGCGAAGCCGCGGCCGCGGGTGCCCAGCAGGTTCTCCTGCGGGACGCGGACGTCGGTGAACGTCAGCGGGTGCGTGTCGGAGGCGTTCCAGCCGACCTTGTCGTACGCCGGCTCGGCGACGAAGCCCTCGGAGTCGGCGGGCACGATGATCGTGGAGATCTCCTTCTTGCCGTTCTCCTTCTCGCCGGTGACGGCGGTGACGGTGACCAGCGAAGTGATGTCCGTGCCTGAGTTGGTGATGAACTGCTTCGAGCCGTTGATGACGAAGTCCCCGCCGTCCTCGCGCGCGACGGTGCGGGTGGCGCCCGCGTCGGAGCCGGCGTCGGGCTCCGTGAGGCCGAAGCCCGCCAGCGCCTTGCCCGCGGTGAGGTCCGGCAGCCACTTTTGCTTCTGCTCCTCGTTGCCGAAGTGGTAGATCGGCGAGGCGCCGAGGCCCACGCCGGCCTCCAGGGTGATCGCGACCGACTGGTCGACCTTGGCCAACTCCTCCAGGGCGATGCCCAGCGAAAGATAATCGCCGCCCATGCCGCCGTACTCCTCGGAGAAAGGCAGGCCGAACAGGCCCATCTCGCCCATCTGCGCGACGACCTCGTAGGGGAACGTGTGGTTGCGGTCGTGCTCGTAGGCGACGGGGTCGACGACCTCGTTGGCGAACTCGCGGACGACGGTCTGCAGCTCGCGGTATTCGGCGGGCAGATCGGCGGTGTTGACGTCGGTCATGGTGGCTCCTTGTTGTCGGGGTGCTTTTGGGGCGGGTGCTTTGTGAGGGCGGGTGCTTGTTGAGGGCGGGTGCTTGTCGAGAAATCAGTCTTCGTCGGGCGTGACGGTGGCCAGGGCGATTTCGGAGGAGACCTGGGCGCCTTCGGCGACGTGGTATTCGACGACGCCGGCGGCGGGGGCGCGGAGCGTGTGCTCCATCTTCATGGCCTCCACGACCAGGACCGGGTCGCCGGCTTCGACGCGGTCTCCGTCGGCCGCGGACAGCGCGATGACCGTGCCCGGCATGGGCGAGGTCAGCGTGCCGTCGCCGGAACCGTCGTCGTCGGCGGCGGAGCGGACCACGTTTTCGCGGTGCAGCACCCAGGTGCCCTCGTCGGAGGAGACGATGACGTCGGTGCCGCGCCGGCTGGCCACGGTCTCCACCTGCCAGTGGCGGGCGATGCCGTCGCAGTCGACGCGCCACAGGTCGCCGTCGCGGTGGATGGCGGAGGAGTGGTCGCGGGGCTCGGGGGCGTCTTCGCCCTCGGCGGGTTCGCTGATGCCCGCGACCCGCGCGTCGACGGTGACCGTCGCGCCGGAGGGGGTGCCGGACACCGCGATGAGGCGGGAGCCGTTGGTGGTGCCCAGGCGCAGGCGCTGGGTGCCCGGCCGGCCGGAGCGCCAGGCGTCCGGCACGGCCCACGGCGAGGCCGGGCCCTCGGGCCAGCGGCCGGCCAGCCACGCCATGGCGGCGGCGACCAGGGCCTCGTCGGGCACCTCGAAGTCGGCGTAGTCCCCGGCGACCCGGTCGAGCAGTCCGGTGTCCAGGTCGCCGGAGGCCACCTCGGGCACCGCGAGCAGGTAGCGGCAGAAGTCGACGTTGACGCCGACGCCGGCGACGACGGTGTTGGCCAGCGCCCGGTCCAGCCGGTCGAGGGCCTCGGCGCGGTCGGCGCCGTGGACGATGACCTTCATCAGCATCGGGTCGTACAGGGACGTGACCTCGGCGCCGTCGGCGATGCCGGAGTCGACGCGCACGCCCGGGCCGGAGGGCTCGACCACGCGGGTGACGGTGCCGCCGGTGGGCAGGAATCCGGCGGCCGGGTCCTCGGCGTAGACGCGGGCCTCGATGGAGTGGCCGGTCATGGTGACGTCGTCCTGCGTGATGGGCAGCTCCGCCCCGCGGGCGATGGCCAGCTGCAGGGCAACCAGGTCCAGGCCGGTGACCTCCTCGGTGACGGGGTGCTCGACCTGGAGGCGGGTGTTCATCTCCATGAAGTAGAACTTGTCCGGGTCGGCGGCGGGGACGATGAACTCGACGGTGCCGGCGCCGACGTAACCGCAGGAGCGGGCGGCGTCGCAGGCCGCCTCGCCGATCCGGGCGCGGACGGTTTCGTCGAGAAGCGGGCTCGGCGCCTCCTCGATGACCTTCTGGTGCCGGCGCTGCAGCGAGCACTCGCGCTCGCCGAGGTGGATGACGTTGCCGTGCGAATCCGCCAGCACCTGCACCTCGATGTGGCGCGGGGTGTCCACGAAGTGCTCGATGAACAGCGAATCGTCGCCGAACGCGCCGGCGGCCTCGCGGCGGGCGGTGACCAGCGCGTCGGGCAGGTCCTCGATGCGCTCGACGCGGTGCATGCCCTTGCCGCCGCCGCCGGCGGACGGCTTGATCAGCACCGGGAACCCGATGCCCGGCGCGGCGTCGATGAGCTCCTCGTCCGTCAGGCCGGGGCGGGAGATGCCGGGCACGGTGGGCACGTCACGCTTTTCGACGGTCGCCCGCGCGGAGATCTTGTCGCCCATCGTCTCGATCGCCGAGGCGGGCGGCCCCATGAAGATGATGCCGGCGTCCTCGCAGGCGCGGGCGAACGCCGCGTTCTCGGACAGGAAGCCGTAGCCGGGGTGGATGGCCTGCGCGCCGGTGCGGCGGGCCGCATCCAGGATGCGGTCGATGACCAGGTAGGACTCCCGCGCCGGCGACGGGCCGATGTGGACGGCGACGTCGGCCAGGCGGACGTGGGGGGCGTCGGCGTCGGCGTCGGAATAAACGGCGACGGAACGGACCCCCTGTTCGCGAAGGGTGCGGATCACGCGGCAGGCGATCTCGCCGCGGTTGGCGACGAGCACCGTGTTGATGGTCTCCGCGCCGGGGGCGGTGGTGGCGGTGGCGGTGGTCATGGGCTTCTCTCCTCTCTGTGCTGTCGGTTCGGGTTACATGCGGAAGACGCCGTAGCCGGCATCGTCGAGCGGGGCGCCGCCGGCGACCTCGAGGGCCAGGCCGAGGATGCGGCGGGTGTCCGCGGGATCGATGACGCCGTCGTCCCACAGGCGGGCCGACGAGTAGTAGCAGTGCGACTGCTCCTCGAACTGCTCGCGGACGGGGGCCTCGAAGGCCTCCTGTTCCTCGGCCGACCATTCGCCGCCGGAGCGCTCGATCTGGTTGCGGCGGACCGTCGACAGGGTCATGGCCGCCTGGGGGCCGCCCATCACGGCGACGCGGGCGTTGGGCCACATCCACAGGAAGCGGGGCGAGTACGCGCGGCCGCACATCGAGTAGTTGCCGGCGCCGAACGCGCCGCCGATGACCACGGTGAACTTGGGCACGCGGGTGGTGGCCACCGCGTTGACCATCTTCGCGCCATGCTTGGCGATGCCCCCGGCCTCGTACTCGCGGCCGACCATGAAGCCCGTGGTGTTCTGCAGGAACACCAGCGGAATGCCGCGCTGGTCGCACAGCTCGATGAAGTGCGCGCCCTTCTGCGCGGACTCCGCGAAGAGGATGCCGTTGTTGGCGATGATGCCCACCGGGTGACCGTGGATGCGGGCGAAGGCGGTGACCAGCGTGGTGCCGAACTCCGCCTTGAACTCGCGGTACTCGCCGGCGTCGACGATGGTCTCGATGACCTCGCGGACGTCGTAGGGCTGCCGGGCGTCGACGGGCACGATGTCGTAGAGGTCCGTCTGCTCGCGCAGCGGATCCCGCGTCTCGCGGACCTCCCACGGTGCGTCGTCGGCAAGCGGAAGCGTGTCGACGATCGCGCGGACGCGGTGCAGCGCATCCGCGTCGTCCAAGGCGAGGTGGTCGGTGACGCCGGAGGTCTTGGAGTGCAGATCGCCGCCGCCGAGCTCCTCGGGCGTGACGTCCTCGCCGGTCGCCGCCTTCACCAGCGGCGGGCCCGCCAGGAAGATGGTGCCCTGCTCCTTGACGATCACCGCCTCGTCGGACATCGCCGGGACGTACGCGCCGCCCGCCGTGCAGGAACCCAGGACCGCCGAGATCTGCGGGATGCCCTTCTTGGACAGGTTCGCCTGGTTGTAGAAGATGCGGCCGAAGTGGTCGCGGTCCGGGAAGACCTCGTCCTGGTTGAGCAGCATCGCGCCGCCGGAATCGACCAGGTAGATGCAGGGCAGGCGGTTGGCGTCGGCGATCTCCTGCGCGCGGAGGTGCTTCTTCACCGTCATCGGGTAGTAGGTGCCGCCGGAGACCGTGGCGTCGTTGGCCACGATCATGCAGCGGCGGCCCTCCACGAGCCCGATGCCCGCGACGACGCCCGCCGCCGGGACCTTGCCCCCGTACATGTCGTGCGCGGCGATCGGCGCGACCTCGAGGAAGGGGCTGCCCGGGTCCAGCAGCTCGGTGATGCGCTGGCGCGGGAGCAGCTTGCCGCGATCCACGTGGCGCCGGCGCGCCTTCTCGGGGCCGCCCTCGGCGGTGCGGGCGAGCAGGTCGCGCAGATCCGCGACCAGGGCCTCGTGCTTCTCGCGGTTGGTGGGGTCCGACATGTCGTTCTCCATGGGGTTGGGGCGGCGGGCACCGCAGTGCGTTAATGCCCATTAACTCTCTGCGGCGAAACTCTACTGTGACCCCCGACACTTGCCAACCGAAACTATGGCGAAAATCACCGGAAAGCGGGGCGCTCACCGGCCTGCATGTGACCTGGAACACCGTTGCGATGCGGCAACCAGCGCCGATGTGCCGTTTTTCCGTTAATCGCGATTAACGGAATGGGGGTATCGGCCCCCACCCCCGGCCACGGGGACGGTCCCGCCGACCCCGGGGAAAACACGGGGCGAAAGGACACGACCCGGACACAATGCGAAAAATCTTCCCCACGGAAACAACGTGCCCGCATACGATTGACACCAACGTGATTCACGTCACTCAAAAGTGACGGGGAGGCACTCCCACCACCGAAAACATCCGAGAAAGGTGAACGATGAACAACCCGCAGAACGACCTCAGCCCCCCGCCCGTCAGCACCATCGGCCTGCCGAAGGCGCGGTCCGGCGCCGGCACCGGATGGTCGATCGACGGGTACGCCACGCCCGCCGACGAACCCATCGACCGCGAGGTCCTGGACAACCCGGCCCCCAGCGTCGGCGCGATGGTGCTGCGCCGCGCGGCCGCCACCCCGGATCGCACCGCCTGGCGGTTCCGCGACGCCGACGACGAATGGACCTCCGTCACCTGGGAAGGGTTCCGGCGCATCGTCGAGGAGCAGTCGGCGGGGCTCCTCGCCGCGGGCCTGGCCAAGGGCGACGCCGCCGCGCTCATCTCCGGCACCGGCATGCACTGGGTCAACTCGGACATGGCGCTGATGTCCATCGGCGTCAACTCCGTGGCCATCTACCCGACGTCGGTGCCCGGCGACATCGAGTTCATCATCAACGACTCCGGCTCGCGCATGGTCATCGCCGAAGACGGCGGGCAGGTGGCCAAGCTGCTGAACATCCGCGATGCGATCCCGAACGTCGAGCACGTCTACGTCATCGACCCGGGCTGGTCCGCGCAGACGCAGGCCGTCAACGCCCCGGGCGGGCTCACCGCCGAGGACATCCTCGACTGGGTGTCGCCGCTGTCCGACCTGATGGCGCAGGGCCGCGAGCTGCTCGACCACGACCCCCACGTGGTCCGGCGCGCCATCGACGGCATCACCCCCGACACCATCGCCACCTTCCAGTACACGTCCGGCACCACGGGCAAGCCGAAGGGCGCGATCATCACCCACGGCGCGTGGATGAACAACGTCGCCGCCGTGACGTCGACGCCGAACATCTACGAAACCGACGTCCACTTCCTGTGGCTGCCGCTCGCGCACCTGATGGGGCGGTTCCTGCTGTACGTGTCCATCAACACGGGCATCACCACCGCCATCGACGGGCGCATCGACAAGATCGTGGAAAACCTCCAGGAGATCAAGCCGACCGTCATGGGCGGCGCGCCCCGCATCTTCGAGAAGGCCTACTCCGCCATCCACGCCCAGTTCGAAGGCAACGGCGTCAAGGCCAAGCTGGGCAAGGTCAGCATGCGGCTGGCCATGGAGGCCACCGAGCTGCGGCTGGCAGGCAAGGAAGTGCCGGGGTGGCTGAAGTTCCGCCTGGGCATCGCCGACAAGGTCGTGCTGTCGAAGATCCGGGCGGCCCTCGGCGGGAACGTGCGCATGTTCATCTCCGGCTCGGCGCCGATCAACCAGGACATCACCAAGTGGTACCTGTCGGTCGGCATGCCCATCGCCGAAGGGTTCGGCCTCACCGAGGGCTGCATCACCCACATCACGCGGCTGGAGGCCTACCGCATCGGCACCATCGGCTGGCCGTTCCCCGGCGTGGAGGACAGGATCGCCGAGGACGGCGAGCTGCTGCTGAAGAGCCCGTGGAACATGAACGGCTACCACAACCGGGAGGACGCGACCGCCGAGTCGCTGCCCGGCGACGGCTTCCTGCGCACCGGCGACATCGCCCGCAAGGACGACCGCGGGTTCGTCTACATCACGGACCGCAAGAAGTCCCTGTACAAGTCCTCCAACGGCAAGTACATCGCGCCGGCGGCGATCGAGTCGGAGTTCAAGGGCCTGTGCCCCCTCGCCATGGAGCTGGTGACCTACGGCGAGGGCAAGAAGTTCATGGTCGGAATGGTCGTGCTCGAGGAAAAGGCCACCCGCGATTGGTGCGAGCGCAACGGCGGCGCCCCGGCGACCTTCGCCGAGATGACGCGCGACCCGCGGGTCGTGGCGCTGGTGCAGGCGTCGCTCGGCCGCCTCAACGAGGGCCTCAACTCGTGGGAGCAGGTCAAGCGCTTCCGCATCCTCGACCGCGAGCTCACCGTCGAGGCCGACGAGCTCACGCCCAGCCTGAAGCTGCGCCGCAAGCACGTCCACTCCGAGATGAAGGACATGTTCGAGGAGCTCTACTCGGATCCGCTGCCGAAGGGCTGCCACGACTCCGCGGGCGTGAAGTGGGTCAGCTTCGAGCAGCCGGCGCTGCAGGAGCATCCGGTGCTGGCCGAGGGCTCGGACATCCCGCTGCCCCCGACCCGGCACCGCAGGGGCCGCCGCCCCTAGCCGGCGAGCCCGCCGAGCAGTTCCCGGCGGGCGTCGAGGCCCAGCGCCTCGAGCTCGTCGGCCAGCGCGGCGTGGAGCGCGTGCGAGTCGGCGTACCCGCGGTGGCGCTCCGAGCCGTCCATGTTCAGGCCGCCGCTGAGGTCGACGTCGTTGTCCCGGACGCGACGGGCGAATTCGGCGGCCTTCGCCTCGTCGGAAAGCACCGCGGCGATGAGCCGCGCCTGCTGCCCGATCGCTCCGAACGCCCCCGAGTTCAGCTCGATGAGGCCCGGCGCCCACAGCCCGGGGTGCTCCGGGTGCGCGAAGCCGAGGTACAGCTGCTCCATGGCGTTGGCGCGGGGCCCGCCGAACAGGTCGGCGGCGTAGGGCACCGAGTGGTGGAACCCGGTGCACGCCAGCACGAGGTCGTAGCTGCCGCGGGAACCGTCGGCGAAGACCACGTCGGGGCCGTCGAAACGCGACACGTCCCCGCGCACCGAGATGTCCCCGTGCCGCAGGTGGTGGATCAGCTGGTCATTGAGCAGGGGGTGGGTCTCGAAGATGCGGTGGTCGGGCTTCGGCAGCCCCAGCTTGCGCAGGTCGCCGAAGTGGAGCCGCAGGTACGTCTGCGCCACGGCCTGCATGATCCGCGCGGGCAGCTGCGGCCCGGTCACGGTCCATTCGTCGGACGGGCGGCCGAAGACGTGCTTGGGAATGAACCAGTACCCGCGGCGCATGCTCAGCTCCGCCGACTCGGCGGCCTGGGCGGCGTCGCAGGCGATGTCGCAGCCGGAGTTGCCGGCGCCGATGACCAGGACCCGCTTGCCGCGCAGCTCGTCGATGCCTCGGTACGTCGCCGAATGGCGGTACTCGCCGGCGAATTCGCCGGGGATGCCGGGGAGGTTCGGGGTGGACAGCGTGCCGGACGCGCAGATGACGTTCGCGTAGCGCTTCGTCTCGGGCTCTCCGCCGCCGAAGGGGCGCATGGTGACGTCGTAGCCGCCGCCCTCCCCCGCCGGCGTGACCGAGGTGACCTCGACGCCGAAGCGGATGCGGTCGGTCAGACCCTCGTCGGACGCGAAATCGCGCAGGTAGCGCACGACTTCGGTGCGCGGCGGGTAGTCGGCGACGTCGTCGCGGAAGGGCCGCCCGGGCAGGCAGGACAGGCGCTTCGACGAGATCAGGTGCGCCGATTCGTACATGGGGGTCGTCGGGTTGTCGATGTCCCACAGGCCGCCGACGCCGTCGTGCCGTTCGACGTGGTCGTAGTCGAGCCCGGCCTTCTTCAGCTCCGCGGCGGTGGCCAGCCCCGACGGTCCGGCCCCGATGATCAGAATGTTCATGGGGCGAAGAATATTGCTTTACGACGCTCCGGATTCGCCGTTTTCCGGAATTTCCCCGGTGCTGCGGGGGTGCCCGCCCAGTGCGGCGCGGGCGATGTCGCTGATGTCGCCGATGTCGGGGTCCCCGTCGCTGGGCAGGTCCATGGCGCGGAAGGCCATGTCCATGGCCGCGCGGCGCACCGCGTCGGCGCCGGCCCAGCGGACCACGTGGCGCGACGAGTTGATCAGGCCGGCCGCCAGCTGGACGCGGACGCGGGCCTCCTCCTCGGTCAGGTCCGGGAAGGAGCCTCGCAGGGCATCGACCCACATGGAGATGTACATCCGCTGCAGCGAACGAACCTTCTCGCGCTGCTGCGGCGCGAGGTTGCCGATCTCGCGCTCCTGCACGCGGATGCGGTCGGGCTCGGTGACCGCGAACTCGACGTGGAAGCCCAGAAGCTCCCGCAGCGTGCGGTCGGGGGCCCAGTCCTCGGTGCGTGAACGCTCCATCACCGCGCGTGCGCCGTCGACGAGCCGAACCGAGATGTCGACCAGGATCTGGGCGAGCATGTCGTCCTTGCCGGAGACGTAGCGGTACAGGCCGGGCCCGGAGATCCCCACGACCTGCCCGACGTCTTCGAGCCTGGTGACATGGAATCCGCGGTCGGCGATCATCGCGGCGGCGGCGGCGATGATCTCCGCGTGCCGCCGCTCCCTGAGTTCGGCTCGACGTGACATGCCTTACATACTAAATGCCCGGAGCCGCGTCGGGTGAATAATCAATAACTTGGCCGGAACTCAGTGCGCGAAGTGGCGCGCCCCCGTCAGGTACATGGTCACGCCCGCCTTCTCGGCGGCCTCGATGACCTCGGCGTCGCGGATGGAGCCGCCCGGCTGGACGACGGCGCGCACGCCGGCCCGGGCCAGCATCTCGAAGCCGTCGGCGAAGGGGAAGAACGCGTCGGAGGCGGCGACCGCGCCACGGGCGCGCTCGTCGTCGCCGGCCAGCGAATTCGCGCGCTCGACGGCCAGCTTCGCGGCGTCGACGCGGTTGACCTGGCCCATGCCCACGCCGACGGTGGCGCCGTCCTTGGCCAGCAGGATCGCGTTGGACTTCACCGCGCGCACCGCGTTCCAGGCGAAGACCAGGTCGGCGAGGGTCTCCTCGTCGGCGGCCTCGCCGGCGGCGAGCGTCCAGTTCGCGGCGACGTCGCCGTCGGCCTGCAGCGCGTCGCGCTCCTGCAGCAGCATGCCGCCGGAAACCTGGCGGTACTCGGTGGCCGAGCCCTGCGGCGCCGGGGCCCGCAGGATGCGGATGTTCTTCTTCTGGCTCAGCACCTCCACCGCGCCGTCCTCGTAGCCCGGGGCGACGATGACCTCGGTGAAGATCTCGGCGACCTGCTTCGCCATCTCGACGGAGACCTCGCGGTTGACGGCGATGACGCCGCCGAAGGCCGACACCGGGTCGCACGCGTGGGCGGCCAGGTGGGCCTTGGCGATCGACTCGTCGGACACGGCGATGCCGCAGGGGTTGGCGTGCTTGATGATGGCCACGCACGGGCGCTCGTGGTCCCACGCGGCGCGCCACGCGGCATCGGAGTCGGTGTAGTTGTTGTAGCTCATCTCCTTGCCGTGGAACTGCTCCGCCTGGGCGAGGCCCTCCGGCGCGGCCGGATCGACGTACAGCGCCGCGGCCTGGTGCGGGTTCTCGCCGTAGCGCAGGGTGGCGGAGCGCTCGTAGGTGTGGCCGAACCACTCGGGGAAGGCGACGTCGGCGTCGGCATCCTCGTCGAGGCGGGAACCCATCCAGGAAGCCACCGCGACGTCGTAGGACGCGGTGTGGCGGAACGCGTCGACGGCCAGCTCGGTGCGCTCGGCGCGGGTGAAGCCGCCGCCGGCCACGGCCTCGGCGACCTCGCCGTACTTCGCAGGGTCGACGACCACGGCGACGGACGGGTGGTTCTTCGCCGCCGCGCGGACCATCGACGGGCCGCCGATGTCGATCTGCTCGACGCAGTCGTCGAAGCCGGCGCCCGAGGCGACGGTCTCGGTGAAGGGGTACAGGTTCACCACGACCAGCTGGAACGGCTCGACGCCGAGGTCGGACAGCTGCGACAGGTGGTCGTCCTTGCGGGTGTCGGCGAGGATGCCGGCGTGGACGCGCGGGTGGAGCGTCTTCACGCGGCCCTCGAGGCACTCCGGGAACCCGGTGAGCTCCTCGACCGGGGTCACCGGGACGCCGGCGTCGGCGATGCGGGACGCGGTGGAGCCGGTGGACACGATCTGCACGCCGCCGTCGTGGAGGGCGCGGGCGAGATCCTCCAACCCGGTCTTGTCGTAGACGCTGATGAGAGCGCGCTTGATGGGCTTGCGGTCCATGCTGCCGTGATCCTGGGTCATGAAAACTTCGCCTTTCGTCCGTCCCGCGTGATGCCGCGTTCCGAGATGGTGTGGAGAACGTCGACCAACAGCCGACGCTCGACGATCTTGATGCGTTCGTGCAGCGTTTCCACGGAATCGCCGTCCTCGACGGCGACCGGCTCCTGCGCCAGGATCGGCCCCGTGTCCACGCCCGCGTCGACGATGTGCACCGTCGTTCCAGTGACCTTCACCCCGTGCGCCAGCGCATCCGGAACCGCGTGCGCGCCGGGGAACGACGGCAGCAGGGCGGGATGCGTGTTGACGATCCGGTCGGGGAAGGAATCGATGAACCCCTGCCCCAGAATCCGCATGAACCCCGCCGACACCACGAAATCCGGGCGATGCTCGCGCACCGCGGCCAGCAGTTCGGCGTCCCACGCCGCGCGGTCGGCGCGGGCGGCGGCGTCGAAGGGCACCAGGAACGACGGGATGCCCGCCGCCTCCGCCCTCTTCAGCGCCTCGCAGTCCTTGTCGGAGCCGACGGCGGCGACGCGGACGCGCGCCGGGTCGAGGGCATCGAGCATCGACTGCAGCAGCGAACCCGTGCCGGAGGCCAGCACGACGATGGTCAGGGGCACCGCAGCGTCTTCGGGCTGGGCGCTGTGGGATTCGGTCACGGCTGAACAGTCTACCCACCCGCGGGAACCGCCCCGATTCCCTCCCCCGGTCAGGAACGCGGAGCGGAGTCCTCCGCCGGTGCGTCTTCGCCGGGGTCGGGCCGGGGGTTGGGGTCGGGCTGAGGTTCGGGGTCAGGGGCGGAGTCGGGGTCGGAGTCGGGCTCGTCATCCGATGCCGGCTCCGCAGCCTCGTCCGACTCCGTCTCCGCGGACTCCTCCTCCGACTCGGTTTCCTCCGCACCAGATTCTTCCGCGGGCTCCTCTTCCGGCTCGGGCTGCTGCGCGGGCTCGGGGACGTCGTCAAGCTCCTGCTCCGGCATGCCGAGCGCGGCGGGCCTCGGCAGGCCCGCGACCATCACCGCGACGACCGCGCCCGGCAC
Organism: Corynebacterium halotolerans; assembly: GCF_001056295.1. Taxonomy (GTDB): domain Bacteria; phylum Actinomycetota; class Actinomycetes; order Mycobacteriales; family Mycobacteriaceae; genus Corynebacterium; species Corynebacterium hansenii. Next base: position 23,852 of record NZ_JVMD01000008.1, read on the forward strand.
CGCGAGCCACACCGACGCCAGGACCCCGGCCAGCCACCAATTCGCGCCCGACCAGCCGTACTGCCCCAGTTCACCGCCCAACAGCAGCGCCAGCACCGCGACCAACGCTCCCGCGATGACGGCGGCGAGCACGACCTCGACGTAGGGGCGGTCCGACTCCTCCCTGCGCAGGTGCCGGTGCACGCACCACACCGCGACGCCCACCGGCACGGCCAGCAGCAGCCCGAACGCCGGGGTCAGATGCGACTGCGGCATCGCCGCCAGCGCGGGCAACGGCGGCAAGGTCCCCGGCGACACCGCGAACAGCCCGGCCTCCGCGGCGCCGACGTTGGCGGGGGCGCCGACGAGGACGCCCGCCGCGGCGAAGGCGATGTTCGGCAGGTACGCCAGCGACAGCAGCAGCAATCCGGCGAGCCCGCCGCCCCCATCGGCGATCGCGAGGGTCTCGCGGACCGCCCCGAGGTGCCACAGCAGCGACACGACCGTCGCCACCGCGCCGACCGCCCACAGCGCGCCCACGTAGGAGGAGGCAAGGCGCAGGGACGCCAGCGGCCACTCCGGAAGCGCCCGGCGGCGCAGCAGAGCCCGCGTCAGGCGCGGTCCCATGCCCGCGGCGAGCGCGGCGGCGTGGATGGCCAGCGTCGAGCCGATCGCGGCCGGGAAGAAGGGGGCGTCGATGCGCAGCACCCCGGAGGCGTCCCACAGCATCAGCCAGGCGACGACGGTCAGCACCAGGGGCGCGCCCAGGAACACCGCAGCCATGGTGCGCACGTCCCGGATGCTCACCGGACCGGACACCTCGCGGCGGATGCGCCAGGCGACGGCGGCGAAATACGCCATCGCGGGCAGCGCGGGCACCAGGCCCAGGTCCGTGCCTCCGTACCCGAACGGCCCGAGGTTCAGGAGCATCCACAGCGACGCGATGGTCGCGGGCAGCGGGGTGAAACCGCCGCCGGCGACCGTCACGCCGACGACCGCGACCGAGATGATCAGCAGCAGCGCCACGCCATGCACGCCCGCCGCGGCGAAGGCGAACCTGCGGAGCCGCGCCGCCCGGGCGGTGGCGGCCGCCGGGCGCGGCGTGCCGCCGGCGGGAGCGTCGGGCTCCGCCGTCTCCTGCGCGGGCGCGGGCACCGATGAGATCTCGGCGGGGCGCGCGGCTTCCCGGCGCGGGGACCGGCCCCGCGAGCGGCGGGACGACGGCCCGGTGCGCCGGGTGCCCCGGCCCGGGGTGCGCTTGCGCGGATTGGCGTCACTCACTTCGATGCCGTGCCTTTCCTCCGTGGGCGAATCGTTCGTCTCGGCCCACCCGAGACATCTGCGACGAGACTATCGCGATGCGCGGATCGGGCTCGTGCGGCGCGGCGGGGCGGCGGAACGGACCTTGCCCGCGTTACGACGGGGGTAGCGGGGGTGAATTTCTCGCCGGATAACGATAAGAACACGCTGACCAGCGTTACTGGGGAGACACATGTGACAAATGAAGCCCGGTAACCCACTCACGGCGCCGGAAATGAGAGGGACAGGTCACAAATCCCCGGCAATCAGGGAAAACTGCTTGCCCGCGGGTTTTCGTTTCGTTATCGTTACACGCGCTGCATAACGACATGGTTACGTTTTGCGGCCTCGAGGGCAGGACAGAGGCCCCAAGGTAACCGGAACATCACATCGTTTTAAGGGAGTGGACGTGACGCAGACTACGACGCGACGCAAGGGCGGAGCCCATCGCAAGCCGGGCAAGTCCATGAAGAGCCGCATCGCGATGGTCGCGCTGACCTCCTCCGCCGTCTCCGTCTCCGGCGCCGCCGCCACCGCGGCCGCCGCCGATTCCAAGGACGACGGCAAGGACCTCGTCGCCCAGGACGGCGCCCAGGCGCAGATGTCCTCCACCCCGATGGTGCTGTCGGTCCGCGACTTCCGTCCGGCCTCCGACCTGGGCACCCACCTGGCCACGGCGCTGGAGTACAACGACATCCGCGCCGCCGCGGACCGCGCCGCGCGCGCCCCGCAGCTGTCCGTGCCCGCCCTCGGCGCCTTGACCTCCGGCTTCGGCCCGCGCTGGGGCACCATGCACAACGGCATCGACATCGCCAACGTCACCAACACCCCGATCATGTCCATCATGGACGGCACCGTCATCGACTCCGGCCCGGCGCAGGGCTTCGGCCAGTGGATCCGCGTCCTCCACGACGACGGCGCGGTGTCGGTCTACGGCCACCTCGAGACCCTCGGCGTCGCCGTCGGCGAGCGCGTCTCCGCCGGCCAGGTCATCGGCGGCATGGGCAACCGCGGCTTCTCCACGGGCACCCACCTGCACTTCGAGATCCACCCCGACGGCGTCACGCCGGTCGACCCCGTGTCGTGGTTCCTGCAGCGCGGCCTGGACGTCGTCACCGGCGGCATCTCCGCGTAACCCGCGCTCCCCGGCTTTCCGGCCGGTCCCGCATCGCGCGGGACCGGCCTTTTGCCTTGCGACGGCCCGGATGCGGCGGATCCCGTGATTTCCGCCCGTGCGCACCATCGCCGGGCTTACGCTGGCGGAATGAACGAAGCGAATCTCCCCGCCACCCGCCCCGCGGCGGGCAAGCCCACCGCGACGCTGGGCATGTGGCAGAAGGCGTCGCGCATCCCGGTGCTGGGCTCGCGCATCTTCTCCGCGGGCGTTTCCCTGCGGGCGCCGTACTTCCGCACCTCCGTCCCCCACCTGCGCTCCATGGAGCCCGGCCGCGCCGTGGCGACGGCCCCGAAGTGGTGGGGCGTGCAGAACCACATCGGCACCTTCCACGCCATCGCCGCCTGCAACCTGGCGGAGTTCGCCATGGGCATGCTCTGCGAGGCGTCCGTGCCGGCGTCCCACCGCTGGGTGCCCAAGGCCATGACCACGAACTACCTGAAGATCTCCAAGGGCGGCCTGACGGCCACCGCCACCGCCGATCTGCCGGACTTCACCGAGATCACCCCGGAGTCCGGGGGCCGCAACCTCGACGTCCGCATCGAGCTCGTGGACTCCAAGGGCACGCTCGTCCAGGACGCGGTGATCACCTGCTGGATCACGGCGAAGCGGTAGCCGCCCACCGCCGCAACCCGCCGGGATGCGACGCCTAGAGCTTCTCCATCGGCAGGCCGCCGATCAGCATCAGGCGGACCTTGCCGGCCGAACCGAAGTCGATGGTGGCCGTCGCCCGGGGCCCGACCCCGTCGACCGCCATCACCGTGCCCAGCCCGTACTTGTCGTGGACGACCCTGTCGCCCGCGGCGAGCTGGAGCTGGGTGTTCTTCTTGCGGCCGGCCGACGACGCCGGGGCCGCGGCGGAGCGGCCGAACCCGGAACGCGACGACGCCCCGAACCCGGAGCCGGAACCGCGGCCGAACGCCGCTCCCCCGCCCCACGACGTCGCCGGTTCCTCGCGCAGCCACTCGACCAGCTCGTCGGGGATCTCCCCGAGGAAGCGCGACGGCGGGTTGTTCTGCGGCGCGCCCCACGACGACCTCGTCTGCGCCCGCGAGACGTACAGGCGCTTGCGGGCGCGGGTCAGGCCGACGTAGGCCAGGCGGCGCTCCTCAGCCAGTTCCTTGGGGTCGCCCATGGCGCGCAGGTGCGGGAACTGCCCGTCCTCCCAGCCCGTGACGAACACGACGGGGAACTCCAAGCCCTTGGCGGTGTGCAGCGTCATCAGCGTCACCACCCCGCGATCGTCGTCCGGGATCTGGTCGGCGTCGGCGACCAGCGACACCCGCTCGAGGAAGGCCCGCAGGCTGCCGGGCTCCGGCTGGCCGTCGTCCATCTCGTCGCCGGCTTCCTCCATGCCCTCCCACAGGGCGGCCTCCGCCGAAAACTCGCGGGCGACCGAAACGAGCTCGTTGAGGTTGTCCAGGCGCGTGGCGTCCTGCGGGTCCGACGACCTCTCCAGTTCCGCGCGGTAGCCGGTGCGGTCCAGGATCGCCTCGACCACGTCGCCTATGTCCCCCAGATCCCCGGTGGACATGTCCGCCGCGATGCCGTCGAGAAGCTCCGCGAAAGCCTTCATCGCGTTGCGCGACCGCGCCGCGACCATGGCGACCTCGCCGCGGCCCGCCGCGCGCAGCGCCGCCCCGAAGGACGTGCCGGTGTCCTCCGCGTGCAGCGCGACGTGGGACTGGGCCTTGTCGCCGATGCCGCGGCGCGGGGTGTTGATGATGCGCCGCATCGAGACGTCGTCGTCCGGGTTCGCGATCACCCGCAGGTACGCAACCACGTCGCGGACCTCGCGGCGCTCGTAGAACCGCGTGCCGCCGACGACGGTGTACGGCACGCCCATGCGGATGAACACGTCTTCCAGCGGGCGGGAGGAGTTGTTCGTGCGGTAGAACACCGCCACGTCCGAGTAGGTCGCCTCGCCCCGGTCGACGAGGTCGTCGATCTCGTTGGCGATGAACCGGGCCTCGTCATGCTCGTTGTCGGCGACGTAGCCCTTGATCCGCTCGCCCTCGCCCAGGTCGGTCCACAGTTTCTTCTCGCGCCGGTTCTCGTTGCGCGCGATGAGGGCGTTGGCCGCCGACAGGATCGTCTGCGTGGACCTGTAGTTCTGCTCCAGCAGGATCGACTCGGCGTCCGGGTAGTCCTCCTCGAACTCCTCGATGTTGCGGATCGTCGCCCCGCGGAACGCGTAGATCGACTGGTCCGAATCGCCCACGACGCACAGCTCGCTCGGCGGGACCTCGCCGCCCGGCTTGCCCACCAGCGCCGAGACCAGCGCGTACTGCGCGTGGTTGGTGTCCTGGTACTCGTCGACCAGCACGTGGCGGAAACGGCGGCGGTAGTACTCGGCGACCTCCGGGTGCTCGCGGAAGATGCGCACCGTCTCGCCGATCAGGTCGTCGAAGTCCAGCGCGTTCGCCGCCCGCAGCCGCACCTGGTACTCGCGGTACACCCGCGCCACGACCTCGTCGAAGGGGTTGCGGGTGACCTCGGCTTCCGACGCCGCCTGCTCGGGCCCGATCAGCTCGTTCTTGAGGTTGGAGATCCGGTTCGACAGGACGCGGCCGGTGAACTTCTTCACGTCCAGGTCCATGTCGCGGGCGATCATCGACAGCAGCCGGCGCGAATCGTCGGCGTCGTAGATGGAGAAGTTCGAGTTCAGCCCCGGCACCAGCGCGTGCTGCATGCGCAGGATGCGGACGCACGTGGAGTGGAAGGTGGCCACCCACATACGCTGCGCCGCCGGCCCCACCAGCGCCGCGACGCGCTCGCGCATCTCCGCCGCCGCCTTGTTGGTGAAGGTGATGGCCAGGATCTGCCCGGGGTGCACCCCGCGCGCCCCGATGAGGTGCGCGATGCGCCGCGTGAGCACCGCCGTCTTGCCCGACCCGGCGCCGGCGACGATGAGCAGCGGCCGCCCCTCGTGCAGCACCGCGGCCCGCTGCTGGGGGTTCAGCCCCTCCAGAAGGTCGTCGCGCGAGCCGAACGCATCGCGGGAATCGGCGGTCGCGGGGGCGGCGGGATCGGGGGACGGGGCGGCAAAACCGAGCGAATCAACCATGATGGGCCAAGCCTAGCCCAGCCCCCGGATCGCCCATTTGGCAGAATGGAACGCATGAACGACGACCTCATCGCCGCCTTCGACGTCCGCACGCCCACCGGCACGGACGACCCCCTGAGCTCGTCCGAGATCGAGAAGTACCGCGAGGAAATCAACCGCCTGGACAAGCTGATCATCGACGCGATCCAGCGCCGCACCGAGGTGAGCAAGGCCGTGGGCAAGACCCGCATGGGTTCCGGCGGCACGCGCCTGGTGCACACCCGCGAGGTGCAGATCATCAACGAGTTCCGCGACGCCCTCGGCCCGGAGGGCCCGGCCATCGCCACCGCGCTGCTGCGCATGGGCCGCGGCCGCCTGGGGTAGCGCGGGCGAAACCCCCGCCCCTTTCCGCCCCGGGTAATTAGCCTGGGGAACATGAGCAGCTTTCGCACGGACCGCGCCACCGTCGCCGCATGGGCGTCGTGGGACTGGGGGTCGGCCGCGTTCAACGCGGTCATGGTGACGTTCATCTACTCCGTCTACCTCACCGAATCGGTGGGCGCGGGCATCGGCGGGCCGATCCCGGCGTCGTCGTGGTACGGCTGGGCGATGGCCGCGGCGGGCGTCATCATCGCCGTCGTCGCCCCGGTCCAGGGCCGCCGCGCCGACGCGAAGGGCAAGCGGCGGTGGTCGATGACGATGTGGACGCTCGTGGTCATCGCGCTGATGGCGTCGCTGTTCTTCATCCGCAACGAGCCCGCCTGGTTCTGGCCGGGCATCGCCATCATGGCGGTCGGCGCCGTCGCCTTCGAGTTCGCGGAGGTCTCCTACTTCGCCATGCTCCGGCAGGTGTCCACCCCGGACAACGTCGGCAGGGTGTCCGGCATCGGCTGGTCGGCGGGGTACTTCGGGGGCATCTTCCTGCTCCTGCTCTGCTACGTCGGGTTCATCGCCGGCGAGGGCGGGGCGTTCGGCTTTTCGACGGCCGACGGCATGAACGTCCGCGTGGTCGCGCTGGTCGCCGCCGCGTGGTTCCTGGTGTTCGCGCTGCCGACGTTCTTCCGCGTGCCCGAGATCGCGCCCGACCGGGACATCGACGGCAGCTACGGCGAGTCGTACAAGCGGCTGTTCGGCGAACTGAAGCAGTTGTGGCGGGAGGATCCGCGGTCCATCAAGTTCCTGGTCGCCCAGGCCGTGTTCCGCGACGGCCTGGCCGGCGTGTTCACCTTCGGGGCGATCCTCGCCGTGACCGTCTACGGGCTGTCCCCCGCCGACGTCCTGTTGTTCGGCATCGCCGCCAACGTCGTCTCGGCGCTCGGCGCACTCGGCGCCGGTTTCCTGGATGATTTCATCGGCCCGCGCCCGGTCATCCTGTGGTCGCTGGGCCTGATGGTGGTCACGTCCGTCGCCCTGCTCTTCGTCGACGGCCCCGGGTGGTTCTGGCCGCTGGGCCTGACGCTGTGCCTGTTCGTCGGCCCGGCGCAGTCGGCGGCGCGCTCCTTCCTGGCGCGCATCGCGCCGGAGGGCCGCGAGGGCCAGATGTTCGGCCTCTACGTCACCACCGGCCGCGCGGTGAGCTGGATGGCGCCGGCCGCGTTCGCCGCGCTGGTGGCCGTCTTCGGCACCGACCGGGCGGGCATCGGCGGCATCGCCCTGGTGCTGATCGCGGGCATGATCCTCTTCGCGCTGGTGCCGAAGAACCCCGCCTCCCCCGCCGTCGAGGTGGAGGAAGCGAGGGTGTGAGGCCGACCGTCCGTCGGCTGCGGAACATGAGTCGCTGATTGCGGACCAAAATCCCACGCAGGCGCAATAACGAACATCACATTACGTAGCAACGTACATTGGGATACGCTCGGGGCGAACGCGCCGCCCGATCCACCCGGGCACCTGCGGCCACCGGTTGAAAGGAATCCCCAATGACGACGACCCGCCCTTCCGCCATCCCCGAGAGCATCACGAGCGCTCCGATACGCGAATTCGTGGAAGAGTGGGCGGCGATCACCGAACCGGACCGGATCGAGCTCATCGGCCCCGAGGACGACGGGCGGCTGATCGGGGAAGCGCTGGCGGACGGGACCCTCCTCCCCGCCGGCGAAGGCCGGTACTACTCGCGCTCCTACGTGAAGGACACGGCCCGCACCGAGGAACGCACGGTCGTGGCGACGGCCGACCCCTCCGACGCGGGCGCCTACAACAACTGGAAGCCGAACTCGGAGGTCATCGCGACCATCACCGAGCGGATGCGCGGCGCGTCGAAGGGCAAGACCATGTACGTGGTGCCCTACCTGATGGCGGCGCCCGGGTCCCCGCTCGAGCAGTTCGCGGCGGGCGTGGAGCTCACCGACGACCGCAACGTGGTGCTGCAGATGATCCGCATGGCCCGCGTCGGCCTGGAGCATGTGGCGAACCTGGAGGATCCCGACAATTTCGTCCGCGGCGTGCACGTCGTCGGCGACCTGCCGAACCTCGGCCAGGGCACGGATGAGGACCTGCGCCTGTTCGCGACGATCCCCGACCGGCGGATGATCCTCCACTTCGGTTCGGCCTACGGCGGAAACGCGCTGCTGGGCAAGATCGCCCACGGCCTGCGCCTGGCCTCGCACGACGGCTGGAAGAACGGCTTCCTGGCCGACCAGTTCCTGCTGCTGGGCATCACCGACCGCGAGACGGGGAAGAAGTACCACGTCGCCGGCGGGTTCCCGTCGGCGTCGGGCAAGACCAACCTGGCCATGACCCTGGCCCCGGACGGGCTGGGCGACCGCTACCACGTCGAGTTCTACGGCGACGACATCACCTGGATGTGGCGCGACGGTGATGGGCGGCTGCGCGGCATGAACCCCGAGTACGGGGCCTTCGGCATCGCGAAGGACACCAACCGCGATTCCAACCCGACCGCCCTGGAATCGATCGCCCCGGGCACCGGCACCATCTTCACCAACGTCGCCTACAACGAGAAGACCCGGGACGTCTGGTGGGAGGGCCTCACCCCGGAGCCGCCCGCGGACCCCGACGGATGGCTCGACTGGAAGGGGGAGCCGATCGCCGAGCGCGCCGAAGAGGACAAGGGCGCCCCGTGGGCCCACCCGAACTCCCGGTTCACCACGCAGCTGGCGAACCTCCCCAATCTCGCGGAGGAGTACGCCAACCCCGAGGGCGTGATCATCGACGCGATCATCTTCGGCGGACGCACCCGCGACCGCGAGCCCCTCGTCCGTGCGCTGCCCGGCTACGTCGAGGGCGTGTACGACGGCCTGACGCTCGGCGCCGAGGCGACGTTCGCCGCCGAGGGCCTGGACGGCAAGCTCAGGTACGACCCCATGTCCATGCGCCCGTTCATGTCCTACGGCGAGGGCGACTACGCCCGCCACTGGCTCGACGTCATCGGGTCACTGTCGGAGAAGCCCGCCTTCGCCCACGTGAACTGGTTCCAGCGCGACCCGGAGGACGGCCGCTTCCTGTGGCCCGGCTACCGGGAGAACCTCCGGGCGCTGCTGTGGCTCATGCAGTGGAAGGCCGGCGAGGTGGAGGGCAACCCGACCCCGGTCGGCGTTCTGCCCACCGCGGAGGAGCTGGACCTCACCGGCCTGGAGATCGACGCGGACGATCTCGATCGCGTCCTGACCATCGACCGCGAGCGGTGGCGGCGGGAAATCGGGTTCAGGTCGGAGCATCTGGCCCAGTTCGATCGACTGCCGCGGGAAATCACCGACGTACACGAGCGCCTGGCCAAGGCGCTGTCCGAATAGACGGCACCGCAAAAACGGCACAGTCCGAATGACCCCGCCCCCGGGGTCTGCGTCTCAACCCCGGGGGCGGCTATCCCTCCAGCGAGATCAGCTTGTCCTCGAGGAACTCGTCGATGCCGGTGAAACCGCCCTCGCGCCCGAGCCCCGACTGCTTCACGCCGCCGAACGGTGCCGAGGCGTCGGAAAGCCCGCCCTTGTTCACCGCGACCATGCCGGCCTCGATGGCCTCCGCCGCGCCGAGCGCGCGCGTGAGGTTCTCGCTGAACACGTAGGCCGCCAGGCCGAAGATCGTGTCATTCGCCCGCGCGATGGCCTCCTCGTCGTCGGCGACCTCGGTGACCGCGACGACGGGGCCGAAGATCTCCTCCGCCACGATGTCCGCGTCCAGCGGGAAGCCGGTGAGGACGGTGGGCTCGAAGAAGTAGCCGTCGGCGAGCTCGCCGGGGAGCTCCGGGATGGAGCCGCCGCAGCGCACAGTCGCGCCGCGCTGCACGGCATCGTCGACGAGCCTCGCGACGGTCTCCTGCTGGTCCCGCAGAGCAAGAGGGCCGAGATCCGTCCCCTCGTCGGTGCCGCGGCCCAGGGTGAGCTCGCGGAACATCGCGACGACGCCCTCGGTGAACTCCTCCGCCAGCGACTCGTGGACGATGAAGCGGTTCGGCGCGATGCAGACCTGGCCGCCGTTGCGCAGCTTCGCCGCCTTGACCGCCTGCACCGCCTTGTCCACGTCGGCGTCCTCCAGCACGACGAACGGGGCGTTGCCGCCGAGCTCCAGCGAGACCTTCATTGACGTCTCCATGGCCTTCGCCGCCAGCATCTGCCCGACCTCGGTGGAACCGGTGAACGTGAACTTGCGCAGGCGATCGTCGTCGAGGATGGCCGACACGTTCTTCGCGGAGCCCGTCGGCAGGACCTGGACGACCCCGGCGGGAACGCCCGCCTCCTGCAGCAGCTTGGCCAGGTACAGCATGGTCAGCGGGGTCTTCGACGCGGGCTTGGCGATGATCGTGCACCCCGCCGCCAGCGCCGGCGCGATCTTCCGCGCGCCCATGGCCAGCGGGAAGTTCCACGGGGTGATCGCCAGCGCCGGGCCGACCGGCTGGCGCACCGTGACCACGCGGGAGTTGCCGTCCGGCGAGCGGCGGTAATCGCCGCGCATGCGCACGGCCTCCTCCGAGAACCAACGGAAGAACTCCGCCGCGTACTTCACCTCGGCCCTCGAATCGGGCAGCGCACGGCCCATCTCGAGGGACTGGAGGCGGGTGAGCTCGTCGCCATGCTCGATGATCAGCTCGTAGGCCCGCCGCAGGATCTCGCCGCGCTCGCGCGGCGCCGTCGCCGCCCACTCGGCCTGCGCCCCGCACGCCGCGTCGAGGGCCGCACGCGCGTCGGCCTCCGTGGCCGAGGCGACCTCGGCGAGGACGCGGTCGGTGGCGGGGTCGCGGAGCTCGAACGTGCCGCCGTCGGAGGCGTCGCGGAATTCGCCGCTGAGGAAGAGCCGGGCCGGCGCAGTTGAAGTAATGTCGTTCACTGAGTGTCCCATGACACCCATGGTGCGCGCGGGCGCGGGATTTGTCGACGGAGGGCGGCACCCGCGCAAGATTTGAACATCGTTCGGCTTTTGCGACGGAACGGACGGAACCGTCGCCAACGGGTGCCCCCGCACTTCGAACGCGGCGTAACGAAACTCCGATGAACGTCAATGAAATCGATGAACGGCCAAAGATTCGTCGTTCAAACAACGTGACGCCCCTGCGCGACCGCGCGTCACCCGAACCATAGGATGAGCATGCGCAAGTTGACCGCACTCGCATCGGCCGCAGCCGTGGCCGTCGCAGGCTTCGCCGTATTGCCGATTGCCTTGGCAGACGAAGTCACCAACACCGCCTCCATGTCATTGACCTGCAAGGCCACGCCCAGCACATCACTGGCCGGCCCTCAGACCTTCTCCGCCGAGGATGTCTCGGTCAACGTCACCTCCCCCACCGACGTGGAGATCGGCGAAGAATTCGCCACCACCTACACCATCGACCCGGTCAGCGTGGCGGTGCCCTCGCTGCCCCTGGGCGCGCGCCTCGAAACCGCGTCCCGCCTCAAGCTCGACTTCGCGCTTCCCGACGGCGTGAATTTCACCGGCGCCGAGATCGACGAATCCAACGCCAACCTCAAGGGCTTCGCCGTCCTGCAGGTCAACGAGTCCGGCTCCCCGGACCCGAGCGGGCGCATCCTGCGCCTGACCAGCGCAGACAACGCCACCATCGGAAACGGCCCGAACTCCAGCAAGAGCTCCCACGGCGGCATCCGCTACGACATCACGGGCTCGACCATCGACCTGCGGTTCCCGGTGATCAAGCTCAAGCTGCGCGCCGAAACCGAGGGTGACAAGAGCTTCGGCGTCCGCACCGCCGGCGCGGCCGGCACCTTCGGCGCCGACGAGAACTTCCTGACCATGATCGCCCAGACGTCGAGCATCCCCTTCGTCGGACGCATCTGGGCGCCGACGCAGTGCTCGCCGCGCGCGTCGGACAGCGCCCCCATCGACCCGCGCGCCAACCGCCTCGCGACGGTGAAGGTCAACCCGAAGCCCGCTGCCGAGGACACCACGCTGGCCATCGGCGAGGTCACCGGGGCGGTCGCCGGCGAGCCCGCCGAGCTGACCGCCACCGTCGAGCCGTCCGGCGCCGCCGGCACCGTCGTCTTCTCCTCGGGCGAGCTCACCTCCGGCCCCGTCGACGTCGTCGACGGCCGCGCCACCGGCGAGCTGACGTTCCCCGAAGCCGGCGACTTCGAAGTCACCGCCGCGTTCACGCCGGCCGACGCCAACGCGCACACCGCCTCGTCGGCCACCCGCACCGTCACCGTCGCCGGCCAGTCCGCAAACCTGGCCGTCACCGCCGCCCCCTCCGCCCCGGCCCGCAACCGCGTCGAGGCCACCGCGACGGTCGAACCGGGCGCACGGGGCACCATCGCATTCAGCATCGGGGAAGGCGCGGAAGTCACCGCCGACGTCGACCCGGACACCGGCAGGGCCACGGCATCCGTGCCCACCGGCACCGCCACCGGCGAGCAGACGCTGACCGCCGTCTTCCGCCCCGCCACCGGCTCGCCCTTCGCCCCCGCGGAGGCGACCGCCACGATCGAGATCACCGCCGTCTCCGACACTTCCCTGGAACTGTCCGGCTTCGACGAGCCGGTCCGCCCCGGCGAGAAGGTGACCCTGTCCGCCACGGTCGTCCCCGCGGAGAACACGGAAACCGCGGCCGGCCGGGTGATCTTCACCATCGAGGGCCGCGACATCTCCGCCGACGTGGCCGACAACCGCGCCTCCATCGAGGTCATCCCGGATCGCGGCGGCGAATTCCCCGTCAAGGCCCGCTACGTGCCCGCGGATGAAACCCAGACCCCGGCCGAGGCCGAGGCGACCCTCACCGTCGTCGCCGCCGGAGACACCTCCATCACCGCCGAGGCGCCCACCGGCGTCGCGCCGATGGTCGAGGCCCCCACCACCGTCACCGTCACCCCGGCCGCCGCCGGCACGGTGACCGCCACCGTCGACGGCCGCAAGATCTCCGCCGACGTCGACCCGTCCACGGGCACGGCCACCCTGCCCCTGGTCTTCCCGCGCGAGGGCACGTTCACCGTCCCGATCGAGTTCAACCCGGCTGACCCGGGCGCGGCCAAGCGGGCGCGCACCAGCATCGACGTCACCGTCGCCGCCCCGTCCTACGACTCCGTCACCATCGACTTCACCGGCCCGTCCGAGGGCAAGATCGGCGAGAAGCGCGTCTTCCGCGCCGACGTCACCCCGAACGCCGGCGACAAGTCGAACGTCTCCGGTTTCCTGACGCTGACGAACAACGGCGAGAAGGTCATGAAGGACGGCGCCGAGGTCCGCATCCCCGTCGTCCGCGGCATCGCCGAGTTCGACATGGTCTGGCCGACCGCGGGCGTCAAGAAGCTCGAGGGCACCTTCATCGGCGCCGAGGGCGAGGCCATGGGCACCGGCTCCACGACGGTGACCATCTACGACTTGAACGGCGAGGTCCCGGGGCCCGGCGACGGCGATGACGACAACCCGGACACCGGCGGCGACCTGCCGTCCGACCCGGGCAGCGGTTCCTGGGACATCAAGTCCTTCTTCGAGCGGCTGTGGAAGTTCATCGTCGACCTGTTCACCGGAAAGCTGACCCCGGGTTCGCTCGGTTCGTCCAACCCCTCCCCGTCCCCGACGCCGACCAGCAGCAGCGCCCCGACGAGCGCCCCGACGAGCACCCCGGCGGAGGCGCCCGACACCACCCCGTCGAGCACCCCGACCAGCAGCACCGCGACCAGCACCGAGTCCGCGGCCCCCGCGAACTGACCCGGTCCACACGACCAGATAGGGACACGAAAGTGAAACTCAGGACCCTCCGCCTCCCCGCGGCCGCCTCGGCCGTGGCGGCGCTGGCCTTCGGGCTGATCAACCTGCCGGGCGCCACGGCCGCGCCGTCCGCGCCCGTGACCGAAACCAAGACCGTCGCCAACCAGTGCGTCGAGGACCGTTCGTGGTTCTCCTCGGGCTCCGGCGCCGACCTGGGCACCGAGAACCTCACGGTCACGTACCCGGCGCAGGTCAATCCCGGCGACTCATTCACCGTCGAGCTCCAGCCGGGGCAAATGACCGCCGGCGGCAAGGACCTCGGGCGGATCAAGTACGACTTCGCGCTCCCCTCGGGCGTCGAGATCTCCAACCTGCGCATCGCCGGCGGCGGCACCGCCCTCAACGGCACCCCCGTGGTCCAGCGCGTCAACGAGTCCGGCAACCAGGACCCCAATGGCGCATTCGCGCGCATCTGGGACGGCGCCAACTCGGTGAACAACGGCGGCAACCAAAGCGACAGCTGGAGCGGCGGCGGCACCCTGCAGGTACCGCGCAACCAGACCTTCCGCCTGCCCAAGATCGCCTTCGACGTGACGGCCCCGGACACCGCCGGTTCGACCATCGTCACCGGGCTGCGCGGCGCGGGCGCCCCCGCCGCGATCAAGTCCACCGACAATTCCGTCTCCTTCGTCGCCACCGCGAACGTCACCGACGCGGTGTACTGCAACCCGAACGCAGCCGGCGCCACCCTGACCTCCACGCGCGTGGTCGAGCGCGGCACGGACACGCAGTTCGCCCCCACCTCCACCGATCTGGAAATCACCTCCGGAGACGGCCCCACCACCCTGACCGCCAACGTCACGCACGATGACGGCTCCCCGGTGACCGAGGGCCAGGTCGAGTTCGACTTCGGCGACGGCTCGCCGCGGGTGACCGTCGACGTCGACAACGGCGTCGCCACCACGACGCACACGTACCCGAAGCTCGACGACCGCGACCCGGTCACCCACACCGCCACCGCCCGCTACCTGGGCGTCCAGGGCCGCACCAGCCCGTCGGAGGACTCCACCACCGTCAAGGTCAACCCGGTGCCGCGCGAGCAGATCAAGGCCACCGTGGACCTGACGGCCGACGCGAAGGTCGCCGACGCCGCCGACGGCCAGGTGCCCGTCGAGCTGCGCGCGGCGGTCGGCGCCGAGGACGGCAAGTCCCTGCCCGAGGGCGTCGAGGTGGTCTTCCACGAAGGCGACCGGGAGGTCGGCCGGGCGCCGGTGTCCAACGGGGCCGCCACCGTCACCGTGAACGTCCCGGACGAGAAGGCCACCCGGACCTTCCGCGCCGTCGTCGCCGACATGGAGACCGAGACGCAGGAGCTCACCGGCGCCGAGGACACCGTCGACGTAGACATCGCCCCGGTCGCCCGCACCTCCATCTCCGTCGAGCTCGACGAGGACGGCGTCCTGGTCGGCAAGAAGGCGACCATCACGGCCAAGTACGCGGCCACCCCGTCCATTCCCGAGGGCACCGAGGTCATCTTCCGCGCCGACGGCATCCGCATCGGCACCGCCACCGCCGGCCCCGACGGCGTCGCCACCATCGAGCACGCCTTCGACGCCTCCGGCCCGAAGCGCATCACCGCCCTGGTCGAGCAGCGCGAGGTCGACGGCCGCGTCTACCCGCGCGCCGAGTCGGAGGCCGCGGTGCTCACCGTCGCCGACCCGGGCAACCAGGGCACCGACACCGACCTCACCTACACGCGGCCCGACGTCGACGTCGACGCCGAGGTGCTCACCGGCGACCTGATCCGCTTCATCGCCACGGTCGACGCCCACGGCAGCGCCATCCAGGAAGGCGCCACGGTGTCCTTCTTCGACGGCGAGACCTTCCTGGGCACCGCCCCGGTCGACCCCGCGACCGGCAAGGCGACCTTCGACCACCGCTTCGCCGAGCGCGGCGAGCACAAGGTCCGCGCAGTGTTCAACGGCCAGGAGAAGAAGGACGACGAGGGCGTGATCACCGAGGTCCTCGAACCGTCGACCTCCGACCCCGTCACACTCGACGTCAAGCCGCATGAGGTGGTCATCGAAGAGCCGACCCCGACCCCCGACCCGGAGCCGACCCCGGACCCGCAGCCCGACCCGGGCAACGGCTCGTCCGGCTCCTCCGGCTCGTCGAGCTTCCTCGACGCGATCATCGGCATGCTGGGCAGCCTCGGGATCATCGGCAAGTTCCTGATGTCGATCTTCGGCCTGGGCAACTCCTAGCCGCCCGAACCCGCTCCACGCTCCACCGCCGCGCCCCGCCTCACACGAGGCGGGGCGCGGCGTCGTCAAGCGGGGCCTTCCCGCCCCGCACGACCCGCCAACCGCAACTAGGCTGGACTGGCGTAACCGCCACACCGAAGGAGCTGGAGAAACCCATGACGGACATCACCACCACCCCCCAGTGGGAGGCGCTCGAAGAGCAGCAGAACCGCATCATCGAGCTGGATCTGCGCGGCATGTTCGCGGAGGATCCGCAGCGCGCGGAAAAGCTGACCTTCGACGCCGCGGGCCTGCGGGTCGACCTGTCCAAGAACTTCGTCGATGACGCGGCCCTGTCCGCCCTGCTGGACGTCGCCCGCGCCGCCGACGTGGAAGGCGCCCGCACCCGGATGTTCGCCGGCGAGCACATCAACAACACCGAGGACCGCGCGGTGCTGCACACCGCTCTGCGCCTGCCGGTCGACGAGGACCTGGAGGTCGACGGCCAGGACGTCGCCGCCGACGTCCACGACGTCCTGGGCCGCATGCGCGACTTCGCCCGCGCCCTGCGCTCGGGCGACTGGCTGGGGCACACCGGCCGCACCATCAAGACCGTGGTCAACATCGGCATCGGCGGCTCCGACCTGGGCCCGGCGATGGTGACCAAGGCGCTGCGCACCTACGCCACCGCCGGCATCGACGCCCGCTTCGTCTCCAACGTCGACCCGTCCGACCTGTCGGCGGTGCTCGAGGAGGTCGACCCGGAGTCGACGCTGTTCATCGTGGCGTCGAAGACGTTCACCACCCAGGAGACCCTGGCCAACGCGCACGCCGCCCGCCGCTGGCTCATCGAGCGGCTCGGCGACGAGGCCGCGGTGTCCAAGCACTTCGTCGCGGTGTCCACCAACGCGGAGAAGGTCGCCGAGTTCGGCATCGACACGGACAACATGTTCGGCTTCTGGGACTGGGTCGGCGGCCGCTACTCGGTCGACTCGGCGATCGGCCTGTCCATCATGGCCGTGGTCGGCCCGATGGACTTCACGCGCCTGCTCGAGGGCTTCCGCCTGATGGACGAGCACTTCCTGAACACCCCGCTGGAGAAGAACGTGCCGGTCCTGATGGGCCTGCTGGGCCTCTGGTACGGCGAGTTCCTGGGCGCCGACTCCCACGTGGTGCTGCCCTACTCCGAGGACCTGTCGCGCTTCCCGGCGTACCTGCAGCAGCTGACCATGGAGTCCAACGGCAAGTCCGTGCGCCGCGACGGCGAGTGGGTCAACTGCGAGACCGGCGAGATCTACTGGGGCGAGCCGGGCACCAACGGCCAGCACGCCTTCTACCAGCTGCTGCACCAGGGCACGCGGCTGGTGCCGGCGGACTTCATCGGCTTCGCCCGCCCCCGCCAGGACCTGCCGACGGCCGACGGCACCGGTTCGATGCACGACCTGCTGATGTCCAACTTCTTCGCGCAGTCAAAGGTCCTGGCGTTCGGCAAGAACGAGGAGGAGCTGGCCGCCGAGGGCGTGCCCGAGGAGCTCATCCCCCACAAGGTCATGCCGGGCAACCGCCCGTCGACGACGATCCTGGCCGAGGAGCTCACCCCGGCCGCGGTCGGCGCCCTCATCGCGCTCTACGAGCACATCACGTTCGTGCAGGGCGTCATCTGGGACATCAACTCGTTCGACCAGTGGGGCGTCGAGTTGGGCAAGAAGCAGGCCGGCGATCTGCTGCCGGCGGTGACGGGCGAGGCCGAGCCGGATTCCGGCGACGCCTCCACCGACGCCCTGCTGGCCTGGTACCGCGCCAACAGGTAAGGGTTCCCCGCTTTGCGACGGCCCGCCTCCTCGTTCGAGGGGCGGGCCGTTTCGCGTTTCGCGGTGGAAAGCGAGGGGCGCGGGCTACGGCGTGGATCGGACGGGGATCAGAACGGCGAGAAGCCGTTGCGGGCCCGGTCCGCGTCGATGATCTCCTTGCCGAAGGGGAAGCAGGTGACGGGGATCATCTTCAGGTTCGCGATGGCCAGCGGGATGCCGATGATGGTGACCGCCTGGGCGATGGCCGTGGCGACGTGCCCGAGGGCCAGCCACACGCCCGCGATGACGAACCAGATGATGTTCATCACGGCGGAGACGCCGGCCGACCCGCCGCGCTTGTCCACGACCGCCCGGCCGAAGGGCCAGAGGGCGTAGGAGGCCATGCGGAACGAGGCGACGCCCGCGGGGATGGTGACGATGAAGATGCAGGCCACGATGCCCGCCGCGATGTAGCCGAGGGCGAGCCAGATGCCGCCGAAGATGAGCCAGATGATGTTGAGCACGAAGTTCATGGCACCGAGGATATTCGCGTCGGCGGGGCCGGGCGCGGCGGCGGCGCACGACCTATGATCGAAGGCATGTCTGCCTACGTCGATGACGACATCTTGACCCTCCGACTGGCCCTGGGCACGGGCGAAATCCTCAAGGGCGTCCGCAACGTCGGGCTCCTGCGGGGCCGCGTGCTCGGCGACGCCGGCGACGCCCTGTCGCAGGAGTGGATCGCCCGCGTGCTCCAGCAGCACCGCCCGGACGACGCCGTCCTGTCCGAGGAGGCCGCCGACAACCGCGACCGCCTGGACAACTCCCGCGTCTGGATCATCGACCCGCTCGACGGCACCCGCGAGTTCGCCGGGGGCCGCCAGGACTGGGCCGTGCACATCGCCCTGGTCGAGGACGGCGTGCCCATCCACGCCGCCGTCGGCCTGCCGGATCTGGGCCAGGTGTTCCACACCGGCGAGGCGAAGGCCGTCACCGGCCCGATGTCGGGCAAGATCGTGGTCTCCCGCACCCGCCCGCCGGCAGTCGGCCAGTACGTCGCCGACAAGCTCGGCCGCGAGATCACCCACATGGGTTCCGCGGGTGCCAAGGCCATGCACGTCCTGCTGGGCGACGCCGACGCGTACATTCACGCCGGCGGCCAGTACGAATGGGACTCCGCCGCGCCGGTGGGCGTGTGCAAGTCCGCGGGGCTGCACGTCTCGCGCCTCGACGGCTCGGAGCCGAAGTACAACCAGGTCGACACCTTCATGCCGGACATGCTGTTCTGCCGCCCGGAGATCGCCGACGACATCCTCGCCGCCGTCGCCGAGTACAAGAAGGAGCACGGCGACTTCTAGTCCGCTCCCGGCCCACGCGCGCCGCCCGGTACCCTGGGCCGCATGAGCGCGACCACCTCCACTTCCGCCACCGATGGGGCCACCGTGAAGACGCCGTACGAGGATCTCCTCCGCGAGATCCTCGCCGACGGCACCCCGAAGGCCGATCGCACGGGCACCGGCACGCGGTCGCTGTTCGCACGGCAGATCCGCTACGACCTGTCCGAGGGCTTCCCCCTGCTGACCACCAAGAAGGTCCACCTCAAGTCGATCATCTACGAGTTGCTGTGGTTCCTGCGCGGCGATTCGAACGCGAAGTGGCTGCAGGACCGCGGCGTGACCATCTGGGACGAGTGGGCCGGCGCGGACGGCGACCTCGGTCCCGTCTACGGCGTGCAGTGGCGCTCGTGGCCGACGCCGGACGGGCGGCACATCGACCAGATCTCGCGGGCCCTGGAGACCCTGAAGACCAATCCGGATTCCCGCCGCAACATCGTCTCGGCGTGGAACGTCTCGGAGCTGGAGAACATGGCGCTGCCGCCGTGCCACCTGCTGTTCCAGTTCTACGTCGCCGACGGCAAGCTGAGCTGCCAGCTGTACCAGCGCAGCGCGGACATGTTCCTGGGCGTGCCCTTCAACATCGCCTCGTACTCGCTGCTGACGCACATGTTCGCGCAGCAGGCGGGGCTGGAGGTCGGCGAGTTCATCTGGACCGGCGGCGACTGCCACATCTACGACAACCACGTCGAGCAGTGCGAGCTGCAGATCTCCCGCGAGGCGCGCCCCTACCCCACCCTGAAGCTGCGCAAGGCGGATTCCCTGTTCGACTACGACTTCGATGACGTCGAGGTGGTCGGCTACGACCCGCACCCCCCGATCCGCGGCAAGGTGTCGGTCTGATGGCCGGGCACGGGCGGGGCCATCCGGAGTCGATCCGGATGATGTGGGCGCAGACGTCCGACGGCGTCATCGGCGACGGCAACGCGATGCCGTGGCACATCCCGGAGGACCTGGCGCATTTCAAGGCCACGACGATGGGCGCGCCGGTGATCATGGGCCGCCGCACGTGGGATTCGCTGCAGGAGAGGTTCCGGCCGCTGCCGGGCCGCCGCAACGTCGTGCTGTCCAGGTCGCTGACGCCGGAGGACGTCCCCGGCGCCGAACTCGCGCATTCGCTCGACGCCGCGCTGGACCTGCTCGGCGACGTGCCCGTCGCCTGGATCATCGGCGGCGGCCGCGTGTACCGCGAAGCCCTGCGCATCGCCGACGAGTGCGAGGTCACCGAGGTCGACGGCGGCTTCGAGGTGGACACCCCCGTCCTCGCGCCCGAGCTGATCGGCTGGCGGCCGGTGCGCAAGGGCGAATGGTCGACGTCGGCGAACGGCCCCCGCTTCCGCTTCACGACGTGGCGGCCGCGCCCCGAAGACGACCGCTGACCGGGCGGGCGCGGGCGTCGTCAAGCAGCTGCCCCGCACCCCGCCGACCGTGATGTCCGCCACGCACCGGGGGCACCCCGGAACATTCGCGGCGCGGGCGCCGTTGCACCCGGCATGAGCAACGAGAAGATCACCCTTCCGAAGACCACCGAAGCCGTGACCATCTACGCCACCAGCTGGTGCCCGTACTGCCGGGCGCTGATCGGCGACCTGAAGAAGCGCGGGGTCCCCTTCGAGGCGTGGGACGTGGAGAAGCACGCCGATCTGGCCTCGTGGGTCGAGTCCGTCAACGGCGGCAACCGGGTCGTGCCCACCGTCCTGTACTCCGACGGCAGCCACGCCACCAACCCGCCGGCCGTCGAGGTCGAGCTGAAGTACTCGGAGCTGTCGAAGAAGTAAGCGCCGCGCCCGCTCGCCGACGAATGCCGTCGTCGCGGATGACGGCGAGAAAATGACGCCCAAAAGATGAAAGCCGCCCGGGAAGACCGGGCGGCTTTCGTCGTGGATCGGCTTTCGCTAATCCAGGTCGTCGTGCGCCATCAGCTGGCGCGCGGCCTCGGTGATGGAGCCCGACAGCGACGGGTACACCGAGAAGGAGCTGGCCAGGTCGGCGACGGTGAGCTGGTTGGACACGCACACCGCGATGGGCAGGATCAGCTCCGACGCCGTCGGGGCGACGACCACGCCGCCGATGATCATGCCGGAGTTCTTGCGGCAAAACAGCTTGACGAAGCCGCGGCGCAGCGAGCGCATCTTCGCGCGCGGGTTGCCGGCCAGCGGGAACACCTCGACGCGGGCCGAGACCTCGCCGGACTCGATCTGCGCCTGCGAAACGCCGACCGTGGCGATCTCCGGGCGGGTGAACACCGCGGAGGACACCGTGCGCAGGCGGATCGGCGACACGCCCTCGCCCAGCGCGTGGTACATGGCGATGCGCCCCTGCATGGCGGCGACCGACGCCAGCGGGAACAGGTCGGTGCAGTCGCCGGCGGCGTAGATGCCCGGCACCGAGGTGCGCGAGACGCGGTCGACCTTGATGTGGCCCGACGGCGCCATCTCCACGCCGACGGCCTCCAGACCCAGGTCGGCGGTGTTCGGGATGGAGCCGACGGTGATCAGCGCGTGGGAGCCGAGGACCTCGCGGCCGTCGGAGGTGACCACGCGGACGCCGCCGTCCTCGGTGCGCTCGACGAGGTCGCATCGGGCGTTCTTGACCACGTCGACGCCGAGCTCGAGCAGCACGCCCTCCAGGGCATCGGCGGCGTCGGCGTCCTCGTGCGGCAGGATGCGGTCGCGGGAGGCGACCATGGTGACCTTCACGCCCAGCTCGGTGAACGCGGAGACGAACTCCGCGCCGGTGACGCCGGAACCGACGACGACCAGGTGCTCGGGCATCTCCTCCAGGTCGTAGACCTGGCGCCACGTCAGGATCCGCTCGCCGTCCGGGCGGGCGCCCGGCAGGATGCGCGGGGAGGCGCCGGTGGCCACGAGCACGAGGTCGCACTCGATGGTCTCCTCGCCGCCCTCCAGCAGCTCCACGGTGACGTAGTGGGTGATGCGCCCGGCCTCGTAGTCGTCGAGGCGGCCGCGGCCCTGCAGCATGCGCACGCCCTCGCGGTCCATCTGCGCGCGCACGTCCTCGGACTGCGACGCGGCGAGGTGGCGGACGCGGTCGTTGACCGCGGTGAAGTCGATCTTGCGCGACGAGAAATCGGGGCGCAGGCCCATGTCGTCGGCGCGGCGCATGTCGGTGCGGACGCCGGTGGCCGCGATGAACGCCTTCGACGGGACGCAGTCGTACAGGACGGACGAACCGCCCATGCCCGCGTCCTCGACGACGGTGACCTCGGCACCGTACTTCGCGCCGACCAGCGCCGCCTCGTAGCCGGCGGGGCCTCCGCCGATGATCACGATCCTCTTGGTCACGGGTCCTCCATGCTCGCCTTGCAATGCTCGCCCCAGTCTAATGGAGCGCCCGGATTCCGCCGGGCCGGGGCGAGGTCAGGTCCGCGCGCCGGTGCGGTCCGCGTCGCCGTTTTCGTAGCGCGCGACGATCCCGCCGAAGAGGCGGACGCCCACGCCGAGGCAGCGCTCGTCGACGACGATGTCGTCGCGGTGCAGGTCGTGCTTCTCGCCGCGGCCGGACCAGCAGCCCAGGCGCGCCATGGTGCCGGGCACGTGCTCGAGGTACCAGCCGAAGTCCTCGCCGCCGGAGGACTGCGGGGCCTCGATGACGGCGTTTTCGTCGATGCGGCGGACGGTCTCGGCGACCAGCGCGGTGCAATAGTCGTCGTTGAGCACCGGTGGCACGCCGCGCTCGTAGTCGAGGCGGTGGGTCACGCCGGTCGGCGCGAGCACCTCCGCGATCAGCTCGCGCAGCAGCGGGTCGATGGCGCGCCACGTCTTGATGTCCGCGGTGCGGATCGTGCCCTGCAGCCGCCCCTCGGCGGGGATGGCGTTGGCGGCGTACCCGGCGTTGACGGACCCGAACACCAGGACGGTGCCGGTGCGCGGGTCGACGCGGCGGCTGAGCAGCCCCGGCAGGTCGGTGACGAGCTTGCCCAGCGCGTAGACGACGTCGGCGGTCAGGTGCGGGCGGGAGGTGTGCCCGCCCGGGCCCTCCAGCCGGATGTCCAGGGTGTCCGACGCCGACGTGATCGCGCCGACGCGCACGCCGACCTGGCCCACGCGCAGCTTCGGCTCGCAGTGCACGGCGAAGATGCGCTCGACGCCGTCGAGGGCGCCGAACTCGATGACGTCGGGGGCGCCGCCGACCATGACCTCTTCCGCCGGCTGGAAGATGAAGCGCAGCGGCACGGGCAGCGGGTGCTCGCGCCGGTACTCCGCCATGGCGATGGCCGTGGCCAGGGTGATCACGGTGTGGAAGTCATGGCCGCAGGCGTGCATGACGCCCTCGTTGACGCTGGCGTAGGACAGGCCGGTGGCCTCGGTGATCGGCAGCGCGTCCATGTCGCCGCGGAACGCCAGGCGCCCGACTCGCTCGCCGGCGGCGCCGGAGTGGTCGCCGACGTCGCCGATGTCGACCATCAGGCCGGTGTTGGGGAACATGACCGGCTCCAGGCCGGCGGCGCGGAGCTTGTCGGCGACGAACTTCGTGGTCGCCTGCTCCATGTGGGACAGCTCGGGGTGGGCATGCAGATGACGGCGCCAGGCGAGCACCTGGCCCTCGTTGCGCGACCACCATTCCCGAATGAAGTCCTCCATCACGCTTCCCGAGTGTAGGCGCACCCGGGTCGCGGCCTCGAGGGCGGTCGTGTATTGGGCCGGGCGGGCACGGCCAATGCCGCCCAGCTGCGACTTCCTCCCCAACATCCACATCGGGGCCGCGGTGCTGCCACAATGAACCCATGAGTTCCCAAGGAAATCGCGATAGTGCGACGACGAAAACCCTGGCCATCGCCATCGGGGTGGTGGCCGCGGCGCTGGTGTTCGTCGTGGCCGTCGCCCTGGGCCTGTACCTCGCCTCCGGGAACGACGAACCCGACATGCCGGCCCCTGCACCGCGCACGTCGGCGACGTCGCAAAGCACGACCTCGTCGAGCTCGACGAGCTCGAGCTCGAGCTCGTCGTCCTCCAGTTCGTCGACGTCGTCGAGCACCAGCTCCTCGCCGACCACCGAGCCGCGCGACGACCTGGGCACCGGCCGCGACGACGTCGACGCCCGCGGCTGGACCGCTCCCCGCGCGCGCTGCCACGCGGGGGACCGGGCGCTGGCGGTCGTCGCCACCGACGCCGGCACCCGCGCCGCGGCGTGCGAGTCCCCCGACGGCACGAAGTACTACCGCGGCGACGCCGGCGACATGGGCTCCCTCGAGGCGCCGATCATCGTCGACGAAGGCGACCGCATCGTCGCCCGCAACGGCGCGTGGAAGTACCAGATGAGCCCGGAGGGGCTGCTCATCACCGAAAACAACGTCGTGCGCAAGAAGCAGGACGCCACCGTGTGGGGCCGCGCCTGAGCGGGCCCCGGGCCGGGGCGCGGGCGGCCTACAGGTCGATGTTGCGCGGGCCGTACAGGCGGTCCCCCGCGTCGCCGAGCCCCGGCACGATGTAGGCGTCGTCGTTGAGGTCCGGGTCGATGGTCGCGGTGACCAGGCGCACCGGCATGCCGGACTCCGCCAGCGCATCCACGCCCGCCTGCGCCGACACCATGCACACCGCCGTGATGTCGTCGGCCCCGCGGTCGACCAGCAGGCGCAGCGCGTGCAGCAGCGAACCGCCCGTCGCCAGCATCGGGTCGACCAGGAACACCGGCTGGCCCGCCAGGTCAGCGGGCAGGGCCTCGAGGTACGGCACCGGCTCGTGGGTTTCCTCGTCGCGGGCCAGGCCGATGAAGCCGACCTGCGCGTCCGGGATCATCGACAGCGCCGGGTCGATCATGCCCAGCCCGGCGCGGATCACCGGGACGATGATCGGCGGCTTGCTCAGGCGGTGGCCGCGGGCGGTGGTCACCGGCGTCTCCACGTCGAAGTCCTCGACGTCGAGGCCGCGGCTGGCCTCGTAGATGAGCATCGCGCCGAGGTCGGCGAGCGCGGCCCGGAAACCCGAATTGTCGGTGCGGGCGTCGCGCATGATGGTGAGGCGCGACGCGGCGAGCGGATGATCCACGACGGTGATGTCCATGGCTCCCAAAATACAACGACGGGGGCGGCGGGCGGGGGCGCGCGAAAATCGGATGGAACCGATCGGCGCCGGGGCGCGTCTAAAGGGGCGACACGAACACCCGACCCGAGGAGCACCATGCCCCATCCGCCGATCAGTCCACCTCCCGCCGCGCACCTGGCCGCCGATCCCGCGGCGCTGGCCGAGTCCGCCGCCATGCTGCGCGGGCTCGTGCCCGCCGCGGCGCCTTCGCTTGCCGACGCCCGCGTCCCCGCCTCCGCCCCGGATTCGGGAATCGGGCGCTTCCTGGCGGCGCTGTCCGCGGCGTTGACCGAGCAGGAGGGCCGGGTCGCGGCTCTCGGGCGGTACGCGGGCGGCGCGGCCGGCGCCCTCGACAGGTTCGCCGGGGAGGTCGCCGACGCCGAATCGTCGTCGGCCGCGCGCTTCGACCGCGATGGGTTCGACCGCGATGGGGAGGTGCGGGCATGATCTCGCCGATGCAGGACGTCCCGCGGTTGCTCGCCGCCGCGGTGCCGGCCATTGCGGCGCCCGCGGCGGCAGCGGCGCCCACGTTCGTCGACGACTGGTGGGGCGTGGCCGATTCCGTGGCCGGGAACTGGTCCGGCGAGGGCGGCGCAGCGGCGGCGGACAGCCTGCGCCGCGCCGCCACGGGGGCCGGGATCCTCGACGGGCATGCCGCCGGCATCGACGGCGCCGCCGGCGAAGGGCTGGGGTCCATCGCGGCCGCGGCGGCGGACATGGCGGCGATAGCCGCAGAGTTCCTGCTCAAATGCGCCGGCGCCGCAACGGGCGCGGCGGGGGCGGGACCGGCCGGTCCCCTGCTGGCGCTGACGGGCATGCAGGGCCACGCCGTCGACGCGCTCGCCGACGCCGGCGGGCGGATGACGCGGCTCGACTCCGAACTCGCCGACCCCACGTCGACGCTGGAATCCATCGCCGGAGCCGACGTGGACATCCCCGATGCCCCGGCGCCGGCGGCCGCGCCGTCGGGAGGGGCGCGGGAGCCGGTGGCGGGAGCGGGCGACGGCGCGCCGACGCCCCAGGCGAAGGCGGCGGTCGAACACGCGCTGTCGGCGCTGGGCACCCCGTACCAGTGGGGCGGCAACACCCCGGGCGTGGGGCTCGACTGCTCGGGGCTGACGCAATGGGCCTACGGGCAGGCGGGCGTCGAAATCCCCCGCACCGCCGCCGAACAGGCGGTCGGGCGGCAGGTCGACGCCTCCGAGCTGCTGCCCGGCGACCTCGTGGTCTGGGACGGCCACGTGGCCATGGTCATCGGCGACGGGCAGATGGTGGAAGCCGGCGATCCCGTGCACACGGACTCGCTATATTGGGTACCATGCATAAGTCCATCCGCGCCGTCATATATGCCCGCATTAGCCTCGACCGTCACGACGAAGCCGGCGTCGAGCGGCAAGAAGAGCTGTGCCGTCGCCTGGCCGCGGCACATGACGCGGAGATAACCGATGTTTTTATCGACAACTCGATCTCCGCATACGCGGGCGGACACCGGCCCGCGTACGAACGGCTCAAGGCGGCCATCGCCGGCGGCCGCGTCGATCGCGTGTACGTTTACGCCTCCGACAGGATCGCCCGCCGCGTCCGAGACCTTATTGACTACCTCGACGTGTGCACGCCCGGCGGCGTCACCACGCACACCGTCACGGGCGAAGTTCTCGACCCCGCCAGTAGTTCGGGCCGATTCCTCACCACCATCATGGGCGCCGTCGCCGAGCAGGAGTCGGCGCTCAAAGGGGAACGCGTACGCGCGGCCCGTCGCCAAGCCGCCGAGCGGGGCGTGCGGCGCGTCCACCGCCGATCCTTCGGTTTCACCGCGGGCATGGAGCACGTCGACGCCGAAGCGCAGGCCATCCGCGACGGCATCGACGGCATTCTCGCAGGTCAAAGCCTTTCCGCCATTGCCCGCGACTGGACCGAGCGCGGCCTGACCACCGTCCGCGGCGGCGCGCATACGCGCGGATCCGTCCGAGAAATTCTCATGCGCCCCTCCGTCGCCGGCCTTTCGAGTTATCTGCCTACCAGGCCCGACGGCAGCAAACTCCGCGCGGACCGCGAGATCGTCGCCGAGGGCCAATGGGAGCCCATCGTGGACCGCGACCAGTGGGAGCGGGCGCAGACGATCCTCTCCAACCCCGCCCGCCGACACCCCGGCGTCGGCGGCGCCGAGGTCCACAGCCCGCTGGCAGGCCTAGTCATCTGCACATGCGGCGACACCATGTACCGCCGTACCCGCAAAAGTCACCGCGCCGACGCCCCGCGCCGCGCCTTCTACTCCTGTCGCCGCAGCGTCCCCGGTCGCCAGCACGTCACCATCGGCAACGAGCTCGAAGCCCTCGTCGCCGCCACGGTCCTCGCGCACCTGGAGCAGCCCGACGCCACCGACACCCTCGCCGCAGCCCTCGCCCCCGGCGACGCCGCCGCGGACCTCATTGTCGAGCGTCGCGACCTGCTCCAGCGGCGCGCTGACCTCGAAGAAGAGATGGTCGCCGGCCGCCTCGCCGCCAGCGTCTTCTCCCGCCTGTCCTCCCGCATCGAGGCCGATCTCGCCGCCCTCGACCAGCGCATCGCCGCGCAGACGACGGGGCCGTCCCCGGCCGTCCTCGACGCCGCCCGCGCGCCCGACGCGCGCGCCTGGTGGACTAACGCCGACGCGCGCGCCCGCCGCGACGTCACCGCGGCTTTTATCTCGCGGATCGACATCCGCCCCGGCCGCCCGGGCGCCAAGAAATTCGACTCCGAGCGCGTCAGCATCGTCTGGCGCACCGACTGACCCACATCCGACCCGTATCACCGGGTACACCCGGTCAGACACTTCTCCTTGCGTTACCGACCAGCACCGGAACATGTCTCATAAAGCCGGTTGCAATTTTTGAGACACCATGTATCATGGAGTCAAGAACCCCGTGAAACATATCAGGAGCGAACATGTCGACGAAGTCAGGTCAGCGCGTCGCCTACGTCCGCGTCTCCAGCGCCGACCAGAACGTTGACCGCCAACGCGAGGCCATCGGTGACGTCGATCGCGAGTTCATTGACCGCATCTCCGGATCCAGTCGCACCCGCCGTGAGGGGCTTGCTGCCTGTATCGCATACCTGCGCGACGGCGACGTCCTTGCTGTCGCCAGTATCGATCGTTTGGCCCGCAGCACAAAAGACCTGCTCGACATCATCGAAGAGGTGACCGGTAAGGGTGCCGGCGTCGAATTTCTCAAAGAAGGAATGACCTTCTCCCCCGGCGCGCGCGACCCGAGGGACGAGCTGATGCTTACGGTCATGGGTGCAATTGCCGCCTTCGAGAGGGCCATGATCCGCGAGCGCCAGGCGGAGGGCATCGCCATCGCGAAAGCGGAAGGTCGCTACCGCGGGGCCCCGCGGGCCATGACCGCAGAGATGGTCGCCGAAGCCCGTCGGCGCATCGCCGCAGGCGAAACGAAGGCCAGCGTCGCCCGCGACATGGGCGTCGGCCGCGCCACCCTGTACCGCTACCTCAGCGCTCACCAAGCAGACCCCGCCGGTCGGTGACGTTGGCGGGGCCGGGTGTCCCACGAGAACCCCGACCCGGGAGACCGGGCCGGGGTTCTTTTTTTTCGTGCGTCTACAGCCACCCGCGGTAGCGGTCGTGCAGCCGTACGCCGAGCCACCCGACCAGCGCCGTCAGCCCGGCGGCGCCGCTCAGCCCGCCAATGGCCCACGGGAGCTTCCACCAGCCCGACGCCGCCTCGAAACCATCCCAGATCCAGGAGAAGATCGGCCCGATCCCATAGACCCGGGCACCAAGGTCGACAATCAAGGCGAAGCCGAAGACCAGCAGCGCCAGCGGCACCAGGGCCTGCAACACCTGCCCGATGCCGGCCCACCGCAGCCGCTTGCCGGCGCGCTCCATACGGTCGGCGCTGTCCCCGATCGCCACGGTAGCGTCCTCCAACCGCCGCGCTGCGCGACCCTGCGGCGCCTCGTGGTCCATCCGCCGCCCGATCGCGTCGATCGCGGCGACGGTCTCCGCCGCCCGATCCTCAATCACCTTATCGAACTTGTTTTCGAACCTCTCCGTCATCAGGTCGACGACCTGGCCGGTGTCCAACGTGACCTTCGATTTCGCCGCAACCTCACGCGCAAGTGCCTCAGAGGTCGAGCTCAAGGCCTTCATCTCCTTCTCGAGACGCCGAGCGGTCGAAGCCGCGTCGATTTCGCGGCGCGTCACCGTCGACCCGTCGGCCAGCGTCACTTTCTCGCTGCCGGTCAGCGTCTCGCCGAGAGTCACGACCGTCTTCGTCAGCTCGTCGATCGCCGTTTGCTGCCGCGCGAGACGCTTGCCGACGTCGCTCAGCGTCGTCCCGGAGGCGTCGTCGGACCTCCGCGAGATCAAGTCCACCACGGTCTCCAAGGTCCCGTTCTGCGCCTGCCTCAGCTGGTCGATCCGCTCCGCGAGCGTCTGCACGTCGACGTCGGGGGACGACGACCTCGAAGTCATCTGCCCGATCTCCTCGCGCAGTGCTGCGATCTCCCCGAGGATCCGATCCTCGAACTTCTGGCGCTCCTGCTGTGCGATCCTGTCCGCGACGCTCATCGCTATCTCCCGTCTCTCGAATCCCCGTCGCCGGCGTTGCTGCCGACCTCTGCTTGTTGATCTCGAAAATCTCGTGCGCGCCGGCGTACGTAAATTCCTCCGACATGACACTCGCCTTGCGGCGGCGCATGCGCACTTTGCCGCCGGTCTCGTCGCGCATCTTGTACGTCCACCCGACCGACTCGCGCTCGGGCGTCGTCCCGTCGGCCGATGCTTTAATCTTGTGTTTCTTTTCCACCAGCTCGATACCGCGCTCCGCGAGCGCCGACTTGAATATCTCGGTGCTCGTCGTCGACTCTTGTGCCAGAATCTCCTCGATCTGATCACCAAGTCGGCGCTCGAACTCAGTGACCGCCGCGCCATCGCGCTTCAACTCCCACGGCGCCGGATTCGTGCGCCTACCGCGCTTCACCACGGACAAGTGATGCTCCCGCATCAGCTCATCGTTCTCCTTGGCCACCTGCCAATGCATCGTGCGTGTCGGCACTTTCCCCGTTGTTTTATCGTGATTGATGACTTTGATGTGGTTGTGCGGGTGACCTCCCGCGCTATCCGTGTGAGTAATGACGAGCGCATCGCAGTCCGGGTACAACCGCTTCGCAAGTTCGTACCCCAAACCGTTGACCGCCTGG
The DNA here is from genome assembly GCF_001056295.1 of Corynebacterium halotolerans. GTDB lineage: Bacteria > Actinomycetota > Actinomycetes > Mycobacteriales > Mycobacteriaceae > Corynebacterium > Corynebacterium hansenii. The sequence goes on from NZ_JVMD01000008.1 coordinate 54,126, forward strand.
ATGTCATCTGGATCAGTCGGATCGAACTCCGTCGACTGAAAACTCTGGATCAGGCTCAGCGTTTCAACTTTTCGCCCATGAGCCTTCGCCATCGCCTCGGCATGATCGACAAATTCTTCGACGCTGCCTCGATCGCACAAGATCGCCGCAACTCGATCTGTGCCAGCCGCAACGTTCTCACGTCGCTGCTTCGTGCCCTTGCCACCCAAGACCTCGTACTCGACTGCTGAGCGCGTATGTCCAATTTTCCGGATGTGCGTGACGCTCACCGCGCACCTCCCAAACGGTCGCGCACCTCGCGCATCGCCGACGCCGTTTCACCCAGGGCCATCATCAGCGCCTCGTGCTCGCTAAACGTGCGGCCTTGCAGCACACCCTTGTTGAAAGCCCGTGTCAGCTGATTCAAATTAACGCCAACCTTGTTGACCTCAACCCGGAGCTCTGCGAGCTCCTCCGAGCGGCCCTGCGGGCCGCCATCGATCGCTCCCGCGATCGCCGCCGGCATCGCCCGGCCATCGTCCTCGATAAAATCGAGGACGATGGCGCGGACGAATGCCGACGGCGCCAGGCCGAACTTAGATGCCCGCGCTTTCACTTCCGCGAGTTCGACTTCGTCGAACCGCGTCGTGATGCGGGCATCTAAGTTCGGCCGTCGCCTGTCCGTGTTCGCGCGCGCCATCACCGGCTCCTGCGTCGCCGAGTGATGTCACGCCCGCCCACGGCCAGGAGGGCCCCGGCCAGGAGGGGTCGCCAGCAAACGGATTGTCGGACATCGCTTCGCTCGTCCGAAATCCGTGGCTGGCCGGGGAGGGGCTTCGCCCCTCCCCTGGACCCCTCCCGACGACACCGCAGAGCGGTGTCGCCCGGGCAAAACCCACCGGAAATTCCGGTCGCCGACGTCACGGCTGATCACCGCCTCCCGGCGAAAAGTCGTCGCCGTCGTCATGCGCCGGCTGCTGCGCATCCGGCGTCGGCGCCGCCGCAGCGCGGCGACGAGCCGCCGAGCGCTTATCACGCTCGGCCTCGATCTCGACGCGGGCCTGCCGCTGCGCGTCAGCCCACAGCTCCGCATGATCGCGCTCGATGATCTCGACGGCGCGCGCGTCGATGCGCTTCTGCTCGCGCTCCTGACGACGGCGCAGACGCGCGATCCTCTCGTCAGCGTCCTCCTTCGCGATCTCGATTTCAGCGTCGAGCCGCGAGAGGCCGGCAGCGACTTTCGCGTCAATCCGCTCCTGCTTGGTCATCTTCTTAGCCATTGGTCTTGTCTCCCGTCGTCGTCTTCGTCTTCATCTTCTTCACCGCATCGCCGATCAGATTCGGCGCAACGATGATTGCGCCGAGCAACGCCGCGGCGGCGCCCGCGATCCACACGTTCCCGAAAACCGTCAGGGCAATCGACATCGCCCAGCGGGCGATCATGAAAGCGATCGTGAAAGCGATCGCCAGGCCAGCCAGACGCCACATGGGCGACCGGGCCTGCCATTCCTTGTACTCGGCCATCGCCGTTTTGAGCATCCCGCGGGTCTGCTCGAAATCGCCTTCAGCGGCGGCGGACTTCGGCAGGACCAGCAAGCCGTTTTCCAGCAGCATCCGCACGAACTGGAAAATGAACATCGTCAGCGCGCTTGCCGCGATCTCGATCCACCCGTTCTCCGCCAGCGCGTACGCGGTCATGCCCACCGCCGCGCACAGCAGCAAAGTGCCGACGATCTCGAAAATCCGCTTGTTCTCGGTGGAAACGTTGACCACCACACCCTCAGGCTTCATTACGCACTCCTTTCACTGTCGTTCTCGTAGACCACGTCGACCTCGACGACGGTCGTCTCCGCGTCGTCGCCGTCGTCGACGGCGCTCTCTTCGTGCTTCTGCTCCTCCGGCCGCGCGGCGGGCTCCGCAACCTGCGGCGCCGCGGGGGCCGAGGGCACCTCGACCTCAACCGGCTCCGCGTCGGCAACCGGCACCAGCAGATCCACCACGCCGTCACCCGCGTCGCGATCGTCGGCGACCGCCGGCCACCCCCAGGCGACGGTCAGCCACGCGGCATAGAGGAACGCGACCGCGGGCTGCGCCCGCAGCCAGATGCCGAGCCACGTTTGCTCCGGCGGTGCGATGACCCACGTGGCCCACGCGGCACTCGCGACCACCAGAGCAGTCGCGGCAAAAGGCCACCAGGCCGGCTTCACGGCCACCGCCGGCGCCCGCCACGCCCACAGCGCGTACATCGCCCAGCCGAGTGCGAGCGCGGGGCCCACCGCGACGCCGACGACAGCGACGACCGCGATGGTGTAGACGGCCCAGCCGAGCTGATTGCCCAAGCCGTCCTCGCGCATGATGGACCGCCGGATCCACGGCGGCGTCACGGCCTCGGCAACGGCGGCGTCACCGACACCGACGGCAAGCCGTTCCTGGCGGCGCGCTTTCGCCATCAGGATCTCGCCGCGGCGACGGGCACCCGCCCGGCGACCGGCGCGGGCGAGGATCCACGCCCCGCGCTCTTTTTCCCAGCGGCCGGCCATTACTCCTCGACCTCCGTTGCCTCATCGCCGTAGCCGCCCACGTCATACCAGTCGGCCTCCCGCCCCTGCAGACAAAGCTCGAGGTACTGCGCCTTTTCGATCGGCAGGCACTCGCGCACCCGTTCGAAAACTCCGTCCAGCTGGACGCCGTCGAGGCCGTACTCGTCGACCAGAGGACCGCGCCAGGTGACGCGCTCGCCCTCCACCGAGCCAGGCTCCCGATCCCGATCCTTGTCCTTGCCATCGTCCTTATCCGGAGCCTCCCGGACGACGGTGCGCACCGTCTCCCCGCCACCTCCGCTTCCCACGGCGTTGATGAACGCGAAAACGCCAATGACGACGACGATGCCGATGACCGCGAGACCCGCAACCTTTCCCATGTCCTGCTCCTTTATACTTCCGTTCCATGTGTTATGGCGCTATAGTAGCGTACATGGAGCTACAGACGCAAGAGAATTTCCGACCACCCGAAAGCGATGACATGGCCGAGATGCAGCGCACGATGACCTCACTGACAAAAGACCAGCTCAAGGCGGTAAAGCTGCTCGCCGCCGAGCTCGACGTCCCCGTCTCCGTCGTCATGCGCGCGCTCATCTCCCACAGCCTCGACCTGCTCGGAGCCTCCGACGCAGGCATCCGCCGGGCCCTCGACGCCGCGGTGGCCGCCGAGCGCGACCGGCGCAGCGAAATCGGCCGGCAGGGCATGGCCGCACGATGGGGTGAAAAGCCATGAGGAAAGACAGGACAAAAGCCACGGGCGCGACGAAGAAGGCATGGACGCCGCCGCCGACGCCCTACGGCGGCCTCGTGGCCCACAAAACCGCCGGCGGTGCTACACGGCTGGTGCCCGCCCAGACCGCCCCGCACCTGCTGGTCAGCGGGCCGACGGGCGTGGGAAAGTCACGCCGGGTCCTCGGTCCCGGGATCCTGATGTGGGGCGGTCCCGTCGTCGCGGTGTCCTCCAAGCCGGACCTCATCGAGCTTTGCCTGGCCGGGCGACACGAGCGGCCGGGGGCGCGTACATATGTGCTCGACCTCTCCGGCGAGGTGCCGGATGACGACCTACCCGCGGACGTCCAGCGCGTCGTCGTCGACCCGGTCGCGCTCATTACCTGCGACGACGATGCGATCGATCTCGCGACGATCCTCATGCAGTCCGGCGCCGCAGGCGCAGGCGGCGGCACCGGAGGCAAAAGCGGCGACGCCTTCTGGGAAAATATCTCGACCGCCCCCCTGGCCGCACTGCTGCGCGCGGCCGGTGGCGACGGCATCGCCTGGGCCCGCGAGGCGGTCAGCCGTATCGAGCCTAGGGACCCAGAGGACACCGAGCAGCCGAGCTGGCTCAACGCCGTGGAGCGGCTACAGGGCGAGTCACCGATGCTGGCCGCCGAGCTGCGGTCGGCGGGCGAGCTCGACGGAAAAATGCGCGATTCCATTGCCGTGACGATGAAAAGCGCGGTGGCCCCCTGGCTGCGCTCGACCGTCGTCGGCCGCGGCACCGAGATCGTCTTCACGCCGGCCCTGCTGGAACATCCGGCGGCGACGCTTTTCGTCGTCGCACCCGCCACCGGCGTGGCGGCTGGCGCGGCCGTGGCCTGCATCGACACCATCAGCAAGAGGTGGCGGGCCAATCAGACGGAGAAAGTGAAATTGCCCCGCTTGCTGATGGTCGTCGACGAATTGGCGAACACCATGCCGTGGCCAAAGCTTCCCACCGTCGTCACCGAAAGCCGCGCAATGGGCATCCATTTGCTCGTCGCAGTCCAGGCCACTTCTCAGCTGGCGAAAAGGTACGGCAAGGAGGGGATGGACGAGCTCCGAGAGGTCTTCCCCGCCACGTTGTTGCTGGTAGGAGCCCCGGAAAAGGAAATGCTGGAGCAGGCCGCATGGTGGGCTGGGCAGGCCGAACGACAGAAAGTCTCCGTCGACTCCATCGGCCGCCAGACGCAGAGCAGCGAGAAGGCCGACGTCATCACGGCCTCCGACCTGCTGCCCCGCAGCATCGACGAGGGCCGCCTGCTGCGCGGACGGCGCCCCGGCGACCACTCGCCGGCTGTCAATGAGGGCGGACTGCTCGTCACGCTGCTCGACATCTCGAAAATGCAGTTCACTGTCTCACAGCGCTGACGACAAAAGAGGCCGGTCATGGGACGCCATGACCGGCCTCTTTTTTTTGCCGCGATCACCGGCTCATGCCACGGTCACGCTCCCGCTCCCGACTCCGCCGCAGCGCCTCCTGCATCTGTCGGCGCATGTCCTGCCGCGAGGACCGCTTCTCGTCGATGCGGGAGACCTTGGCGACGTCCTCCCGGGCGCGCTCTTCGCGGCCCACGGCGTGTGCGCGACGAGCCTCGGGCGTGCCGCGCTCTTCGCGGGCAGGGCGCCCCTTTTCACGCTCTTCACGCTGCGCCACGGCCCTCCGACGCTGCTCCTCCGCCCGGCGCCGGACTGCCGCGCGCTGCCGCTGGGCGACGCGGAATTCCTCCGTAGCCGTCACCGACGCCCCGAGCCGCTTCTCCACGGCGGCATCGCCGCCTTCCTGGAGCAGTCGCCGAATCTCGGCGACACGGTCGCCGTCGACCTTCTTATCTTCATCCTTCATCGTCATTCTCCTTATCGCTGGACTTTTTCACCGACCCAGGCGTATCGCCCGAATCGGTCGATCGCGTGCACGGCCTCGACGGTGACGCCGCAGATCAGCAGCAGCCGCACCTCCTGCTCCCAGCACCGGGGGCAGGTGTAAACGTCGCGGACGGGGCAGATGTAAACCTCCGTCGCGGCATGGCCACAGGCACAAGGCAGATCCATTTTCTCCTCCTGACCTGGTATTTCTCTTGTCTCTCCTGTAACAGCCGCCGGGGGCGGGCCACGCGGGAAGTGGAGGACGCGGGTCACAGCGCACCTCCGGCGTTGTGCCATGCGCAGGCCGGATCCGTACAGGACGGCAGCCGACGGTGCTCGTGTGCCACTTCCGGCCACTGCGGGACGTCCTCGCGGTAGCAATCGAGCCAATCCCGCCCCGGCGGCGACACATCGGCGCGGATGTAAATCGAAGCCTCGCCCAAGGTCGCCGCACCGCCACCGAGCTCGAGTGCATCGAGCAGAGCCTCCCGAGCCTCATCGGCGCGGGCGCGCGGCACGCTGACGACGATCTCGTCGTGGACGACAAGGCGCAGCCCGTCGGCAAGCCAGGCGGGAAGCCGCAGCACACCTTCCATCATCAGATCCCGCGCAGTGCCCTGGCCCATCGCCGCAGGCGCCTGCGTCCACTCCCGGCCGGGCTCAATTCGCATCGTCCGGCCAAAGGGGGTGCGGAGGATCTGCTGTCGCGCCTCCTCCCGGACCCGCGCCTTATACGCCGCGAGCTGCGGGAACTGCTGGTCGAGACGGGCCAGCAGTACGGCGGCCTCGTCCTCGGGGATACCCGCCGACCGCGCCAGACCCGCAGGCCCCATTCCGTAGGAGGACCCGTGCGTCACAGGTTTTGCATCCGACCTGCGCGGATGCCGACCAACGCCGTCCCAACCGTCCGTGCCGAACACCGCCGCGGCCATTGCAGAGTGGAAATCGCGGCCGTCGTCGAAGGCCGCGATGTAGGCAGGATCACCACTCAGCAGCGCCATCGCGCGGGCGTCAATCTGCGACAGATCGGCGGCGATCAGCACGTGATCGTCATTGTCCGGCAGGAGGAGGGCCCGCTCCATCAGCGCCGTGCGATCGCGCTTCCCGCTGGTGGTCAGCCCGGGCCGCGTCACCGAAATGCGGCCAGTGGCCTGCTCCGCCGATACGCGCGGATGCACACGACCAGCGCGAACGTGCTTCATCACCGTCTCGGCGAAGCTCCGCTCGCCGGTCACGGCGCCCAGTGCGTCGACGAGCTCAAGCAGTGCCGCGTTGTCGGGATGGGCGGCGGCAAGCTCCGCCAGCGCGTCCTGGTTCGTCGCCAGGGCGCCCTTGGGCGTCCGCGGCGGATTCACCCCGCACGCGACCATGGCCGCCTCAATCGCGGTCTTCCCGGCGGCCGTCGCGTGAGGGGCTTTCCCCTCCAGCGGCATGCCCGTCAGATCCGCCAGCCGGCGCATCGCGGCCCCACGGCGGACCTCCTGGGCTGCAATCCGGTCGCGCGCGACATCGACGGCCACGCGCACCCCGTGCCGCTCGATAACGCCCAGACGCCACATGACGCGCATCTCGCGACGGCAGTAGGCGTCGACGCGCAGGCACGCGGCGACCGCACGGGTCAGCTCGACGTCCTGGGCGGCATACGCGCGGTACGTCGAGTCGTCGACGGGAATGCAGTCGTAGCCACCGTGGCGATCGGCGAGCTTTTTGAGCGCCGATCCGTCGGCATCGGCACCCAGCTTGTCGGCGCCGACCAGGCGCTTTCCAAGCTCGCCGAGCCGGTAGCGGCCGCGATCCACGCCGCCGGCGCGCGGCGGGTCATTCTGGCGAGCCACCAAGAGCGTGTCGATGACACGCTCTTCACCGACCAGGGCGTCCACATCGAGACCGTGGTAGCGCTCCAGCGCAGACAGATCGAAACTGAGGACGTTATGGCCGACGACCACGGCGGCACGGTCGATCTCCGCTACCAGCGCGTCCACGTCGTCGGTGACCGTCACCGGCCCGTCGCCCCAGGCCCATGCGGCAAGCCGGACGAAGCCTGCACCGTAGTCGTGCAGGCGGTCCGCGTCGGCCGTCTCCAGGTCGAAATACAGGACACCCCGCCTACGCATCACGATCACCGCCCATCGACGCGATCGACTCGCCCTCGATCTCCGGCATCACCCGGACACGGGTCTCCACGCGGCCCCCACGGCCCTTGACCTGCATGTGCTCCGTGGGGGCCGCAGGGGCCGAAACCGACACCGGCGCCCGAGATTCCACGCGCCACGCGGACACGTTGCCGTGAGCCTTGCCGTCGGCGACGATGCGACACCCGTCGAACCAACGGCCGGCGACCCCCTTCCACAGGCGCCCCAGCCTCCGGGCGTCGAGATCCTCCCAGGACACCCCGTACGGAGCATCGGCATCGGGATCAGACTGCGCCGCGGCCAGCACGTCACGTGCGGTGAACCGCGGCGCAGTCTGCAGACCGGCCGCAGCGCCTTCGACCCAGGCCAAATGATCGGCCCAGTCCACTGCCTCGGAGTCGGCGGTGCGCCGCACCTCCAGGACGCCGTCCAAAAGCCCAGTGAGACCCGCCATATGGCAAATCCCGCCAACGATGCGCTGCCACTCGGTGAAGCCGACGAAGCCGAAACTCCGCGGGTGATCGGGCTGCCCGCGGTCGTACCAGGCGCGGATCAGCGTCAAGGCTGCCGTCAGCAGCTCGGCGCGATGCTCCGGCACCCATCGACCCAGGTCACGACGGAAGTTGTCCCGCTCGTCGAGATCCTCCCGATCGCTGGACAGACGGATCGGCAGGACCCGTCGCACCATGTCACCCGGGACATCGAGATTATTGCCGGTCGCCGCGAAGACCGCCGACTGAGGAAGGCTCATCGCTTCCGACCGCCCGAGACGGCGACCACCCCACACCTGGGTAGTGAGGGCGGCCGTAAGCGCGGTCGACCGCAGCCGGCACTGACCACCGTCCATCACCTCATCCAGGACCACGAGCGACCGGCCGGCCAGCAGCTCCGACGTGATCCGCTTTTCAAGCTCTACGTCGGTCCCCGGCGTCGCCATCACGGTCGCCGGACCGCCGTAGGCCACCTCGTGGACGACCTGGACCAACGCGCCCTTGCCCACACCGCGCTGGAGGCCATCGAGCGCCATCATCGGCGCAGTAGGCATCGCAGAGCGCACCAGGCAGGTCAGCAAAAACGCGATCGCGCGGACCCGGTCAGCCTCGGAGGCGAAGACCCACCCATCGAAGCCATCCACGCCATCGAGCTCGAATAGCTCATCACGCAGCACCTTTACGGCATCGGTGACCTGCGCGTCGGACGGATGCTCGGGCACCACAAGGCCCCGCACGTCATCCGCGAGGTCCACGTACACGCCCGTCACCTCGTCAAAACCGCTCTCGGTCACGATGGAGCCGTCTTCCCGGACGACAGGTGCAGTCGACACGCGGACAACCTCGGGCAAACGCTCGCGCACAAGACCCCGCAGGATGCCGACAGCGTCGCGCTTGAGACCCGGCACCACGACCGGGGCCCCCTGTCGATCGGCCCCGATGAGACGTACCGCACTGAGCGTCAGGCGGTGCAGATCGTCGGCATCAGCCTCACTCAGGACCGCATCCGCCCCGGTAGAGGGTCGCTCCACCAGCGCACCCCCGCGAACGAAAAGCCTCCGACCACCGATCCTGTCGACGACATGATCGGCGATCGCGGCACAGTCGACGTGGTGATCGCCGACCAACTCGATATCCACCCGATCACCTGCAGATTCGCGAATGGTACGTTCCGCATCCTTGCGCCGCTGCTCCGCACGCAGCACCTTCAACTCCGCCGCGGAAAGATCAGCGGGCTTGTGCACGGCGCCCACCACGAGCTCCGCCATCAGCGCGCGACGGGCACCATCGTCAGCCTGGCCTGCCAGGACGTCGTCGAGCCCGTCCTTGCCGGCGCCGGGCACACGCGCGAACGCCACGGACGTCGCGCCGGCGGCACCAGCCGCCTTACCCAGCGCGGTCAGACCGTCGTAAACGGCGGCGTTGGTCGCGGCGTCGGCGTCGCCGACGATGACGACACGGCGCCCGGCCACAGCAGCGGCCAGATGAGGCGTCGGAGAACCGTCCGCTTTCCACGCCCAGACGCCCGCAATCCGGTAAATGGCGAGGTCATCGACGGCCCATGCGTCGGCCGCGAGCGCCTGCTTGACGCCCTCGACGATGAGCACGGTGTCCGCGCCGTCGACTTCCCGGACCACAGGGAGCTGCGGGGGCTGTGCCCCGGAACTCCGTTTCGACGGCCCGACATACTTCAGCTCGCGGCCGACCTTGTCCTTTACCGACCCCGGAACCGGCTTCACCTGACCCGTCACCGTGCCGTCGCACTCCGTCATCGGGTAGGTCAGGGCCGGCAGCGCGCCATCGCGCTCACCGATCCACCGGCCCCACTCGGGCAGGTCGTCAACGGTTTCCGCACTGTATACGCCGTGCCGCACAGCCACCCCCAGCGGAATCGCCGACGCGCGCAGCTCATCGACGTGCACGGGGAGCAGTTGCCCGGGGGCACCGCCATGCGGTAAAGTCTGTCCCAGACCAGGAACGATCGCGTTCGAAGGGGCCTCGCTGTTAGCCGCAGCGGGGCTCTTTTTTTCGGTCATGACGCCGCACCCCCACGGAAGATCCGGGCGACGGTCGCGGCCTGGGCCGCGGTCATCGGAGGCGCCTCGGCCGCGGCGCGGCGCGCGAAAGCCACGATCTCGGGCGTCAGAGCCGAGTCCGTGGCCGCAAGCCATCGATCGAGGTCAGCCCGGCGATACACGGGACTGCGACCGTCGTAACGGTGGACGCGGGGGCCGGTGCCGCGATGACGCAGTGCGGCCAGAGAGCCATAAGAGCGGCCGACGTAAGCAGCGGCCTCGCGCGCAAAAAGCTCATCATCGGAAGTGCGCGCCGGAGAGGAAACAACGCGAGAAGAAGACATCGGGAGTCCTAGACATGCTGGATTCTCCCGGGGCGGGCCGCTTGTTGCCGGTTTCTCTCCAGGACCCGTGTGGGTGCGCGTCTGCTTTACGGGAGAGGGTCTCCCTACCTGGCCGCCATCTTGTCTTTTGTACGCGCCTTCTGTCGCTACCAGCGGGGAGCCCTTAGTCCCCACCCTCCCGGGGTCGCGTTAACCGGGCGGGCGCACGAGGTGTAATACCCGGCGAAACTCCTCGCAATAGCGGAGCCTCGCTCTGCACCTTATTTTACACACGCCGTAATAAAGGGTCAACCGACGACAAAATCCGGGGGCCGGGGGGATTGAATCCCGCCTGGGGGGATGCTGGGGGGATTGAAATCGGCAATCCCCCCAGACAAAAACCACGCCTCACCTGGGCTTTCACTTCAAAATTCAGGCACCGGGGGGATTGGGGGGATTAAACGCTCACCTCCCACATGTATGCGCGCGTGCGTGTACGTGCGTACACACGAAGAACGCTTCGCGCGCATACGCGTAAGATTTCAAAACATCCCCCCAATCCCCCCAATCCCCCCAGCGGCACTGTTGCCGCAGGTCAGAGCGCCGGGGTGACGGGGGGATTGCCGATTTCAATCCCCCCAGAATCCGGGTTAATCCCCCCGCAAGCCTCCGGGCCTCACTTCCAGCGCTGCACTGCCCTTTCCATTGACCGACGAATTGCGCATTGGAGTGGCCGGTTCACCGACTACTTCACCGACCCTTCCGCTACACAGTCCAGTGACCGTCGCATTCACATGCCAGCCCATTGGCCATTGCGCTGCACAATTCAATGCACCCTGCATTCACATGTCACTGCACTAGTCAATAGATTGCACGCTCCGATGACTGTGCCATGACGTGTCACCGCATTGACTGCCGCATTGCACACCCCGGTAGCCATTGCATTCACATGTCACCGCAGTGGTCAATGGATTAACCGTTCCACCGACCACTGCGGTGACATGTCTTTCCAGCGACCACTCAAGTGGCCGCTGCAAACGCCGCCGAGCCCGGGCGTCACCGCTGTAGCCCGCCATCCCCGCGCGTGCCCGCGCACCGCCGGCGCGGCAGGGGCCGCGCCCGGATCCGGGATTGCCGCTAACCGTTCCATCGCACACCAGTTCGATTAAGGCGGCGCATGAAAGGAGAAGCACTATGAGCACGTCGCTTTACCGCCCGGACATCGAAGCCCGCGCGTGGGTTGGATGCCTGACCTGCTATAACGCGGGTGACCTCATCGGCGATTGGTACGCCGCCGCCGAGGCCACCGACGTCACCGTCGCGGGCCTGCACGCGGGCACCGACATCGACGTTGTCGATCGCGGTTGCGAAGAACTCTGGGTTTTTGATCACGAGCACATCCCGGAAAAAGGCGAAATGGATCCGCTACGCGCCGCGGCATGGGGTGCCCGCATCGCCGAGGTGCCCGAGTGGCAGCGGCCAGCCTTTCTGGCGTGGGTGCGCACCGAGATGCACGTCGTCGACAGCGACGATCTGCCGATCATCTCGGATTTCGAGGAGCGCTACTGCGGCGAGTGGGAGACGTTCCGTGAGTACGCCGACCACCTTGTCTACGAAACCGGCATCCTCGACGGCGCGTCCGAGGAGGCCGTCAGGTACTTCGACTACGCCGCCTACGCCGACGATCTCATCCATGATTTCACCACCGCGACCTGCGAAGACGGCGGAATTTTCGTCTTCCGCAACCTCTAAGGAGGCCCCATCATGACCCTCGAAACCCCCGCCCTCATGGCCGAGGCCGTCGCCGGCCCTTTCCGCGGCCTCACCCTCACCGCCCCCGTCGCCGACGTCGACGCCCGCATCCGGCGCGTCGCCGGCGGCCACACGGTGGTCGCCGACGTTGCCGTGGACGATCTCATCGATCTGATGCTTGTCCTCGCGCGCCGTCTCGCGCCCTACGTCGACGATCTCGCCGACAACCTCGCGGACGTGATCATCGACCTCGACGCCGAGGCCGTCGGCGTCGACGACCTCGATCATGACGACGTCACCTACTGGTGCAGCTTGTACGTCTCGCGCACGCCCATACCGCCCAGCTAGACAGTCCGGCGCTTACTCGCTGTCCACACCCTCTTCCCCACCGCCGGCCGTTTCGGCCTCCCACTCCTCTACGAGCGCCATCAGGCGCGAAGGCCGTACGGCTAGCGCATCTGCAAGGCGGAAAAACACATCGACGGTTAACGACGTTCGACCCTGCTCGACACGGATCACGCCGCGTTTGCTGATCCCCGCTGCGTCCGCGAGCTGCTGCTGCGTCATCCCCCGGTCCCGCCGGAGCTCCGAGATCTTCCGCCCTAGACCCATGCGGCGGCGCTCCTGGCGCGCCAGTTGCGCGGCGGAGAGATGGGCGGGGGATTGCGGCATACCCGACATTCTGCCCCAGTCCATGGCCAAATCGGGCACACCCGATTCACCCCGTCTGTGGCGATCGTTTCCCCTCTCACGCATAGTGACATTACTGTCACCTCGACAGGTCGTGCAACCGCCGGCCCCCTACCCGAAAGTGGATTTTCACATGAGCGTTTTCGACTTTTACAAGTCACTGGGAATCGAAAGATCCTCAGCATCCGACGACATTTCTGGCCATATCGATCAGCTGCTCCGCGCACCCAACCTCAGCCGAGCCCGCTACGACGAGCTCACCACGGCCCGCCGCATCCTCGGCGATCCGGACAAGCGCCGGGTCTATGACCAGGCCCTTTCCGACCCGTCCGCGCACATGGGAGTGCCCGAGCTTCACCGCCTCGCATACGCCCCGGTGAATCCCGGAGGAGCGTCCGCCCCTCCCCCGGGCGAGACCTGGGCCGTATCGCCGCAGAGCGTGGCGGCCGCTAAAACCGAAAGCACCGCAAATTCGCCCTTTAATGAGCGCCTCGATGCCACGTGGGAGGCCATCGTAAACGTCTTCCGCAAATACCCCATCCCGGCCACCGCAGTCACCGTCGTCGCTGTCGTCGCAATCGTCGGCCTCGGCCTTGCGACGGGCATCGCGATCGGCGACAAGGGCGGCAACGGGCGTCTCGGTAGTGGCGGAGGATCCGGAAGTCGATCCGGCGTCACCGGCGCCGCCGAATACCACCGCTTCCGTGTGGTCGAATCCATCGACGCCCCCGGTGCGGCCCATATCCGCGGCCTGGAGCAGTCGATGGACGGCACCCTGGTTGCCAGCATTTCGCCGGAAGAGTCGGGCCAGACGCGGGTGGTGCGCTTCAACCCGGCCGACGGGTCGATGGAGGACATCGCCGCGGTGGATCCGCCGGAGCTCTACGACACTTCGGCCGACGATATGCCGCAGATTGCCAAGGGCTTCGGTATCACGCAGATGCACCCGGTGCCGGAGGTGGGCGAGACCAAGCGCGTCCGCGGTTCGGTGCTGGGCCTCTACAACGGCGGCGTGGCCTCGGCGGAGATCCGTGATGGCGAGGTAACCCTCGAGGAGGGCCTCAATGTGAATATCGACGTGAATTTGGCTTCGGTGGGCGTCTGCGCGATGCCTTCGACCGCGAAGTTCCGCGCCACACCGTACAGCCTGGATCCAGATAGCGACGGCACCGGCAAGATGCACATCACCTTCGGTGACGGCTACCTCGGCCGGGCGCAGACTTCCTACGAGGGTCTGGCCCGCTACGCCGAACACACCTCGGTACGCGTTGTCGTCGACGGCGACCTGGTCACCGTCAAGGATCTGGGTCAGCGCAGCGATGGCATGGAAATGCTCACCGATCCGGCGCAGCTGGTCGACGGTTCGGCCGATCGCAGTTTCGACCTGCGCGGCGTTTCCATCGACGATACTGCGGTGGTCGGCGGCCTCGGCGAGCTCGACTGCATCAGCCCGGAGCAGATGAAGGGGCTCGCCGATGCCGGCATCGTCGATCGCGGAGACGCCGACACCACCCGCGTGCTGGCGGTCATCGACGGCGATCTCTCCGGCGCCTTCGACCGTGCGATGGCGGAGTCGGCGGAGAACATCGATGTCGCGGAATTCGGCGAGCGCGTCGACTTCGCCCTCCTCGATCCCTCCACCGGCGCGGTGACCAACCTCTACGGCATCGACGGACTTCAGGACGATGTGCAGGTCTCCGCGGTCGCCGTGTCCGTGAACGACCCGACAACGATGTGGATCACGCTGGAAGGCGACAACCGCATCCACAAGCTTGAGATGGAGCTCTAAGCGCCGCCGCAACCCGCCGCATCGCGAAAACAAGGCCCCCGCGTTCGCCTGTGACCCGCCGAAAACCCCGTGAACTGCGCGTTCACGGGGTTTTTCTTTCGTACCCACTAGCGGGAGTTGATGCAGGTCAATCCCATCCGCACCAACAACATGAACATGGGCTTCCGGGGCTTCTGGCGGCCGACCGGCTGATCCGCCGTGCCGTGGCATCCCGGCGGGCACGTCCGGGTATCCTTCCGGGTGCACCGAACACCGATAAATTGACGTTAGGACGAACCATGGCCAGGCAGGGCATCGTCGCGATTGAGCTGGAGCTGACCGAGGGCACGGCGTACACGCTGTGGGCGCCGAGCTGGCGGGAGGGCAACGCCGAATGGCAGGCCCTGATGGGCGACGGCGACGACGTGCTGATGTTCGCCTCCCGGGCCGAGCTGCTGGCGTTCCTCCGCTCCGGAGCCTCGCACGACATGACGTCGCACCCGTCGTGGCGCCGGTTCGAGCGAGAACTGCCCTCCTCGGTCATCGCCGAGCCGCGCGACCGCCACGACCTCGTCGGGCTGCCGGATGTGCTGGCGGGCAAGGCCGATTACGACCGCGTCTCCACCGTGGACCGGGCGTTCGGCATCACGCGGTCGATCGGCGCGATCGCCGACATCACGCCGATCAACCGCATGTTCGCGTCCAACTCCATCCTCGCCGCGACGGCCAACGGCGCCGACCACTTCCACGGCGCAGGTGCCGCCCAGTGGTCCGCCGTCGGCCGCGTCATCCTTCTCAACTGGGACAACTGCATCGACGACCTCGATAAACTGTTCAAGGAGGGCCTCAAGGCGGTCGGCGGAGTCGACGCGGACGCGGTGAAGGAAGCGGAAGCCGAACTCGAGGAAGCCGAGAAGACGGTGGAGGCCCGCCGCGCCGAGGCGATGGAGGCCCGGGCGAAGGAGAAGGCCGCCGCGGCCGCCGCCGCGGAGGAGGCCGACCCGTACGACTCGACCGTGTGGGCGCGGGCCGGCATCGACCCGGTGCGCATCGCCATCGGCGGCCGCACCCTGTACACACTGCGCTGCTACCTCGACGGCAATCCGGTGTTCCTGGGCCGCCACGGTTCGATCAACACGTTCCCGCAGCCCCGCACCATGGTCCGCTGGCTGCTGGAAAACGACGAGCACGACCTCGCCGCCATGAGCACCTGGGACGAGGTCATGACCGCGGCCAACGCCGGCGAACTGGAGGCCACCGTCCACCCGGACAACGAGTACTCGTTCACCGGCCTGGTGGAGGACATCAAGGCCGGCCCGGCCAGCGTCGACCCGGATCAGCTGGGCCGCGCCTACGAGCTGCTCGCCGACTCCGCCGACTGGGCGGGCGACGACGCCGTCAACGAGGTCCTGGCCGGCAACCAGCAGCTCCAGTGGCTGCTGAACTACCTGCTCGACACCGGCGAGCAGTCCGAGCCGGTGCCGCCGTACGACGACGAGGCCGACGGCTGGGCCCGCCTGGAGAAGGGCCTGACCGCGCGCTTCACGACGAAGCTGTAGTTCCGGAGCCGGCCGAGGAAGAGAGAGCCAGCTGCCATGCCCCGGTGGGTTGCGGACGCCGCCCACCGGGGCTTTTCCATGCCCGGCGCAGCACACGGCCCCCGCAACCTTCGTGGCTAAACCCACCCCGAACCGGGGCCGGGCACCGCAACCTCCGGGAACACACCGGCCAACCCACCCCGAACCGGGGCCGGGCACCGCAACCTCCACGGCAAACCCACCCCGAATGCGCAGACCCACCCGTTACAGCGGGTG
>NZ_JVMD01000009.1 GCF_001056295.1 Corynebacterium halotolerans
TGGGGGAATCGACATGGCTTTCGACCATGTTCCATCCGATGCAAACGACGATGAGCACAACTGTCCGGACCACCACCGCAACCAACACGCCCACCCGCCCGACAACGGTGGGCGGGACACACCCGACCCCGTAGACCACCCCGATCAGGTCGATCGGGATAGCGGGGCCTGCGGCCAGCAAGAGCCATCGCCGCACAAGCCTGCCGAACCGGAGCCCCGGCCGCAGCAGTCGGACAAGCAGGAGGCCCCGCCGCGGAAACGGTGGGTCACCGAACGCACCGAAGATGCGCTGGCCTGCCTGGCGCGTCAGCGCAACATCGCCGAGGTCGACATGGCGATTGCCTGCACACCCGACGGTGGCACGGACGTCGATTCCCACGCCGCAACCATCGCCACCCGCATCGGTGCGGGCAAAGCCCGAGCGGTGCAGTACTGCGACGTCGGCCTCATGCTCCACCGCATGCCGAGAATCCGCGACTTCTGTGCCGGCGGTGTGGTGCCGATGGGGCACCTGGTGAAAATCGCCGCCGCCATCATCGCCGTCACCGACGACCACCTCGAAGAAGTCGAAGCCCGGTTCCTGGAGTACCTCACGCCCCGCCGGGATTTTCAGGCGCTTCCCGGCATCAGGGTCTTCGCCCGGCATCTGGCCCGCATCGTCGAGGAGATCGAACCGATCTCCACCCCACCCGACGACGACGCAGAGCAGCCC
>NZ_JVMD01000010.1 GCF_001056295.1 Corynebacterium halotolerans
AGGGAAAAGAGGGGAAGAGGGGCGGAAGAGATGGGCGGGAGAAAGAGGGGGCAGATGGAAAGAAGACGGGGGAAGCGGACAGGTTGAAGTGGGCCGGAGAGACGGCGGTGAGTGGGGAAGCGGCGCGGTAGGTGGGGGCGCGGTTGGGGACGAAGGAGGCGGAGGGGAAGCGGCGCCTAGATTTCGCGGACGACGACGGCGTCCGGGTTCGTCTGGTCCGGCCGCGGGATCGTGGTGCCGGGCAGCGACGTGGCGGCCGAGCCGTAGGCGACCGCGCGGGCCAGGGCGCCGGCGGGGTCGAGCCCGTTTTCGCGGGCGAGCAGGTATCCCGCCAGGGAGCTGTCTCCGGCGCCGACCGTGGACAGCGGCACGATGGGCGGAGGCGAGGCCGCGAGCGCGGGGCCGTCGTCGAGCACGAGGGCCGCGCCGGCGGCGCCGAGCGTCACCAGCACCTCGCCGACGCCGGCCGCGTTGAGCCGGCGGGCGGCGGCGACGACCGGCGCAAGGTCGCCCGCGGCGGCGCGCTCTTCCAGCTCATGGCCGTCCAGGCCGGCGAGCTGGCCGAGTTCGAGGCCGTTGGGCTTCATGACCTCCGGCGCGGTGGCGGGGAAGGACTCGCCGAGGGACAGCAGCGGCGCGTCCGAGGTGTCCACGGCGATGCCGGCATCCGGGTTGGCCTCGCGGACGCGGCGGACGCACGTGCCCCAGAAGTCGACGGGCACGCCCGGCGGCAGGGAACCGGCGAGGACGACCCAGGAGGCCTGCGGCGCGTGGTGGACGAGTCGGCCGAGGACGCGTTCGATGTCCTCTTCCTCCAGGTGCGCCCCCGGGGTGTTGAGCTTCGTGGTCGTGCCGTCGTCTTCGACGATGGTGAGATTGACGCGGGCTTCGTCGGGCAGGTCGATCGCCTCGTGCGGGATCGTCGTCTGCGCGAGCAGCCGGGAAAAGCGGCCGTTCTTCGCCGCCGGGTAGAGGGCCAACGTCTCGTGGCCGGCATTGGCGACGGCCGCCGAGACGTTCACGCCCTTTCCTCCGGGGACGTCGGATTGCATGGCCAGACGGTAGACGCCGCCCCGCTCGAGGGGGCCCTTGATGGTCGTGGTTCGGTCGATGGACGGGTTTGCGGTGAGAGTGAGAATCATCGGGCGACGATCACCTTGATGTCGTGGTCCTGCAGTTCGTCGATGAACGCCTGCGGGGCCGATGGGTCCGTGATGACGACGTCGATGTCGTCGAGGGCTGCGAAGCTGACCAGGAAATCGCGGCCGAGCTTCGTGGAATCGCACATGACCACCACCTTGCGGGCGTTGGTGATCATGGCTCGTTTGACGGCGGCCTCCTGCGGGTCCGCGGTGGAGAGGCCGTGGTCGATGGTCAGGGCGTTGGAGCCGATGAACGCGACGTCCGCGCGCATCAGCGCCAGCGACCGCAGGGCGGCGTCGCCGACGACGGCCTGCGTGATGGCCCGGACCTGGCCCCCGAGCAGCTGGAGCTCGATGTACGGGGCACCCGCCAGCGTCAGGGCGCTGGGGAGGGAATTGGTGACCACGGACCAGTGCCGCTCCTCGGGGAACGCCGCCATGAGTTCGGCCAGCGCCTCGGTCGTGGTCCCGGCATCGAGGAACACGCCGCCGCCGGAGGACGGCAGGAAATCAACCGCCGCGCGGGCGATGGAACGCTTGGCGTCCTTCTGGGCCTTCTTGCGCGCGTCGACGCTGACCTCCACCGTCTGGAACGACTTGGCGGCGACCGCGCCACCGTGGACGCGGTGCACCGCCCCTTCGGCGTCCAACTGCGCGAGATCGCGGCGGATCGTCTCGGCCGTGACGTCGAAATGGTGGGCGAGGTCGGACACCGTCACCCTTCCCTCGACGGCCGTCAGCGAAGCTATCTTTCGTCGGCGTTCTTCTGCGTACACGTCGTCTCCTGTGTCCTCCCGGCGCGAACCTGAATGATGTCCGTTCGGGGGTCGTTTGCCCGTTTCCGGGCCAGTTTGTGGACTGGGGTTTATGGGCTCTGGGCTTGGGATTGCCGGTCCAGAGGGGTGCCGATAGGCTGTGTTCAACTACTCCTGATTATGCCCGAATGTGTGGGAAAGTCAAGCAAAATTTGGGTTTCCGTGTGGGAAATGTGGAGTAGTATCGGAGGAAAGCGATTTCCCCCGGACCGTGTCCACCCCAGGTGAATCGATCCACGACGTTTTCAGGAGAGCACATGTCCCCGTCCGCATCCTTGAAGGCCACCGCAGTAGTTCCGGGGGTGGGTTACGCGCCCGCCGTGTGGGTGTGCCCGCGCCCCGAACTGCCCCACGAGGGGGAACCGATCGCCGGCGGGGACGTCGACGCCGAGGTCGAAAGGTTCCGGGCCGCCGCGACCGCCGTCTCGGAGCGCCTCGCCGCCCGGGCCGGACGAGCCGAGGGCAATGCCGCGGAAGTTCTGCTGGCCACCTCGAAGCTCACCCTGGACCGCGGGTGGCACCGGGCGGCGGTGAAGAACATCAAGTCCGGCATCAGCGCGGAGTCGGCGACGGTGGCGGCGATCGAGAAGTTCGTCGAGATGTTCAAGGCCGCCGGCGGCGTCATGGCCGAGCGCACCACGGACCTGGAGGACATCCGCGACCGAGTCATCGCGGAGCTTCGCGGCGAGAACGAGCCCGGGCTGCCCGCGGTGACCGTTCCCTCCGTGCTGCTCGCCGATGACCTGTCGCCCGCCGACACGGCCACCCTGGATCCGGCGCTGTTCGTCGCGATGGTGACGGAGTTGGGCGGCCCTACCTCCCATACCGCGATCATCGCCCGCCAGCTCGGCGTGCCGTGCGCCGTCGCGGCGGGAGCGGGACTGCGCGCCATCGAGGAAGGCGCCATGACGCTCGTGGACGGCGCGAAGGGACTGATCACCGTCGATCCGGACCCGGAGGTCGCCGACGCCGCGGTGGCCGAGGCCGCGCGGATGGCGGAGAAGATCGCGGCATGGTCCGGTCCCGGGCGCACCGCAGACGGCGTGAGCGTGCAGCTGCTGGCCAACGTCGGAGACGGAAACGCCGCACGCATCGCGGCCGAGGGTTATGCGGAGGGCATCGGCCTGTTCCGCACGGAACTGTGCTTCCTGTCCGCCGCGACGGAGCCGACGGTGGAGAACCAGGCCGACATCTACGCCTCGGTGCTCAAGGCGTTCCCGGATTCGAAGATCGTGCTCCGCACGCTGGACGCCGGCTCGGACAAGCCGTTGGCGTTTGCGAACCTCGATCATGAGGACAACCCTGCTCTGGGCGTGCGCGGTCTGCGCATCTCGCGCTCGAGCTCCGGCCTGATGGAGCGCCAGCTCGATGCCATCGCGTTGGCGGGGGAGAAGGCCGGCCGCGGCGAGGGGGCGCCGACGTGGGTGATGGCGCCGATGGTGGCGACGCTGGAGGAGGCCGAGTGGTTCGCGGGCCTGTGCCGCGAGCGCGGCCTCACCCCGGGCGCGATGATCGAGATCCCGGCCGCCGCGCTGATGAGCCACGACCTGATGAAGGTGCTGGACTTCGTGTCCATCGGCACCAACGACCTGACGCAGTACGCGATGGCCGCCGACCGTCTTTCGCCGCACCTGGCATACCTGACGGATCCGTGGCAGCCGGCTGTGCTGCGGCTGATCGACATGACGTGCAAGTCGGGCCGGGACACGGGCACTCCCGTGGGCGTTTGCGGCGAGGCGGCCGCGGATCCGTTGCTGGCCTGCGTGCTCGTGGGTCTCGGCGTGAACTCGCTCTCCGCTGCGGCCACGGCCCTGCCCGGCGTGGGCGCGCAGTTGGCGGAGGTCACCGCCCAACAGTGCGCCGATGCCGCCCGCGTCGCGCTGGATGCGTCGGACGCCGACGGCGCCCGCGCCGCCGTGCGCGAGCTTTTCGGCCTGGAGTAGCGGCCGGAGCGCCGGCCATTGTGTCCCGTGACGTTGCGATTGGCTTCTGCGGCGGTTGAGCCGTCCCGCCACCGCAACCCGCTGGGACGCACCGGGTGGCCCACCCCAAATTGGGCCAGGCCTGCGCAACCCGCCGGGACGCACCGGTTAACCCACCCCGAATGCGCAACCCCACCCGCTGTAACGGGTGGG
>NZ_JVMD01000011.1 GCF_001056295.1 Corynebacterium halotolerans
CCCCCGGTCTGGTTGACACTCGGGGTTTGCAGTAATCAGGCCGCGTCTGCGGCCGTGTAAATCATCTCAAACTCGACCGGCGTGAGCTTGCCCAGGGCACGCTGGCGGCGCCGTCGGTTGTACTTCGTTTCGATCCAGGTGACCATCGCCAGACGGAGTTCCTCCCGGCTGTCCCACCGCCTGGTGTTGCGCACGTTCTTCTGCAACAACGAGAAGAAACTCTCCATGCTGGCGTTGTCCCCGGCGCCGTAGGCGCGGCCCATCGACCCGACCATCCCGTTGTTCGCGAGCAGCCGCTGGACCTTCTTCGCGCGGAACTGACCGCCCCTGTCGGAATGACAGATCGTGCCGACCGGCGAACGCAACGCGATCGCGTTCCGCATCGCGGCAGCGGCCAGGGACGACTTCATCCGCGAGTCGATGGAGTAGCCCACGATCTTGTTGGAGTACACGTCCTTGATCGCGCAGATGTACAGCTTCCCTTCCCGCGTCGGATGCTCGGAGATGTCCCAGAGCCAGACCTTGTTCGGGCCATCCGTGGTGAACTCGTGACGAATCACGCCATGGGCGTCCACGACCGCGAGGAGGTCGTCGTGGGGCGCCGGGCCGGTGGCACCGGCCTTGGACCGCTTCTTGTGGTGACTGGCGCTGATTCCAGCGATGCGGCACAACCGGTGCACCCGGTTCTCCCCGACCTTGATGCCGAGTTCGTCGGTGAGGAACCGGTAGCCGAGGGTGGCGTCATCAGTATGCAGGTCGTGCAGCTTGTTCATCAGGTGCGCGTCGTCGTAGTCACGCCGGCAGACCGGGTCCTTGAGCCACTTGTAGTACCCCTGGGTCGACAGTCCCAGGACCCGGCACGCCACCGCGATCGGCACCCGGATCCGGGCGCCGACCGCGGCCATCTCTTGGACGAGCGGGAAGACTATTTTCCCGGCAGGTTCGCCTGGGACAGGTACGCCGCGGCACGTCGGAGGACCTCGTTCTCCTGTTCCAACAGCCGGATCCGTTTCTTGGCTTCGCGTAGTTCGGTCCGGTCAGCGTCGGTGAGGCCCGGGCGGCGGCCATCCTCGATGTCGGCGGCCTTCATCCAGTTGTGCAGGGAGGCTTCGGAGATCCCGAAGTCCTTCGCGATCTGTTTCAGGGGTGCTTGGCCCTTGCGGGCCACGGCCACGACGTCGTCGCGGAAATCCTTGGGGAACGGCTTCGGCATGGTGAACATCCTTGCTTGTGAGGTCAAATCCTCACAGGTCAGGTGTCAACCAAACTCGGGGCAGACCCCAGTAGGCCAGTCATGACGAGGGGGTACATGTTGATGATCCACAGTGACTCACTTACGCTCGCCGACAACTCGTCCGTCAGAAGAGGCGCGACCACGTAGAGAATCGAAGTGTCGACCGTTGCAAGCAGCAAGCCGAGAGAGACGGCGGTGAGCACGAACCACTGTGTGCGCTGCAAGGCCGGCGCAGGGGGATCTTGAGTCATCTCAGCCTTTCAATATGCCGAGACGTCGTCAGAGCGCGGTAGATTTGGGAGCCGCGTACAGGGAGCATGAAAGTCAGACTCCCGATCATTGGCGCATGTGCTCGGAGGTAAGTCGCGCGAAGATGAGGGTGTCGGTCCATTCGCCCTTGCTGAACCAGTCCTGGACGTGATGTGCTTCGAGCCGGAGCCCGACACGACGAGCCAGTGCTGCCGAGGCGCTGTTGCGGGCATCCATCTGCGCGGTGATGCGGTGGAGCTTGTAGTGGTCGAAGCCGAGGGCGAGTACTGCTCGGACGGCTTCGCTGGCGAAACCTTGCCCACCGTGCGCCGGGTCGAGAACCCACCCGATCTCGCCTTGACGGTGCTCGTGATCGGTGAGCCACAACGCGACGTCTCCGATCGGGACGCCGTCATGCTCGATGACCAGCGCAAGCGCGCCAGTCTTGCCATCGATGTCAGTCTTCGCTAGGCGTTCGGTGAGCTTGTCGTGGGTGACTTCCGCGGTCCATGGCTCGTCCAGCAGGTAGCGGGCAACGTCGGGTCGCGAGTACAGCTCGTGAAGCCATTCGGCATCGTCGGCGTTATGCGGACGGAGATGGAGTCGCTCCGTCGCCAACGGCCACTGGGCGCTGGGCTTGAGATCGCGCCGGTAGTGGATCAACTCCTCGTGCTGTCCTGCGGGTGTGGTCCCGACGGCTCGCTCGACCTCACGGAACCCTGCGTTCGTCAAGCATCGCTGGGAGGCCTTGTTCTCCGGGAGTGTGCGTGCTGTCAAGGTTCGAAGTCCACTGTTGCGCGCGAAGCGCGATGCCAGCTCCAGGCCCCGACGAGCGTGCCCTGCTCCCCGCGCGTCAGGATGAATCCAGAACCCGACCTCGGCAGCCTCAGAGCTGACGTCGAAGAGCACCAAGGAGCCCACGAACCGGTCCGTCTCGGCATCCGCAAGAGCGAGGACTGCCAACGCACCCGAGGCCAGACCCTCAGCAACCTCGTCACGGATCATCCGTCGCACAGACTCGGGGGTGTAGTCGGGCTCGGGCAGGTGGCCGAAGCGCCGCACAGCTTCATCCTTGGTGCCGGCTGCATACGCGTCTGCGTCCAGCTCAGAGAGGGGGCGTAGGCGAGTGTTCTCAGAGGTGATCGGGAGGGTGGTGGCATCCAGCATGCTCTAAACCTAACATAGAATGGATAGCTAACTGAAGCATGTTTGGTTAGGCTGGTGGGGTGAGCTACTGGGAACACCGCAAACCTGTGCAACGCCTCCGCGCAGTGGACATCGTCGAGGTTGCGAGGGCATCGGTGAGGCTGCTGGACGAAGGCGGGTTGAGGGCCCTCACCCTGCGATCTGTGGCGCAACAGGTGGGTGTCGCTCCAGCCAGCCTGTACTCCCGCGTCGATTCCGTCGACGATCTGTTCGACCTCGCCCTCGACACAGCGCTTGCAGACGATCCCGTGATGTCCGAGTCGATCCGCAACGCTGACCTGCCCGCCCTGATGCACGCCTTCTTCGCGCACCTCACGACCCACCGGTGGGCCGGTCAGGTCATCGGTATGCGCGCTCCCAGGGGCCCGGCGTACCTGGC
The DNA here is from genome assembly GCF_001056295.1 of Corynebacterium halotolerans. Lineage (GTDB taxonomy): Bacteria > Actinomycetota > Actinomycetes > Mycobacteriales > Mycobacteriaceae > Corynebacterium > Corynebacterium hansenii. The sequence continues at coordinate 3,069 of NZ_JVMD01000011.1, forward strand.
CCTCTCCGAGCGGATGTGCGTCCTGCTCGAACAAGCGGGTACCCCGGATCCGCTGGGAACGGCCTACCGATTGTCCAACCTGGTGATTGGCGCCTCCCTGACCGCACCCATGGCGTCTGACGAGAAGCGCGTCTCCATTGACCCTGAGCAGGCCCCCACCTATGCGCGACTCCACGCAACGCACCACATCAGCCCACACGAGATCCTCTCCGACGGCATCACGGCACTCCTGTCGTGAGGGGCCTTTTGATTCGGGGCTGCCCTGCGTTGCTGATGGCCACCGGCCAGTCTCCGTGAGAGATTGCCCAATCGCAGTGCGCCGATTACTTGACGGGCTCATCCCGACGATGTGGGTGAACTGCCGTGCGGCATACCCACGGCTGCGCCACCCGACTTTTGTGAGGGCGACACCGACTGAAAGGTCGGTCTCGACCAGGAGCTCGGTTAGCCCGTGGGCCCGAACACGGGCCAGGTGCCGCATGAGCGGCATGTGGAATCGCTGTGTGAACGCACGCTCCTGCAGTCGTAGCCGCCGCGTGACACCGCGCCCGTCACAGGCAGCCCTGCTGCTTCGCAGCCCGTGAGTCCAACACATCTTTCTCCTCACAGCCATGAGCCGCCGACATGAACGCAGTGGCCAGCATTGCGCTAACAGGAATGACCGCACCACGGGCACGCCCGCACGCCTCGATCGCGGTACGCAGCCCGATACTCGGTCGGTGACCTCCCGGTGAGCTTGCGGAACTGCTTCGCTGCGTGAGCCTGGTTTCTCCAGCCGACCTCGGCTGCTGCCTGTCGGATGGTTGCGTCGGTGGCGCTGATGGTTCGAGCCATCGCTCTCACCCGTTGAAGCGTCAGCCACGCGATCGGCGGCATCCCGAAGATCTCGACGAACAACTGTCGCAGACGCGAGGGTGACAGATGCGCGATCTCAGCCAACTTCGCCAGTGACCACGGATGTGCCAAATCTGTCTGCATCACCACTGACAAGTGAGTGAGTACCGCACGGGAACCAGCCTCCTCGTCGACGGAAGGGCGCGACTGCGGGCGTCGACCATGCTCCGGGCTGGGTGTCATGGGGCGAAGGGGCTCAGGTGTTGACCAAGACTAGGCCGAGCAAACCATTGAGCCTTCCCTGCTCGGCATGTGCACCAGACCCGCCCGATCCCGGCCCAGATGCAGCACCTGCGCCGGCTCGGAGTACACCTTCTCGGCAAAGCTTTGGGCGTCTAATCGGTCGTGCAAGATCGTGGAGTATTGCCAGAAGAACTGATCCAACGCGAGGTCGGTGTCGACGTAGATCGTTGTGAAGGTCAGTAGCCCTTCGGTTCGATTCCGCACAGCACGTGGGGTCCGAGCAGGATCGCATCGCCGAAGCTAACCGGCTGCTCGCCGAACTCGGAGAACACGATCGACGTGCCATCGCGCACCACGACAAGCCGCACGCAGTCATAGGCAGCCGGCCCGATGGGGCGATGAACGGTGCGGGTGCGGGCTGACAAGGGCGGGGAGAGTCGTGCGGCCACTCATTGCTGCTGTCTGAACCAGTGCTCTGCTTCGGCAGCGGCCATCGGTGCGGACGCCAGCCAGACCACGCGGATGTGCTGGGTCATGCTGCTCTCGCGGGAGCGTTGCGCATGGCGCGTGTGCTCAGGAGCCAGGTGAGGACGGCGAACGCGGAGGCGATCAGCGCTGCGGCAAGGAATCGTTGCGGGGTGTCGGCGGAGAGCGGCCATGCTGTGGGTCCGAGGATCCAGAGCCAGGTGTCGGCGAGGATGTCGCCGCCGAGGGTGACGCCGACGATGATCAGGATCACCGCAGCGCCGAGCGCCCACCCAGCGCCGAAGCGGACGGTGATCCAGAGCGCCCCGAGGGTGCCGGCGATGCCGAGGATCAGCCAGAGCGCCCCGGATTGGGTGATGGCGAGCAGGGACGCGGCGTCGCCGTGGCCTCGTCGTAGGGCGTTGGCGAGAGCGGTGACGGTCACCGCCACGGACACGAAGCTGACCCAGAGCAGCAGCCAGGCTTGCACAGCGGTGGGAACTGTGGCCTTGCGGAGGATGAGCACCCGCCATCCCGGAAGGACAGCCTGCCAGGTGAGGACGGCGATGACGCAGGCGCCGAGGGGCAGCATTGCGTAGGTGTGCAGCCCGAGCAGGTACGAGTTCGGGTAGATCGCGGCGGTGGCGACGGCGAGCAGGATCGCGGCAGCGCACAGCGGCATGACGGCGCGAGAGCGCATCATGGCACGGATCGCTCCGACGGCGCTTTCTCGGGTGCTGCGGCGTCCGACCGGTCGGCTGTCCGTGCCTCGTTCCACCCGAAGCGTGCCCGGCAGCAGCACCCGCAGAACCAGTACGAGCACGGTCAGGAGGACGCTGAGCGTGAGCGCGAGGGCGGGTGATTCGGTGGCGAGCGGGTCGCTGGCTGCGAGGGGTTCGGCGTTCTGGTGTGCTCCGAGTATCGGGAGCATCGCTCGGACGGCCCAGGTCGGGGGGATCGCGAACCAGGCGGTCGTCTCGGCGGCGAGAGCGCCGATGACCTGCCAGACCCAGGCGGCGAGGAACACGGGGATCGTGCCCCACCGTTCGGTGAGCACGAACGCGAGCGCGAGGAGGCCGAGTGTCGCGACCCAGCAGGCGAGACCGGCCCACAGGAGGCGCGGGATGTCGGTCGGGGCTCCAGCGGCGAGGGAGAGCGGGATGACGAGCCAGAACGCGAGCGCGTGGAACAGGGCGGAGAGGCCGGCCAGGACGATGAATCGCGCGACGAGGATGGTGCGCGGGTTGGTAGCTCTCCAGAGGGTGCCGCCGTCTCGGGCGGTGGTCTCGCGGGCGGTGGTGAGGCCGGCGAGGAGCGTCATGAGTGGTGCGGCCATGCCGGTGACGTAGAGGGTCTGCCACAGCAGTGCCGCGCGTTCCTGGTTCTCGGGCGTGATGAGGATGCCGGCAGTGCTGATGCCGGCGAGGATGATCCCGACCCAGGGAAGCGCGGCCGCCGCTGACCCTCTCGCGCGGACTGCTTCTGCCCGGATCGCAGGGGTGAGCGCGCCCATCATGCCGCCTCCTGCTGTGTGGCGCTGAGCATGGTCAGTTTGAGGAACTCTTCCTCCAACCGTCCTGGGGCAGCGAAGTCTGCGAGGGGTCCTTCGTAGCGGCAGACGCCGTCGGCGAGGACAGAGATGTCATCGGCGAGCTGCACGATCTCGCCGAGCTGATGGGAGCTGACCAGGACCGTCCGGCCCGCGGCGGCGTAGTCGCGGAGCAGTTGGCGCAGCTCGGCGATGCCCTGCGGGTCCAGGCCGTTCTGAGGCTCATCGAGGATCAGCACGTCCGGCTCGGTGAGGATGGCGATGCCGAGTGCGAGCCGGGCTTTCATGCCCATCGAGAAGTGGCGGGCGCGCTTGCGGCCCGTGCTGGCGAGTCCGACGATGTCGAGCACTTCCTCGATCCGTGCCCGTCCGACCCCAGTGAGCCGGGCGTGCACGAGGAGGTTGTCGAACGCGCTCAGGTGCGTGTAGATCGCGGGGCCGTCGATGCTCGCGCCGATGCGTTCCAGTGCGGCCCGGTTCTTGGTACCGGACGCCGGGGGCTGGCCGAGGACATCGATCGTTCCCGAGTCGGGCTGCATGAGTCCGAGCAGTAGTCGGAACGTGGTGGACTTGCCGGCTCCGTTGCGGCCGAGCAGCGCATGGACGCGCCCGGCCTGGACGTGGAGGTCGAGGCCGTCGAGCACGACCGTGTCGCCGCGCTGCAGGCGCACGTCGGTGCAGCGGATCGCCGGCTGCGGCGCCGGGGCGGGTGCGGGTTGGGCTGTCATACAGCGGCTCCTTTCTGATGCCGTGTCAGGCGTCGCAGACGGTGAACGCGAAGGTGCGCAGCGTGCCGATCGAGCCGTCGGAGATGTCGCCGATCGGTGGCAGGTCGGCGTTCTCATCCACCGAGTTGAGGGCGTATTCGGTGCCGTCGGGGGCGGTGAATCGCAGCACGGGATTGCCCTTGCCGTTCTTCTCGCAGCTGACGGTGCCGTGGTCCACGTCGAGGTTCCACGAGTGGCCGAAGTCGTCGGCCGTGACGTCCTGCGGGTTGCTGGTCGCAGTGCGGGTAGGGCCGTCTTCGGGGAAATCCTCGGGGTTCATCATCCCGTTGCATCCGGCCAGACCGAGCGTCAGCAGCGCAGCGCCGACGGCGGCGGACATGCGGATGGTCGTGCGGTGGATGTTCATGCGTGCTCCTTCGGGATCGTGAGGGCCATGTAGCCGTCTTCGAGGTTCGGATCGACCGGCGTCGCGTCCGCAGGCGGGGTGTCGGTAACGATCCGGTACCGCGTGCCGACCCCGGTCGTGGTGGCGTTGACGACCGTGACATGCTCCGGCGGAGGCGCGCTGCGGGAGGCGGTGAGCCAGGTGCGGCCGCGGGCGGCGTCGATCAGCCCGTCGGTGGGTCCGTCGTAGCGCAGATGCCCCTCCCGGAGGACGAAGACGTACGGGCAGGTCTGCGCCACGTCATCGAGGATGTGCGTGGACAAGATCACCGTGCGGTTCTGCCCGAGGCTCGCCAGCAGGGTGCGGAACCGCATCCGCTCCTCGGGGTCCAAGCCCGCGGTGGGCTCGTCGACGACGAGCAGTTCCGGGTCGCCCATGAGTGCTTGCGCGATGCCGACCCGCCGGCGCATACCGCCGGAGAACCCGCCGACCTTGCGATCTTTCGCCTCGTTCAGGCCGACCTGGGAGATCAGCTCACGAGCTTGCCGTCTGCGGTCGGTCGCGCTGTCGATGCCTTTGAGCACGCCGACGTAGTCGAGGAACTCGAGCGGGGTGAGGTTCGGGTACGGCTCGACATCCTGCGGCAGATAGCCGAGCGTCTTCTTCACTGCCCGGCGCGTCGCGGCTCCTGAGAGGTCGTGACCGTCGATGAGCACCCGGCCCCTCGTGGGCTGGATGATCCCGCACAGGATGCGCATGAGCGTGGTCTTCCCGGCGCCGTTGGAGCCGAGCAGCCCGATCATGCCCTGCGGCAGGTCGAGGGTGACGTCATCGAGCGCGGCGGGCTTCTTGCGGAAGTCCTTGCCCAGGTGATCGATGGAGATGAACATGCGGTTTCCTTTCAACGCTTGGCCATGCGCCCGGCCAACGCGGACCCGGCGGAGAGCAGAAGGACGATGATGACGAACTGGACGAGCAGCGAGACGGTCGCCGTCCACGCGGTGCCGTCGAACGCGAGCAGCCCTCCGGGTGGGTGGATCGAATCGGCACCGAAGTAGCCGGCCGCGATCGCGTCGCCGATCACGGTGAAGACCGTGCCGTTCGGGGTGGGCAGCGGGAGGAGCGAGGACGAGAAGATCAGGAAGAACCAGACCAGCACGCCCGCGATACGGCCGAGCGCGCGCGGCAGGATTGCGCCGAGCAGCGCCGACAATGACATGGCGATCAGCACGCCGGGGGCGATGATCGTCGCAGTCACCGCCACCGCCACTGGGATCGACCATGGATGCCCGCTGAGCGTCTGCACGACGCCCATAACCAGGAGCACTGCCAGTGCGGGAACGACGACGACGCCGAAGGTGCCGAAGATCCTCGCTGTGCGCAGGGCGAGGGGGCGTACCGGGGTTGAGGCTTCGAGTTCGTTGATCCCTAGCCGTGAGGGGGCGGTGAAGAAGTCGGCAAACGCGGCGGCGTAGGCGACGCCGGTGAACATCACGATCAGCTGTGCGGAGAACGCGAGGTCCTCGATGCCGCCGGTGCCGGGCCGGGCCGGAGAGATGACGGCGAGCAGGGTGGCGAACGCGGTCAGCGGGATCGCGGTGAACCACAGCGCTTTCTGCCGCTGGGCGACTTTCGAGTGCGTGCGAGCGAGGGCGAGAACCGTCATGCCGCGACCACCTTTGCGATGTTGCGTTCCGCCTTCGCGAGCCGGTGCCAGACGGCGACGAGGAGTCCGGCCGAGATGATGAGCGGGACACCCCGCTGCAGGTGAAGCGGCAAGACATAGGGGTCCCAGAGCATCGCGAGGAACATCCATGCCGCCACGACCGCGATGGTGGTGGTCGATGCCGTGCCCGCGAACGCTGCGGCCACCATTGCGACGACGATCATGATCACGACCGCGCCGGCAGGCGACGCTACCGACGTCCAGCCTTCGTCGCGAGGCCAGACCCGCAGCGCGTGCAGCGGGAAGAACATCAGCACCGCACCAGCCAGCCCGGACAGCGCCACCAGCCCGGCACGCAGGAACTGCACGCGCCGGAAGCCGGTCGGCGTGGACTCGTGCAGCTCGATCAACGGGTCACCCGTGAGGGCGACCGCCGCACAGACGCCAGTGGCGATCACGAACACCTGCGCGAGCCAGTTCACCAGAGTCATCGCCTGCGAGAGCGGCCAGGCGTCGGCGGCAAACCAGCCGGCGAGGGCGACCACGGCCCCAGCGAGGACCGGCCCGACGAGCACCATCAGGCCGACGCGTCGGCCCTGTGCATGGATCGCTGCTCTCGTCACTTCCTGCTCCTGAACTCTTGAGAATCTGCATCTACAAGGTCAGTAGCGGGGTGAGGCGGATCGGTTCACGCGGATTGCAGTCCGCTGATCGCGGCCCGCCGCGCCGTCGTGACGGCCGCGACCAGCAGGGCCGCGCCTGCTCCCAGCAGACCGAGCGGGGTCAGCGCGTTCCACAGCACCCCGGACAGGCCGAAGAAGAACATCGCCTCGGACACCGGGGCGGCCATCGGGATGAGCACCAGCCCGGCGGCGATGCCGGCCCAGGGTGCGACCCAGATCGAGGCGAACGTCGCGGCTCCCGCGACCAGCGCGACCGGGATCAGCCAGCTCGCGACGACCTCCGGCAGGCCGCTCGTGTACCCCCAGGTTGATACCAGGCCGGACGCCGCAAGCCCGGTGAGCGCGTCGACGACCAGCACGAGAGCGATCCGCGCGAGCACGACCACCTGCGGGCCGAGCGGTGTCGTCAGGGCGATCGCGTCGGGCTTCGCGGACGACAGCGCCATCGTCACTGTGACAGCGATCCCGGCGAGCATCACCGAGGCGAACCCGGTGTCGCCGGCCGATCCTCCCTGTGTCACCCCGAAGAACCGGGCCGCGAAGATCGCCATCGTCACAGTCACCAGGGCGACCGGGAAGATCAGCCACGGCACCACCCGAACCTGCGCCCACGCCAGAACCGCCGCCAACCTCGCACTCCGCCTCGCGGACCACCGGGGACCATTCATCGGAGACGGCGCGCTCGCGATCCGACGCCGGATCAGATCGAACGCGGGCGCCTCGCCCTGTTCGCTCTCCCAGCGGCGCAGCACCTCACGGAAGGCGTCATCGCCGCCGGGGTCAGACCTGTGCTCAGTCACCGTTCCTCCTCAACTCCTCGCGCAGCAGGCGCCGGGCGCGAGACACCCGGCTCTTCACCGTTCCTCGCGGGACGCCCACCAGCTCCGCGATGTCCTCGTACGGCAGCTCGTGCACCCAGGCCAGCCGAACGACCTCGCTCAGATCGGCGGGAAGCGCTCTCAACGCCGTCAGGAGTGCTTGGGTCTCGTCGGCGGATGCCACCAGGTCGGCAGGATCACCGTCGTCCGCGGGGATCGCGTACTCAGATTCATCGAGCGGCACCTGCTCCAGACGCTTGCGCCGGGTGTGCGCGTAGATCTGCCGCTTCGCGATCCCCAACAGCCAGGTCAGCACGCGACTGTCGCGGCGGAACGCGCGCGCCGATCGCCAGCAGCCCAGCCACACGTCAGCACTGACCTCTTCCGCGACTCCGCGGTCCGGCGTCCGAGCCGAAACGAAGCCGAACACCACGGACGAGTAGCGCGCGTGGAGCTCAGCGAGGGCACGCTCATCGGCGGCACCGATCCGGAGGAGTAACGCCTCATCCGTCTCGACCGCTGAACCTGACCACGCCACTCTGTACTCTTCGCCTCTCACGACCTCGCACTGCCCATCGCAGCTCTCACCAAGTCAGTAGCACCCACGAGCCAACCGGTTCACGAGCACTGACCGACCAGAGACGAACGACGACTCGCCTCCAACGTAAGCCGCCCATTCGCGGTGTCGCGTCGCACTCAAGTACCGTCAGCATCATCCGTGAGCATGATCGTGCGACCGGGGAGCAAAGGCCTTGGGAGCACACTCACCGGGCACACGACCGAAGCCGACCGCCATGCCTCGGACGCCGCTTTACGGGTGAAGTGTCTGGGCGTGACCAAGGGCAGTCATCTGATGGCTTCTCTCGTGTGATGCGACAACGAATACCGAGGGGAACGGCTGTCATCGCGTCTTCGCCCACACCGTGCACCGGTGCACCCCGAACTGACGAGCCACCGCGTTCACGCTGATCCCTTGCGCCCGGGCTGTTCGCATAGCGTCCACTTCCTCGTCCGTGAGTCGTGTTCGAGGTCGTTTCTTTGGTTCCGCTGACGTGCCGATCAGCGGGTCGTCCGGCTCTCCGGCAAGGTCGCCATCCCCACGGGTGCCTTGATTCCATGCGGAAACCAGCCGCTCGACCCTTGGTCGCCTGTTCCCGCAACGCTCCATTGCGTCCACCAGATTGGACGTATTAGAACACCTGACATCGTTGGGTGCGAGAGCGGCGAGCGGCTCGTTGAGCTGGATCGCCACTTTTTCGTCTTCGGTGATGAGGATGCGTTGGTAGAAGGCTTGGTTGGCGAGCCTTTTCCCGTGGTCGTCGATGCGGGCATACATCTGAGCGCAGTCAGCTAGTAGCCGTAGAGCGGTGGCGAGATGTCGGCGGGGGCCTTCGTGGTCGTGCCGTGCGGCGTCCAGGCGTTTGGTGACGTCGGTGAGGGCGATGCGGATTCGGTCTTGGTGGCGTTTCAGGGTGTCGAGGTCGATGGCGTCGGCGAAGTGGGCTTCGAGGAGCTTGTCCGCTTCGGTTTCGAGCCGCTGTTTGGTGGTGGTGAGGTCGTCGATGGCCTGCGACCGCTCGGCAAGCCGCTCATCGAACGCCGCTTCGACCTGCTGTGCGAGCTGCTGGTAGGTCTGCTCGGTGATGGCGATGTGTTGGTAGCAGTCGGTGACGAGTTGTTCGGCGATGCCGACGGGAACGGCCTTCCTCGTGCAGCGGGTGCGTTTGGTGGCTCGGCCGGTGCAGATGTAGTAGGCGTAGCGGATGCCTTGTTTGTTGCGGGCGTAGTCGAGCTGCAACCTGGCGTTGCAGGTACCGCAATACAGGGTGCCTTTGAGGTAGTGGTCGTGTTTGCGGCGGCGTTCCCCAGCGGTGGCGCGGGTGTCCAGGAGAGTCTGGACCTGCAGCCACGTCTCCGTATCGATGATCGGCTCGTGGGCGCCAGGATGGAGAGCGCCTTGGTAGCGGACCTGCCCGATGTAGTACGGGTTGCGCAATAGTTTGAAGAACGTGGACCGCCCGACCGGCCCCGATGGCCGCTTCGGCGTCGCGACGGTGGTCAATCCGCGGGCGGTGGCTTCGGCCAGCAGGTCGGGCACGGTGTGCTCACCGGCCGCGTATGTGGTGAAGACCCAGCGGATGAGGGGTGCCCGGTCGGGGTCGATCTCGACGGTCCGGTACTCCCGGCCCTGGTCATCGGTGCGCCGGATGTTGAGGTAGCCGATGGGTGCGCGGGATGGGGTGCCGCCGTTGGCGACCTTTTGGGTCATGCCTTTGGTGACTTCGGCGGCGAGGTTGCGGGAGTAGAACTCCGCAATCGAGGACATGATGCCGTGCAGCAGCATCCCCGAGGGGGTTTCGTCGATGTTCTCGGTGGCGGAGACGAGTTGGACGCCGGCGTCGATGAGGTGGCGGTGGATGTCGACGTCATCGAGCCGGTTCCGGGCCAGCCGGTCGACCTTGTGCACGATGCAATACGTGACCTGATGGGTCGCGATGTAGTCCAGCAGCTGCTGCAACCCCGGACGCTTCGCCGACCGGGCCGATTCCCCTGCGTCGACGAACTCGGCGACCACCTGGGCGTTAAGGGTGTCGGCTTTGCGGCGGTTCGCCTCCCGCTGTGCCGGGATGGAGAACCCTTCGTCGCGGCCGCCGGTGGTGGCTTGTTCCTTGGTGGAGACCCGCTGATAGGTCACCGCCGTCACCCGCCCCTCACCCGGGACGGTGGTCAGGGTCTTCGTGCCGTCGGTGGTCGTCATGGTCGGTGGTCCTCATCGTCGAGCTTGCATCGGGTTCGGGCTGCGGGGTCTGGGCGTGGAGGGCGTCGGCCAGGTGCAGCACCAGCGCCACGAGCCGGTCCATGTCCGGCTCGCCCCGCCCGATGGGTACGGCAATCAACCGGCGCCCGGTGTCGGTGGTGTGTGCATACCTCATGCCCCACAGGTGGACACCCCACCCCAGTACCCGCGAGGACGGTTGGCGTGGTGACGGTTCCGGAAAATGTCCGGGACCGTCCCGTCCTCCGGCGTCGGGCAGGGCGGTGCCGGGTGGGGTGGTTCACGGCTGGGGAAAATTTCCCCAGCCGTCCAACTCCACCGAATGACGCACAATCCGGGCCGCTCCACGGCGTCACGCGACACGGCAAGCCCAATGGAGGCTCACCAGCCAGGTGCGCAGCGCGCCCCAGATGGAGCATCGTGACGCTGGCCTTCACGATTACCCCATGGCGTGGGTGGGAGTCCAGCAGTTCAGCCATGGACGTTCTGATCCCCGTCAAACACGCGCGGATCACCGTCACCCGCCGAAGCCGGGAGGGGCTGCCCACAGCAGAAGCACTCCGCCACCGCCCTGCTACGGGTCTCGGCGCGGTACTCGGTCGGGCTCCTTCCAGTGAGTTTGCGGAACTGCTGGGCCGCATGAGCCTGATCCCTCCAGCCGACGTCCTGGGCGATCTCCCTCACCGTCAGACCGGTCTCACGCAGAAGCCGAGCCATCTCGCGTACCCGCAATCGAGTCAACACCCCGAGTGGAGTGACACCCAGCTCCTCAACGAACAGACCCCGAAGACGCGACGGGGACAAGTGCACGCCACCTGCGAGTTCGTATGCAGTCCAAGGGTGTGCCAAGTCGGTCTGTAACAGCTCGATTGTGATGAGAAGTTCTGTCCGCAGCGGGTGCATGTGCGCTCATATGTGGCGTCGGAGGGCGATCGCGCCAAGAGCGATGGCGATGACTGCAGCGATCGCCTCGCCGACGAGGAGCATTCCTACCGGTGGTGGGGTTGCCATGAGTGCGACGTTGGCCATGCCGTCGAGGACGTAGGCGGGAGGCCACCATTGGTTGAGCTCGCGCACATTCGGGGGAAGCGTGGCGATACTGGAGAAGCCGCCGGAGGCGAAGAAGGTCCCAGCGAAGGTGACAAGGAGCAGGGGTTGGATTGCTCGGTAGTCGCGGAGCCAGGCGCCGATTGCAATACCCACACCGGAACAAGTGATGGCTGCGAGGCCTGCGATGGCAAGGAGTATGGGGATGCGATCCCAAGGGATTCGTACCTCGAAGAGGATGGTGGCGATTGTGAAGGCGACGAGTGCATTGATTGCACCGGCGATGAGTCCTGCTAGCAGCTTTCCTGCCAGAATCGGCGCGCGTGCGCGTGGTGCGAGTTGAATTTCTTTGGCGGTGGTGCGTTCCCATTCACGGGCAACGATGATGGCGGAGTTCAGGGCGGCACCGACCATGATGGCCAAGATTGATGCGCCGAGTCCGATGAAGGAATGGCGCCATACGTCGTTGGTCCGGGTGGTGGTCTGGTCGATGGTGACCGGAGTCAGTTCTGGGGCGTGGACGCTTGCGTAGTCGAGAAGGGCACGGTCGAGTCGGAGACGGGCGTTCTTCATCATGTCGGTATTGATGTTGAACGTCTGTGTGTGGAGTGTTGGCACGTCTCCTTGGTCGATGGTTGTGTCGAAGTCCTTGGGGATGGTGATGACGAGCTGGAGTCGTCCTTGCTCGACGAGGTCCTTGGCTTCGTCGGCGTCGGTGGTGACGACGTTGAAGTAGGGGGAGATGTTGCTGCGGAGGTCACGGATCTCTTGGGTAAAGGCGTGGGCGTGCCGGCCTCCGGAGTTGTCGACCAAACCGATGTTCCATTGGTCGCCGCCGAAGCCAAAGAGCACGGTGGCGATGAACATGAGGACCAAGGGGATGGCCATAGGGCCGAACATCGCTTGAGGGTCTCGTCGCCACTGCTTGAGGTCTTTGCCGGCGACAGCGAGGGTGCGGTCGATGCTCATGCGTTTCCTCCGGTGAGTTGGCTGTAGGCGCGTTTGAGGAGCCACGACGCCAGGGCGAGCACAGCGAGGGCGGAGATCGCAACAATGAGGAGATTTCGTGCCAGTTCACTGGACTCTCCGGTGAGGAAGATGCTTCGCGCCGCAAGGAAGGAATAGGTGGGTGGAAGTATTCGGGAGAAGCCCCACAGGCTTTCCATGGGTTGCGACCATGCGAGTCCGCGCATGGATTCTTCGTTGCCGCAGACCATGAAGAACAAGATTGCGATTGCGACCAGTGAGGAAGAAGCGGCAAGGGTCTTCTTGCTGGCAACACCGAACGCGGCACCGATCCCGGCTCCCATGAAGGTGGTCATGGCCATGATTGCGGCGATCTCCCATATGGAGCCAACAGGTTTGAACCCAAATCCGAAAATGAGGACAAGGAAAACGAGGGTGATGCTCACCAATGATTGCCCGAGACCGGAGATCACTTTTCCGGCTACAAGTGTTCCCCGCTTGACGGGGGCGAGGAGTAGGGCCTTGATGGTGCGATCGTTCCATTCCGAGGCGACGTTGAGGCCTGTGTTCACCATTCCGGCATACAGGCACCCGAAGAGCAGCAATGAGGTGGAGATATAGCCGAGCATGGTCGGGTCGACAGGCAGCCAGGACGTTTCATCGACGGTTGCGATCGGTGTGGTGAGTTCAGCGTTGTAGTCCTTGACTGCAAGGTCCAGGCGCAGGCGCAGGTTCTTCGAGTAGTCCGAGTTGATGTTGTTCAGGTGCAGTTGCACCTGAGCGTCTCCGTTGTCAACGGCCTCGCCGAACCCTTCGGGAATGACCACCATTGCCAGAACGGACTGGTTCTCGAACGCTTCGCGGGTTGTTCCAGGATCGGTCGTGATGATCTCGAAATATGGTGCTTCCACCGATCGGATCTCGTGCATGTGCTGGATCAACGCGGCTGACTCGGGTGAGCTGTCCTCGTCCGCGATCATGATGGGGCCGGTCGCCGACAGCGGGATGATGATCGAGTAGAAGAAGATGAATACCAGCGGAATCACGACGCTGATAGCCATCAAGAATGGTTGGCGTCTGAATCGGGTCCAGTCCTTGACGGCGATCGACCAGGCAGAATTCAGCGAATCACGCATCAGGCGGCATCCCTCAGTGCATTTCCGGTCAGGTTGAGGAACACGTCATTGAGGTCAGGGCGGCGTACCCCCAGCACCTGAGCTTCATGCCCGGCCTCAGTCAGGCTCTCCATGATTGCGGTCAGGGTGGCTTGCTGCCCGTCCGTGGAGATGATCGCGCCACGTTCCCGCCAGGTCACGTTCCTGACGCCGGGGAGGTTGCTGATGATGTCCCGCTTCCCTGCGGGAAGATCGGTGCGCAGTTCGACGAAGGATTCGCCCAGGTCGGACCGCAGGCGCTCCGGGGAGCCGGTTGCGACCAGTTGCCCATGGTCGAGGATCGCCAGTTCATCAGCGAGGGCTTGGGCCTCTTCCATGTAATTCGTGGTCAGGAGCACCGTGCCGCCAGTGTCAGCGATGTCCCGAATCCGCTGCCACAGCGCCGCACGTGACTGCACGTCGACCCCGAGGGTTGGTTCATCGAGAACGACCACCGACGGGCGGGTCAGCAGAGCGCGCGCAAGTGCGAGCCGACGCTGCATGCCACCGGAGAACGTTCCGGCTCTGTCGTCACGTCGCTTCGTCAAGCCCACCAAGTCCAGCAACTCATCGATCCGCTGACGCCGCTCCGCTCGAGGGACTTGATAGAGGCGAGCATGGAACTGAAGGTTTTCCTGTGCGGTCAGATCGTTGTACAGCGCGGTCTCCTGAGGCACGACACCGAGACGAGCGCGGACGGCTGTCACATCGGCTCGAACGTCAATTCCCTCACACAGCACCGTGCCGTCCGTTGGCTGCAGGAGGCCGCACAGCAGATTCACTGCGGTGGTCTTGCCTGATCCGTTCGGGCCCAGTAACCCGAAGACCTGGCCACGCGCGATCGTCAAGTCGAGCCCTCGGATCGCGACCAACGGATCTGCGTTCCGGCGTTTGAACACCATGCGTAACCCCCGAAACTCCACCGCGGGGATCTCGTGTTGTCTCATCCCAACCTCCATAACGATACGATACGCATAGCGTAGCGTTCGATGGTGTGGTTGTGTCAACACCCGGTAGCGTGGACGTTGTGAGCGACGAGTCTAGGACGGGAAGGCCCCGCAACCCAGCCACCGACAGCCGGTTGCACGAGGCGACCCTGCAAGTACTGCGGGAGCGCGGGCCATCAGGGGTCACGATCGAGGCGGTGAGCCACGCATCCGGCGTTGCCAAGACCACCATCTATCGGCGTCACGCCAACGCGGACGAACTGCTCGCCGCAGCACTCGAGCAACTCACCGTCACCGCCCCCGATCTTGGCATCGACGACCCGCGAGACCGGCTCGTCGCCGGACTCGAAGCGTTTCAGAGCGGGCTCGAACGAGGCATCGGAGTCCTTGCGTTCGCAACGCTCCTGACCGAACCCGAATCGGCCTTCTCACGGCTGTGCAGAAGCAAGCTCCTCACTCCCCGCCTGACGATTCTGACGGACATCGTCGCCGAGCTCCAGAACATGGGGCGCATCCGGAGCGAAGTCTCGGCCGAAACCACCGTCCTGCTCATGGCAGGTTCCTACTTCACCGCTTCCGCGACCCAAGGCGGCCCCCCGCAACACTGGGCACGCGACGCAGTTCAAGCCTTCTGGAAGCATGAACCCACGCCGTAACAGCAAGCGAAGGCCCCCGGAGGCGCCATCACCGTCACCGCCAACGACGACGTCACGCGTCCTGCGGATCGAAGGCATACCTACTCCGGTAGCGGCTTCGTGATGACACGATGGGGTCATGCGTGTTGAACGAGTGGTCCCTAACCTGACGGTCTCCGATCTCCCTGCTGCGACTCGGGAACACTCCGCTGCGCTCGGGCTTCGTGTGCTCATGAACCATGGATGGATCGTCACCCTTGGCGATGACCATGGACACCAGCTCAGCCTGATGACCGAAGACGCCACGGCGCCGGTCAATCCGGACGTCTCTGTCTTCGTGGATGACGTACGTGAAGCACTTGCCCATGTGGAGCAGGCGGGCCTGGAGGTCGTGCACCCGCTTGCAGATGAACCCTGGGGCGTGACCCGGTTCTTCTACCGCGCCTCTGATGGTCGCGTCATCAATGTCGGCATGCACACCGCGGTGGAGCATCGCAGCTAGGCCAGGCCGGTCTCGCAGCTGTCTATGCTGGTGAGGGAGGGAGCTGAACCTTGACCCGGAAGGAACACGGCACATCAGTGGCAGCCACGCCCAGGTGCTTCGGGTGCGCCTGTGGTGTGGATGGTTCGAATGGGTCCAGCGCCAGCCGTGAAGGGGCGTGGTTGTGAAGGGGTATCGCAGGGAGGTGCTGGTGCGACTCCGGGAAGTGGGGCGCCGGTTCGATGCCAATGGGGGCGGCGCCTCTGTTCGCCCGAACGGAACGATGCGCGGCATGGTGCGCGGCTGCGGGGCATTGCCGGGTCATTTACCACGCGGTGAGCGGCGGACATTGAAGGGTTTCGCGACTGCGGTGGCGCACCCTTCCGAACCTGCCTTGGAGGTGGAATGAGAGAGCTCGTCCAACGACGTCCTGTTCTCGCGTTCTTCGCGCTCGCGTATCTCGGGTCCTGGCTCGGATGGTCGCCGTGGTGGCTCTCCGAGAGTGGCATCGGTGTCCTCCCGTTCAGACTGCCGTTCGAGGGCATTGCGCTTGTCAACCAGGTGGGTCTCTTCGTAGGTCCCTTCGCGGCGGCGCTCGTCGTCACCCGCGTGCTCGAGGGCCCGGGAAGTCCCAGAGCCTTCCTTGCTCGAGCGTTCTCCTTCCGAGGCCGACGTGCCGCGTATCTCGTGGCGCTTCTCGTCGTGCCAGTGGTCGTGGCAACGCCTTACCTCGTGCTGGTGGGCGGCGCCACCGCCGAGGGACTGACGGCCTCGATGCTCGCGACCACTCTCGTCACGTACCTCACTTATCTCGTGGGAGGCCCGCTGCAGGAGGAGCCGGGATGGCGCGGTTTCGCGCTTCCCCGCATGCAAAGATCGATGCATCCTCTCATGGCTGCTGTGGGCCTCGGAGTGGTCCACACATTCTGGCACGCCCCACTGTTCCTCACGCAGGAGTGGGACACCGCGCGTTCGGATGTGGGCCAGCTTGCCGCCTATTTGCTGCTGGTCGTGGCGCTTTCGATCGTGCTCTCCTGGGTGTTCAACGCCTCCGAGGGTGGTTCGATCCCAGCGATACTCGCCCATAACTCTCTCAACTGGGGGATGTTGTTCGCTGGAAACATGCTCGGTGCTCCGGTCGAGAACACGTGGCCCGCAGCATTGGCGATGGCGGCGCTCGCGGCCGTGATCCTGGTCTTCACGCGGGGGCGGCTCGGTCACGGCGCCCCCCTGAACCGAGGCGCTGCCGCCCGTGGAGACGGTGCCGTGCGGAGCCATGCGGGGGACACGGGGTTCGCCCGTTGAGCGGGTTCAGAGGGTGATTACCAAGGCGACCGTTGCCAGGACCATGAGGGCGACTCCGCCCATGATCGCTACGCCTCCGGGGTGGCCCAGGTTGACGGTGAGTCCGAGGCCGTTGCGCTTTTCTACCCATATCCGAGGATCTTCCCGGTTCTCATAGAAGATGCCCCACCTCCACAGCTGGTCATCGTCGGGCGATTCCGGGCCGGAGCGCTCCGACGCGGCCCTCAGTGCGCGTCCTTGGCGGACGCTGTCGATGACGAGCCAGACGACCGGGAGTGAGCTGGCAGCCACCAGCCCCCAGATGGTCCAGGAGATCCCGGAGGGCGCGAGCTGGACGACGGGGGCGACTGCCAAGGCGCTCAGCAGGATCGCAGACCCGAGCGTGAGTGCGGCCAGCGCACGCTGCAGAGCCTTCCCTCTCCCATCCTGGAACTCTCGGGCCGCCCGGGGGCCTCCGTCCGGAAAGCGCGTGCGCTGACGCCGGCTCAGAACGACGCACACCATCACGAGCAGCACTGTGCTCCCGAGTGAGACCAAGGGCAGGAGGAGCGCGCTGCCCCAGTTCTTGGGCTCCCAGCCCGTCACGTTCCCCGCAGCGTCGTAGCGCGAGGGCATCGGATCTGGCAGCAAGGGATAGTTGATGGCCACCACGACCACAGCGGCCAGAGCAATCCCCACAGCGAGGACGAGCAGCGGCCACAGCGGCCTGACCGGTCGTTCAGGCGTGACAGACGCCGATACTCGAACCGGCACCGCGTCGTACCAGCCCTGGCTTGCCTTGGCTGCCATGATCGGCCTTCGGCACACGGCGAACGCCACCACGGTCCAGCCGACATACCCCAGCAGGACCACAACGCTCACCTCCGGCACGCTGAAGGCTGCCACCATGGCCGCCGCGGCCACGATCCCGCCGACCAGAATCCAGAGCCTGTAGCGGCGGATCGCGCCACGCACGGCAGGGTCGCTGACGCGATCGCTGGGAACACTCACACCGAGGGGGACGGTGGGTCGCGACATCTCCGGTATCGCCGCCGTCACCGCCATCGTCAAAGCCAGCGCTGCGAGCATCACGATCATCATCCAAGTGTTCACTGAGTCTCCTCCGGTGGGTTCAAGGACTCCATCACACGGGCGCATGCGTCCCTGATGGTCGCGTGGGACAGGCCGCGAGCTCGGCCTTCCGCCAACAACGTGTTCAGCCTCGATTCGAAACCCGCGAGATAGTCCGGTGGAGCGACCGCAGTATCACGGTCCATCGCCACGAAACTGCCCGACTTCGCATTCGTCGCCACCAACCCCTCAGACCGCAGCTGGTCGTAGGCCTTCGATACGGTGGCCGGATTGATGGCAAACGCGCCCGCTAACTGGCGCACCGAGGTCAGCGCATCACCTCGCCGCAACTCGCCACGGCCGATCGCCTCCACGAGCCGATCACGAATCTGCTGGTACAGCGGCACCGTCGAAAGCGGGTCCAATGTGATGTCCACCTGTACTCCCGTCTGTACTGGCATGCCTGCATGGCACATACTAATACAGATGGCACAGCTGGCCCAGTTGGACGGCGCCGAATATGGCCACTGGCTCCATGGCGGTTGTGCGCGGCCTCACGGGTCAGGCCACGGTGAACTCACACTGTGTTCAGCGCGCCGAGGTCGGCGCCGGAATTGTGGTCGATTGCAGATGCGAGGGCACCGGCGCGAATCGGTCACGCAGTGGGTGCGCCCGCCTTGAGGTCGAGCCGGTCTCCGGCTTCGCGGAGCACCTGGACCGCCTCCGGCGGGCCGACGTCCACAGCCAGGCAGACTTCAGGGATCAACACCCTGGCCAACGCGCTGGGTGGAAAACGCTCGTGGGTGACGACGAGTGCTGGCGAGCGTTGGCGGCCAGCGTTGACTGCCAATGGACAACATGGGCAACGCGTCAGGCTGCCACGACCCTGTTTTCGAGGTGCCCTCCAGAGCCTGAAGCGGCGACCCATCATCGACGTAGCCAGCGCCCCCACAGGCCCGCTCGGACACCGTCACCTCGAGCTGCCACGCCTCTTGCAGATCGAGGTTCGGTGGCTGCCAGCTCACCTGTGTGACAAGCAGGTGAGGGGTGGTTTGGGTGACGGTGTCGATGCGGGTGATGTCGGCTGGTGACGGCTACAAGTACCTGCTGCGCACCGTGGCGGCTGGTGATGGTGACCGGTCGCTGTCGACGCCGCTGACCCGCTACTACGCCGAGGCTGGCACCCCACCTGGACGCTGGCTCGGTTCCGGTGTCACTGCTTTGGGTAATGGTGAACTCACCCCTGGCGCCCAGGTGTCGGAAGCGCAGCTTCAGCTGCTGGTCGGTATGGGGCGGGATCCGATTACTGGTGTGCCGTTGGGGCGGGCGTATCCGGTGTACAGCTCGACGGCGGAGCGGGTCGCGGACCGTGTCGCGCAGCTGGACCCTGCCCTGGGGGCGGTGGAGCGGGGGCGGGTAGTTGCGCAGATTGAGGCGGAGGAGGCTGCGCGGGGGTCGCGGCGTGCGGTGGCGGGGTTTGACTTCACGTTCAGTGTCCCGAAGTCGGCATCGGTGTTGTGGGCGGTTGCAGACGCGGGGACGCAGGCGTTGATTGCGCAAGCCCATCATGAGGCGGTTGTGGCCGTGGTTGCGTTCATGGAGCGCGAAGTTGCAGCCACCCGCACCGGTGCAACCGCTGGGGATGGCGCGGTTGCACAGGTCGACGTCACCGGGCTCATCGCGACGGCGTTCGATCACTTCGACTCCCGCGCCGGGGACCCGCACTTGCACACGCATGTGGTGATCAGCAACAAGGCCCAAACGGTGTTGGATGGAGTTGACATAGCCAGACGAGCCACCCCGCGAGTGCTCTCGGATGCACTGGTCCAAATAGGGGCGGACTGCTGACGTTCCAGATGGCTTCCTTCTTGTGTGCCCCGCTCAGCGGGGGGCGACACGGCATGCCCACGCCGCCGGCGTGCGCTGGTGACAGCCTGGACGGACTTGGGCCACCTGAATCACGTTAAGGCTGTAACCGGGGCATCAGGGAGTGAAGGACAAAAGTGCTAGCTGTCACCCTTGGGAGCCTGCGACTTAGTGGGCTGCTCGGCGTCTCGGGCGGTCGTCAGGTCACGTGCAGCCTGAATCAGAAGGGCTGTCGTCTCACGTAGTGCGTCCCGGTCGAGACGGCTTCCACCGTGTTTCCTTGTGGTTATCAGAGCCTGCCGACCGTCTTCGGCGGTAATGGTCACTGCGTGGGCCACGGCGTTGCGGACGTCGATTGCTTCCCCACCGATACCGTCAGCCCACTCGACGATCCTCGCGGCACCGGCGGAGGCGGCCAGTTTCCGGAGCGTCTTCTTGACTCCTCCCAGGGTTTCGTCGAAGGGAGCATCGGACGGTTCTCCGTGGAGGAGATTGAGGGTGTCGCGCATCGTGAAGTGCAGTCGTGCGGTGGCCCACTGCACCCGCCCGAGGTCTTCCAGCAACTCTTCATCGCACGGCATCCCGTTGATCAGTTGGGCATCGGCGTTGTTCATGGTTCTCTCATCTCGGGGTCTCGGTTACTCGTCAGCCGCTTGTGAGGCGGTGCCCCGCAGTGAATCACAGGGCGGTGACTTGCTCTTGTGGAGCGGGCTGGAGACCGCTAAAATGAAAACGTCGGAAGCGGCCCCCACGGGGGCTAGCCACGCACCAGGTGACCACCTCCCGGCACGAGTCTTACCAGCTCACAGCCCTCTCATTAGGGCTTTGTTGTTGACCGTGCCCTTTTGGGAGGTGGTTTTTGTGATTGAGATTCCCCCGAGCGGATTCGGGCCCAGCGCCTCGCGCTTCGTCGACGAGAGTCAGCGCTTGCGGCTGATGGTGCGCCTGCCCGCACCGATGGTCCGCGATCTGACGCTGGCCGCACGCAGCCGCGGCTGTTCGATCACGCGGGTGCTCACCGACATCCTCGACGCCACTGACATCGGCGCCTACGGCTTCACGCCGGACGGTGATGTCCCGGCGTAGCAGCGCACAGACAAAAAAGAAGCGGCACCGACGCCAATCGGTACCGCTCCGGCCGAGGTAGCCCCGGCAAGGGCCTCGTCGGCAATCGCTCCTAAAACCTGCAACAGTCTTCAAGGAGGAGACGTGTCTACTTTGACATGCCCAAACACCGATTGCAACCGCTTTTCCATCGAGCCCAAGGCCCGGTGGTCGTGATGGGCCGCCACCGCGCCATGAGCGCCGCCACTCCTGACCTCGTGACCGAGACCGTCGGGGCCGTCCATGACGCCGCGCCCGCGGTGCGCCGGCGGCTGGGGCCACGCACCGTCCCCGACGTCGACCGATGGCAGCGCCTGCGCGCCTTTGGCATCAACCGACCCGCAGGACCCCTTCGTGACGCCGCCATTGAGGCTGCGGCGCTGGTGTGGGCCCATACCCCGCCCCGTACTGAGCGTGGGGACGAAACCGCGGTGCGCCACCTCGCCGCATGCCTGTATGACGAGGCCGTGCTGTATGGCGTCGTCGACGAGGAACGTGCGCTGACCAGGGAGAAGGTCGATGCGTGGCTCGGTGGGCAATGCCCGGGGAGCATGTGGTCACGGCGTACCTACCGCACCGACCTCTACGCCGCCGGCCGGGTCCTGTATCCGAGAGAGTACCCAGCGGTGCAGGCACCGCTGGCCCCACGCCCCAGCCCGGTGGCACCGGCTACGACCACAGCCGTCGCGGAGCTCTACGCCGCGACCACCCACCTTCCCGAGCCCCACCGGAAGCAGGCCGTGACAATCCTCGACATGGTCACCGGCGCGGGCCTGACATCGCCACAGGTCAAGGCCCTGTGCGGTAGTCATGTGCAGGGGGTGGAGACTCCGGCGGGCCGTGTGGCCGTTGTCGCGGTGCCCTACCGGGGGCAGATCATCAGGCGCACGCCCGTGCTGTGCACGGTGCGTAGCGCCCGCCTGCTGGGGCGGGCCGAGTGCGTCGGCGAGGGCCGGATGCTGCCCGGGGCGTCCGACCGCAACGCGGTGAACCGCGTTAATGGAATGTTGTCGCAGCGTGGTCTTCCTACCATCGATGTCCCCGCTCTGCGGCACGCCTGGTTGCTGGACCTGGCTACTCACCCGCACATGACGATGACCGGATTCCTGGCGATCACCGGCACTACTGGTGTCCGTGCCATGGGGGACCTGGCAGAGCACCTGCCAGCCGTCGACATCGACGACCTGGCCGCACGCCTGATGGCGGAGGGCCCGCGATGATCTCCAGCCGTGATGCCGCCTACCACCCCACTGACGATGCATTTGCCGAGTGTGCGGCACTGATCCGCCGCGCCGACATCGGGCCCATCCTCGATGCGGCCCGTCGTCAGGCACGCGGACCCGGTGGCCGGCCCCCACAGTGCCGCTACACCCTCGACGCAGTGCTCACCGTGGCGCTGTGGATCACCCACGCGGGGCGTGTGCCGTCGATGGCGGAGGTGCACCGGGTGCTGCGCATTCTGCGCCCGGATCAGCTCGCCCGAGTCGGCATGGCGGGCCAGAGTCCCGCCGCCCAGGACCCTGGCCCGGGGTACGCGGCGTTTATGGCGTGGCTGCACCGGCAGCTGGCGCTCATCGACCCCGGTGCCGATCTGCCCGCCCGCAGGATCAGCAACCGCGAGCACCGCCGGATGCTGGCGGCCCGGACCCGGGAGCAGTGTGAGGCCAGTCAGCGCGCTAGCGGTGCCCTCCACCGGATCATCAATCGACTGGTCGCCGCGTCCATTGACGACGCCGACCCCGACGGCTATCACGGTGATGTCGTCGCCGACGAGACGATCATCGATCTGGCCGGCCCCTCTGCCGGATTGGGTTCCCGTGACGACAAGGCGCGGGGGGCGGCGTACATGGGCGCCTACTACGCCCGTGACGAGAGGGGCGTGCCGCAAACGGCGGGCATGCCGCCGCGCATACGAAAAGCGGCGTTCGGCATCGGTGTCACGGCGGTGACGAGGGTCGGCCCGCCCGGGGCCGTCGAGTCAGTTGCGCCCGCAATCACCGGCATTGCCATCCACGCCCCAACCTCGGGGTCGGTCGACGGCCTGTGCCTTGCCCTTGACGCCCACGCCGAGGGGGGCTTCGCAGGCCAGCGCGGGCCCCGGGCGAGATGGCCGTACCTGGTCGTGGACATGGGCTATAACGCCAAGACGAGCTTTGCGCGGGAGATGCTGGACCGCGGGATCGCACCAGTGGTGCGCTACCCCCGGCACTGGACCACCGTCTACGCCACGCATGGGCGCACCGGCGTGACGCCGGGGCCGGTGCAGATCGCCGGGGCCTTCTACTGCCCGGCTGCGGCGCCCATCGTCGAGGGCCGGCAGGTGGTCCGTAGGACCACCGAGATGCTGGAGACCGACGGTTTCCGGGACCACGACGTGCTGCTTCGACGACTTCTGCCGCTGCTGATGGGCACCAATGGGCGCCCGGTTGTGGGGCGCTCCACGGCGGGTCGCCCGGCAGTGACAGCTAACGAACCGCCACCGGTGCGGCAGGCGTTGGTCTGCCCTGCGGTCCAGGGCCGGGTCCGGTGCCCCATGAAACCAGAGTCGATGGTGGCGGCACGCGCCACAGCGCCGGAGGTGACCCCGCCCCCGGGGGCTGCGAGGTTCCAGTGCTGCACGAAGTCGCAGGTCACCGTGGCCTACAGCGACGATCAGGTGCGGATGATGCAGCCCGGTCTGGTGCCCGGCTCCTGGGAGCACACCCTGTACTACGAGGCCGCACGGTCGCTGACGGAGCAGCGGTTTTCCATCATGAAATCTCACCACTGCACGGGAGCATCAGACCTGACATGGGCACCTCGGCGCGAGCCGATGATTGCCCTGATCGTGGCTCTCCAGGTGGTCGAGGCCAATCGCGTCATTCAGCGCAGATGGCACAGTCGGCCAGCTGGGTACACGGGCTCGACGGTGCAGCGCATGATTCAGCTTCGCGCTGACCTGGGCCACGAGCCAATGGTGACACCGCCACGGACGTGATTTCTGCGCTTCGACGTTGCCCGATGGTCTCGAAGTGGCGAACCGAGGAGTCATTGTGTGCTTCCTCGTTCGCGTGGTTAAGGCCAGATCTAGGGTTGAACGAGTATCTTGCGGCCAGTAGGGTTCAATCTCTACGCAGCAAGAGTGATAGAAGGGTCTGCCCCGAGTTTGGTCGACACCTGACCTGTGAGGATTTGACCTCACAAGCAAGGATGTTCACCATGCCGAAGCCGTTCCCCAAGGATTTCCGCGACGACGTCGTGGCCGTGGCCCGCAAGGGCCAAGCACCCCTGAAACAGATCGCGAAGGACTTCGGGATCTCCGAAGCCTCCCTGCACAACTGGATGAAGGCCGCCGACATCGAGGATGGCCGCCGCCCGGGCCTCACCGACGCTGACCGGACCGAACTACGCGAAGCCAAGAAACGGATCCGGCTGTTGGAACAGGAGAACGAGGTCCTCCGACGTGCCGCGGCGTACCTGTCCCAGGCGAACCTGCCGGGAAAATAGTCTTCCCGCTCGTCCAAGAGATGGCCGCGGTCGGCGCCCGGATCCGGGTGCCGATCGCGGTGGCGTGCCGGGTCCTGGGACTGTCGACCCAGGGGTACTACAAGTGGCTCAAGGACCCGGTCTGCCGGCGTGACTACGACGACGCGCACCTGATGAACAAGCTGCACGACCTGCATACTGATGACGCCACCCTCGGCTACCGGTTCCTCACCGACGAACTCGGCATCAAGGTCGGGGAGAACCGGGTGCACCGGTTGTGCCGCATCGCTGGAATCAGCGCCAGTCACCACAAGAAGCGGTCCAAGGCCGGTGCCACCGGCCCGGCGCCCCACGACGACCTCCTCGCGGTCGTGGACGCCCATGGCGTGATTCGTCACGAGTTCACCACGGATGGCCCGAACAAGGTCTGGCTCTGGGACATCTCCGAGCATCCGACGCGGGAAGGGAAGCTGTACATCTGCGCGATCAAGGACGTGTACTCCAACAAGATCGTGGGCTACTCCATCGACTCGCGGATGAAGTCGTCCCTGGCCGCTGCCGCGATGCGGAACGCGATCGCGTTGCGTTCGCCGGTCGGCACGATCTGTCATTCCGACAGGGGCGGTCAGTTCCGCGCGAAGAAGGTCCAGCGGCTGCTCGCGAACAACGGGATGGTCGGGTCGATGGGCCGCGCCTACGGCGCCGGGGACAACGCCAGCATGGAGAGTTTCTTCTCGTTGTTGCAGAAGAACGTGCGCAACACCAGGCGGTGGGACAGCCGGGAGGAACTCCGTCTGGCGATGGTCACCTGGATCGAAACGAAGTACAACCGACGGCGCCGCCAGCGTGCCCTGGGCAAGCTCACGCCGGTCGAGTTTGAGATGATTTACACGGCCGCAGACGCGGCCTGATTACTGCAAACCCCGAGTGTCAACCAGACCGGGGG
>NZ_JVMD01000012.1 GCF_001056295.1 Corynebacterium halotolerans
GACACCTGACCTGTGAGGATTTGACCTCACAAGCAAGGATGTTCACCATGCCGAAGCCGTTCCCCAAGGATTTCCGCGACGACGTCGTGGCCGTGGCCCGCAAGGGCCAAGCACCCCTGAAACAGATCGCGAAGGACTTCGGGATCTCCGAAGCCTCCCTGCACAACTGGATGAAGGCCGCCGACATCGAGGATGGCCGCCGCCCGGGCCTCACCGACGCTGACCGGACCGAACTACGCGAAGCCAAGAAACGGATCCGGCTGTTGGAACAGGAGAACGAGGTCCTCCGACGTGCCGCGGCGTACCTGTCCCAGGCGAACCTGCCGGGAAAATAGTCTTCCCGCTCGTCCAAGAGATGGCCGCGGTCGGCGCCCGGATCCGGGTGCCGATCGCGGTGGCGTGCCGGGTCCTGGGACTGTCGACCCAGGGGTACTACAAGTGGCTCAAGGACCCGGTCTGCCGGCGTGACTACGACGACGCGCACCTGATGAACAAGCTGCACGACCTGCATACTGATGACGCCACCCTCGGCTACCGGTTCCTCACCGACGAACTCGGCATCAAGGTCGGGGAGAACCGGGTGCACCGGTTGTGCCGCATCGCTGGAATCAGCGCCAGTCACCACAAGAAGCGGTCCAAGGCCGGTGCCACCGGCCCGGCGCCCCACGACGACCTCCTCGCGGTCGTGGACGCCCATGGCGTGATTCGTCACGAGTTCACCACGGATGGCCCGAACAAGGTCTGGCTCTGGGACATCTCCGAGCATCCGACGCGGGAAGGGAAGCTGTACATCTGCGCGATCAAGGACGTGTACTCCAACAAGATCGTGGGCTACTCCATCGACTCGCGGATGAAGTCGTCCCTGGCCGCTGCCGCGATGCGGAACGCGATCGCGTTGCGTTCGCCGGTCGGCACGATCTGTCATTCCGACAGGGGCGGTCAGTTCCGCGCGAAGAAGGTCCAGCGGCTGCTCGCGAACAACGGGATGGTCGGGTCGATGGGCCGCGCCTACGGCGCCGGGGACAACGCCAGCATGGAGAGTTTCTTCTCGTTGTTGCAGAAGAACGTGCGCAACACCAGGCGGTGGGACAGCCGGGAGGAACTCCGTCTGGCGATGGTCACCTGGATCGAAACGAAGTACAACCGACGGCGCCGCCAGCGTGCCCTGGGCAAGCTCACGCCGGTCGAGTTTGAGATGATTTACACGGCCGCAGACGCGGCCTGATTACTGCAAACCCCGAGTGTCAACCAGACCGGGGGCAGACCCGAGCTCCGGCGCCGGTGCGCAACAGCGTCCACTCCCAGCCGTTGGTGTAGATCAGGTTTGGGTGGTTGGACAGCTTTTCCCCCTGGGCTCGGTCGTGTTTGGACCAGCCAGCTTTGCGGTAGGGATTGGCGCTCTTTCCCGGTGCCTTCAATTCGACGTGGCCCAGAAGCTGGCCGCGGCCGCCCTTGACGGCCATGTCTAACCTCACGCCTTCGACGACGTCCCCGGAGACCTGACGGTGCTCCATCATCACGGTGATCTTGCGATTGAAGGCACGCGCAGCTTGGTTGAGGAACGTGCTGACGGGCACTTTCAGCTGGTCTTCTGGGTTGGATCGCTTGTCCGCGGCGAGTTGCTTGTCGACATCGGCAAGGCTCGTCATGAGCAATTCCAGCGACTCGCCGAACGCCATTTTCACAGACTCAGACTCTGACATGAGGACCACTTCCACCGGACGTACATCGATCAGCTCCATTGTGCTTGCTCGATTGCTCCGAGGCTGCGACTGCGAGGTGGGTCGCCCGGCAGTTTGTGGGACTGGAGTTCGTAAGTCCCAAAACACGTCGGCCGACGACGAGCACACCTTCAGACACGAAAAAACCGGAGGTCACGAACCCTTTTCGAGTTCGTAACCTCCGGCCTTGCAATTCGTAGAACCGCTCGTGGTGGGCGAAGGGGGACTTGAACCCCCACGTCCCGAAGGACACTGGCACCTGAAGCCAGCGCGTCTGCCATTCCGCCACTCGCCCGTGGCAACGAGGAATACAATAACACCCGCACTCCCGCGGGCACCAAATCCGCAGTTCAGCGCATGTTTCCGGGCACACCAAAACGGCCCCGACCACACGTCGCGAAGCAGCCCGCAGCCGCCGAAAACCCACCCGCGCGGACCCCGAAAAACCGCCCGCCACGGCCGAAACGGGCCCCGCAACGCCCTCCGACCCCGGTCCGCCGGAAATGAACGACCATTCTCTCTGGGGCGGGCGCCCCTATACTGGGGCACGCACATACGCACGCACGCGCGGGCGTCGCAGTCGCAGCCGTCACAGCGGTCACGTCGGGCGTCGTCCGCAACCGATAGCCCGAGCCCGCCCCCGGCAGGTTCGGGGGAAGGTGAAACGACCCGCTAATGGATTTTCTGGGACGCATCAGGAAGCTCGACAGTTCGCTGCAGCGCGGGCTGGACAACAGCTTCGCGCGCGTTTTCGGCGGCAAGGTCGTGCCCAACGAGTTGGAGGAGTGCCTGAAGCAGGAGATCGAGGATTTCCTGATGCAGGATGCCGAGGGCCGCTACCTGGCCCCCAACGATTTCCGCATCGGCGTGAGCCCGAAGGACTTCGCCAACCTTTCGGCCGGCGGCCCGGAGCTGCCGTCGGAGCTGGCGGACCGCATGGCGCGCTACTGCCGCAACAACGGGTGGGCGATGTCCGGTTCGGTGTCGGTGCGCATCCAGCAGGTGGATTCCCTGCACACCGGCCAGTTGAAGACGGCCAGCCAGTTCACCGAGGGTTACCGCGACGAGTCGGGTTTCATCGGGGAGGACGGCGAGCCGATCTCGGTGGATCCCGCGTCCGCCCCGCTTGACGACGCCGCCGCGACCGGCAGTGCGCCCGCGCAGTCGGCCATGCCGTCCGATCGGTACGGCGACGGCGATGGCGCGGATTCCGATTACGGACACGGCTACGGCGCCGGTGCCGCGGGAGCCGCCGCCGGCGCCGCCGCGGGAGCTGCCGGCGCCGCCGCCGGTGCCGCCGGGGCGGGCGCGGCGGGGGCCACGGCCGTGCCGGGCGGCGCTTCGGAAACCGAGTCGCACTACCGGGCACCCGGCGAAGAATCCGATCCGGCCTTCGCCCGGCCCGACGCCCGCGCCCCCGCCACCGGATACGCCGACGATGATTTCGCCGCCCCCGGCACGGGCGCCGGAGCCATGGGCGCCGGAACCGCGCGTGCCGGAGCGTCGCAAAGCAATGCCCCGTCCCCCCACGACCGCCCGGTGCAGGTCCCCCCGGGGCCCTCGTCGCCGGAAGAGGAACAGCTGACGGTGACCCTGCTGCTGCAGGACGGTTCCAACCGCACGTTCGAGGTCAGGCCGGGATCGAACATCATCGGCCGCGGCACCATCTCCGACTTCCGGCTGCCGGACACCGGAGTGTCCCGCCAGCACGCGGAGATCACCTGGGACGGCCGCGACGCCGTGCTGGTGGATTTGCACTCCACCAATGGCACGATGGTCAACGATTCACCGATCGACAACTGGCTGCTCGCAGACGGCGACGTGATCTCCATGGGCCATTCGGTCATGGAGGTCCGGATCCGTTGACGGGCCAACCGGCCCCGGCGCCGGGAGGGAAAACACCCACCGGCCGGGAAACCGGCGCCGCAACCGGCGCCGCGAAGAGGAGGTAAGTACGTGGAGGCGATCGTCTTCCTGCTGTCCCGCATCGCCGTACTGGTCGTGCTGTGGTTCTTCATCTGGATGACCCTGCGCGCCCTGCGGGCCGACGCCAACGCCGCGTCGGGGCTGCGCCCGGTGCGATCCGCCGCCGCGCCTCCGCTGCGCGGGCGGCCCTTCCAGCGTTCCCAGACGCCCCAGCAGCTGCTGGTGACCGCGGGACCGCTGGCGGGTTCGCGGATGAACCTGGCGAACCAGCGGGAAATCACCATCGGACGCGCCGATGACTCGGCCTTCGTGCTCAACGACGACTACGCCTCCTCGCACCACGCTCGCCTGATCCCCCGCGACGGCGACTGGTACCTGGAGGACCTGGACTCGCGCAACGGCACGTTCCTCAACGGCCAGCGCGTGGACCAGCCCGAAAAGCTCCAGCCCGGCATGGAGATCCGCATCGGCCGAACGACTCTGAGGTTGCAGCCGTGAATTACTCGCTCGATTACACCGCCATTTCGGATCGGGGCCTGGTCCGGCAGAACAACGAGGACTCCGCCTACGCGGGCCCCCGCCTGCTGGCCCTCGCCGACGGCATGGGCGGCCACGCCGCGGGCGAGGTCGCTTCGCAGCTGATGATCGCCCACGTGTCCAAGCTCGACGCCGACCAGCCCGACGCCGACCTGCTCGACGCGCTCGCCCTGGCGTGCGCCGAGGGCAATTCCTCCATCGCGGAGGAGATCGACGCCAACCCGGTGACGCAGGGCATGGGCACCACGCTGACCGCGCTGCTTTTCGACGGCGAGCGCGTCGGCCTGTGCCACGTCGGAGACTCGCGCGGCTACCTCCTCCGCGACGGGGAGCTGACGCAGATCACCCGCGACGACACCTACGTCCAGTCGCTCGTCGACGAGGGGACGCTGTCCGCCGAAGAGGCGTCGGTGCATCCCCAGCGCTCGCTGATCCTCAAAGCGCTGACCGGCCGGCCGGTGGAGCCGACGCTGAAGTACCGGGAGGTCCGCAAGGGCGACCGGTACCTGCTGTGCTCCGACGGCCTGTCCGACCCGGTGTCCCGCGACACCATCGCCGAGGCGCTGTCCGAGGGCACTCCCGCCGAGGCCGCCAACCGCCTGGTGGAGCTGGCGCTGCGCTCCGGCGGGCCCGACAACGTCACCATCATCATCGCCGACGTCGTCGACTCCACCGCCGACACCCCGATCGAGCCGGCGCTGGCCGGCGCGCTGGGATCCACCGACTCGGAGGCGCCGCGCCCGAACACGTCGGCCGGCCGGGCCGCCGCGATGCGCCCGCCCGCCGAACAGGAACGCGCCGTGACGGCCGAGCCCGTCGACCGCCCCCAGAAGCCGCGCGGCCGTTGGCTCGTCGCGGCGTTCGTCGTCGTTGCGCTGGTCGCCGTCACCGCCATCGGCGTGTGGGGCTGGCGCAAGAACGATTCGATGTACCACCTGGCCGTCGAGGACGGCGTCATCCAGGTCATGCACGGCGTCCCGGGCAGCCTGCTGGGCATTTCCCTGCATTCGCACCACCAGTACGTCTGCCTGGCCGACGACAACTCGGTGACGCTGCCGGAACCGGGCACCGCCCGCGACTCGCTCAACTGCCACCTGATGTCTCCCGACGACCTCGCCCCGGCCGCGCGCGCCCAGCTCGACGGCCTGCCCGCCAATTCCTACGACGAGATCCGCGGCCAGATCGGCCGCCTGGCCAAGCAGGCCCTGCCGGTCTGCCTGACCGTCGACCGCGGCGAGGGCCGCGACGGACAGGCGCCGGACGACGGCCGCGACGGCGGCGACGGCGATGCCGCGAACCGCGAGGATCCGGGCACCGGCTCCGAACCGGGCGTCAACTGCCGGGAGGTCCGCCGATGACCGCACCCCGCACCGAATCCCAGTCCCGCCCGGGACGCCACCGCGAACTGCTGATGCTGCTGCTGGCCGGCGGCGTCACGCTTTTGGCCCTGGTTTCCGCCGAGCTCGGCCAGGGCAACACGGCGACCGTCGAGATGCTCTGGATCGTCGGCGGCTTCATCCTCGTGTTCGGCGTCGCCCACACCGTGCTGCGGTTCTTCGCGCCCTGGTCCGACCAGGTGCTGCTGCCCGTGGTCGCCGCGCTCAACGGTCTGGGGCTGGTGATGATCCACCGCCTCGACATGGCCAACGACACCGCGCTGGTGCGCAGCCAGGTCATGTGGACCGTGCTGGGCGTCGGCATGTTCGTCGCCGTCGTGGTGCTGCTGCGCGACCACCGGTCGCTGTCGCGGTACTCCTACATCCTCGGCCTCGTCGGCCTGGTGCTGCTCGCGCTGCCGCTCGTGTGGCCGTCGTCGATCAACGCGGACGCGCGCATCTGGATCTCCATCGGCCCGTTCTCCGTCCAGCCGGGCGAATTCGCCAAGGTGCTGCTGCTGATCTTCTTCGCGCAGCTGCTGGTCATCAAGCGCTCGCTGTTCAACGTCGCCGGCAAGCGCGTCCTCGGCCTCGATTTCCCGCGCCTGCGCGACCTCGGCCCGATCCTGGTCGTGTGGGGCGTCGCCCTGGTCATCATGGCGCTGCAGAACGACTTCGGCCCGGCCCTGCTGCTCTTCGGCACCGTGCTGGGCATGCTCTACATCGCCACGGCGCGCGGGTCCTGGCTGGTCATCGGCCTCATCCTCGTCGCCGTCGGCGGCTTCGGCGTGTACCAGGTCTCCGCGAAGATCCAGGACCGCGTCAACCACTTCGTCGATCCCATCGCCAACTACGACTCCGGCGGCTACCAGCTGTCGCAGGCGCTGTTCGGCATGAGCTGGGGCGGCGTCACCGGCACCGGCCTGGGCAACGGGTACCCGCAGAACGTCCCGGTCGCCCACTCCGACTTCATCCTGGCCGCCTTCGGCGAGGAACTCGGCTTCGTGGGCCTGGCCGCGATCATCATGCTGTTCGCCGTGCTCATCGCGCGCGGCATGAATGCCGCGATGCAGGTGCGCGATTCCTTCGGCAAGCTCCTGGCCTCGGGTCTGGCGCTGACCATCGCCATCCAGGTGTTCGTCGTCGTCGCCGGCATCTCCAAGATGATGCCGCTGACCGGCCTGACCACCCCGTTCATGTCGGCGGGCGGCTCTTCGCTGCTGGCCAACTACATTCTGCTGGCGATCCTGCTGCGCATTTCCGATTCCGCCCGCCGCCCGTGGGGCGCCGCGGCCCCGGCGCCCGAGCAGGTCGAGGAGGTGACCGCACGATGAACAAATCCATCCGCCAGGTCATGATGTTCACGGTGGTCCTCATCGTGCTGCTGCTGGCCAATCTCACGTGGGTCCAGGCGTTCCGCACGGAGAAGTACGCCGAGAACCCGCTCAATTCCCGCCAGTTCCTCGAGGAGAAGTCGCGCCACCGCGGTCAGATCAGCGCGGGCGGCGAGATCCTCGCCCGCTCCGAGCTCGGTCCCGACGGCTACTACTCCCGCGTCTACGACGCCAACCCCGCGGCGTACGCCCCGGTGGAGGGCTACCTGTCCGACATCTACGGGTCCAGCGGCCTGGAGCGTTCGCAGAACGACATCCTCAACGGCTCCGACCCCTCGCTGTTCGCATCCCGCGCGATCGACACGATCACCGGGCGCGGCCGCAACGGCGCGAACCTCGAGCTGACGCTCGTGCCGGAGGCCCAGGAAACCGCCTACCGCGCGCTGGCCGACCGGGGCTACGTCGGTTCGGCCGTGGCCATCCGCCCGTCGACCGGCGAAATCCTGGCCATGGCGTCGACGCCGTCGTACGACCCGAACCAGATCGCCCGCAACGATTCCGACGCGTGGAAGCAGCTCAATTCCGATTCGAACGCGCCACTGCTCAACCACGCGACGCAGCGGCCGCTGCCCCCGGGGTCGACCTTCAAGGTGCTCACGACCATCGCGGGCATCGAGAAGGGCGCCACCCCGGAGACCCCGGTCACCGGCGCCGCCCGGATCACGCTGCCGGGCACGAACACGACGCTGGAGAACTACGGCGGCTCGTCCTGCGGCGGCATGACCACCCTGCGCGCCGCCTTCGCCCAGTCCTGCAACACCGCGTTCGCCGAGCTGGCCGTCAAGACCGGCGCCGATCCGCTGCGCGACGTCGCCGAGCGCATGGGCGTCGGCGAGGAAGCCAAGGACCTGGGCGTGCCCCAGGAGAAGTCCACCCTGGGCGACATCCCGGATGACGCTGCCCTGGCCCAGACGTCCATCGGCCAGCGCGACGTGTCCTTCACGCCGCTGCAGAACGCGATCATCGCCGCGACCATCGCCAACAAGGGCAAGCGCATGGAGCCGCACCTGGTCAAGACCGTCCAGGGGCAGGACCTCTCGCCGCTGAAGACCATCAAGCCGAAGGAAGTCAATCAGGCCATCCACCCCGACACCGCCGCGATCCTCACCGATCTGATGCGCGGGTCCGAGAACCACTCCGGCGGCAACGGTTCGGTCATCGCCTCGAAGACCGGCACCGCGGAGCACGGCTCCGAGCGCGGCGCACTGGCCCCGCACGTCTGGTACATCGCGTTCGCCCCGAATTCCGACGTCGCCGTCGCGGTGGTCGTCGAGTCCGGCGGCGGCCAGGGCCAGGGTGCGACGGGCGCCTCCGTCGCCGCCCCGATCGGCCGCGACGTCATCGCCGCCGTCGAAAGGTCCGTGCGCTGATCATGAACCCCGGAAACGATTCCCCCGGCACCGAGGCCGCGGCCGTCCAGCAGATGCTCGGCGCCTCGCGCTACCGCGTCCGCAACGTCCTGGGCCGCGGCGGCATGTCGACGGTCTGGCTCGCCGACGACCTGTCCGCCGGCGGGCGCCAGGTCGCCGTGAAGATCCTCAACCGCGAGCTCGGCGATGACGACGAGTTCCGCCAGCGCTTCCGCAACGAAGCGTCGGCGGCGCGCAGCGTCGACAGCCCGAACGTGGTCACCATCCATTCCCACGAGGAACCCGGCCGCGGCGCGGACGGCCCGTGCTACATCGTCATGGAGTACATCCGCGGCGAGTCGCTCGCGGACGTGCTGCGCCGGCGCCGCACGCTGCCCGAGCACCTCGCGCTGGACGTCGTCGAGCAGACGGCGCACGGCCTGTCGGCGATCCACGCCGGCAATCTGATCCACCGCGACATCAAGCCGGGCAACATCCTGGTGACGCCGGAGGGCACGGTGAAGATCACCGACTTCGGCATCGCCAAGGCCGCCGAAGCCGTGCCGTTGACGCGCACCGGCATGGTGGTGGGCACCGCCCAGTACGTGTCGCCGGAGCAGGCGCAGGGCCGTCAGGTCACGCCGGCGACGGACATCTACTCGCTCGGTTGCGTGGCCTACGAGATGGTCGCGGGCCGGCGCCCCTTCCTCGGCGACACGACCGTCGCCGTGGCCGTCGCCCACATCAACGAACCGCCGCCGGCGCTGCCGCAGACGGTTCACCCGCACATCCGCGAACTGATCGGCATCATGCTGCGCAAGGACCCCGAGCGCCGCTACGCGGACGGCCGTGAGCTGGCGATGGCGGTGCACCGCGTGCGCCAGGGCCACCGCCCGCCGCAGCCCGCCGGGGTGCAGCCGGTGATCCACCGGCAGTCGGATGCCGCGCATCCGGCGACGAGCGAACTCGGCGCGCTCACGGAACCCGGCCTGCGCCGCGGCCCGGACACCCGCGCGACGGGCATGGCCGGTGCCGCCGCCACCGGGGCGGGCCATTCCGCCTCCCGCCCGGCGACCAGGTCCGGCCGCGCCCCGCAGCGCCCGCCGCGTCGCAAGAAGAGCAACGCCGGTCTGTGGCTGACGTTGATCCTCCTGCTCGCGGTGCTCGCCGGCGCGGTGTGGATCCTCATGGGCCAGATGTCCGAGCGCGGCACCGGCGAAACGTCGACCAGCACGCGGACGACCACCCAATCCGTCACCCCGCCGCGATCCGAACCGACCCGGACCACCCCGTCCACGCCCAGCCCGACCCCGACCAGCGAGGAGCCCACCAGCGAAACGCCTTCCATTCCGTCCCTGCCCGAAATCCCCGGTCTGCCGGGCCTCGACGACCTCCCCGGTCTCGGGGGCGGCGGCAACCAACCTGATCCCGGCCCCGGCGGCAATCCCGGCAACGGTGGCGGCAACCAGGGCAATGGCGGCGGAAACGCCGACGTCAACGGTGCTCCCGCAATGGGCGGGATACCTCTTCCGCTCGGAATTGCGGGATGATGGAAGCGACACCATGTTTTTCCGAGGAAATGCGCACATACTGCAGGACCTGACCGAAGGGAGTCTCCGATGACCACCGGCGACGAACTCCTCTCCGGCCGCTACCGGCTCGGCGGGCTCATCGGCGTCGGCGGCATGTCCGACGTCTACTCCGCCAACGACACGTTGCTCGGCCGCGAGGTCGCGGTGAAGATGATGCGCGCGGACCTCGCGCGCGACGAGAACTTCCTCGAACGCTTCCGCCGCGAAGCCAAGAACGCGGCGTTCCTCAATCACCCGGTCATCGTCTCCGTCTTCGACACCGGCGAGACCGCCGGCCCGATGGGCACGGTGCCGTACATCGTCATGGAGCTGGTGCAGGGCGAGACCCTGCGCGACATCGTGCGCCGCGAGGGCCCGATGGATCCGCGGCGGGCGGCGTCGATCCTGGCGGACGTGTGCGACGCCCTGGATTTCTCGCACCAGCAGGGCATCATCCACCGCGACGTGAAGCCGGCGAACATCATGCTGACCAACACCGGCGCGGTGAAGGTCATGGACTTCGGCATCGCCCGCGCGATGGGCGATTCGACGACCATGACGCAGACCGCGGCGGTGATCGGCACGGCGCAGTACCTGT
Organism: Corynebacterium halotolerans; assembly: GCF_001056295.1. Taxonomy (GTDB): domain Bacteria; phylum Actinomycetota; class Actinomycetes; order Mycobacteriales; family Mycobacteriaceae; genus Corynebacterium; species Corynebacterium hansenii. The sequence continues at coordinate 10,473 of NZ_JVMD01000012.1, forward strand.
CGCCGGAGCAGGCGCGCGGCAAGACCGCCGATGCGCGCTCGGACATCTACAGCCTCGGCTGCGTGTTCTTCGAGTCGTTGACCGGCCAGCCGCCGTTCACGGGCGAAACGCCCCTGTCGGTGGCGTACCAGCATGTCCAGGACGATCCCCCGTTGCCGTCGAGCCTGGTCGGCGGGCTTTCCGACGAAGAAGGCACGGCGCTGGATGCGGTATTGCTCACGGCGATGGCCAAGGATCCCTCGGAGCGGTACGACACGGCGGCGGATTTCGCCGAGGAGCTGCGCCGCATCAGCCGTGGCGAGATCCCGCTGGCCGCGCTGCCGCATCTGGACGACGACGAACCCACGACGGCGATGGCCGCCGCCGGTCCGTCGACCAGGACGCGCACCGCCGCCGCGGCGGGTGCCGGAGCGGGCGCCGCCGCCACTCCGCGGCGATCGGATGCCGCACCGGCCCGTCGCAAAGCGGGCGAGGCCGCCCAGCGCGAGGACGAGAACAAGCGGGCGCGGCTGGCCACCATCGCGTGGCTGGCCGTCGCGGTGCTGTTGCTCGGCGGGGTGGGCATGGTGTCCTACAACCTGTTCACCAACGCCGGGCAGAACCAGTCCGTGGCCATCCCGCAGGTCGAGGGGATGCCCGCCGACCAGGCGCAGAAGATGCTCGAGGACGCCGGTTTCAAGGTGGACCGCCGCGACGAGCCGCACCCGGACATCGCACGCGGGTTCGTGATCGGCACCGAGCCGTCGTTCGGGTCGGGGCTGCCCAAGGGGTCGTCGGTGGTGCTGAAGGTGTCGTCGGGCCGCGAGATCACCGACGTCCCGGACGTGCGCGACAAGCCCGCCGAGGAGGCGCGGAAGCTCCTGGAGGAGGCCGGCCTGCAGGTCGACCCGTCGCTGCGCGAGCAGGCGTCGCCCGACATCAAACGCGGGCACGTCATCGACCAGTCGCCGGCCGCGGGATCGCAGGTGTCCAAGGGCACGCGCGTGACTCTGACGGTGTCGTCCGGCCCGGAGACCCGGACGGTGCCCGACGTCGCGGGCCAGGATCTGGAGTCGGCGCGCACGACGCTGGAATCCGCCGGCTTCGTGGTCCAGGTCGTCGAAGTCGACTCGCCCGAGCCGGAGGGCCGCGTCCTCGAGGTGCCGCAGGCCGGCGAGCGCCTGCCCACCGGCACCGCCATCGAGGTCCGCGTGTCGCGCGGCAACCAGGTGCGCATGCCGGACCTGCAGGGCCGCAAGTTCGGGGAGGCCGAACGGATGCTTCGCGACGCCGGGTTCACCGGCACGATCAACCGCCGCGAGGTCACGACCCTCGACCCGACGCGAGTCGACACCGTCAACGGGCAGCGCCCGGCCCGCGATGGCGTCGTGGGCAAGGGCGGAACCGTCGAACTGGAGGTCTTCGTCCTGGGCGTGAGCAACCCGCCCGAGGACGACGGCGGGCTGCCCGTCCCGAGATTGCCCGGGAATTGAAGGTGGTAGCCACGTAGGCGCCACCGACGACCGAGGCCCGGTCCCTTCCGATGGAGGGGCCGGGCCTCGTCGCGTGTGCGGGGTCGGTCGGGGTGGTGCGTCCGGAACCGGTTGATCGCGGGCGCCCGCGATCGTGACCGCGACCGCCGCCGGGTCAGCCGGCGACGACGTCGTCGAAGGCGCGCTGGTACCCGGCCTGCTCCTCCTCGAGCGACGCGAGCAGGGACTCGGGGTAGGACCCGCCGGCCTCCGCCAGCCAGTTCGCCAGCATGCGGTGGCCGTACTGGGTGAGCACGGATTCGGGGTGGAACTGCACCCCGTGGATGGGCAGGTCGCGGTGGCGCATGGCCATGAGCATCCCGGAGGGGGTGTGCGCGGTGGCGATGAGCTCGTCGGGAAGCGTCTTTTCGTTGATGGTCAGCGAGTGGTACCGCGTCGCCGTGAACGGGACGGGCAGGTCGCGCAGCACGCCGGTGCCGTCGTGGGACACCGGGGAGGTCTTGCCGTGGAGCAGCTCGTCGGCGCGGACGACGGTGGCGCCGAAGACCTCGCCGATGGCCTGATGGCCCAGGCACACGCCGAGCAGCGGGGTGCGCGCGTCGGCGCAGGCGCGGACCATCGCGGGGGTTTGCCCGGCGTCGGCGGGGGTGCCGGGGCCGGGCGACAGCAGGACGGCGTCGAAGTCGCGGGCGACGGCGGTGGGGTCCGCGAGCCGTTCGTCGTCGTTGCGCCACACGGTCGTCGACTCACCGAGCTGGCCGAGGTACTGGACCAGATTGAAGACGAAGCTGTCATAGTTGTCGACGACGAGGATGCGCATGGGCCAGAATCATACTGGTAGATTGGTCGCAGATGAGGGCCGGGCGCCGTTTTCCGGCGCCTCCCGCCCCGGTGGCCGCCGCGCCGATCGCGAGCATCGGCCGCGACGAGCGACCACGAGCACCGACTACGAGATGGAATGGGGACCCGATGCCCAAGGCAAAGGTGAATCGCACGACCAACGCGCCGGCCGGCGGCTCCGGGGTCAGCCGCACCCCGGTGAAGATCAACACCACCCAGACCCCGACGTGGTACAAGATCATCATGTTTGGCCTGATGGCCGTGGGCCTGCTGTGGCTGGTGGTCAACTACATCGCGGGCCCGAAGATCCCGTTCATGGTGGACCTCAACGCCTGGAACTACGTCATCGGCTTCGGCATGTTCGTCCTGGGCCTGCTGATGACCATGGGTTGGCGCTGACGCCTCACCCAAGTCGGCTTCCGGCTTTTCCCACGCCCCGCGCTTCGTGCGCGGGGCGTTTTTCTTTGGCGAGGCCTTCTTCTTCGGCGGAGTGGTCGTCGTACCGGGGCCTTTCCTCGTCTGAATTCGGCTTGATCCGGATTCTTCTATCTTCGCGCCGTTCTCCGTGCTGAAACGTCTTTGTCCGGGACGCTCCTGCTTCCGGACGGATCCACTTTTGCCCGGGTGCGGGGGTACTTTACGACGCCCATGTACCCCCGGATCGGGCAACAGTTGACGCCAATCGCCGGTTGATGGGCCGGGGACCCTTGTCGAAGTTATCCACAGAAAACTGTGTATCAACGGTGTAATTTGTGGATGAACGGTGTTCCTCCGCTGTGGACACCTGTGGATGGTTTCGACGACGATTTCCGTAAAGTTCCCCGACTAACACCGTGTGAAACTGTCCACATTCTCCACAGCCTGTGGATGATCCTGTGCACAACACGAGCAGATACCCCAGTGGGTCTCGTCGTAACCCCTTGTTCACCTGATTTTCAACGGTTTCGCACGGCTTTTCGTAAATTACAACAGTGGAATTATCCACAAGTGTGGACATCCCTGTGGAGCTTTCGGAGAACGCCGTTCGTTTCCTACGGTTGCGTCGTAAAGTGATCAAAACCTTGATGGATGGGTGGACGGACCGTCGAGAAAACCATCCACAGGGCTGTGGACATGTGGAAGACGCCCCCTCCCCCACTACCCCTGAAGTTCACATCGAGAGTTCGCACATGTGCAGCCAACGATTCACTCCGTGCTTCGGGCCTCCCCCGGCCCCACCCGCCCGATTCGCAGGCGGCCTCCCCTCCGTAGCCGCAAACCCACCCCGATTCGCAGGCGGCCTCCCCTCCGTCCCTGCTAACCCACCCCGAATGCGCAGAGCCACCCGTTACAGCAGGTGGGTCTGCATGTCATGTCTCATGACTTATGGGACACGGATTGTCATCACATATGGGACACCATGTCTCATCACTTCCGGGACACGGAGTGTCACAGCATTCGGGACACTCCGGCCACCCACGCTGGGGCATGCGCCTTACTCGTCAGCAACGCCACCGCATCGCAGAGTTCGATCCGATCCGCGACCAGATGACCGTGGTGGACTTCTGCACGATGCTCAAGATCAGCACCTCGACGTACTACCGCGTCCGATCCCGCGTCGACGAGCTGGGCATCACCGGAATCCACCACGACTCCACCGCCCCGCATAACCCCCGGCGTCGCTACGGCGACGACATCCGCGACCTCATCGTCGACGCACACCTGGAATTGAAAAACGACGGGTGGGACGCCGGGGCCATCTCCATCCACGACCACCTGATCCGCCACCACCACCTGGCGGCCACACCATCGGTGTCGACCATCCACAGAATCCTGTCCGCCCGTGGGCTGACCAGTGTCAATGCCCGCAAAAGACCCCGGGCGTCGTACCGCCGGTTCGCCCGTGACAAAGCGATGGAACTGTGGCAACTCGACGGTTTCACCCACTACCTGGCCGATGACGCCGCCACCAAGGTCACCGTCTATCAGCTCATCGATGACGCCACCCGACTCGACTTGGGCTCCCACGCCGTCATCGGCGCGGAATCCACCGCCGGCGCGGTATCCACGCTCACCGCGGCAATCGACGCCTACGGCGCCCCGGTGGCAGTCCTCACCGACAACGGCCCGGCCTTTGCGATGTACCGCTGGGGCCGGGTCAGCGCCACCGAGCGGTTCCTGGCCGGCGTGGGCACCCGGTCCATCACCGGGCGTCCGGCCCACCCACGTACCCAGGGCAAAACCGAACGATCCCACCGCACACTGCGGCTCTACCTTGCCGCCCACCCGGCCACCACCATCGACGCCCTCAACGCGACCATCGCCGACTACCGCGACCGCTACAACAACCAACGCTCCCATCAGGCGTTTCGCACCACCCGAGGAAGGCTTTCCCCCAACGAGGCATGGGAGGTGGCCGGCCAAGCAGACTCCCCACCGGCGCCCATCCCGCCCGACGAGCTCTACCGCCGGGCCCTGGCCTACCGCACCACCACCGCCACCGCCGCACCGGTGGCGGACGTCGTCGTCGACGCCCGAACAGGCGGCGAGGTCTTCGATGATGACGACCTGGTCTTCGATGCCGGGCTCGAGGCCGCCGACGACGGCGGTGCCGGTGACATCGTCACGGTCAACGGCCGCGGCATCATCGGCATCGGGCCGGTGAAGCTCTACGTCGGCGCCCCATGGGTGGGAAGGAAGCTGATCAGATTGCCTGAGCCCCGGCAGCTGACCTTCTTCTGCGCGATCGAGGGCCATGCGGTGTGCAGCGTGCCGCAGCCGTTGCCGGTGTCATTGCGGGGCAGGGTGAACATCTCGTCGATTCCGGGGGCGTGGCACCGGGACCCGCCGAGGATCAACGGCAAACGCACGCGGTAACCCGCACACCGCGGTGTCCCACATGTTGTGACACTCCCTGTCCCATATGTGATGACAATCCGTGTCCCATATGTAGTGACACAGCACAGCAGGTGGGTCTGCACATTCGGGGTGGGTTTAGCGTCTGGAGGCGCTGCACGCTGCCCTGCGTCCGTGCCTCGGTGCGGCGGTGTCTCGGTGCGCGGGTTCCTTCGTGCGGCGGCTCCTCTCTTCGCCGGTCCTGCCTTCCCTCGGGCATGAAAAAACGCCGGCGGACGTGATGTCCGCCGGCGTCGGGGCCGGATGTCGGCGCTGGCCGGGCGATCCGGCCGGGAATTACTTGGCGATGTCGATGCCGGTGATGACGACCGGCTCGAGCGGGCGATCCCAGTGGTCGGTGGCGACGCGCGCGATCTCGTCGACGACCTTGCGGGAATCGTCGTCGGCGACCTCGCCGAAGATGGTGTGGTTGCCGTTGAGGTGCGGCGTCGGCACGACGGTGATGAAGAACTGCGAGCCGTTGGTGCCGCGGCCGCCGCGCTTGCCGGCGTTGGCCATGGCCAGCAGGTACGGGCGGTCGAACTGGAGCTCCGGGTGGATCTCGTCGTCGAAGTTGTAGCCCGGGCCGCCGGTGCCGGTGCCCAGCGGGTCGCCGCCCTGGATCATGAAGCCGGCGATGATGCGGTGGAACACCGCCTCGTCGTAGAACGGGCCGGACTCGGTGCCGGAGGCGTTCTGCCCGGAGTACTCCTTCGTACCCTCGGCGAGGCCGACGAAGTTGTCGACGGTCACGGGCGCGTGGTTGCCAAACAGGTCGATGACGATGTCACCGTGGTTGGTGTGGACGGTTGCGGTGGCGGTTTTCATGGTCACCTGGCCGAGGATACCGGCCATTCCGCGACTTCATCAACGACGGTCGGCGCGGCGGACGACGCAGGACCTGACACGGCGGACGACTCGGCGTACGCCACGAGCCAACCCGGCGGGCCACACAGCGGACGACGCGGCGCCTCCGGCGGCACCCGAGGACGGGGCGGCGCAACTGCGGGACATCCGCGGACCCGCCACCGGAGCGGCCGGAAATGAATACGCTGGAAGGTGAACATCGTGCCATCGTGCGCCCGCACCGGGCGCTCGGCCACGGAGACTGTCCACACTGACGAGGAGAGCACCACACCATGTACCCCAGCACCGTTTCGCTGGCTCTCAAGGGCGCCAAGTCGGCTTACGAGACATACGCCGACTACCGCGACAAGAAGGCCGCAGAACTGTACGACACGTTGCAAGACGCAAAGAAGGTCGCGGAAAAGCGGAACAAGGAGACCATGAAGAAGGCCTCGGCGCTCGCCGATCAGGCCCGTGACCAGCTCCAGGACTTCGGCGACGACGTCGCCTCCGAGGCCGGCGACCTGCGCGAGCGCGCCGCCGACGGCGTGGCCGACCTGAAGAAGGCCGGAGAGAAGAACCGCAAGCAGAGCGCCAAGAAGGTAGCCAAGCTGCGCAAGAAGGCCGACAAGAAGGGCTGGAAGGCCCGCCGCGAGGCCAAGAAGACCCGCAAGGATCTGGCCAAGCGCGCGAAGGCCGGCCGCAAGGACCTGGAGAAGAAGGTCCAGCAGACCGCCGACAAGCTGTCGGGCAAGGAGGCGCGCCGCGCCAAGGCCGGCCGCATCGCCACCGGTTCGATCATCTTCGCGGTCGTCGCCGCCGTCGTCGCCGCGATCGTCTGGAAGCTGAAGTCCGGCGACAAGATGCCGGTCGATCCCGCCCCGGTGAAGCAGAAGGCCGCGGAGGTCAAGGACACCGTCGCCGCGAAGGCCGCGGAAGCCAAGGACGCCGCCGCCGACAAGGCCGCCGAGGTCAAGGACGCCGCCGCCGACAAGGCCGCCGAGGTCAAGGACGCCGCGGAGAAGAAGGCCGATCAGGCCAAGGCCGCGGCCGACGAGAAGGCCGCCGCCGCGAAGTCCACCACGGCCGCCGCCCAGGCCGACGCCGCCGACAAGCGCGCCGACGCCGCCGAGAAGGCCGCGGAGAAGGCCGAGGACGCCAAGAAGGCCGCGGAAAAGAAGGCGGCCGAGGAGCGCGCCACCGCCGAGAAGAAGACCCAGGAGGCCAAGGCCGCCGAGGAGAAGGCCGCCGCGGAGTCGCAGAAGGAGGCCGCGAAGGCCGGCGGCGCCAAGTCCACCGACGCCGACGTTTCCGGCGACGTCGCCCCGACCGAGGTGAAGGTCCAGTCCGAGGTCAAGGCCCCGAAGGCGAACGCCCCGAAGCCGGGCGGCGCGAAGGGCGCGGCCCCGAAGCCGGGTGCGGCCAAGGGCAAGGGCAACGCCCCCAAGCCGGGCGCCCCGAACCCGGGCCAGATGCCGGAGCAGGTTGACGAGGCCCCGAAGCCGATCCTCGACGACGAGAACAAGTAACCGGCACGGCGGCCGACCCTTGCATCGGCCCCGCCACCGAACGACGACGCGGCGCCCTCCCGAAACACTCGGGAGGGCGCCGCTTTCGTTTGCCCCGAAACGCGAAAGCCCCCGCCGGCGAACCGACGGGGCTTCGTTGCGCGGATCCTGCGTGGGCCACGCAGGGATCTGTCGTGGAGCATAGGAGAATCGAACTCCTGACCCCCACCTTGCAAAGGTGGTGCTCTACCAATTGAGCTAATGCCCCGGTTCACGGAAAACGGGAAACCCCGCGTCGACGAGCTTTCGACTTCGTCGGCGCGGGGCCCGTTCGTGGTGGGCCTAGGAGGACTTGAACCTCCGACCCCTTCGTTATCAGCGAAGTGCTCTAACCGCCTGAGCTATAGGCCCCTGAACCGGGATATAACTTAACCCGGACGCTCGCGGGATACCAAATCGGCAGGTCAACAACCTTTTTGGGCTTCGCTTCCGTCGCACTCGCAAGCACGCCTCCGGCGGCTTTCCGCTTGACGACGGCCACGTGGGCGTCGTCAAGCGGGAAGCCCCGCCATTCAACGTCCGCTATTCAACGTCGTCGAGGGTCACCGTCACGCCGCCGACCAAGTCGGAGCAGGCGTTGTAGACCACCGTGCCGAGGGTCGCCAGCGCGGTGACCAGCACCGCCCACAACAGACCCACGCCGGCCGCGACGCCGAAGATCATTCCGACGCCGAGGGCCGCATCGCCGCCGAGCAGGTCGTTGAAGCGGTCGCGGAAGCCCATCGCCTCGAACAGCAGGTAGAGCAGCCCGACCGCGAGCATCCACGCCAGGAACCCGATGACGCTGATCGCCGCGGTGACCCGCATCGTGGTCCACGGGCTGATCCGCCGGACCAGAAGTTGCGTGTCGGCCATGGCCTACTCCCCGTCGCCCTCGTCCGAGCCGGACTTGTTCTCGTTGTCGGAGGCGGAGACCCCGCCCGGCCGCGGATCGACGATGTCGAGGGTGCCGGTCTCGGAGACCTTCACGGCGGTCTCCTCGCCCTCGTCCTCGACGTTGCGGTCGATGGCCAGCAGCTCCGTGCCGTCGGCCAGGTTGACCAGACGGACGCCCTTCGTCGCGCGCGCCGTCGCGCGGATCTCGTTGACCCGCGTGCGGATGATGTCGCCCGCGGAAGTGACGGCGAAGATCTCGTCGTCGTTGGAGACCACCAGGGCGCCCATGATCGCGCCGCGCTTGCGGTCGTACTTCAGGGTCAGCACGCCCTGGCCGCCGCGGCCCTGCGGCGCGTACTCGTTCAGCGGGGTCTTCTTGCCGTAGCCGCCGGTGGTGGCCACCAGCAGGTGCTGGCCCTCCTCCACGACGACCATGCTCAGCAGCTTGTCGTCGCCCTTGAAGCGCATGCTCAGCACGCCGGCGGTGGCGCGGCCCATCGGGCGCAGCGCGTCGTCGGAGGCGGTGAAGCGGATCGCCTGGCCGTGCTCCGAGATCAGCAGCAGGTCGTCGTCGTCCGAGCAGAGGCGGGCGCCGATGAGCGTGTCGCCCTCCTTGAGGTTGATGGCGATCAGGCCGGCGCTGCGGGCGGAGTCGTACTCCTCCAGGCGGGACTTCTTCACCTTGCCCTGCTGCGTGGCCAGCACCAGGTACGGGGAGTCCTGGTAGGTCTGGATCTGCAGCACTTCCGCGATGCGCTCGCCCGGCTGGAATTCCAGCAGGTTGGCCACGTGCTGGCCGCGGGCGGCGCGGGTGGCCTCGGGCAGCTCGTAGGCCTTGAGGCGGTAGACGCGGCCACGGTTGGTGAAGAACAGGATCCAGTCGTGCGTGGAGCAGACGAAGAAGTGGCGGATGATGTCGTCCTGCTTCAGGTCCGCACCGCGCACGCCCTTGCCGCCGCGGCGCTGGGACTTGTAGGCGTCGACCTTGGTCCGCTTGGCGTAGCCGGTGGAGGTGATGGTGACCACCACGTTCTCGCGGGCGATGAGGTCTTCCTCGGTGACGTCGCCGACGGCGCCGATGATCTGGGTGCGGCGGTCGTCGCCGAACTTTTCCACGACCTCGGCGAGCTCGTCGCGGACGATGGCGCGCTGGCGGTCGTCGCTGGCCAGGATGTCCTTGAGGTCGGCGATCTTCTCCTCGAGCTCGGCGAGCTCGTCGATGATCTTCTGGCGCTCGAGGGCGGCGAGGCGGCGCAGCTGCATCGCCAGGATGGCGTCGGCCTGCACCTCGTCGATGTCGAGCAGCTCCATCAGGCCGGTGCGCGCGGTGTCGACGGTCGCCGACCGGCGGATCAGCGCGATGACCTCGTCGAGCATGTCGAGCGCCTTGACCAGGCCGCGGAGGATGTGCGCCTTCTTCTCGGCCTCGTCCAGGCGGTACTGGGTGCGGCGGACGATGACCTCGATCTGGTGGTCGACGTAGAGCCGGACCATCTGGTCGATGCGCAGGGTGCGCGGCACGCCGTCGACGATGGACAGCATGTTGGCGCCGAAGCTGGTCTGCAGCTGGGAGTGCTTGTACAGGTTGTTGAGCACCACGCGCGGCACGGCGTCGCGCTTGAGCTTGACGACGATGCGCATGCCCCATTTGAGGTCCGATTCGTCGTCGATGGAGGAGATGCCGGCCAGGCGGCCGTCGCGGACCTGTTCGGCGATGTTGGCGATGAGCCGGTCGGGGTTGACCTGGTAGGGCAGCTCGGTGATGACGATCGACTGGCGGGTGCCCTCCTGCTCGATGGAGGTGACGCCGCGCATGCGGATGGAGCCGCGGCCGGTGGTGTAGGCGTCCTTGATGCCCTTGTCGCCGACGATCTGCGCGGCGGTCGGGAAGTCGGGGCCCTTGATGTGGGACATGACCGCCTCGAGGGTGGTCTTGTCGTCGGCGTCGGGGTTGTCCAGGCACCAGTTGATCGCCGCGGCGACCTCGCGGAGGTTGTGCGGCGGGATGTTGGTGGCCATGCCGACGGCGATGCCGCCGGAGCCGTTCATCAGCAGCTGCGGCACGCGGGAGGGAAGGATGACCGGTTCGCTGGTGCGGCCGTCGTAGTTCGGCTGGAAATCGACGGTGTTCTCGCGGATGTCGCGGACCATTTCCATGGCCAGCGGGGTGAGGCGGGCCTCGGTGTATCGCATGGCGGCGGGGCCGTCGTCGCCGCGGGAGCCGAAGTTGCCCTGGCCGTCGACCAGCGGGTAGCGCATGGACCACGGCTGGGCCATGCGGACCATGGTGTCGTAGATCGCGGAGTCGCCGTGCGGGTGGTAGTTGCCCATGGTGTCGGAGACGGGCTTGGCGGACTTCACGTAGCCGCGTTCGGGGCGGTAGCCGTTGTCGTACATCGCGTAGAGGATGCGGCGGTGGACGGGCTTCAAGCCGTCGCGGACCTCCGGCAGCGCTCGGCCCACGATGACGGACATCGCGTAGTCGATGTAGCTGGACTGCATCTCGTCGTTGATGTCGATGGGGCGGATCTGGTCGCCGCCGTCGCCGCCCCCGCCGAACAGGGTGCCGTTGTCGTCGCTCACTCGTTTTACCTCCGGGTCTTCCCCGCGCTCGGGTGGCGCCGGTGGTGGCGGCGCGTTGCGGGTTCGAGAGTTTTACTCCCCCAGCATACGCCCCGGGAATGCGTCGTCGGCGCCGTGCGGGCCGTTGCGGGGCCCGCTTTGCGACGTCGCGCCGTGGGAGCGGTATCAAAGTGATACCGTTTTCGCCGTCGCGGCGTTATTCTGTCGGCATGGCGATGACATTGAGGCTGAGCCCCGCGGAGGATCGGGCGCTGGCGTTGCTGGCGGGCACGAGGGGCACATCGAAGCAGGAGGCGGCGCGGCGGGCGATCGTGGAGGCGGCCGCCCGCTCGGTGCGGGATGCCGAGGTGCGGATCCTCGCCGCGGAGACCGTCGAATCGCACGCCGCCGTGCTGCGGCGCCTGGCGAAATGAACGCGGGGGTGGGCGAAACAAGGAAAGTCATCGGCGGTGCGGGGTTCCGGCCCGACCATGAGCCGATAAGCGCGGACCGTGCCGCGATGTCCGGTGGTGCCGCATGCGCGGGTTGACCGCCGAGGACCTCGTGTCCGTCATCGACGTTCTGGTGGAACTGCTCCCCGAATTCGCGGACGTGCGCATCGTGCGCCCGTGGGCGTTGCCTGCCGCGGCCGCCGCGGCGGAGGGGGTGATCGCCGGCGTCGACGTCCATGATCCCGGGGCGAACGGCGTGAATGCGGGCGCGCGCAGCGATGCAGCCGGGGCGATTGCCCTTAACGCTGCGACCAGCATGAATGGCGGCGCCTCCGACGAGGAGCGCATGCGGGCGCTGGCCGAAACCATCCGGCGGCTCAAGCCCCTCGACCGGGGCAATGTGGCGTTCGCGGTGACGGCGGTGCTGGTCCACGGCCGGCTCCTGGGCGAGGCCATGTCCCTCGAGCGGGCCGCAGCCATCGCCGGTGCACGCATGCCCGGCCCACCTGCGTCACCGCCGCACTGAGCCCGTCACCGGGGCGGGCGAGCTCCCCCGACGGAGAGCTCTTCGAGCCACAGCTCGAATCGATCGGCCACCGCCTCCGGCTCGCGCGCCCAGCGGTTGTGGCCCAGGCGGCGGTCGATGAACTCGAAACGAGCGGCGGCGGGCAGGCGCGAGGCCAGATCCATCGCCGAATCCGGCGTGCAATCGCGGTCGCCGTCGCACGTCAGCATGAGCACGGGCGTGGTGACCTTCAACATCTCCCGCGAGTAATCGATGTCCGCCTGCGTGGGGCGCAGCCGCCCGTTGCGCGCGAACATCGCCCACTCCCGGACGTGGCGGCCCGACTGGCGCCCGTACCGGGCGAGGTCCCACGGGCCCGCCGGCCAGTAGCCCAGAATCGTGGAGACGGTCCACATCACCGGCCCGCCCCAGCACAGCCGCGTGTACTCGCGGCCGGTGAACCGGATGTAGTGCGGGGTGCCGGAACCGATGGTGATCATGCCGTCGACGTCGGCTTCCGGGCGCGCGAGGTACAGCGAACCGATCTGACCGCCCATCGAATGGCACATCAGATACAGGGGCAGTCGCTCCCCCGGTTCCTGGAATTCCTTCCGGGCCGCGGCGACGGCCGCCGGGTAATCCACCGACGCGATCTCGTGGTAACCCCACTGGTGCCCGCGGGTGGCGCGGGCGGTCTGGCCGCCCTGGCCGTGGAGCTCCGAGACCAGCACGGCGAAACCGCGGTCGCGGAGCTCCTGGGCCATCGGCCAGTAGTACCGGGCGCCCATGCCGAACCCGGGGAAGAACACGACGATCGCCCGAGGCTTGCCCTTCGGGCGGTGGATCTGCATGGGCGTGACGGAACCGTCGAGGAGGACGCGCTCGATCATCTCGGGCTCCTCGCGCGTGCGGGCGACGGGCTCGACGCGCTCATGTCCGGCGCCGGGGCCCGCAACGAAGTCGCCGGGCATCTCGGCGGCATGATTCGCGCGGCCGCCGCGCGCGTTTACCGCGTCACCGCCGGTGCCGCCCCTGCGGGGAACGGCACCGGGATTCGCCTGCTCATCGTGTTGGTTCACGGGCGATACGATATCCCCGGAATCGTCGGGGGGAAAACCGGGGAGAGCGCCGAACGCCGTTGCGCAGTGCACCCCCGCACCCCCGCGGCCCGCGTCCGCCGCAAATTCACAGGCAGGACACGGTTTTCCGCCGAAACGTCCGCGTTTCCCTTTGCGTTCGCCAATAATACGACCCATGGCATTCCGCACCCGCATTCGGCGCCGCGCCGCCGCAGCAGCCCTCGTCAGCACCTTCATGATCGGCGGCGTGCTCGCCCCGGCCTCCGCCGCCCCGCTTCTCCCGCGCCTGCCGGCGGGCGTCCCCGGTCTCCCCGGCAACCCGGCCGCCATTCCCGGTCTTCCTGGCGGGCCGGAGGCTTCGCCCGGAAGTCCCGATGCCCCCGACGATCCTGCCGGGGACGCCTCGACCTCCGATGGTCCGGCCAACGGACTCCCGGGCTCCGCCGGAGGCTCGGCCGCGGCCTCCCCCGGCTCCTCCGACGACTCCCCCGCCATCGACGATTCCTTCTATGACACGTCCACCGTCACCCCGGGCGCCCCCGGCTCCATCCTGCGCACGGCGACCGCCCCCACCGCGCCGATGCCGCCGGAGCTGGACTATCCCCTGCCGTCGTCGGTGACGAAGGTCCTGTATTCCACCACCGACATGCACGGCAAGGCGGTTCCGGTCAGCGGCTACATGGTCGAGCCCTCCGTCCCCTGGACCGGGGCGGGAGAGCGCCCGACGGTCGTCATCGGCCGCGGCACCGTCGGCCAGGGCGATCAGTGCGCGCCGTCGCGGAATTGGCCGCTGGAAAATCAGGCCGATCCGTTTTCGTCGAAGCGCCTGGTCAATCTCGAGGGCCTCTACGACTGGGTCTTCGCCGGCGCCGGGGTCCGCGTGTTCGTCACCGACTACATCGGCATGGGCACGCCCGGCATGCACACGTACATGAACCGGGCGGAGCAGGCGCACGCGATGCTCGACGGCGCCCGCGCGGCGCGGAACCTCTCCGGCGGCAACGGCAAGGTCGCCTTCTACGGCCACTCCCAGGGCGGCGGCGCGTCGGCCGCCGCCGTGGAGGAGGCCGCCTCCTATGCCCCCGACGTCCCCGTCGCCGCGGCGTACGCGTCGGCGCCCCCGGCCGACCTCGACGCCGTCCAGCGCAACATCGACGGCTCCGACCTGGTCGGCGCGATCGGCTTCACCATCAACGGCCTCGCGGCGCGCTATCCCGAAGTTGGCCCGCTGATGAAGCGCCACATGAACGAGCAGGGCCAGGCCACGCTCGATGCGCTGTCCTCGATGTGCACCAACGAGATCACCTCGGCCTACGGCTACCAGCGCACCAACGAGTGGACCGTCGGCGGCCGCAGCCTCGACGAGATCCTCGGCGAGATTCCCGAGGGCCGCGCGGCGATGGAGGACCAGCGCATCGGCCGCGGCAAGCCGTCGGCACCGACGATGATCGTCTCCGGCCGCCACGACGAGAACGTCGAGTACCGCCAGGCCCGCGATCTGTCCGAGACGTGGTGCGCCAACGGCGGCGAGGTCTTCTACCTCGACGACGCCCTGCCGAAGATCGGCTCGTACAACCACTTCGCGCAGGCGGTCAGCGGCGCCCCGTTCGGCATCGGCTTCATCCTGGCGATGTTCAACGGCGCCCCGACGGCCGGCGCCTGCTCGGGCGCGGTGATCCCGGGCGGATCCGGCGAAATCCCGGTCCCCGCTTCCTGACCGGGCCCGCGCCGCGGCGGTCCGGCGTCTTCGCTCGACGACGGCCCACCACGCCGTCCGTGGGTGGATGCTAATGATGGGGTGTCGGCGACAATCTCATGTCGAGACTGTTGCCGACACCCCATCGTCGTCGTAAAGCAGCAGGTCGATGCCGGTCCAACGTCCGGCCCGCCGACCCGCGCACTCGCTAGACGTCCAGGAAGCGGACATCCTTGGCGTTGCGGGTGATGAAGGAACGGCGCGAGGCGACGTCATCGCCCATGAGGATGGTGAACAGCTCGTCGGCCTTCTGCGCATCCTCCAGCGCCACCTGGCGCAGCACGCGGTGCTCCGGATCCATGGTGGTCTCCCACAGCTCCGAGGCGTTCATCTCGCCCAGGCCCTTGTAGCGCTGGACGCCGTCGTCCTTGTTGATCTTCCGGCCGGCGGCCAGGCCCTCGGCGAGCAGCTTGTCGCGCTCGGCGTCGGAGTACGCGAACCCGGGCTCTCCCTTGCCCCACTTGAGCTTGTACAGCGGCGGCTGCGCCAAGTAGACGTGGCCCTCGTCGATCAGCGGGCGCATCAGGCGGAACAGCAGCGTGAGCAGCAGCGTCGCGATGTGCTGGCCGTCGACGTCGGCGTCGGCCATGAGCACGATCTTGTGGTAGCGCAGCTTGGAAATGTCGAACTCGTCGTGGATGCCCGTGCCCAGCGCGGTGATGATCGCCTGGACCTCGGCGTTCTTCAGCGTCTTGTCCAGCCGCGCCTTCTCCACGTTGAGGATCTTGCCGCGCAGCGGGAGGATCGCCTGGAACATCGAGTTGCGGCCCGACTTCGCCGAACCGCCGGCGGAGTCGCCCTCCACCACGAACAGCTCGGACTTCATCGGGTCCTTCGAACGGCAGTCGGCGAGCTTGCCCGGCAGGCCGCCGAGGTCGGTCGCGGACTTGCGTCGCACCAGGTCACGGGCCTTGCGGGCGGCCTGGCGGGCATGCGCCGACGCGATCGCCTTGTTGACGATGGCCTTCGCCTCCGCCGGGTTGGCCTCCAGCCAATGCGCGATGTGCTCGTTGGTCATGCGCTGCACGAACGAGCGGATCTCGGTGTTGCCGAGCTTCGTCTTGGTCTGGCCCTCGAACTGCGGGTCCGCCACGCGCACGGAAATCACGGCGGCCAGGCCCTCGCGGACGTCTTCGCCGGAGAGGTTGGCCTCCTTCTCCTTGAGCAGCTTGTGCTCGCGGGCGTAGCGGTTCATCAGCGAGGTCAGCGCCGAACGGAAGCCTTCCTCGTGCGTGCCGCCCTCGATGGTGTTGATGGTGTTGGCGAAGGTGTGCACCGACTCCGAGTAGCCGCCGTTCCACTGCATGGCGATCTCGACCTCGTGGCCCTCGCCGACGGCCTCGAAACCGATGATCGACGGGTGGATGGCGTTCTTCGACTTGTTCAGGGCCTCGACGTAATCCTGCAGGCCGTTGGGGAAGTGGTAGACCTTCTTGCGCTCGCGGCGCTTCTTGGCCTTGGCCACCTCGTCCTGCGTGCCGTCGCCGTTGGCGTCGACCAGCGCCGCGGACTCCTTCTCGGCCTGGTCGGCGAGAGCCTCGGCCTCGAGCTCCTCCTCGGACACGCGCTTGTCGACGAGCGTGATGGTCAGGCCCTTGTTCAGGAAGGCCATCTCGCGCAGGCGGCGGGCGATGGTGTCGAAGTTGAACTCGGTGGTCTCGAAGATCTCGGCGTCGGGCCAGAATCGCACGGTGGTGCCGGAACCGCGGGCCTTCTTGCCCTGGACCAGCTCCTCCGGCACGGCGGCGTTGAAGTTCTGCAGCCACACGTGGCCGTCGCGGACGATCTCCGCCTCGACGCGCGTGGACAGGGCGTTGACCACCGAAATGCCGACGCCGTGGAGGCCGCCGGAAACGGCATAGGACTCCGAGTCGAACTTGCCGCCGGCGTGCAGCTGCGTCATGACGACCTGGACCGTCGGCGCACCCGACGGGTGCATCTCCACCGGAATGCCTCGGCCGTCATCGACGACCTCGACGCCGCCGTCTTCCAGCAGCGTCACCTTGACCTCGGACGCGTAGCCGGCCATGGCCTCGTCGACGGAGTTGTCCACGACCTCCCACACCAGGTGGTGCAGGCCGCGTTCGCCGGTTGAGCCGATGTACATGCCGGGTCGCTTGCGAACGGCCTCGAGCCCCTCGAGGATGGTGATCGATGAGGCGTCGTAATGGTTTTCGGTGGCAGCCACTGTGGAACCGGTCTCCCTTTGTTGGTGCGCTGAATCTACCGGCCCATCTTACCCCGTAGTCCCCCACATGACACGCATCAGGTCACGTCAGAAAGCCTTTGAGCGCCGATTTTCGGGAAATCGGGTCGGTGTGATCCGCGCTTTCGCCGCCAAAACACACCGCACGCGACCCGCCGCCCCATTCTGCGACACGCAGTTCACCGAAAGCCTCGGCCTCGACCGCGGGATCCGCCCGGAACACGGCTCCACTGCTCAGCCGTAGGTGTCGCGCGGCCCCCGGCCCTTGACCCGCAGCCGCCCCTTGGACCAGCTCGGCCCGGATGGTCCCTTGATGTGCAGCTTTTCGACGATGCCGTCCCCGACTTCCTCCGCGATCGTCGCCAGGATCTTGGATTGCGCGAGGCGCAGCTGCGTCGCCCACGTGCTCGACGCACATTGGACGACCAGCGTGTTCTCCTTGAACTCCACGACTTCCGCGTGGTCGGCGATGACCTCGCCGACGATTTCCGGCCACTTCGACATGATGATGCCGTTGGCGATGTTGCGCTGCCACCCGCGCTCATTGGCCTGTCCGGCCAGGACCGCGCCGAAGGTCAGGGGGCTTCGATCGCGGCGCCGGCGGATGCGGATGCCGTCGCGGTAGAGCAGGCGTTGCGGCACGCGCGTGCCGGCGCGATCGCGCACGACGGGCGCGGTGTCCCCGCCGTCTCCGGCGATCCGGCCTTCCTCATCCCGCTTCACCACCCGCGGTCCGGCCTCCAGCGTGAACCCGGAATTCTTCCGGGGTGGCCGCTGGAGCGAGGGCGGGTGTTTGCCGCCGGTGTTCGCCGTCGACCGCATCCGCTCGAACACCTCGCCGACCAGGTCGGGGGCTTCGTCGTCGGCCATCACCGGTCACCTTCGGGTGCGGTTCCGTCGCCAGTGGCTGCGGTATCGGGGGCTACGGCGACGTCGGCGTCGAGCACCGAGATCCGTCCCGCTTCGGTGTCTTCGACGGTCACGACGTGGGTGGTCACGCGCGGGGCGTCGGCAAGCCCCTCGGGCAGTTCTTCGCCGACGGCGGAGGTGATGAGCACTTGCTCGGCCTCCTTCGCGATGCCGACCAGCGCTTCACGCCGGTGCCGGTCGAGTTCCGCGAAGACGTCGTCGAGGACGAGGATCGGGTCCGGGCCCTCCTCGCGAAGCATGAGGTACGCCGCCAGCCGCAGCGACAGCGCGAACGACCAGGTCTCGCCGTGGCTGGCGAAGCCCTTCGCCGCGGCGTCGCCGAGATTGAGCTGCAGATCATCGCGATGCGGCCCGACCAGGCTGATGCCGCGCTCGATTTCGCGGTTGCGGCGGGCACCGAGCTCGGTGAGCAGAAGCGCCTCGATGATCTCGGGGTCATCGGGGAGGTCGTCGGCGGGCAGCTTCGTGCGGTATTCCACGTGGGCCGGCCGCGACGACGGCGCGAGGGTGGCGTAGGCCTCCACGACGCGGGGCGCGAGATCGCGGACCAGCGCGATGCGCGCCGCCGTGATGATCGCGCCGACGTGCGCCAACTGCGCATCCCACGTATCGAGCGTGGCCAGCGCCGCCTGGCCCTCGGCGGAGGAATAGCCGCGGCGCAGCGAACCGCCGGCCGTCTTGAGCAGCGCGTTGCGCTGGCGCAGGATCCGCTCGTACTCCAACCTGGCCCCGGCCATGCGCGGCCTGCGCACGGCGAGCAGATCATCGAGGTAGCGGCGCCGCTGGGCGGGTTCGCCCTTGACCAGCTCCAGGTCCTCCGGCGCGAAGAACACCGAGCGCACGGTGCCCAGCAGCTCGCGCGGGCTGCGCAGCCGCGTCCGGTTGAGCTGCGCTTGATTCGCGCGATGCGGGTTGATCAGCAGGTGCGCGGTGAGTTCCCGTCCGTCGTTGACCGCGGTGGCGGACACCCGCGCCGAGTCGGCTCCCGACCTGACCAGCGGCGCATCCGTGGACACCCGATGCGACGACAGCGTGGACAGGTACCCGACGGCCTCGACGATGTTCGTCTTGCCGTAGCCGTTGCGCCCCGTGAACACGGTGATGCCCGGCTCGAGCTCCAGGCTGAGATCGGGCCACGACCGGAAGTCGCGCAAACTCAGCGAACGCAGATACATGTCGGCACCGCGGGGACGTCGCCCCGCTTTCCTTCCGCCCCGGAGTCGCCGGTCAGCCCGGAAGGCGGACGGGCATCAGCAGATACGTGAATTCCGTCTCCGGGTTCGGGAACATGCCGTCTTCGCCGGCCTCGGGCAGCTCATCCGGTTCCGGGATGAGCACCGCCGGACGCGACGGCTGCGTGAAGCCCATGACCACGCGGTCGGTGTGGATCGCGGACAGGCCATCCGAGAGGTACCCCGGATTGAACGCGATGAGCAGCGGCTCGCCGACGAAGGCGCACTCCAGGACTTCCTCGGCGCGGCCGGCTTCGTCGCCGTGGGCGGAGAGGACGACCTGGCCCTCGGAGAAATCCATGCGGATCTGGGCGCCGCGATCGGCGACCAGGGACACGCGGCGGATGGCCTCGCGCAGGGGATCGATGCGCACCGAGGCCAGCGACGAGTGCTGCTTCGGAAGCAGCGGGCGGAACTTCGGGAATTCCGCGTCGAGCAGGCGGGTGGTCGTGCGGCGCGGGTCCGCGAGAATGCCCAGCAGACCGTCGGCGCCGACCGCGCGGCCGTCGGAACCGTCGCCGAAGGCCAGGGTCACCGGCTCGCTCGAACCGGAATCCAGCGAACGGGCGGTGTCGGCCAGGGTCTTGGCCGGGATGAGCAGCTCCGCGTCGCCTTCCGGGATCTGGTTCCACTTGAACGTGCGCACCGCCAGCCGGAAGCGGTCCGTGGCGGCCAACGTGACCGTGTCGCCCTCGGTTTCCATGCGGATGCCGGTGAGCATGGGCAGGGTTTCGTCGCGGCCGGCGGCCACGGCGACCTGGCCGATCGCCTCGGTGAACAGTTGCGGGTCGATGGTGCCGGTGGCGGCGGGCACCGACGGCAGCGCCGGGTAGTCCTCGAGCGTCATCGCCGGCAGCTCGAAACGGGACTTGCCGCAGGTGACCAGGACCTTCGTGCCGTCGTAGTGCATGTCGATCGGCTTGTTCGGCAGCTTCGAGACGATGTCCGAGACGAGCTTGCCGTTGACCGCGAAACGACCGGTTTCGGAGATTTCCGCGGCGATGCGGATCTGCGTCGAAACCTCGTAGTCGTAACCGGCGATCTCCAGGCCGTCGTCGCCGGCCGTGAAAACCATGCCGCGGAGGATCGGCTGCGTCGGGCGCGTCGGCAGATTACGTGCAACCCACCCCACCGCATCAGCGAGATCGTCCTTGGCGGCGCGGAGACGCACGTCCGTCTGCTCCATCGTCCCTCCATGAGTTCCACGGTTTTGTCGTCCCTCCGCGATCGCGGACGGACCGGCCGTCGCCGACCGTTCTTCGAAACACAACCTTAACCCAGTTTCGCCGCCGTGATGTCGGCGGTCGATGAGTTCTTGTCGTTCGGCGGCTCGGTCGCCGCGGTTTGTCGACACTCCCCTTTTTCTCGGACGGTGATTGAGATGAAGGGTCGGGGGAAGCAGTAGGGGCTGTGAATCCTGTGGGCCGGGCGTCGGATCGCTGGTCGCCGCGGGGATCCGCGTGTTGAGGGAAAGTTGATGAATCTGTGGAGGGATGGACCAATCTGTGGATGAATTCCCGGCAATCGAATCTTTCCACAGTCGGACACTGTTCATCCACAGGTCTGTGAACGAAAAACGGCTGGTTAACCACAAGATCGGTGTGACCGGGGTCTCCTAATTACACAGATGTAATTACGTGTCCGGCCCGTGATTTCGCGGCCGATTCGTCGTCAGGCGAAAAAGCCGCGAACGTCCCGCACATGCCGCGCGACGGTCCCCCGCCGTCCCGTGCCGGTGCGGCCGCCGGCGACGTGGACGGCCCAGGGCCGATGCCCGGCGACGATCAGCCGACCGTGCGGGATCGCTCGCGGATGCGCGTGGTCAGATCGTTGACCTGATCGTGGGTGGCGCGCTTTTCGGTGATCTCCTTCTGGATCTTCCGGTGCGCGTACAGGACCGTCGAATGGTCGCGGTTGCCGAAGACCTTGCCGATCGCCGGCAGGGAAATGTCGATCAGCGACCTGGTCAGGTACATGGCCACCTGGCGGGCATGCGAAACCGGCCGGGTCTTGCCCGGGCCCGTGAGATCCGCGACGGTGAGCCCGTAGAACTCCGCGGTCGCCGAAATGATGATGTCCGGCGTGATCTCGACGACGGCGCTGTCCGAGCCGATGATCTCCTCCGCCAGCGCCAGCGTCACCGGCATCTTCAGCAGCGACGCCTGGGCGGTGACCTGCAGCAGGCGGCCCTCGAGCTCGCGGATCGACGACGCCGTGTGCTCGGCGATGAACTGCAGCACGTCATGCGGGACGTTGAGGCGGTCGAGCTGCGCCTTCTTCGACAGGATCGCGATGCGCGTCTCCAGGTCCGGCAGCTGCAGATCCGGGGTCAGGCCCCACTCGAAGCGGGTGCGCAGGCGCTCCTCCAACGTCTTCAATTCGCGCGGCGGGCGGTCCGAGGACAGCACGATCTGGCGGTCGGCCTGGTGCAGCGCGTTGAAGGTGTGGAAGAACTCCTCCTGCGTGCCTTCCTTGCCCTCCAGGAACTGGATGTCGTCGACGATGAGGATGTCCAGGTCGCGGTACCGGCGCTTGAAGCTCTCCTGAGCGTCATCGCGGACGGAGTTGATGAAGTCGTTGGTGAATTCCTCCGACGACACGTAGCGCACGCGCAGCTTCGGGTCGAGCGCCGTCGCGTAGTGCCCGATCGCGTGGAGCAGGTGGGTCTTGCCCAGCCCGGAACCGCCGGAAATGAATAGCGGGTTGTAGGCGCGCGCCGGCTGCTCGGCGACGGCGGCGGCCGCCGCGGCGGCGAAGCGGTTCTGCGGGCCGATGACGAACGTCTCGAAGGTGTACTTCGGGTTGAGCGTCGGCTCCTCGACCGGCTGGCTCATGGGGTTCTGCAGCTCGGACAGGTGGTATTTGCCCTGGCCGAAGAGGTCGGCGGCCGTCCCCTGCGTCTGCGGGGCGCCGGGGTGCGGCGCATGCGGGGGGTTGGGCAGCTGCTGGCCGCGATTGGGTTGGGGCATCTGCGTCGACCGCGGGTCGTGCACGTGCGTCGCGGCGGGGCGGAGTCGGGGGTCGCCGAATTCGGCGGAATCGCGGGTGTCGCGCTCGAACTCGAGGGTGCGCCAAGCGGTGGAATCGCGGCCGTCGGTCTGGTGGGCGGGGTGCATGCGATCGGTGCCGCGATGCTGCGGATCCCCGCCGCCGTGCCCGGGCCCGTGGGCGGGGGCGGCGCCGGAGTCGGGTCCGGCCTGGCCGGCGGCATGCCCGGCGTCGGCGGAGTCGCCGTGCCCGGAATCCTCCGAGATGGTCACCACCACCTGCTGCGGGCTGCCGGTGATGGCCTCCAGGGCCCGCTCGATGCGGCCGGCGAGCTCCTCCTTGACCAGCGTCTGGACCATTTCGCTGCCGGTGGCCAGCAGGACGAACCCGTTGACCTGGCCGACCGGTTGCACGGAGCGGAGCAGCGCCTTGTGGTTCGTCTTGAGAGGCTGCGGGTCCCCTTCGGGCACGTCCGTGCCCTGGATGAGCATGTCTACGACCCGGGTCCAGGTGTCGTGGAAGCTTCGGCTGGGGGTGGTCAACTCTGTGATCCTTTTCGGGTCGGTCGGACGGTCTGCGCATCCCCCGGGGTTTCCGGGGGTTCTTCCGCGCCCGGGCCCTCGGGTGGAGGGTCGGGCACGCCCGTCCGCGCCGATGGCTGGTCGTTCGGCGGGGGTGGGGTGGGTGTTTCGGGTGGGCCTTTCGGTTGTGGGAATTCGATCCACACCGTGTTGGCCCGGTGGCCAGGGCTTCCACACTTGGGTGCACAGGTGTGGAGCGTTCCGCGGCGTCGGTTTCTCAACAGTCTATCCACACCCCGCCGCATCCGGAGATTCCGGTATCTGCAGCCCTGTGACCAGGCTTGTTGCAGAGAACGTGCAGGTCACGTGTTACCAGTGTTACGGCAGTTATCCACAGTGGTCGCCCGTTGGCGGGGTGTGGAATCATGTGAATGGTTCAGCATCATCACAGGTCGTTCCGCGTGTCGGCACATCTCCCGGCGGGTGCGCCCGCGACGCGCGGAACGTCCCGGGATTTGTATTGGCGCCCCCGCTCCACGTACCCTGATCGGGTCTGTCATATCCGCGACCCCGGGTGCGCCCAGGGTCGCCGATGTGTTCACCGCATCTGCGCGGGACCCGGCATCGTGCCCGGGCGCTGCGCCTAGCGGGCCCGTCTCATGGGGATGTCCGGTTTCGCCGGACGGTCCCGGCGGCGGGTGTGAAAACAATCGTATGGGCCGGTCATCGGGGCACCCCGCCGCCGGCCCCTGAAACCCAAGGAGTGTCACCCGTGTCGAAGCGGACGTTCCAGCCGAATAACCGCCGTCGTGCCCGCGTGCACGGCTTCCGTACCCGCATGCGCACCCGTTCGGGCCGCGCCGTGGTCGCCGCCCGCCGCAACAAGGGCCGCGCCCGCCTGTCCGCGTAACCGCGGACTCGAGCCCGTGCTCCCCGCGCAGCACAAGCTGCATCGTTCCGGAGACTTCTCCGCCACGGTCCGCCGGGGGCGCAGGTTCGGCCGCAGGACGATCGTCCTGCATTATTTCGATGCCGCCGGCGACGGCGGCGACGGAGCCGACGCGCAGATCTCCCGATCCGGGGGGCCTCGCGTCGGCTTCGTCGTATCCAAGGGCGTCGGCAACTCGGTGGTCCGGCATGCGGTGACCCGCAAGCTCCGGCACGTGGTCATGGACATGCTTGACGACGTCCCGTCCACCGCGGACATGGTCGTCCGCGCCCTCCCGGCTTCCGCCGGCGCGACCAGCGAGGAGTTGGCCAACGATGTGCGCAAGGCACTTTCACGGGCGCTCCGGCGCTGACGATGCCCCGGAACCGTCGGATGGCGGTTCGCCCGTCGATCATGGCTGCGCCGATCACGATCACGTGGGCGTCGCAAAGCAGGCGCGCGGTCCCGTCGCCCGCCTCGCCGAAGGAGCCATCCTCTTCTACCGCCGCCGCATCTCGCCGGCGAAGGGAATGGGTTCCTGCCGCTTCGAGCCGACGTGCTCGGCCTACGGGCTGGAGGCCGTGCGCCGATTCGGTGCGCTCCGCGGCCTGTGGCTGACGTTCCTCCGCATCGCCCGCTGCGCGCCATGGCACCCCGGCGGATGGGATCCCGTGCCGCGCACCTATCCGGGACTTGGTTCTTGGTGGCGGCGGATGCACGGGTAACCTGGGCCCAAGGCTGACGCGTAGACGGCCGCAATCCCCCATGACAGGAGAAACACCAGACCGTGCTTAACTTCGTCTATTGGCCGATTTCGGCCGTACTCTGGTTCTGGCATCAGGCATTCGGCCTGGTCCTGAACCCGGCATCGGGAATTTCCTGGGTGCTCGCCATCATGCTGCTGGTGGCGACCATCCGAATCCTGCTGATCAAGCCGATGCTCAAGCAGCAGCGATCCGCCATCAAGATGCAGAAGATGCAGCCGAAGATGGCCGAGATCAAGCAGAAGTACAAGAACGACCAGCAGGCCCAGGCGCTGGAGATGCGCAAGCTCCAGAAGGAGATGGGCGTCAACCCGCTGGCCGGCTGTCTGCCGCTGCTCGTCCAGATGCCGGTGTTCATCGGCCTGTTCCACGTGCTCCGGTCGTTCAACCGCACCGGCCAGGGCGCGGCGGCCGTCGGCCAGTCCGGCATGTCCGTCGATGAGAACTGGAACACCCCGAACTACTTCTTCCAGGTCGAGGACGTCCGCTCCTTCCTCCTCGCCCGCGTGTTCAACGCTCCCCTGTCGGGGTCGGTCGGCATGGACGAGTCGCAGTACGCGGCCTTCACCCAGCCGGGTGCCGCCGCGGACTTCACTCGCACGGACATCATGATCGTGGCGATCCCGCTGATGCTCATCTCCGCGGCGACGATCCACTTCAACGCCCGCATGTCCATCAACCGGACCAAGCGGCGCCAGGCGGCCGGCCTCCAGCAGCAGCAGGAGGGCATGATGGGCCAGCAGATGGACATGATGAACAAGATGATGCTCTGGTTCATGCCCATCATGATTCTGGCGACCGGCTTCCTGTGGCACATCGGCCTGCTCGTCTACATGGTCACGAACAACGTGTGGACCTACTTCCAGCAGAAGTACATCTTCGCCAAGATCGACCGCGAGGAAGCCGCGGAGCTGGAGGCCGAGAAGGAAGCCAAGCGCATCTCCCAGGAGAAGATGGCGCCCAAGGTCGGCGTGAAGCCGAACAACCCTAAGAAGGGCGGCAAGAAGCGCAGCCACCTGCCCCAGTCCCCCGCCGCCAAGAATGCGGGCCCGGGCGAGAAGCAGGGGGAGGGGCAGAGCGCGGCATCCGTCGACGCGGACGCTTCCGCCAAGGCGGCGGCTTCGGCTGACGACGATGCCGTGAAGGTTGCCGAGGCTCCGGCGCAGTCGTCGAAGCCGGCGCCGGGCCAGAAGCCCGCACCGGGACAGCGGAAGCGAAGCAAGAAGACCCGCAAGGGCAGAAGGTAGCCCCTGACGCTTTCCGTCTACGCGCGTAAATGAAAGCCGCCCCACCGCATTGGTGGGGCGGTTTTTTCGTGCCCGTAGACTCTGAGTGACGGCGATGCGGCGGCTGCGAGTGAAGGCGTTGCGGTGACTGGGAGTGGAGGCGATCCGGTCGACGGTTTCGGCGGTGCGGAGATGCCCACCGTTGACAGCCTTGTGCTGACGTACCCGGTTCCTCGGTCTGCGTTTCGCGTTTGGGCTGCGCGTCGAGCGCCGCATCGAGGGAGCGGGCCTAGGCCCGCGTAATTACATTGACGTGATTTGGATGGCAGGTGATGGTCGGCCGACGTTTCACGTGAAACATTGGCTTGCTTGCCACAGAACGAAGATGGGATGGAATGACTATGGTGCATCCGCAAGAACATGCTCCGGACAGCGGTTCGGTAGAAGAGGATCAGATGAAGAGCACACGCGAGGGTGACGGTGTGCAAAGCGAAACCCCTGAGCGGCCAACTCAAGCGATCGAGTCGCTCTTCGGTGACCGGGCCGACCTGGCCGACCAGTACCACTCGTGGCTTGCGGAGCATGCGACGGTTCGGGGGCTCATCGGTCCGCGGGAGGTGCCCCGCTTGTGGGACCGTCACATTTTGAACTGCGCCGTACTCGCGGAGGTCGTTCCCGAGGGCGCTTCCGTTGCGGACATCGGCTCCGGCGCCGGGCTCCCCGGCATTCCCCTCGCCATCGCGCGTCCCGATGTTTCCGTGACGCTGATTGAGCCGTTGCTCCGAAGGACCACCTTCCTCGATGAGGTAGTCGCCGATCTTGGTTTGACCAACGTGACCGTGATTCGCGGTCGCGCCGAGGAGAAAACGGTGCGAAAGGAAGCGGGTCTGGTTGACGTGGTCACGTCCCGTGCAGTAGCGCCTTTGGGAAAGCTCGCCGGCTGGTCGCTCCCTCTCGTGCGGCCGGGGGACAGATGATCGCCATGAAGGGATCTTCGGCGGCGGAAGAGATTCAACGGGACATGAAGCAGATCCGAAAGGCGAAGGGCAAGGATCCGGTGATCGTGGAAGTCGGCATCGATGTCTTGGATACGCCGACGTTCGTCGTCCAGATTCGGAAGCAGTGATCGGCTTCTTCAACCGATGAGAACCGAATAGCGGGATTCGCGTACGGCGTCGTTCTGCGTCGCCCCCCGATCGCCCCTCCCCTCCCCCACTGGAATTCGGGCCGCCAATGCGTTGGCCCGCCGCTTCATCCCTGCAACTCGGAGTGTTCTACGCGGCGGACTTCCCGTCGATCCCTGGTGATTTGGATCCTTTATGTGACCGCTCGGTGCACGGGGCTTTCACCTGTGATTGGGACGTACAAGGCAACACCAATCTTCGCCCGAAGCATGGGTGCATGTTTCACGTGAAACCACCCACGAGTTCCGCCGCTGAGGCTTCAGGCCGAATCCACATCGCGCAAACCCGCTGAGGATGACCCGTGCAAGTCGGCTCAAGGTAAATGGTGCCGCATCTTCGCGCTCGGTCTCCGGCGGTTCGCCAGGCGCCAGTGGGTCGTCGCGTCGACGTTTCACGTGAAACCAATGCCGGGGACGGGCGCCGCGGTTTCACGTGAAACCAGACGGACTAGATTCTATTCGTGCGTTCACCATGTCGGCCCGTCCATGTTGTGTACGCAGTTTCACGTGAAACTCAGACCGAGCCTCGTCCCTTTTTGCGCCGGCCCAAGCAGTGTCGAGCCGATGAGCCAGCTGCAAGCGGATCGAGATCGTTGCCGAAGTCGGCGGCGAACTTAAGATGGCCCCGTTTTCTTGTGATGCATCGGGACCGTTGAGGGGCATCCGGCGAAGGGGCTAGAGTGGAGTGCACACGTTGGACCCCGAGGGGGATCGCCTCCCGGAGGTCCTTCCCGCATGTGGACCAGTTGTTCAGTTGGTCGGATACCCGGAACGGATCCGGAGTTAAAGGGGATTTTTGATGGCCCGCAAGTCGTGGGAAGATTCGCCGATTGCCGCTGCCGCACGACGCGCAGCCCAGGTCAAGGGGCCCAACAAGCCGACCTTGCCAAAGCCGGAGAAGACCCGCCGCATTGCCTTCGCCAACCAGAAGGGCGGGGTGGGCAAAACCACCTCGGCCGTCAATTTCGCGTCCGCGCTGGCCCACCATGGGCTCAAAGTGCTCGTCATCGACAACGACCCCCAGGGCAACGCGTCCACCGCACTGGACGTCGAGCATCGGAGCGGCACCATCTCAACGTATGAGGTGCTCATCGGCGAGGTGGGTCCCGAAGAGGCGATGCAGCAATCCCCCGAAAACGAGAACCTGTGGTGCATCCCCGCCACGCTCGACCTCGCCGGTTCGGAGATCGAACTCGTCAACCTCTTCAACCGTGAGCGCCGGCTTCGCCAGGCGATCACGGATGAATTCCTCGAAGAGCATGGATTCGATTACCTCATCATCGACTGCCCTCCCTCGCTCGGCCTGCTGACCCTGAACTCCATGACCGCGGCGTCCGAGGTGGTCATTCCCATCCAGTGCGAGTTTTACGCGTTGGAAGGAGTGACGCAGCTGCTGAACAACGTGCAGATGATCAGGCAGCACCTCAATCCCGAGCTTCACATCTCGACGGTTCTGCTCACCATGTACGACGGACGGACGAAGCTCGCCGACGAGGTCGCCGCAGAAGTGCGCAGGCACTTCGGCGACGCCGTTCTGCGCAACGTCATTCCCCGATCCGTGAAGGTTTCCGAGGCTCCCGGCTTCAGTCAGACGATCATCAGTTACGACCCGGGTTCCCGGGGTGCGCTGGCGTACATGGATGCGGCCAAGGAGTTCGCCAATCGCGGCGACTATCTCCCCTCCCCCGACAGCGGCGCGATCGGCGTCGCCCCCGAACACGAGTGACCGAAGGACCGACCATGGCGCAGGATAGGAAAGATACCCGTCGCGGAGGTCTCGGCCGGGGTTTGGCCGCGTTGATTCCGACGGCACCGGAGCAGAACCCGGCGGTCGGGAACGACGCCGCCGACATCATTTTCGGCCCGCGAAGCCGCCGCCCCGATTCGTCGGGCTTGTCCGAGGCGGATCGCCGGAGCGGTTGCGGTGCAGCCGGGGGCGTTGGCGATGCGAAACGTCACAGTGACGGAACGGATATTGGCGGCGATAAAACGTCAAAGCGTCACGGTGACGATAAGGTAAAGCGCGTTCCGGGAAAGGATGTTTCACGTGAAACATCTGGTGCCGGGGGCCGTGGCGAGACGGACCGACGAAAGTCCGAAATTGATGGCGGCGCGACCCGGGACGCTTCGGAGTACGGCGCTTCCGAAATCGGCGCGACGTACCGCGAGATTCCG
Source organism: Corynebacterium halotolerans (assembly GCF_001056295.1). Classification (GTDB taxonomy): domain Bacteria; phylum Actinomycetota; class Actinomycetes; order Mycobacteriales; family Mycobacteriaceae; genus Corynebacterium; species Corynebacterium hansenii. Next base: position 39,456 of record NZ_JVMD01000012.1, read on the forward strand.
ATCGCGTTGATCGTCCCCAATCCGCGCCAGCCGCGCGAAGTGTTCGACGAAGAACCCCTTCGCGAGCTCGCGCACTCCATCCGTGAGTTCGGCCTCATGCAGCCGATCGTCGTCCGGCCGATCGGGGACGACGTGCGGGCCAAGGCGCTCGAGGAGGCGCGGGCGAAGAACCCGGAGGCTCCGCAGCCCGAGTTCGAGATCATCATGGGCGAGCGACGGTGGCGGGCCAGCCAACTGGCGGGCATCGACGCGATCCCGGCGATCATCCGGGAAACGTCCGATTCCTCGATGCTCCGCGACGCGCTGCTCGAGAACATCCACCGCGTCCAACTCAATCCGCTCGAAGAGGCCGCCGCGTATCAGCAGCTGCTCGAGGAGTTCGACGTCACCCAGGCGGAGCTCGCGGACCGCATCGGGCGTTCCCGTCCGGCGATCACGAACATGATCCGCCTGCTGCAACTGCCGGTCGACGTCCAGCGCCGCGTAGCCGCCGGCGTGCTGACCGCAGGGCACGCCCGCGCCCTGCTGGGCATCAAGACCGGCACAGCGGACCAGTCCGCATTGGCCGACCGGATCGTCGCGGAGGGCCTGTCCGTGCGGGCGACCGAGGAAGCGGTGACGCTGATCAACCGTGGCGAGGAAGCCGCGACCCGGCGCAAGCGCGAACCTCTCCCCCAGCCCGAAAAGCTCACGGCGTGGGCCGATCGCCTGTCCGATAGCTTCGACACGAAGGTGTCCGCGACCATGGGCAAGCGCAAGGGCCGCATCGTCATCGAATTCGGCGACCTCGAGGACTTCGACCGGATCATGTCCCTCATCGACGACTCCGACCGAAACTGAGGGGCCGCCGACAGTGTCCGCAGGATTCGTCTGCCCGATCGACCTGGGCAACCGCCGTTCGATCCACCCCGGCACGATGCGCAGCCTCTTCTGGGAAATCGAACCGGAAGACGCTTCTCCGGCGAAGGATGGGCCCGCCGGTTCCCCCATGGACGATGACGGGACCGAAACCGATCCGAAGCGCGTCGTCGGCAATCCGTGGCGGAAGATGGGGCTCCAGCACGGCCCACAACGGCCCGCCGCCTCCGATTCCGGGCGGGATCCGATGGCTCCGCCGCCGGCCGGTCCCTCGGGACCCCTGGGCCCCGGCGGCGCCGCCAACCGTATCCGCCGTGGCATGGACGCCGAGTTGGAGAAGGAGCTCTGGCTCAACCGGGTGCTCGTGGACTGGGGCCCATGCGGCTTCAGCATGGCCGAAGCCTCGGGCCAGGCCGTGACGGCCACATTGCTGTTCGGTCCCCCGCGCTACGCTCCGACGTCGCGCCGCATGCCGACGGGTCCGGTGTCCCCCGACGCGGTGATGCTCACCAGCCTGCACATCGACCCGATCATGGCGGACCAGGGCACCGAGGAAGCGCTGATCAATGCCGCGGTGACGCACCTGGCCGGTCGCGGCGTGCGTGCGGTGGAGGCCTTCGGCTGTTCCGGCGGCGGAGACGACGGGGAAAACGCGATTCCGCGGGAGGAAATGTCCCTGACCGAGTCGATCCTGCACTCGGTCGACGCTCCGCGGACGCCGCACCGGTGCGAGTCAACCGCGCTCGGTGCCATCAACCACGACGCCGGCGACGTCATCCCGACGCGCATGCTCATCAATTCCGGCTTCACGGTCGTGGCGCCCCATCCGACGCATCCGCGGCTGCGGCGCGAACTGGACGCCGACCTCGACTGGGCGGCGGCGGTCACCGATGCGCTCGACCAGCTGGTGGCCGCGCAATTCTACGCGTCCTTCTCGGCTTCCAGGAGCTCGACGAAGCTGTAGGTGCCGGTCAGCGGCTGATCGTCTTCCTCCGGGAGGTACAGGCGCTTGACGCCGACGACGATCGCCTCGGCGATCTGGTCGCGCTGATCGGGCGACGCCAGCACCGCGACGTCGTCCGGGTTGGTCAGGTAGCCCACGACCACCTCGACGGTGGGCATGCGCGTCAGGCGCATCAGATCCCACGTGCGGGCGTGCGTGCGGCAGTCACCCAGCGGAGTGCGGGCGACGATCTCGCGCTGGATCAGCCCGGACAGCTGCTGGCCGAGAATCGAGCTGTTGCCGACGATCGAACCGAAGTAGAACGTGGCCAGGCCCGATGCGCGCTCGTTCGGGTAGCGGTCGGCGCGCAGGGAGATCATCACATCCGCGCCGAAGGCGTTGGCCATCTCGGCGCGCTCTTCGATGGACGGATCACCCGTGCGGGGCCGCGACAGAATGGTCTCGGCGCCCACGGCGACGAGGCGGCCCTCGACGCGCGAGGCGAGATCCCAGAGGATCTCCTCCTCGGTGATGGGACCGTAGGGCCCTTCGACGGTCATGCCCGGATCGTTGGAGCTGCGGCCCGGGTCGATGACGACCCGCTTGCCCGACAGCTTCGGGCCGGCGGCGCGCACCTGCTCGCGCTCGTGCATGGCGACGTGCGAACCACCCGTCACCCGGCGGCCGAGGTAGCTCAGGGCGCGGAACGTGACCGGCCCGCAGATGCCGTCCGACTGCAGGCCGTAGTTGACCTGGTATTCGCGCACGGCGGCGTCGGTCAACGGCCCGAAATGGCCGTCGACTCGGGTGTCGAAGAAGCCGAGCTCCTGCAGGATGCCCTGCAGCTGCCCGATGTCGTCGCCCGTCATCGGCGAGATCGGGTCGAAGGCCAGCACGCGGGCGCCGAGGACGTACGACGCCTCGCGCAGCGCCTTGAGCGTCGAATCGCGGATGATCCCGTCGGCGTAGATGCCGCGGGACTGCTGGAACTCCAGCAGCGCCGATCGCAATTCTTCGTCGAAAAGGTCGTCGTCGCCGCTCCATTGCGGCGAGTCCTGTTGGATGGCGTCCCCGGCGTAGCCCGGCAGAAGGCCCAGTCTGGCCAGCGTGGTGCGTACCTCCGCTACGCGCGGCGATCGCTCCCCCACCTGCAGATACTCCGGCACCGGGCGTCCCCTTCCTTCACGTGCTCCGATGGGCAGCCTGATCGGTTGCCCATGTTCACACGCTACCAGTTAGAGCTGAGCTTCCACCTTTCGGAGGATCTCCGCCTTCGGCTTGACGCCGACGATTTCATCGACCTTCTGGCCGCCCTTGAAGATGAGCAGCGCCGGAATCGACATGATCTGGAACATCGCGGCCAGGGTGCGCTCGGCCTCGATGTCGCACTTGGCCACGACGGCGCGGTCGCCGAGCTCGGCGGCGACCTCGTCGACGACGGGGGCCAGCTTGCGGCAGGGGCCGCACCAGTCGGCCCAGAAGTCGACGAGGACGGGCTTGTCGGACTCGATGACCGTGGACTTGAAGTTCGCGGCGGTGACGTTCACGACAGACATGTTTCTCCTAAGAGGATCAGGAAATTATATTGGTGCAGTATATCGAAAAGCGGCCGATGATCAAGAGCTTCAATCGGCGCCCCGCGGGCTACGCCTGCGCGGCAAGGTAATGCTCGGCGTCGATGGCCGCGGTGCAGCCGGTGCCCGCGGCGGTGATGGCCTGCTGGTAGTGGGAATCGACCAGGTCGCCGGCGGCGAAGACGCCGGGGACCGAGGTACGGGTCGACGGAGCCTCCACCTTCACGTATCCGGACTCGTCCAGGTCGACCTGGTCGACGATCATCTCGGAGCGCGGGTCGTGGCCGATGGCCACGAACATCGCGGTCACCGGCAGCTCGGAGATTTCGCCCGTGACGGTGTCCTTCAGCTTCAGCGACGTCACCGAACCCTCGCCCACGACCTCCTCGACGACCTTGTTGGTGGCGAATCGGATCTTGTCGTTGGCGCGGGCGCGCTCCTCCATGATCGCGGACGCGCGGAACTCGTCGCGGCGGTGGACGATGGTGACGGACTTCGCGAACTTGGTCAGGAACGTCGCCTCTTCCATGGCGGAGTCGCCGCCGCCGATGACGGCGATGTCGTGGTCGCGGAAGAAGAAGCCGTCGCAGGTGGCGCAGGAGCTGACGCCGTGGCCGAGCAGCTCCTGCTCGCCGGGGACGCCGAGGTAACGCGGCGCGGCGCCCATCGCGAGGATGACGGTGCGGCCCTTGTGCTCCTCGTCGCCGACCCACACGGACTTCACGTCGCCGGTCAGATCCATGCGGTCGACGAGCTCCATGCGCAGCTCGGCGCCGAAGCGCTCGGCCTGGGCGCGCATCTGGTCCATGAGGTCGGGGCCCTGGATGCCCTCGGCGAAGCCGGGGAAGTTCTCCACCTCCGTGGTCGTCATCAGCGATCCGCCGAACTCGACGCCCTCGAAGACGACGGGCTTGAGCTCGGCGCGGGCGGCGTAGATGGCGGCGGTGTAGCCGGCGGGGCCGGAGCCGACGATGATGACGTCGTGGATGGTGTCGGACATGCTGCGTTCCTCCTGGTGGGTGCCCTTTGACGTGGCATTTCGCGGTGTGCGGCGCGGCCGGGCGCTGCCGGCCGCCCGCGTCGTCGTCTCCTGCGGCAGCCTACCCGGGCGCGCCGATGGTCCGATGGACGACGGGCTCCGCGGGGACGGTTCCGCAGGTGTTCACGGTCAACAACACCGTCACCCGCCCGTGCATTCCCGCGGACAGCACGAACAGCTGCCCAACACGGTCCCCGTGGGCCATCGGCGCGGCACCGAGCAGGGCGTCCTCCCGCTCGCCGTGCTCGGCCAGGCATGCGCCCGCGCGGGCGGGGTCGATGAGCCCGCCGAGGTCCCTGTCCCCCATCGCGCCGGCCGCCGCGGGCCCGAGGGAGGCGAGGTCGATGCCGGGTTGCGCGGGTTCGCGTGACGACGCCGCGTCCCCGGCCCCGCCGACGGGCGGCTGCTGGTGCGGGGGCGGGGTGAGCCACGCGCCACCGGCGGCGAAGATGACGGCGGCCGCGGCCGCCGCGGCGATGGTCGCCGGTCCCCGCGGGAACAGCCGCACCACGGAACGGCGATCGGGATCGGTCGAATGGCGCCGCCGCCAGGCGTAGTGGACGGACGGCGGAGGGGAATCGTCGCAAAGCAGGGAGGAGGCGAGGTACCCCAGTTCGTCGTCCGCGAGGGCCCGGTGGGGCTCGTCGGGGTGATCGTGGGTGCCGTGGCGGGTCATCGGTCGACCTCCGAATCGAGTCGGCGCAGCTGGCGGCGCAGCGTGGCGCGGGCGCGGGCCCGGCGGGACTTGACCGTTCCCTCGGGGATGCCCATGCGGCGGGCGACGTCGGCGAGCGGCCAGCCCATCAGGTCGACCTCCACGATGACGCGCCGCTGCTCTTCCGGCAGCCGCGACATCGCCTGGCGCATGACCACGCCCAGGGCGGGATCGGCACCGTCGCCGGCGTCCGGCGCGGGTGCTACGCGGTCGTCGACGACGCCGTCGGGCGGGCCGTGGCGGCCGCGCATCCGGTCGTGGCAGCTGTTGACCACGATGCGGTGCAGCCACGTCGCCACCGACGAATCGCGGCGGAACGCCGACGCGCTGCGCAGCGCCTTGACCAGGCCCTCCTGCATCGCGTCGGCGGCGTCCGATTCGGTGCGCGAATGCCGCACCGCGGTCCACCACAGCTGCCGCTCGTGCCGGTCGACGAGCGCCGGGAACGCCCGCGCGTCGCCCGCCAGATGGGCGGTCAGCAGCTCGAGATCGCCGCGCTCGTCGGCCGGAGCCTCTTCCGTGTCCATGCGGTCGACCAGCGCCGTCGGCGCGGTGACCCTCCCCCCGAAGTTCACGCGCCCATCCCATCACGGGTCGGGCGGGCGCGCCATCCGGGGCGGGCCGGGCGCCGGGGTCAGCGTTCCGCGGAGACCTCGGCGATCGACGCCGTCATGGTGTCGGGCAATTCGGTGACCCAGATCAGCAGGTGCCGCGACTTGGGCGCGCCGTCGAGAGCGATGGTCGTGTCGCCCTCGCCCAGGCGGCCCTGGCCGAGCACCTTCGTGGCGCCCAGATCGCCCGTGCCGGACGTCGCCAGATCAGCCGGAATGGAGCGTATCTCGACCTTCGTCCCCGGCGCGCCGAGGATCTCCACCTGCCCCGGCACGGCGTCCTGGCGGAAGGTGAGCACCAGGCCGATGCCCTTCTTCAGCGCCATCGAATCGGAGCCGAGCGGGTAGTTGTACGTCGACGTCATCCACGACGTGTCCCGGTTCCCGTCGATGGCGAAGGCGGCGGCGGAGGGATTGTCCGGCCCGGCGAGCGGGTTCGGGTTGGTCGCCTGCCACTCCGCGGCATCCGTGATGCGGATGGGTCCGGCGGGCAGCGCCTCCTCCTGGCCGCGGCGCACGGAGTCCGGCGTCAGCGGCGAGTCCTCGGCGCGGTTGACCCACGCGAACACGGCCGCCAGGATCAGCGCCAGCACCAGCACGAAGCCGACGACTATCGCCCCGGAGCCCCACAGCCGTCCGCGGGTGGTGGACGTGACCTGCTTCAGGCGCGCCGGCGTGATCGGCGCATCGGCATCCTCGGCGATGACCTGCAGCTGGCCCGAGTCCGGGCCGAGCGCGGCCTCGCGCAGGCGCTTGGCCAGCACCAGGCCCCGGTCGGCGGCCGCCGCCGGATCGTCCACCCCGGAATGCCGGTCGGCGCCCGGGGCGGCGTTCTGGCCCGGGCGGTCGTCGCCGTCGCGGGTGCCCACCTCGTTTCCGGCATGGCTTTCCGACGTCTCGCTCCAGGCGAGGTCGGTCTTCACGTGCCCGGAGGCGCCGCCGGGACCGTCGTGGGCGACGGCGCCGGGGTGTTCGCCGTGTTCGCCGGCATGGGCGTCGGCGTGTTCACCGGTGCGGTCGGGGTGGTCGCCGGCGTCTTCCTTGCCGGCGGACGTGCGGCGCGTGGCGTCGTCGAGGATGCCGCGGATGTCGGACGGCACGTGGGTGCAGCCCGCCAGCAGCGTCGACAGGGCGCGGCACGCGACCGCGAGATCGCCGTCGGCGGTCGCCTCGGGAAGCGGCGCCGGGAAGGCCAGCTCCACCCGGCCGTCGACGCTGACGCGCAGGCGGTCCAGATCGTCCGCGCCGAGCACCAGCCCGGCCTTGTGCGCGCGCCCGGCGGCCTCGGCGAGGTCCGCCACGGCGAAGGCGGCGGCGTCGGCGTTGGTGCCCTCGCCCACCGCCGACAGCGGGATGCCGGGCACCCAATCACTGGCCACGATGACGTCGGTGCGGCCCAGGTGCACCGCGCGGATCCGGGCCAGGCCCGGCCCCTCGATGCGGCGCAGCGCCTTGGCGCTCTCGGCGATCTGCACCGCGGCGCCGGGGGCCGTGTAACCCACGTGCGGAGCAGTGAGGGTGTCGACGAACGTCAGCGCGACTTCGTCGTGAAGCTTCTTTCCTTCCGCGTCCAGGCGCACCGGGCCCGTGCGGTCGACCGCGCGCCAGAAGCGCACGCCCGGGCGAGAGCCCTCCTCGGACAGCAGGCGGTAGCGGCCGCCGAAGACCATCTCGCCGGGGACGAAGCGCGTGGGGCGCGACGCCTCCGACGGCATCGGCGGGAGCATCGGCGAGGCGGTGAAGCCCTCCGACGCCATCGCGGCGTTCTCGCCGGCCGCCGACGACGGGCCGCCCACGACGGTGCCGGCGATGGCGGCGTCGGCGTCGTCGGCATGCACCTCGGTGCCGTCCGCCGGCTTCGGCGCAAAGCGGCGCAGGCCCGGGATCCGGCCCAGCAGACCGCCGAGGATGCGCACCTCCGGCAGCGGCGAGCGCGACAGCACGACCCCGGTGACGACGAGGAAGACGATGCCCGCCACGGCCGTCCGCAGGAATGCGCCGACCGACCCGAGGGCGTCCAGCGGATCGCCGATGACGAAGGAATCCAGCGCCATGGCCACCGCGATGCCCACCAGGGCCGCCCCGAGCGCCCACACGCACGTCCTGAGCACCTCGCGGCCGCGCAGATCGCCCAGCGTCCGCCGCAGCAGCCACCCGCCGATGATCGCGCCGGCCACGAAACCGAAGCCGTTCGCCGCGCCCAGCAGGACGACGACGAGCTCGGTGCGCGAGGCCATCAGCGGCGCCAGCATCGACAGCGCCACCTTCACCACCGTGATGCCGAAGATGATGAACGTCGGCGTCCACGCCTCCTCGCGGGCGTAGAACACGCGCAGGTGCAGCAGCACCAGCGCGTACGGGATGAGCGTGAACGCCGAGAACGACAGCGTCCAGCCGAGGATGTCGGCGGTTTCCTTGGGGAACAGCCCGTAGGCGAACAGCGCGTTGGAGATGGGCACGCCGAAGGCCGTGAAGAACACGACGATGGGGATCAGCGCGATCATGGTCAGGCGCGTGCCCACCGACAGATCGCGGATCACCGCCCTGTCGTCGCCGTCGGCGGCGTTGCGCGACAGGCGCGGCATGATCGCCGTCAGCAGCGTCACGCCGATGATGCCGTAGGGCATCTGCAGCAGCAGCCACGCCTGCTGGTAGATGCCCGGGGCGGCGTCATCCGCCGAGGAGGCGATGCGGGTGGTGATGAGGTAGCCCGCCTGCGAGATGGCGACGTAGGTGACGATGGCGATGCCCATGCCGCCGAACTGCTTGATGCGGTCGTCGATGCCCCACAGCGGCCGCATGTCGATGCCCAACCGCCGCAGCGGCGGGATCATGATCAGCGCCTGGATGACCACGCCCAGCGTCGTGCCCACGCCCAGCAGCAGGATGTGCGGGTCCGTGATCGTGCCCGGGTGATTGAACGGCAGGGAGCCGGGCAGCAGCCAGTACAGAAGGAGCGTCGCGATGGCCACCACGTTGTTGGCCACCGGCGCCCAGGCCCCGGGTTTGAACACCCCCTTGGTGTTCAGCACCGCCATGAGCAGCGAGAATATGCCGTAGAAGATGATCTGCGGCAGCAGCAGGAACGCGAAGGACGTCGCCAGCGGGACGTTGACCTTGCCGTCGGAGTCGAGGCCGATCCTGGTCAGTATCGGCGCCGTGACCACCGCCAGGACGGTGACCGTGCCCAGCAGGGTCAGCGACAGGGTCATCAGCCGGCGCACGAAGGCGGCGCCGCCGTCGGCGTCCTCCTTCTGGGCGCGCACGAGCACCGGCACCACCAGCGAGGTGAGCACCGCGCCCAGGACGATCTCGGTGATCAGGTTCGGCAGCGTGTTGGCGGTGTTGAACGCCGACATGATGGCCGGGCCGAGCGTGATGCCGATCAGCGCGTTGCGGAGGAATCCGGTGATGCGCGAGAAGAGCGTGGCGACGGCCATCGAACCCGTCGAGCGGACGACGTCCGCATCGCTGGCCGTGCCGGACTCCGGGGACGCGGAGGCGCCGGAGCCCGTCGCCGGACCATGGGCGGCGGCGCCGGAACCGGCACCGGTGCCCGCGGCGCCGTCGCGCGTGCGCGCGATGGTCCCCGTCGCGGTGCCCGAGGCGGAACCCGCGGCGACCATCGTCGAACCCGCCGCGCCGGCGGTGCCCGCCGAACCGGACGAACCGGACGGACCGGACGAACCCGCCGCGGAGGCGGTGCCGCCCGCGGATGCCGGAGAACCCGAAGAGCCGCCGCCGGTCGGGGGGCGGTTCAGGATCGGGGCCGGCTCTTCGCGGCGCGCCGCGGGAGCGGTGCGGGGCGCGGGAGCCGGCGCCGGCGGAGCGGGCCGTCGGATGCGGCCGCGCTGCCCGGTATGTGGCGCGTCGGGATCAGTCACGCCCCCATTGTGGACGAATGCGCCGGAATCCATCGAATCGGCGCGTGCGCCACACCGCGAAACCGCCCACGGCGAGACTCAGCACGACCGACGCGATGATGAGCGAACGGGTGCTCGGGCCGGTGCGGGCCACGATCTTGACGGGGGCGGAAATCCGCTGGCCCTCCGGCGTCTCCAGCCACATGTGCAATTGGTTCTGGCGTTCCCGGTCCACGGTCTGCCCCGGGTTCTCCGGCGTGACCTGAAGCGTCAGCGACCCCTTGGCGGGCAGCATCGCCTCGTGCCGGCCGATGACCCCGGAGTCGCCCACCTGAACCCGCGCGTAGGCGGGCACCGGCAGCGGCAGGCCGTTGCGGCCCACGATGACCACGGGAGACATGTCGGTGGCGCGCGTGTAGACGCCGCCGGGGGCCACCAGCGTGACGGAGTCGCGGAGCTTCTGCAGCATCTCCCCCATGCCCGCCATGGTGTTCCCGGCGTTCGCGGCCCGGTCCAGGTGGGACGGGGCGTTGCGGCGCCCGGTCCCGGTGACGGCGCGCAGGATGTCGCGCCGCAGCGGTTCGGTGAACCCGTGGCGCGTCAGCGCGACCTGGGGGTCGTTGGCCATCATCTCGGCGAGGTCGGTGAGGTAGCCGGATTGCTGGGCGGCCCGGCTGACCTCGGTGCCGGACACCGCCCCCGGATCGGGGTTCGGGGCGGAGCTCTGCGCCTGCCCGACCGCATGGTCGGTCGCGGAACGGGCGAGCGCGTCGCCGAGCTGGACGGGTTCGGCGATGCCGTCGTCGAACGTCGCGGCCACCGCGCGCAGCAGCGCCCGGGCGTCCTCGCCGGTTGCGGACCACCCCGCGGGCGGCATGGCGACGATGGGCGCCGCCCCGGATTCGCCCGCCCCGACCGAGGCGTCGGAGATCTCCTGGCGCAGAGTGCCCACGACCGTCTGCATGCGGGCGACGCCCGAATCGGCGGTGAGGTCGTAGCGGCCCGCCACGGCGGCGTAGCCGGCGACCTCCGGCGACCTCCCCGTCGCCGCCAGCGCCGACGACAGCGGCACCGGCAGGCCGAACGCAGCCGTCCCCGGTGCGAGTTCGGCCGTTTCCCCCGGGCGGGCGATGCGGCCCTCGTCGAGGGTCAGCGAGTTCGCGGCGACCAGCGACGTCGTGCGCGGTGCGGCCGGCGGCCAGATGCCCCCGGGCACCTGCATGGATTCGAAGGCGGTGGAGCCGTCGATCGGCGCCGACGTGTCGCCGAAGGCCGTCATGGGCACCGATGCCGCGTCGAGGTACCCCTCGGGCGGGATGATGGTCGACGGCAGCGCCTTGCGCCCCAGCACCCGTTCCACCACGCCGTCGCCCATGGCCAGCGCTTCGGTGGCCAGCTCCCGGTCGTTGGCCGCCGCGACGGCGTTGAGCTCGGCGCCGGACCATGGCAGCGTCACCACGCACAGGTCGCGGGTCACGGCTTCGAGGCGGGCGACCCAGTTGCGCGCGGCTTCGGTGCCCTCGCCCTTGCGCAGGTCGAGGTCGTCGCCGGAGCCCCACGAATCGCGCAACCGCTTGTTGCCCTCCACGGGGCTCGGCCGTTCGGTGCCCACGCGGTAGCCGTCGGCCATGCGCGAGGCGACGTCGAGGAGCTCCGGGTCGACGGCCACGCACGTCGAGGCGCGCAGCGACGGCCCCGACGCCCCGGCCAGCTCGGATTCCAGGGCGCCGAGCAGCCCGTCCAGGCGCCCGCCCGGGGACATCTCCTGCGACAGCGATTCATTGGCCAGGATCAGCTCCGGCCGTCCCGGGGCTTCGCCCGTCTCGCCCGGCACAAGCGGCACGTTCGCCGCCAGGGGCCACACCAGGGACACGGGGGCGGGATCGGCGGGCTTCTCGCCGCGGCCGGCGCCACCCGGACCGCCGTCCGATCCCCGGCGGGAGCCCGGCGCCGCGGCCTCGTCCCCGTCGCCGCCCGCGCCGGGCCGTTCGGCATCCCCGGCGGCGTCGTCAAGCCGGGAATCGACCGGCACGAGCATGCGCGATTCCGCCAGGAACTGGTCGATGTCGTTGCCCGGCCGGCCGTTGGCGTTGACCAGCACCGGGTACACGCCCGGTTCGGCGATGCCCAACCCGGCCGGTGCGTCGGCGGTCAGCGGCACGGACAGGGTGATCTCGCGCGACTCCCCCGCCGCCAGGTCGAAGCCGTCGCGGAAGGACGTGGCCACGCGGAAATCCTGCTCGGGTGCGGCCATGGCCAGGCGCGCGCCCGCCGCCCCGCTGAGGGGGTCGGAGCGCTGCGTGCGCAAAATGATGTCCCGGACGTCGCCCTCGGACCTGTTCGACACCGTCAGGCGGATGTTCAGTTCGCCGCCGACCTCGGGCTTCTGGGGGGTGACGGCGGTGACGCGCAGGTCCAGCGGCCCGCGGTTGGCCAGGCGGTCGGCGCCGGCGCCCCACTGCTCCGACACCGACGCGTCGGCGGGATCGATGGGCCACGGCGGCGGCGCGGCCGCGGCACCCGGCAGCGCCACCCGGTCCAGCGGGCCCACCGGCACGACGGGCGCGGCGACGAGGGCAAGTGCGCCCGCCGCCGCCGTCGCGATCAGCCGCACCAGGCGGCGCCCCCCGCGCCCCGTCACCGCGGGGTCGCCCTTCCGGCGTCCTTCTCCGCCTTGGCCAGCTCCGGCAGCAGGTCGTGGGCGCGCCGGGCGAGCTTGCGCTCGTCGGCGTACGCCAGCCGCTCGACCAGCGTGGAGGCGGGGAACCACGTCACTTCGGTGACCTCGGGGTCCTCGTCGTTGAGGTCGCCGTCGACGTAGCGCAGCAGGTGGTGGTGCACCGTCTTGTGGATGCGCGTGCCGTCGGAGATGAACCAGTAGTCGATGACGCCCAGCTCGGCGATGACCTCGCCGTGGATGCCGGTTTCCTCCCACACCTCGCGTTCGGCGGTGGAGTCGTGCGCTTCGCCGGGTTCGACGTGGCCCTTGGGCATCGACCACAGCAGGCGGCCGCGGCGGTCGAGGCGCCCGATCAGCGCCACGTAGACGCGCGACAGGTCCACGCTGCCGTCGTCGGCGACGGCTTCGGCGAGCCCGGAGACGACCAGGCCGCCGGCGGACGTTTCGATGGACGTGCGCATCCGGTCGCGCTGTTCGCCCCCGCGCTGGGCGGTGCGTCCGGCCGCGGGGCGGCGCCCGGGGCGTCCCTTGGACTGGCCCGCTTGACGACGCCGCTGCGCACCCCGGCCCGACCCGGACCTGGAACCCGGCCGCGACGATCCCTTGCTGGAGCGCGACTTGCCGCCGCCGGCGGAGCCGGAACCTCGCTTCGGCTGGGACTTCCGGTCCTGGCCCTCGGCCGTGCGGGAGGTGTTCCCGGCGTCGGGGGAGCCGGCGGCGCCCGAGCCGCCCTTGGCCGCGCCGTCGGATGCGGCCGTGGCCGGAGCGGCGTCCTTCACGGCGATGCCGCCGCCCTTGTCGGAGGCGCCGCCATCATGTGCGTTGTTGCGGGCGTTGGCGCCGCGGTTGCTCCCGCGCCCGCGCCCGCCCCGGCGGCGTCGCCGCGAACGGCTGCCGGAGCCGGAACGCGACCCCTGGTCGCGCTTGCCGTCGCCGGAACCGCCGCGATTCCGGGAGCCGCCGCCCGATGCGTCGGAGGCGCCGCCGGAGGTCTTGCCGGACTCGTTGCCGGAGGCATTTCCGGGTGAAGAGGAGGACTGCCCGGAGCCGGATCCCCCGCCCCGCCCGCGGCCGGATTCGGAGGCGGTGTTCTGCTGCGCCCCCCGGCCGCCGTCCTGCGGTCGGCCGCTGCGCCGACGCGAACGGCGGCGGCGCCGACGCTGCGGCCCCGCCGTCCCCTCGTTCCGTTCGGCATCGTTCATTCCTCACAGACTACCGGGCCGCTCCGGGGCTGCGGGTATTGTGTCGCACGTGACCGACGCCCCGACTCCCCAGCACACCCCCGACCACGGAGACCCCGAGGTCCGGCGCACCGCGATGCTGGCGGTGGCGGACCAGGCAATCGGGCGGGAGGCCGACCTGCTGGCGCCGCTGGCCGCGGCGTTCGCGGCCGAGGGGCACTCGTTGTACCTGGTCGGCGGCTCGGTGCGCGACGCCCTGATGGGGCGCCTGGGCAACGACCTCGACTTCGCCACCGGCGCGCGGCCGGACGTGGTGGCGCGGATCCTGGAGGACTGGGCCGAGACCACGTGGGACACCGGCATCGAGTTCGGCACCGTCTCCGCGGAGAAGAAGGGCCGGCAGGTGGAGATCACCACCTTCCGCGCCGACGTCTACGACCAGGTCAGCCGCAACCCCGAGGTGACCTTCGGCGACACGCTGGAGGGAGACCTGATCCGCCGCGACTTCCGGTGCAACGCAATCGCCGTGGAGCTCCACGGCGACGGGACCCGCTCCTTCCGCGATCCGCTGGGCGGCTTCGACGACGTCGTCGCCGGCGTCCTGGACACCCCGGGCCCGCCGGAGGTCAGCTTCGGCGACGATCCGCTGCGCATGCTCCGCGCCTGCCGCTTCACGTCGCAGCTCGGCTTCGCCGTCTCCGACCGGGTGCGTGAGGCGATGACGGAGATGAACGGCGAGATCCGCCGCATCACCGCCGAACGCGTCGCCGCCGAGCTGGACAAGATGATCCTCGGCGCCGACCCGTCGGCGGGCATCGACCTCATGGTGGACACCGGCCTGGCCGAGCACGTCATGCCCGAGATCCCCGGCATGAAGATGACGCAGGACGAGCACCGCCAGCACAAGGACGTCTACCAGCACTCCCTGCAGGTCATGCGCCAGGCCATCGAGCAGGAGGAACCCGGCGAACCCGACCTCGAGCTGCGCTGGGCGGCGCTGCTGCACGACTGCGGCAAGCCGGCGACCCGCTCGTTCACGGAATCGGGCAACGTGTCCTTCCACCACCACGAGGTCGTGGGCGCCAAGCTGGTCCGCCGCCGTCTGCGGAAGCTCAAGTACCCCAAGCGGGTCACCGAGAACATCGCGCAGCTGGTCTACCTGCACATGCGTTTCCACGGTTACGGCGATTCCGCCTGGACGGACTCCGCCGTGCGCCGCTACGTCAACGATGCGGGCCCGCTGCTGGACAAGCTGAACAAGATCGTGCGGGCGGACTGCACCACGCGGAACCGTCGCAAAGCAGCCCGCCTGGCCCGGGCCTGCGACGACCTGGAAGCCCGCATCGAGGAGCTCGCCGCCGCCGAGGACCTGGCCAAGGTGCGGCCCGACCTCGACGGCAACGACATCATGGAGATCCTCGACCTCGCGCCCGGCCCCGAAGTCGGTGCGGCATGGAAGCACATGAAGGACGTCCGCCTGGACAAGGGGCCGCTGGAGCGCGAGGACGCGATCCTGGAACTCAAGCGCTGGTGGACCGAGCGCGACGGCTGAACGAAGGCCGGCCGAAGGCCGACGGGGCAGTCGGCGCGCACCTGTGGCGCGCACGGACCGGTCCCGGGGACGGCCCGAGACGGCCCCGTGCCTGTCGGCCCGCCGGGGGCGGCGGGCATAATGGGCGGGGTGGAGCAGGAGAACCTTTTCGGAGACCGCCTTTTCAATTGCCTCGAGCGCAACGACCCCGCCGCGGGGATGCTGCTCGTCGCCGCCCCGGGCATGGAGTCGCCGGAATTCGCCCGCAGCGTGGTGTTCATCATCGAGCACGACGAAGGCGGCACCCTCGGCGTCGACCTGACCACCCGGTCGCAGACGCCGGTGCACAACGTCCTCCAGCCGTGGGCCGACCTGATGTCGAAGCCGCCGGTCGTTTACGTCGGCGGGCCGGTCAACCAGACCCAGCCCGTGTGCGTGGGCGTGCTGCGCACCGGCTCCGACGTCCCGGAGGGGCTGGACGAGGGCACCGGCGCTCCCCTGCTGGAGAAGCTCGCCCACCGGTTCGCGCTGGTCAACCTCGGCGTCGAGCCGGCGGAGGTCACCGAACACCTGGAGGGCGCGCGCCTGTTCGCCGGTTACGCCGGGTGGGCGCCCGGCCAGCTGCACGACGAGATCGAGCGCGGCGACTGGTTCGTCGCCCCCGCCCTGCCCAGCGACGTGCTCGCGCCGGGGCCGGCCGACGTGTGGGGCGACGTCATGCGCCGCCAGCCGTGGCCGCTGCCGTTGTACTCGACGTACCCCGTGGACGTCCGTGACAACTGACGGGAGGGCGCGGGGGCGTCGTGAAGCCGTCCCGCCACCGACCGACCCGCACCCCATCCGCGGCGGCATCGCCGAAGCGTGGCCCGTGGGCCTGGGGCTGGTGCCGCTGGGCCTGGCGTTCGGCGTGCTGGTGACGCAGACGGGGTTCGAGTGGTGGTGGACGCCGGTGTTCTCGATCCTGGTGTACGCCGGATCGATGGAGTTCCTGGCCATTGGCCTGGTCATGGCGCATGCCGGGCTGCTGGGCTCGGCGGTGACGGCGTTCATGGTGAATTTCCGGCACATCTTCTACGGGCTGACGTTCCCGCGCGACGTGATCCGCGGGCGGCTCGGCCGGGCGTATTCGACGTATGCGCTGACGGACGAGGCCTACGCCATCGCGTCGGCGCGGCCCGCCGGGGCGCCGCCGTTGACGGGCGCACGGCTGCTGACCATCCAGCTGTTCTGCCAGGTCATGTGGGTCGCGCCGGGCATCGCCGGGGCGGTGGCGGGGCGTGCGCTGCCGGAGGGGCTGGTCGGCTTCGAATTCGCGTTGACCGCCCTGTTCACCGTCCTGGCGGTGGATGCGTTCCGCCTCAACCGCGACTGGTCGCTGCCGCTGTCGGCGCTGGCGTGCGTCGCCGTCGGGTGGCTGGTGGACCCGGGGCAGATGCTGGTCATCGGGCTGATCCTGTACTTCTGCGTGCTGCTGGCGCGCGTGTGGTCGCCGCGCCTGGACCGCGCCCTGCGGTGGGGCCGGGGGCCCGGGCCCGATTCGCTTGACGACGCCGACCGCGCCGAGACCGATCGCACCGACAGTGATCGACCCGGGGAGGCGCCGTGATGCCCGATTACGGATACGTGCTGGTGTCCCTGCTGGTCATGGGTGCGGTGACGGTTGCGCTGCGTTGGGCGCCGTTCGCCTTCATCCGCGTTCTGCGAGGCTCGGAGCTGGTGAGGTTCCTCGGCGTGACCATGCCCGTCGGCGTCATGGTGGCGCTGGTGGCGTACACGCTCGTCGGCAGGATGGGGTTGGTCGGCGGCGACGGAGCCGGGGGCGGCGGGGACCCCGGCGGGTGGTGGGCCGCTCCCCTGGCGCTGGCGGCGACGGTGGCGCTGCACCTGTGGCGCCGCAATGCCGCGGTGAGCATTCTCGTGGGCACCGCGCTGTACGTGGTGCTGGTCAACGTGGTGGCCTGAGGCGCGGGGCTCGGGGCGCGGTCTCGCTCCCCGCTTGGCATCACGTGCCGGTAGGCGTCACAAGCCGCTTGGAGTTGGACCCGGGATGCAGCCACTCGCCACGTGAACGTCGATAAAAGCCCAGGTGGCCAAATCGAGTGGCTGCACTTTCGCGCTACCGCACCCCGTGCGCCGGAATAGCGCCGAACCGGCCGAACCGTCCGAAAACGCCGAACAGTCGATCAGGCCCGCAGGTGGCCGACCCGCTCCCACGCCGGATCCTCGGCGGCCACGATCTCGTGGTCGCCCTCCGTCCACGTGTCCACCAGGTTCGCCAGCCGCTCCGTCGCATCGGTTTCCGGGTCGACGTAGAAGTGCAGCAGGCGCACGCCGTCGGCGGTCTCCGCGGCGACGACCATCCCGTCATCGGCGAGCGTCGCCATCGCATCCTCCCCGAAATCAGCCAGCGCCTTCGCCGAACTTTCGGCGGCCTGGCCGTCGTCAAGCACATCCGCGAACAGCAGCTGCACCACCACGTGCCGCGTGTACAGCGGCCCGATCAGCGGTGACAGCGGCGCCCGCGTGCCCACCATCACAGGCTTGTCGTCGGCCTGCCCCTGCAGCGTCAGCCACCGCGGGCACGCCCCGGCCAGATGGTCGATGAACGCCGGCAGATCCGACAGCGCCATCGCCCCCTCGGGCTCCTCGGCGGCGAAGGCGAAGGACCGCAGCCACAGCCCGAAGTCCTCCTCCCCCAGCGCCAGCTGCAGCAGCATGAAACCGACGTGCGCGACGTCGCGCTCCCCTTCCTCGCCGGCGGCCGCCAAGCTCTTGAAGACCGGGTGGTACAACCGCACGTCCGCGACGCCCTGGCCCGCGGCGACCGCCACCCGCGCCTCGGCGGGGTCGATCTCATGGCCCGCCCACGTCACCGTGGAGACGGGCTCGGCCGTGCGCAGGTCGGTGAAGGACCACACCGGACCGTCGTCGGGCGCGGCATTGAGCCAGCGGCGCGCGATGTGGCGCACCTCCGGGTCGCCCGCCGCGGTGACGGTCAGCAGGTGGCGCGAAAACGGCTCGCCCGGGCCGAAACCCCACACCAGGCGCTCGTCGATCGCCGAAATGCGCGGGCCGACCTCCGCCTGGATGTCCATCGGCTCGGCATCGCCGAAACCACCGCCGCCGAAATCGGCGCCACCGGTGAACGCGCCGTCGAGACGGTCCGCGCCCTCGGCCGCCCACCAATCCCAGAACGCCGCGATCGCGCCATCGCGGGTCGCGTTGCCCCGCGGGGCGCCGCCATCGCCGCGCGAACTGGACCGGGTCCAGCCCCACACCCCGTCGAATCCGGCGTCTCCGGCGCTCCCCGGCGTTTCGGTCATGGTGGCGTTCCCTTCATCGGCTGCCTGCGTTGATCTTGAACAACGCTACGCCACGCGGCGGCACTTCTCAGGGTGTGCTGCAGATGTGCGTCCGCCGTCAGCTGACGGCGTCCGCGGTGGCGCGTTCCTCGAATTCGCGGCCCCACCGGGCGGCGTAGACGGCGCACATCATCAGCTGGATCTGGTGGAAGATCATCAGCGGCAGGATGATGACGCCCGCGCCGCCGGAACCGAAGATGACGGCGGCCATCGGCAGGCCCGTGGCCAGCGACTTTTTGGAGCCGCAGAACTGGATGGCGATGCGGTCGCGGCGGTCGAAGCCGGCGCGGCGGGCGATGAACCCGGAGATGCGCAGCATGAACTCGACCAGCACGACGGACAGGACGCACAGGATCAGGATGTCCATCAGCGGTACCCGCGACCAGATGCCCTCGACGACGCCTTCGGAGAACGCGACGTAGACGACCATCGCGATGGAGATGCGGTCGACGTTCTTCGTGGCCTTCGCCGCCGCGAATTTCAGCGTCCACTTCCGCAGCACCTGGCCGATGGCGAAGGGCAGCAGCAGCTGCAGCGAGATGTCCAGGAACACCGAGCCGTCGACTTTGACGCCGTCGCCGGTGGCCATGAGCACCATGACCAGGACGGGCGTGACCACGATGCCCAGCAGGTTCGACGCCGAGGCGCTGACGATCGACCCGGCGACGTTGCCGTGTGCGATGGACGTGAAGTTCACCGAGGACTGCACCGTCGACGGCACGAGCGTCATGTAGAGGATGCCCAGATAGAGGCCGGGCGCGAGCACCATGTCGAGCGGCTTCAGCGCCAGTCCGATGATGGGGAACAGAACGAACGTCAGCGCGAGGATGGTCAGGTGCAGCCGCCAGTTCTTCAGGCCGTCGAGGGCCTCCCGGGGGCTCAGGCGGGAGCCGTAGAGGAAGAACAGCAGGCCGATGGCGATTTTCGTGGCGATGCCGAACCCCTCCGCGAACGCACCGCGCGCGGGCAGGAAGATCGCGATGATCACCGCGAGGATGATCATCACGATCAGGGGATCGGGGCGCCATGAGCGCAGACGGTTCCACATGGGGAACAAGGTTATCCCCTGCCCCGGCTGGGCGAGGCGGTAACGGAGCTTTGGCCGGTGCTGGCCGCGGCCGGCCAAAAATTTATGCCCTATCGCCGGTACGCGTAGGCACCCACGAAAGTGAGCTTGCTCCGATCCGATGCGGCTCCACTGGCGTCTACATCGTAGATGAGGTAGAGGGAGTTGCAGTCTGAAAATTGCCGCATATCTTCATCCAGTCGAACGTCGAAACTTTCCCCGTATGAGTGTTCCCTCACTCTGAGGGCAATATCGTCGTCCAGGTCAAAACTGGCTTCCGCGAAGTCTTCGTCGTACCAATCCAACGAAAAATCGTTGAGAAATTCGCTGGTTGCATTATCGTCGTCGTCATCGAATTCGGGTTCGACGTATTCCAGCAACTCTTCTTCGGTGTCGAAATTGCCGCACCAAATGGAGACGACGTTTTCCTTTTCCAGCATCGGCTTTTCCTTCGTGATCCAGGTGGACCCGCCGGCCGAGAACCAGCCAGCAAGACGTGGCTTCCATCTTGGCACTTCTCCGGTCGACGATGCAGGTGAACGACTTGGGTTCCGACGCCCTTCACCCGGCTGCCACACGATCCGTCCATTACCGACCGTTCCACGCTCACCCCTCGCCGGATTCTCTCCGAGCCGGTTTTGCCCATCCCGCGCTGGATTTCTTCCGGGCCGGTCTTGCCCACCCCGCGCCGGATTCTCCGTGAGCTGCACTAACCCACCCCGAATGCGCTAACCCACCCGCTGCAACGGGTGGGTCTGCCCATTCGGGGTGGGTTAAGGCGAAGTGCGTTGGGGGAAAGGCGTTCTGAACCGCAGCCTTCGTTGCTTTGCGACGGCCCGCGTTCCCTCTATTTGGCCTATTCGGCGTCGTTGGCGCGGGCGGCGCGGCGCAGCGCCTCACGATCAACGGAGCTCCCGCCGCCCTCGCACATCCCGTTGAGGCCGCAGGAGCCGCAGCCGCCGGTCACGCCGCAGTCGGCGGAGGGATCACGGGGCGCGGCGGGGGCACCGGTGGCAGGAGCACCGGCGGCGGTGGAATCGGCCGAACAGCAGGCGTCCGCGGCGGTCGACTTGGCGGCCGTGGCGTCAGTGCCGGCGGTGCCCGAATCGCACGCATCCGCCTCGGCGGACCCGCAGCCGCAGCCCGAACCGCACGCGGCATCGGCACCCGCGCCGTCGGAGCCGCCGGAGGAGCAGCATCCGTCGGACTCGGCTTCGGCGGACTTCTTGGCGTCGTAAAGCGCGATCGTGTGCGAGCCGATGGCGCCGCCGACGCCCAGCATCGCCAGCCCCAGCAACCCGGTCACGGCGACCCACAGCCACATCCATCCCGACGCATCGGGCTGGACGGCCACGTAGGCCAGCGCCGCCGACCCGGCGAACGCCAACGCCGACACGGCCCACGGCGGGCCGGCGACGCGGTGCGTGATGTCCCAGTTCTCCCTGGATTTGCGGGCCTCGGGGGCGCGGATGCCCACGTACCCGTTGCCCGGCAGGTTGGCGGACCACGCCAGACCCGCCACCACGCCCACTGCGACGGCGACGACCAGCAAAATCACCGGAATCACGATCATGGACTCCAATATAGGGCCCCGAGGCGCCACCACGGCAATCGCCGCAGCCACCCGCCCACTATGCTGTGTACCCATGACCAACAGCGGGAACACCGACAACAGCACCACCGCCCCCGAGACCGGCCACCGCTACACGCCGGCCGTCGCCGCCGAGGTGGAGGCGGCGTGGCAGAAGCGCTGGGCGGAGCGCGGCACCTTCCACGCCCCCAACCCGGTCGGCGATCTCGCGCCGGCCGATGGCGCGGAGCTGCCGGCCGACAAGCTGTTCGTGCAGGACATGTTCCCCTACCCGTCGGGCGTCGGCCTGCACGTCGGCCACCCGCTGGGGTACATCGCCACGGACGTGTTCGCGCGCTTCCACCGCATGCGCGGCGCGAACGTGCTGCACACGCTGGGTTACGACGCCTTCGGCCTGCCCGCCGAGCAGTTCGCCGTCCAGACCGGCACGCACCCGCGCGTGACCACCGAGGCCAACATCGCCAACATGGAGCGCCAGCTCGGCCGCCTGGGCCTGGGCCACGACAAGCGCCGCGCCTTCGCCACCACCGACACCGATTACTACCGGTGGACGCAGTGGATCTTCCTGCGCATCTACAACTCCTGGTTCGACGAGCGCGACGGCAAGGCGCATCCCATCGAAGAGCTCGTCGACGCCTACGCCTCCGGCGCAGTGGCCCTGCCGCCGGAGTTCGACGGCCGCGCGTGGGATGACCTCGACCGCGTGGAGCGCGAGCGCGCCCTGGAGGCCCGCCGCCTGGTGTACCGCTCCAACTCGATGGTCAACTGGTGCCCCGGCCTGGGCACCGTGCTGTCCAACGAGGAAGTCACCGCGGAGGGCCGCTCCGAGCGCGGCAACTTCCCGGTGTTCCGCAAGCGCCTGGGCCAGTGGATGATGCGCATCACCGCCTACTCCGATCGCCTGGTCGACGACCTGGAGCTGCTGGATTGGCCCGAGAAGGTCAAGTCCATGCAGCGCAACTGGATCGGCCGGTCCCGCGGCGCCGAGGTCGTGTTCCAGGCCACCGCCGCCGACGGCACCTCCCGCGACATCGAGGTCTTCACCACCCGTCCCGACACCCTGTTCGGCGCGTCCTACATGGTCCTGGCCCCCGAGCTGGACCTGGTCGACGAGCTCGTCGCGGCCTCCTACCCCGACGGCGTCGACCCGCGCTGGACCCTCGGCGAGGACTCCCCCGCCGACGCGGTCGCCGCCTACCGACGTTCCATCGCCGCCAAGTCCGACCTGGAGCGCCAGGAAAGCAAGGAGAAGACCGGCGTCTTCACCGGCGCCTACGCGACCAACCCGGTCTCGGGCGAGCAGATCCCGGTGTTCATCGCCGACTACGTCCTGTCCGGCTACGGCACCGGCGCCATCATGGCCGTCCCGGGCCACGATGACCGCGACCACGAGTTCGCCACCGCCTTCGGGCTGCCCATCCGCGAGGTGGTGGCTCCCGCCAACGCGCCGGAGGGAGAGACCGCGGGCGTCGAAAAGCAGGCGTTCACCGGCGAAGGCAAGGCCGTGAACTCCGCCAACGATGATGGCCTGGACATCAACGGCCTGGGCCTGGCCGACGCCAAGGCCGCCACCATCGAGTGGCTCGAGGCGCGCGGCACCGGCCGCGGCACCACCCAGTACAAGCTGCGCGACTGGCTGTTCGCCCGCCAGCGCTACTGGGGCGAGCCGTTCCCGGTGGTCTACGACGAGGACGGCGTGGCGCACCCGCTGCCCGAGTCGATGCTGCCCGTCGAGCTGCCGGAGGTCGAGGACTACAAGCCCGTCACCTTCGACCCCGACGACGCCGACACCGAGCCGCAGGCGCCGCTGGCCAAGGCCACCGACTGGGTCAACGTCGAACTCGACCTCGGCGACGGCCCGAAGATGTACCGCCGCGACACCAACGTCATGCCCAACTGGGCGGGCTCGTCCTGGTACCAGCTGCGCTACATCGACCCGAACAACGACGACGCGCTGTGCGACATCGACAACGAGCGCTACTGGACCGGCCCGCGCCCCGACGTCCACGGCGCCGGCGACCCGGGCGGCGTGGACCTGTACGTCGGCGGCGTCGAGCACGCGGTGCTGCACCTGCTGTACTCGCGCTTCTGGCACAAGGTGCTGTTCGACCTCGGCCACGTGACGTCGAAGGAGCCGTACCGCCGCCTGTTCAACCAGGGCTACATCCAGGCCTTCGCCTACACCGATTCGCGCGGCGTGTACCAGCCGGCGGAGGACGTCGTCGAGCGCGACGGCAAGTTCTTCATCCCTGGCGCCGGCGAGGGCGGCGCTGACCTGGAGGTTTTCCAGGAGTACGGCAAGATGGGCAAGTCCCTGAAGAACGCCGTCTCCCCCGACGACATCTGCGACAACTACGGCGCCGACACCCTGCGCGTCTACGAGATGGCCATGGGCCCGCTGGACACCTCCCGCCCGTGGGCGACGAAGGACCTGGTCGGCGCGCAGCGTTTCCTGCAGCGCGCGTGGCGCCTGGTGGTCGACGAGGCCACCGGCGGGACGTCGGTCACCGACGCCGCGCTTGACGACGACGACCTCAAGGCCCTCCACCGCACCATCGACGGAGTGACCGGGGATTACGCTGGCCTGCGCGACAACACCGCCGTGGCGAAGCTGATCGAGTACGTCAACTACCTGACCAAGGAGTACTCGGGCACCGGCGCGCCGCGTGCCGCGGTGGAGCCGCTGGTGCTGATGCTCGGCCCCGTGGCGCCGCACATCGCCGAGGAGCTGTGGTCCCGCTTGGGCAACGACGAGTCGCTGGCCCACGGCCCGTGGCCGGTCGCCGACGAGAAGTGGCTGGTGGACGACACCGTCGAGCTGCCCGTGCAGGTCAACGGCAAGGTGCGCTCGCGCGTGTCCGTCGCCGCCGATGCGTCGCGCGAGGACATCGAGGCGGTCGCGCTGGCCGACGAGAAGGTCGCCGCGTACACCGCCGAGGGCACCGTGGCGAAGGTCATCGTCGTGCCCGGCAAGATGGTCAACGTGGTGGTGAAAAAGTAGGGGCGTGGCCCGAGCGGCGGGCCACTACCGCCGCCGCCCGAGCGGCGGCGGGGCCTCTCCCCCGCCGCCGTCGCGGACGCGCCCGCGTGGCTGCGCCCCGCGCCGCCGTCACGGAGTGCCGGACTGGACGCCGAACATCGCGATGGAGAACGTCGACGTCATCCACGCCAGCGTCCACGGCATGAGCACCCAGCACATGGCGAGCCACGGGCGCCACTTGCCGAAGGACTTCCACCGCAGATAGGTGATCCAGAAGCAGCCGAGCGCGCCGAACAGGCTCACCGCTCCGGGGACCAGCGGGAACGCCAGCTCGGTCCAGCGGGAGCAGATGAATACGTGGGAGCCGTCGTCGCAGTTCGGGCCGCCCATGATGGCGCTGACCACGCCGATGATGATCGCCGCCAGGAACGTGCCGCCCACGACGGCGGCCGCGTACTTCACCGCCGGGCGCCAGGAGTACTCCTTGCGCTCGAGGTGCTTCAGCGGGTCGTCGTCTTCGGGGTAAGGGTCATTCCGGGCGTCGCGCATGCCCTCACCATACGCGCGGGCCCTACGCCGGCGTGATGAGCGTCGGCACGGGGCAATGGCGCACGATCTGGTTCGTCGACGAGCCGATGAACACCCGCCCAAACGGCCCCAGCGTCGACGACCCCATGACCAGCAGGTCGCCCTTCTTCCACTTCAGGGCGCCGAGCGCCTCCTCCCAGCCGTGGCCGCTGCCGACGTCGGCCTCGACGTGGAGGTTCGGGTAGCGGGTGTGGGCGCGGTCGATGCCGCGGTCGATGAGGGCCAGCGCCTGTTCGCGCCATTCGATCATCAGGTCCGCGGACGAGCCGAAGCCGTGCTCGGTGGGGTACATGGTCGCGCCGCGCGGGGTGAAGGCCAGCAGCCGCAGCGGCACGTCCCACTTCATGGCGTAATCCGCCGCTCGCTTCAGCGCGGTGTGCGACTGCGGAGTATCAATGTAGGACACGTTGATCCTGGTCACGCCGTTCTTCGACAGCTTCCGCCCCCGCGGCGACAGGCCCAGCGCGATCGGCGAATAATGCAGCAGCGCATCGGCGGTGGAACCGGCGCGGAACCGGTCGGCGGGCGAATTCGCCTCGCTGCCCAGCAAAATCACGTCCGCGCCGAAATCCTCGGCCATCCTCGTCAGCGCCGTGGCCTCCGAAGAGGACTCGATGCTGACGAAGGGCTCGTCGTCAAGCATTCCCTTGCGGATCCCGGCGGCCTTCAGGGCCGCGCGCGCCGACCGCTCCGAATTGCGGCCCTCGCGCTCCACCCACGAATCGTGGTCGGACAGGCGCGCCAGGGACGTCAGGGGCCAGCCGCGCGACAGCACCGTGGCCACGCGAATGCGGACCTCGCAGGTGCGCGCCAGCCATGCGGCGCAATCCATCGCCTCCGGGCCATTGCGGCCCGGGCGCCACGCAACCAAGATGCGGAGCGGGCTATGCGGCATGCGATCCTCCTGGGGCTGTGCCGGAACGCGGCGGGGTTCGGGCGCCCGATCGGCGCACGTCAACGTCGCACCGACCAGCCTAGCCGCCTTCTACTCCGCGGCCGCCGCCCGGTCCTCCCCGTACGTCTGCAGGATGCGCTTGAGAATGGGCACCAGCTGCGCGCCGACTTCGAGCTCCTCGGGCGAGAGGGCCGCGAACATGTTCGCCATCTGCTCGTCGCGCTCGTTGGAGACGCGGTGCAGCTCCGAACGGCCCTTATCGGTCAATTCGACCCGGACGCCGCGGCGGTCCTGGGTGTCGCGGACGCGTTCGACCATGCCGGCGTCCTCGAGGTGGTGGACGGCGTTGGAGGCGGTGGGCATGCGGATGGCCTCCGCCTGCGCCAGCTGGTTGATGCGGCACGGGCCGAGGGCGTCGAGCGTCATCATGATGGAAAGCTGCGCTCGGCTCAGCTGCGACTCTTCGGAGCGCCGGCTGTAGAGCAGCTCGGCCCGGGTCAGCAGGGGGCGAATTTCCTTGGCCAGGCCCAGCGGGGTCATCGCTCCGGCTGCGGCGGCCGCAGCCTGCTTCGTTTCGGTCATGGGCGCAATCGTAGTCAAAGGGCGGCCGTCATTCCCAGTGCAAAATAGTCATGAACCGCTAGTTATTATGAAAAACACAGGGTTGCGCGGAGGGGTTGCAGCATCGTTGCTGTTCAGGGCTTTACGACGGTTTCGTCAGCCGTGATTCGAATGAAAAAGCGGGGGTGAAAAAGCACGAGTGCGTTACACCCTAAAGGAGGGCGTAACGCACTCTGCATGGCCGTGGCGGCGCGGCGCGGTCACTTCGGCGGGCTACTCGCCCGAGATGAACTTCTCCAGTTCGGCGCGCGCGGCGTCGTCGCCCATCTGCTTCGGCGGGGACTTCATCAGGTACGCGGAGGCCGGGAGGATCGGGCCGCCGATGCCGCGGTCCTTCGCGATCTTCGCGGCGCGCAGCGCGTCGATAATGATGCCGGCCGAGTTCGGCGAGTCCCACACCTCGAGCTTGTACTCCAGGTTCAGCGGCACCTCGCCGAAGGCCTTGCCCTCCAGGCGGACGTACGCCCACTTGCGGTCGTCGAGCCAGTCGATCCAGTCCGACGGGCCGATGTGGACGTTGCGGTCGTCGATGAGGCCGGCCAGCGGGCCGGTCAGGTTCGACGTGACGGCCTGGGTCTTGGAGATCTTCTTGGACTCCAGGCGCTCGCGCTCGAGCATGTTCTTGAAGTCCATGTTGCCGCCGACGTTGAGCTGCAGGGTGCGCTCCAGGCGCACGCCGCGGTCCTCGAACAGCTTGGCCATGACGCGGTGGGTGATGGTGGCGCCGACCTGGGACTTGATGTCGTCGCCGACGATCGGGACGCCGGCGTCCTCGAACTTCTTGGCCCACTCCGGGTCGGAGGCGATGAAGACGGGCAGGGCGTTGACGAAGGCCACGCCGGCGTCGATGGCGCACTGGGCGTAGAACTTGTCGGCCTGGTCCGAGCCCACCGGCAGGTAGGAGACGAGGACGTCGACCTCGGCGTCCTTCAGCGCCTGCACCACGTCGACCGGCTCCTTGGCCGACTCGTCGATGGTCTCCGCGTAGTACTTGCCGATGCCGTCGAGCGTCGGGCCGCGCTGGACCTCGACGCCGAGGGTCGGGACGTCCGCGATCTTGATGGTGCAGTTTTCGGAGGCGTTGATGGCCTCGGACAGGTCCTTGCCCACCTTCTTGTCGTCGACGTCGAACGCGGCGACGAACTTGATGTCGGAAACGTGGTAGTCGCCGAACTGCACGTGCATCAGGCCGGGGACGTCGTCACCCGCCTTGGCGTCGCGGTAGAACTCCACGCCCTGGACGAGCGACGAGGCGCAGTTGCCGACGCCGACGATTGCAACGCGAACGGAACTCATGAAATGCGGTCTCCTTGATTCGACTTCCGGTGCGGGCGCGGCGGGTGTTGCGGGCCGTACCCCAATGTGCTGACGCTATACCCATTCCATTCCCCAACCGCATTCGGAAACGGGTGGGGGCGAAGGTGAACCGATAAAGCGGGGGTGGTGCCCTGGGGGTGCCTGCTACCCTGACCGCGTGATCAGGTGGCGCGATGAGGTCGACCACACGCTGGCCCGCAACGCGGAGCTGGCGCGCTGGCGGAGCGGGGAGGTGTCCGCGAGGAAGCTGCGGGACGCCGATCCGCGGCTCGTCGCGGCCGCGCGATTCCACGGGGTCCCCGCCGGGGCGAAGTGCCCGCTTTGTCGCAATGGGGACCTCCGACTCGTATCCTGGGTTTTCGGAGAGAACCTGGGGCATCGTTCCGGCACCGCGTGCGGGGCCGCCGAACTTGCCCATTTGGTGGCCGAGCGTGGACCGTGCACCGTGCAGACGGTGGAGGTTTGCCCCGATTGCCGGTGGAACTTCAGGGTTCGCACGGCGACGGCGGAGACGGCCGACGCAGAATGAAGCAATAACCGATTTGGAGAGAGCCCGTGAGCAAGGATCCTCGAGACAACGCGAGCGGACCCGGTGACCCCGGGTCCGCCGGCGGCGAATGGTGGGACGTCGAGTCCGCCTCCGGCGCCGGGCGTGACGGGGCGACCGGCGCCACCGGCGCGGGTGCCGCCGGCGCGTCCGGCGAGCACCGCCTCGGACGAAACGCCGGCCGTCGCGCCGGCGGCCCGTCGAAGGACGATGCCTTCGCCGGGGACGGCAAGTACGCCCCCGATGAATACGGCCCCGATGACTACGACGCGGACGAGTACGACGCCGGGGACCGCCTCGACGATGACCTGGAGGACGACGGAGACGTGGAGGAAAAGGGCGGCCGCCGCCGGGGCATCTGGGCATGGCTGGGAGTCGCCGCCGTGCTCATCATCCTGTTCCCCGTCGCGATCTTCGGCATCGCCTACATGGCGACCGACGTCCCGGAGCCCGAAGATCTGCGCAACGACCAGATCGCGGTGATCTACGACAAGACCGGCGACAACGAGATCGCCCGCATCGTTCCGGAGGCCGGCAATCGCCGTGCCGTGAACCTGCAGGACGTGCCGTCGGTCGTCCGCAACGCGGTGCTCGCCGCGGAGGACCGCGAGTTCTACACGAACCCCGGCTTCTCGCTGAGCGGCTACGCGCGCGCCGCGTGGGGCGTCGTCACCGGCAACCCCTCCGCGGGCGGCGGTTCGACGATCACCCAGCAGTACGTCAAGAACGCCGTCGTCGGCAACGAGCGCACCGTCACCCGAAAGGCCAAGGAACTGGTCATGTCGGCGAAGATGGCGCGCGAATGGTCGAAGGACGAGATCCTCGAGGCGTACCTGAACACCATCTACTTCGGCCGCAACGGCTACGGCATCGCCGCGGCCGCCGAGGCGTACTTCGGCAAGAAGGTCGAGGACCTCACCGCCGCCGACGCCGCCGTGCTCGCCGCGTCCATCCAGCGCCCGTCGGCGCTGGACCCGTGGACGAACCGCGCCGAGGCCGAGCAGCGCTGGAACTACGTGCTGGACGGCATGGTCGACATGGGCGTGCTCACCCAGGCCGACCGCAACGCCCAGACGTACCCCGAGACGCTCGATCCCGCGCTGGTCCCGCAGCAGGCGCCGGAGCCCGGCCCCGCCGCGATGATCAAGTCGCAGGTCCTCGCCGAGCTCGACCGCGAGGGCATCACCGAGCAGGAGGTCAACACCCTCGGCCTGCGCGTGACCACCACCATCGACCCGGAGGCCCAGAAGGCGGCGCTCAACGCGGTGGACAACTACATGTTCTCCGACGACCTGCGCGCCGCGATCGTCTCGGTCGAGCCGAAGACCGGCGCCGTCCGCGCCTACTACGGAGGCAACGACCCGAACGGCTGGGATTACGCCAACTCGGGCCTGCAGACCGGTTCGACGTTCAAGATCTTCGCGCTCGCCGCGGCCCTGGACCAGGACATCCCGCTGTCGGCGCAGTACTCGTCGGCGCCGGTCCAGTCCGGTCCGGTGACCATGCAGAACGCCGGCGGCGCGTCCTGCGGCGTCTGCCCGATCTCCGAGTCGCTGAAGCAGTCGCTGAACACGCCGTTCATCCGCCTGCAGCGCGACCTGGCCAACGGCCCGACGGACACCGCCAAGATGGCGCACCGCCTGGGCGTCGCGGAGTCCCTGCCGGGCATCGAGCGCACCCTGGTCGAGGAAAACGGCCAGTCGCTCGACGGCATCGCCCTGGGCCAGTACCAGAGCCGCCCGATCGACATGGCGGTCGGCCTGGGCACCCTGGCCAACGACGGCGTCTACCAGCAGACCCACTTCGTGGAGAAGGTCGAGACCGTCAACGGCGAGGTGCTCTTCGAGCGCGAGAAGAAGGACGGCGAGCGCCGGGTCTCGGAGGCCGTGGCCACCAACGTCATCGACGCGATGAAGCCCATCGCCTCGTTCAACAACCACGCCCTGGCGGGCGGCCGCCCGTCGGCCGCCAAGACCGGCACCACCCAGCTGGGCGACACCGGCCTGAACAAGGACGCGTGGATGATCGGCGCGACGCCGCAGCTGTCCACCGCCGTGTGGGTGGGCAACGTCGACGGCTCCGCCCTGTACAACGCCTACGGCGGCGTGATGTGGGGCGCGAACACCCCGTCGGATCTGTGGAAATTCACCATGGATAACGCGCTGGTGAACCAGAACTGGGAGAACTTCTCGCAGCCCAAGCCCGTCAACGGCGTCGCCGGTGCGCCGGCGTGGAGCGGAAACGCCCCGCCGGCCGGTCCGGGCCGGGACGAGAACTCGAACGAGGAGAGCTCCGAGGAGTCCTCGCCGGCTCTGCCCGAACTCCCCGAGATCCCGCCGCCGGGCGGTGGAATCGGTGATCTGCTCCCTTTCCCCCGCCCTGGTGACGGAGGCGGACCGGGCGGTGGCGGCGGAGGCGGCAACGGCGGCGGCGGAGGCGGCGGCGGGGGCAACGAGCCCGTGCCGCAGCCCGCGCCCGGCCCCGCTCCCGAACCGGCCCCCGGAAACAACTGACCCGCTGTACCGAGCCACACCCGGGACGGACTGAACCGACCCGGGGAAGGGCCGCCGGAAATGTCGCCGGCGGCCCTTCGACATTCATTGGGGCCGCCGACCGGCGGCCGGCACTTACCCGGCCCGACCGACGGGCCGACGACACGAACGGGTGGATGAATTGAGCGGCATGCTGATCCTCACGATGGCGAGCGTCTTCGCGGGATTCCTTCTCTTCGGCGCTGCCTTCTACGGCTTCATGTACAAGTGGCCGCAGAGCCGCGTGTGGGGGCTGGTGATCGGCGCATTCTTCTTGGCGACGATCGTCCCCGTGATCATCGCGCTCTTCCACGCGGCGACGGGAGAGTGATCGGGCGCCGCTGCGGTCGCGGCGGGTCGGGCGGTTGCGCGCCGCCCGTCGCAAAGCAGCGGCTGTCGTAAAGCACCGGCTCCCGTAAAGCGCCGGCCCCCGCAGAGAGCCAACCCCCGCATGGCGCCGGCCTCCGCAGAGCACCGGCGCCGCATGGCCCCCGGCCCCGCACGAGCGATTATGTGCGGGGCTTTCCCATGGGCTACCCTGACCAGGTTGCCTGACGCAACGACCCTCCTGCCACGCGGAGGTCGGATGCGGCGAGCACCGCGGACAGACCCGCGGCGCCTCCCTCCGTCGAACGCTCCCCGTGGCCGAAACACGAAGAACTAGACCATAGGAGGTGATGAGGTCCGTGCGTCACTACGAAGTCATGATCATCCTCGATCCGTCGCTGGATGAACGCACCGTCGGCCCGTCCCTGGAGAAGTACCTCGACATCGTCCGCAAGGAAAAGGGCGAGGTCGAGAAGGTGGACATCTGGGGCAAGCGCCACCTGGCGTACCCCATCGAGAAGAAGGAAGAGGGCATCTACGTCGTCCTCGACCTCAAGTGCGAGCCGGCCGCCGTGCTGGAGCTCGACCGTCGTCTCAACCTGAACGACTCCATCCTGCGCACCAAGGTGCTGCGGGGCGATCGCTAGTTTTCCCGCCGGGCCCTCCGGGGTCCGCACGGGACCGTAGGATGGCGGGCGTAAAAGCCAGTCACCGATGAACATCGCCCAATCCGAAGAGGAGCGAACATGGCACAGGGAGAGACCCCCATCACGCTGGTCGGCAACGTCGTCGCCGATCCGGAGCTGCGCTACACCCCGTCGGGTGCGGCCGTGGCCAACTTCCGCGTGGCGTCCACGCCGCGCGCCTTCAACCGCGACTCGGGCCAGTGGGAGGACCAGGAAGCTCTGTTCCTGACCTGCAACATCTGGCGCGAAGCGGCGGAGAACGTGATGGAGACCCTGAGCAAGGGCATGCGCGTCATCGTGCAGGGCCGTTTGCGCCAGCGGAGCTACGAGACCCGCGAGGGCGAGCGCCGCACGGTCTACGAGATCGAGGTCGACGAAGTCGGCCCGTCCCTCAAGTTCGCTTCGGCCCAGGTCACCCGCAACCCCCGCTCCGGCGGCCAGGGCGGCGGCGGAGGCCAGGGCTTCGGCGGCGGCAACCAGGGTGGACGCGGCTTCGGCGGCGGAAACCAGGGCGGCGGCCAGAACCAGGGCAATTTCGGCGGCCAGGGCGGCCGCGGAGGAAACCAGGGCTTCGGCGGCGGACAGCCGGCCGAGGACCCGTGGAACTCCGCTCCCCAGTCCGGCGACTTCGGTGGCGGCGACGAGCCGCCGTTCTGATCCGGTCCCACGCGATCACACAAATCCGACGTTAGAAATATCCAGCGAAAGGCAGGGATCATGAAGCTGATCCTCACCGCCGCCGTCGACAAGCTCGGTGTCCCCGGTGACATCGTCGAGGTCAAGGCCGGCTACGGACGTAACTACCTGCTTCCCCGCGGTCTGGCCATCGTGGCCACCCGTGGTGCTGAGAAGCAGATCGAGGGCATTCGCCGTGCTCAGGAGGCCCGTGAGATCCGGGACCTCGACCACGCTCGCGAGGTCAAGGACAAGCTCGACGCGCTCGAGAACGTTTCCGTCGCCGTGAAGGCGTCCGAGACGGGCAAGCTGTTCGGTTCGGTCACCGCCGCCGACGTCGCGGACGCGGTCCGCAAGGCGTCCGGCCAGGCCATCGACAAGCGCGCCGTGCAGCTCTCCGCCGGCCAGATCAAGGCCACCGGCAAGCACACCGTTGACATCGCGCTGCACCCGCAGATCACCGCGCATGTTTCCGTGGAGGTCGTCGCCGCCTAAACCGCGGCCCATGACGGCGGCCGGTCACACCGGCCCAATGACAACAGCGCACCCCGGCCCCTCCCGATCCCTCGGGAGGGGCCGGAGGTGTCTCTCGGGTGCGCCGGCGGGGGCCCAACCTTCGAGTCGCGCTTGAACATGAGGGGGGAGGGGTTGCGGGAGGGGGTTGCCGGGCTTGTGGAAAAACTGTTGGGGAGTTTCCGCAGGACACCACCGTCAGCCCGCCCGAAAGTGAACCGCAGATGAGGTCCGGGTGGCGCGCAGGGGGTCCGAATGTCGCCCGTTGGCTACCCCCGCCGCCGGACATTTTCTCGGAATAGGTTCGTGACCAGCGGAAATACTGGTTTGTGCTGGTCATCGGGTTCGGTGTCGCGTGGGGCTTCGGAGTTGCTCCACATAATCTCCTGGGCATTCATGTTTCGTTCACACTTCGTCCCCAGATCCATCCACAGCTCCTGTGGATAACTCTGTGGGGAACCGCACCCGGGCGGCGCGTTCGAACGCCCGCGGATGAGGTTCCGATCCGGGCCGCGGGGTAGCCTGTGGCGGAACCTGGACCCGGGTCAGCCGGACCCGCGGGACGACAGCTCACGGAAGGGAAGGCGGCGGACATGAGCCAGCCACGGGAACCGATGGAGGGCGCGGCATTTGCGGCGTCGTACGACGACGTGCCCCCGCCCCCGGAGTCCGGGAGCTTCGACGGCGGATACTCGGGCGCCGGGCCGTCGGAAAGCGGGGGAGGCGCGGGAGGCTTCAACCGCAGGAGCCGCGGCAACGGCGACCGGTTGCGCGGCGAGCAGGTTTCGCGGGGAGTCGATTTCGGCCGCCAGCCGCCGCACAACATCGAGGCGGAGCAGGGCGTCCTGGGCGGCATGCTGCTGAGCCCCACCGTCATCGCCGACGTCTACGAGCTGCTCAAGCCGGAGGACTTCTACCGGCCCGCGCACCAGGCCATCTACGAGGCGATCCTCCATCTTTACGGCGAATCGTCGGAAGTGGACCCGATTCTGGTGGCCGGGCGCCTGGACCGGCTGGGAGACCTCGAGCGCGTCGGCGGGGCGCCGTACCTGCACACGCT
Source organism: Corynebacterium halotolerans (assembly GCF_001056295.1). GTDB lineage: Bacteria > Actinomycetota > Actinomycetes > Mycobacteriales > Mycobacteriaceae > Corynebacterium > Corynebacterium hansenii. The sequence goes on from NZ_JVMD01000012.1 coordinate 73,210, forward strand.
CGTGGCGATGGTGCCCACCGCGGCGAACGCGCACTACTACGCGAAGATCGTCGCAGAGAAGGCCACCATCCGCCGCTTGGTCGAGGCCGGCACGCAGATCGTGCAGCTGGGGTACGCCGGGGCGGAGGACTCGGAGCCGGAGGTGCTCGTCGACCAGGCGCAGCAGATCGTCTTCGGCGTCGGCCGCGACTCGGAGAAGGCGGACTACTCGTCGATGTCCGAGCTCATGGACCCGGCGCTGGAGGAGATCGACCTGATCTCGCAGCAGGGCGGCCTGGCGCAGGGCGTGCCCACCGGTTTCCACCGCTTGGACGAACTGACCAACGGCCTGCACGGCGGGCAGATGATCATCATCGCGGCGCGTCCCGGCGTCGGAAAGTCGACCATCGCCCTGGACTTCATGCGGTCGGCGTCCATCCAGCACGGCAAGACCAGCGTGATCTTCTCGCTGGAAATGTCGAAGATCGAGATCATGATGCGCCTGCTGTCGGCGGAGACGGAGATCGACCTGTCCAAGCTGCGCTCCGGAAACATGGAGCCGGGCGACTGGAACAAGCTCGTGGAGCGCACGGAGCAGATCCGCGAGGCGCCGCTGTTCATCGACGACTCGCCGAACCTGACCATGATGGAGATCCGCGCGAAGGCCCGGCAGCTGAAGCAGAAGCACGACCTCGACCTGATCGTGCTCGACTACCTGCAGCTGATGTCCTCCGGCAAGCGCGTCGAATCCCGCCAGCAGGAGGTCTCGGAGTTCTCGCGCCAGCTGAAGCTGCTGGCCAAGGAGCTCGACGTGCCGCTGATCGCCATCTCGCAGCTCAACCGCGGGCCGGAAGCGCGCACGGACAAGAAGCCCCAGGTCGCCGACCTCCGCGAATCGGGTTCGCTCGAGCAGGACGCCGACATGGTCATGCTGCTCTACCGCCCCGACTCCCAGGAGCTCGAGCACGAGCGGGCCGGCGAGTCCGACATCATCCTGGCCAAGCACCGCGGCGGCCCGATCGGCACCGTCACCGTGGCCAACCAGCTGCGGTACTCGCGCTTCGTCAACATGGCCCACGAGCACTAGGGGGCCGGGGAGGGGCAGGCTCACGCGGTTCGGTCACATTCGCACCGTGGGGGTGTTCCCCGTCACCTGGGCTTTCCAGTCCAGGTCAGCAGGGGTAAACTGCCTTACCCGCGGCCACGGGCGCATTTTTGCGTGCCAAAAACGCCCCCGGACGGGGCCGCGGACGGTGAATGAACGGGAGGATTCTTTGGCGGGAACCGTAGCTGCCAACACGGCCGGCGCGTCGGCGAACACTCGCCCGCGCGTGGAATGGGTCGATTCGGCGAAGGGGCTGTGCATCCTCCTCGTCGTGCTCGGCCATGCCGTCACGGAGTTGGCCAACCACGGTTACTCGACCGGGATCTGGGCCGAGGTGAACTTCATGCTCGGCCCCATCCGCATGCCCCTGTTCTTCCTGCTTTCGGGCCTCTTCGCCGCGAAGGCGCTGTCCGAGTCCTGGCACAAGCTGGCCAACCGCCGCATCTGGGTGATGGTCTGGCTGTACGTGCTGTGGGTGCCGCTGCGCGACGTCGTGCTGGCGATGCTGCCCGCGTCCTACGTGACCGAGATGGGCTTCATCGACGCGCCCCGCATCGTCGATCCCTCGAACTGGGGCGCGATGTTCTACAACTCGCTGCACGCCCTGGTCGAGCCGACGTCGTACCTGTGGTTCCTGTGGGCCCTGGCGCTGTTCGCGATCATCTCGAAGGCCACGCGCCACGTCCCCCCGCTCATCCAGATCGCGGCGGCGGCGGCCGTCAACGTCGCGGCGCCGTTCGTGGCGGTCAGCTGGTCGTGGGACTTCGTGTCCGAGATGTACGTCTTCTACCTGATGGGCATCTACGGCGCGCCGTACATCTTCCGCATGGTCGACCGCCGCCCCATCGGATTCCTGGCCGGATCGGTGGCCGCCTACGTGGTGGTCGCGGGGTGGGTCGTCCTCACCTTCCCGTCGTTCAACGACGGCAACCAGGGCCTCACGCGCCTGTTCCTGTCGACGGCCGGCATCTTCGCGGCCGTCAACGTCATGGCCATGCTGCAGGGCTCGGTGGTGGTCGAGCCGTTCGAGAAGCTCGGCCGCCGCACGCTGCCGGTGTTCCTGATGCACATCCCGATGCTCGCGATCCTGGGCATCGTCGCCGACCAGTTCTTCACGCGGGATCCGGGGCTGCCGTGGCAGCCGGTCATCGCCACGGTGACCGCCGCGGCGCTGTGCCTGGGGCTGTACCGTCTGCTCCTGCGCGCGGGCGCCGGGTGGCTGTTCAAGCGCCCGGATTGGGCGGTTCGCTTGACGACGCCCGCCGTCGCCCCGGCCGTGCCCGCCACCCCCGCTTCCGCCGGGGAACCGGGTCCGGTCGCGCGGGCCCGCGCCACCGCCGTTCGCGGTGACGGGGAGGGCGGCCGCCGATGAAGCTCGCGACTCTGCGCATCGATGGTTCGACCCGGGCGGCGGTGCTGTCCGGGGGTTCGGCCGTGCTGCTGGACGCCTCGTGCGTCGGCGATCTGCTGTCCCGCGAAGGGTGGCGGGAGGAGGCCGACGCCGCCGTCGCCACCCTCGACGCCGATCGGCCGGATCCGGAGCGGGTGGTCCCGGAGTCCGCGTGGGCCCTGGCGCCGCTGATCCCGCGCCCGGGCAAGGTCTTCTGCGTCGGCTTGAACTACGCGGCGCACATCGACGAAATGGGCCACGACCGCCCCGACGTGCCGACGCTGTTCGCGAAGTTCGCCGACGCCCTGGCCGGCCCGCGCGATGACCTGATGGTCCACGAAGACGCCGCCGGCGCCCTCGATTACGAGGGCGAGCTGGCCGTCGTCATCGGCGAGACCGCCTACCGCGTGGACGAGGACGAGGCCGCGGCGCGCATCGCCGGGTACGCCATCCTCGACGACTTCACGCAGCGCGACGCCCAGTACGCCACGCAGCAGTGGCTGCAGGGCAAGACGCTGCAGCGGACCTCGGCCTTCGGGCCCTGGCTGGCCACGCCCGATGAATTCGACGCCTCGATCGCCCGCGTGCGCACCTGGGTCGACGGCGAACTGCGGCAGGACGCGCCGATCGCCGACCTGGTGTTCCCGCCCGCCGCGTTGGTGTCCTACATTTCGCGGTTCGTGCAGCTGAACCCGGGCGACGTCATCTCCACCGGGACGCCGGCGGGGGTCGGCCACGGGATGTCGCCGAAGACGTACCTGCGCGACGGCCAGGAAATCCGCGTCGCCATCGACGGCCTGGGGGAGCAGCGCAACATCCTGCGGATCCGGTAGCGTCCGGGGCAGGCGCCCGGTCGCGGGTCGCCGAGGCCGTGCCGGAGGCTTCCGCAATCGGGGGTTCCGGACGGGGCGTCGTGAAGCGAAAAAGCCCCCGGGAATACCCGGAGGGGTTTACGTGTTGTTCGGGGCGTGCCGGGAAGCGGCACCGCGCGGGGAGGTGCCCCGCGGGAACCGATGAAACGAGGAGCCCCTTCATGGCAACCATCGACGTCACCAACGAGACCTTCGCCCAGACCATCCAGGACAACGACATCGTGCTCGTCGACGCCTGGGCCGAGTGGTGCGGCCCCTGCCGCCAGTTCGCGCCGATCTTCGAGCAGACCTCGGAGAAGCACGCGGACGTGACGTTCGCGAAGCTGGACACCGACGCCAACCAGGAGATCTCCGCGGCGCTGGGCATCCAGTCGATCCCGACCCTGTTCCTGTTCCGCGAGGGCATCCTGCTGTTCCAGCAGGCCGGCGTGCTCCCGCCGCAGGCCCTCGAGGACCTGCTGCGCCAGGCCCGCGAGCTGGACATGGACGATGTCCGCCGCCAGATCGAGGAGCAGATGGCCGCCGGGGACGCCGCCGCCGGCGACGCCCAGGCGTAAGTGGGCCGGTAGGCGGGCCCAGGGGCGCAGGCGCGTCCGGCCCCCGGGACCCCGGGGGCGGGAAGACCCGCGCCCGGCGATGGCGGTCGTTCGGGGCGGTCAGGCGGCGGTGCGCCGCGTCTGCCAGCCCAGCCCGAAGCCCGCGGCCGTGGCCACCAGGAGCGCGAGGACCCACGGGGTCGCCGACCCCGCGACCGGTCCCGCCTCCGCCTCCGCCGACGCCGCCTGGCGGATCGCCTCGTCGCCGCGCTTCTCCACGCCGGCGCCGCCCTCCGGGAAGACGTGCGCGATCGCCGCGGTGAAATCGTCGGGCGAGACGTTCCGCGTCAGCACGGCCATGACGTAGCGGTCGTCCTCGCCGAAGAAACCGGCGGACGTGCGGATCTCCGGGTCGTACCAGCCGCCCTTCGCGCCGACGAACTCGTCGGGCAGCGCCGCGCGCAGGCCGATGTTCTGGTCCGCGTCGCCGTAGGAGTACCGCGGCAGCGAGTACATCAGCTGCACCAGGTAGCGGGTCTCGACGTCGGAAAGCCCGCCCTTCTTGGACAGCAGGCCGTCGAAGAAGGCCACCATGTCGGCGGCCGACGACTTCGTCGAGCCCCAGTCCGAGTTCGGCACGGTCGCCTCGCTGAGCCCGTAGCGCTCCTTGATGTTCTCGACGACGCGCGTGTTGCCGTATTTACCCCACAGGGCGTCGGTCGCCTCGTTGTCGGAGTAGCGCATCATGTCGTCGCGTAGCATCGCGTCGCCGTTGCCCTTCACCGGCATGTCGCCCTCGCCGGCCTCGATCTCGCCGCGGCGGCCCGGAGGCGCGTAGTTCGTGTAACCGACGACCTCGGCGATGAACACCTTGGACAGGCTCGCCAGCTGGAACCCCTCCAGGCACTGCTCGTTGCACACGAGCTCGCCCGTCTTGCGGTCCAGGAACGCCATGCCGATCTGGCCGCCGCCTTCGGCGACGGTCTCGGTGGCCTCATCCATCCGCTCGCGGATCTCGCGGCCGACGTCCGTCGTCGGCTCCGGGATGCCGGAGCCGTCGGCGCCGGTGCCGGCGCCCTTGGACGGCTTTTCGCCGCCCTTGCCGGCATCCTTCGCGTCGTCCTTTTCGGGGGACTTGTCGGCGCTCTTCTCGCCGGATTTGCCGGAATCCTTGCCCGCGTCCTTGTCCGCCGAGGTGGCGGGCGACTTGTCGGGAGAGGCGGATGCCGGAGCGTCGGAGCTCTTCGCGGGGGCCTTTCCGGTGGGCTTGGCCGGGTCCTTCGCGTTCTCCTTCTTCGCCGCTGCGGCGGTCGGCGCGGCGAAAGGCGTGGCGGAAGCGGAATCGGGGGAGTTGCTCGGCACGACGGCGGGCGCGGCGACGGCGAGCAGGGCCGCGCAAGCGGACGCGGCGGCGATGCGCCGGCCCGGGAACCGGGGGTTGAACATGATCCGAGACTTTACATCGGAAGCGCAATCCGTTTTTCCCGAAGGTGGCCGAGGGCGCCCGGAGCCGGGGTGCACGGCGTGAACCCCGCGCGTGGGGCCGGGTTTTACGTAGAATCCGGGGCGACGACACCGAAAGGAACCCCGCGACATGGCTAACCCGTTCAGCAAGGGCTGGAAGTACATGATGTCCTCCTTCGACAAGAAGATCGAGGACAACGCCGACCCGAAGGTGCAGATCCACCAGGCGGCCGAGGCCGCGAGGGAGCAGCACCGCCAGATCCAGGAGCAGGCGGCGTCGGTGATCGGCAACCGCAACCAGTTGGAGATGACGCTGTCGCGGCTGCGCAAGGAGAGCGAGAAGCTCACCGCCAATGCCCGCACCGCGGTCCAGCAGGCCGACGCCGCTCGTGCCGCGGGCGATGAAGCGAAGGCACGGGAGTTCGAGAACTCCGCCGAGATTTTCGCGTCGCAGCTGGTGAGCGTGGAGACGGAGATCGAGCAGACCACCGAGATGCACGCCCAGGCCGTCACCGCGGCCGAGGAGGCCCAGCATCAGGCCAAGCAGTCGCAGGCGCGCTACGAGCAGATCAAGTCCCAGATCCGCGAGCTCGAGTCGCAGGCCGACCAGGCGAAGATGCAGGAGGCCACCTCCCGCACCCTCGAGGGGATGCAGGGCGTGGCCAACGATCCGAACGTGCCCACCCTGGAGGGCGTGCGCGAGAAGATCGAGTCCCGCTACGCCAACGCGCTCGGCGCCCAGGAGCTGGCGCAGAATTCCCACGCCGGCCGCATGGCCGAGATCGAGGCGTCCGGCGCCGACGCACGCGCGGATGCGCGCCTGGCGGAGATCCGCGCCCAGATGGCCAAGGAGGCCGGGGACAAGGAGTTGGGCAAGGGCACCGCGGGTGAGCTCGAGGCCGGCGCCGAGACCGGTGCGGAGACCCTTGCGGAAGCGAAGCCGGGCGCCGATGCCGGGTCCGAGGCCGGTGCGACGGAGACGGCCGCCGACTCCAAGGCCGCGCCGGGCGCCGACGCCGGAGTCACCGACGTCGACGACGCCGACGTGACCGTCGAGGACCCCGGCGCGGGCGACGGCAAGCACCGCGCCTGAGGCCCGACGGCCGGGATCAGCCCCTCTTGTCTCCCGAGGGGTTGTTCCGGCGGTTGAGCAGCACGCCGCGGATGCCGGCGTGGAACCCGTCCCGCAGATTCACGCGCTGGCCGTCGGTCAGCGTGTATTCGTGCAGCGTCTCGCAGGCGAACTGCAGCAGCGGGCGGTCGATTTCGGGCGGCAACCCGCCACCGGAGAGCAGGTGAGCCTCGTCGCGCTGCTGATCCGTCGCCGCGGACTCGTACCACCACAGGGCGTACTGCTGGCCGACGTCGAACGGCGACTGGAATCCGGCCGACGCCCAGACTTCGTTGGGCAGCGGGACGTAGCGCGACCGCAGCTTGCGACGCGGTGCCATCATCGACGGGTTCGGTCGCGGCCCGGGCTTCGCGGGCGAGCCGGTGCCGGCGTCCTCGACTTGGCGGGAAGCATCCGAGCCGGACTCGGCGCCCGCCGCAGCGGGGGAGTCGCCGGTGGTCTTGGCGCCGGCGTCCCCTGTACCGGCGGCGCCACCACCGGATACGCCGCCATCGGCGGCCTCTGCACGGGGCGCGCTGCCACCGGCAGCTCCGGATTGCGACGCATCCTGGCCAGCAGCATTGCCGCGGCCCGTTTCACCGGACTTCTCGCGGACCTGCCCGCCAGGCTTGGCGCCCTCCTTCGCGGAGGCCTTTTCCCCGGCCCTTTCGCCGGCCTTCGCCGCGGCTGCCGCGACCGCGGCCATCGCCTCCGCCGGATCCCGCGGCACCGGCGTCGCCGCCGCAGCCGGGGAAACGCCCGCCTTCTCCGCCGCCGCATGCTCGGCCTGCGAGGCAATCTCGCGCGCGCCGGCCTTCGCGGCGGCCTCGGTTTCGGCGACCTTCGGCGCATCCGCCCTGGCCGTCGGCGTCGCCGCGTCCGCCGTCCCGCGATCCTCCGGCGAATCGGGATCCCCGGCGGACCGGTCGTCGTCAAGCGCAGTGCCGGGAGGCGTCACCCGGGTGTCGGGCACCTCCGTGGCGCCCTGCTCCTCGGGGGGCTCGCATTCGCCGAGCGGCTTGTCGCGCACGACCGGCGGCAGCGGGCCCTCCAGGACGTTGAGCTGCATGGACTCGGCGAAATCCTCGCGGGGGTCGAGGATCGTCGTCGAATCGCAGGCATGGCGCAGCGCCGACGACATCGAATCCCAGCCGAAGCCGTACAGGTGCACGCGCACGCCGGCGTTCGACGCCTCCGCGACGCCCGGCAGCATGTCGGCATCGCCCGACACGAGCACCATGTCCGACGCCAGGCCGCGCACGCCGGCCAGGACCATGTCCGCGACCAGCCGCGTATCCACGGCCTTTTGGGTGCGGCGATCGCCCCATTCGATGAGTTGGCCCGCGCGCAATTGAACGCCGTCGATGGTGCGCAGGGAACGTTGATAACGGTGCGGCCCCGACTCCGGAATGCCGTCGTACCAGAGCTGCCGCTGCACCGGCTGCCCCAGCTGTTGCGTGATCATCCGGTCGAGTACATGAACAACCTCTCTGAGATCGATTTCCAATTGTCCGCGGGCTCCGGTCTCCCACGAGTTGTAAAAGCTGGCCAGCAGGTAAGACGTGTCGACGTAAACCAATGTGCGTTCAAGCATGGGCTCCTTCAATCCGTTCATTGCTAAAGAAAGTCAGATTCGTTCATGTTCCAGGATGCATGAATTTGGCGGTCCCGTGGCCGGGAAGTCCGCCGGGTACCGTTGACCACGGCCGGGGCGGAATTCGAGCGCGGAAAGGTGGCGGGCGGCGTGAAGCGGTGGTTCGCGATGCTCGTGGCGGTGACCGTCGTCGGGCAGGCCGTGTTCAACGGCGGGCGCGTGCTGCTGAGTTACCGCGTGCTGGATTTCGGCGGCGATGCCGTGATGATCGGGGCGTTTACCGCGGCGTTTTCGCTCGTCCCCCTGCTGATCGCGCTGCGTGCCGGGCGGCTGGTCGATGACGGCCACGCGCCCGCGGTCATGCGCGCCGGGCTGATCGCGACCGTGGCGGCGACCGCGCTGATGGCGTGGTCGGAGGGTTTGGGCCTGCTGCTGGTCGGCTACGTGGCGCTGGGCTTCGCGCACATGACCAGCCTGATCGCCGCGCAGGGGATGGTCTCCAAGTTGCGCGGCACCACCAGCGGCCTCGATTCGCTCTTCGCCTACTTCACCTTGGGCATTTCGGTGGGCCAGTTGCTGGGCATCGCGTTTTCCGGGTGGATCGCGGCCGGTGGGCAGGGCGATGGCCGCGTGAACACGACCCCGGCGTTGCTGGGCCTGACCGCGCTGGGCGCGGTGGCCCTGGTGGCCGGATGGCCTGTGGCCTCCGCTTTCCGACGCCTCGTCCCCGCCGTCGAGCAGCCGGCCGAGGGAGCGCCCGCGCATTACCCGGTGCGGAGGATGCTGGGCCTGCCCGGGATGCCCGCCGCGATGGGGGCGTCGGTGGCGGTGATCGTGGCCATCGACCTGATGACCGCCTACATGCCGGTGCTCGGCCATGAAATCGGTTTGTCGGTTGGCGAAGTGACGATGATTCTCGGTGCCCGGTCGGGCATGGGGGTCGTGTCGCGCGCGCTGATGCCGTGGGCGCTGGCGCACGTGGACAGGGACCGCGTGCTGGTGGCCATGATCGCGGCGGGGGCCGCTCCGCTGGTGGCGACTCCGTGGCTGAACGGGGCCTGGATGCTGGCCATCGCGACGGGGATCTGCGGGTTCGCCTGGGGGTTCGTCATGCCGATGACCATGACGTGGGTGTCGTCCCTCGTTCCGCCGGCGGACAAGGCCATGGCTCTGTCGGTCCGGTTGATGGGCAACCGCCTGGCGCAGGTGGCTCTGCCGGCGGGGGCGGGTGCCCTCGCCTCGGTCACGGGAGTCGCGACGGTTTTCGTCTTTTCCGGGCTCATGCTCGGAGCCACCGCGGTGGGGGCGGGCCAGTCGCTCACGGGCCGTCGGCGTTTGCGGGGTTTGCGGTGAAACATGGGTTGACGTGGCGTTTTGCTTTGTTCGAAGCGGCGTGTGTAATGTTCTGGGAGTCAGCGAGGCCGACGCCGCAAGGTGAAACGGGCCGCTGGTTGGGGGAAGAGACAGACACTGTTGGTTGGACGCTGCTTGCGCGGTGTTCGGCGGGTGTGCTAAGTTCTTCTCTCGCTGCTTGAAGCGCCGGGTA
>NZ_JVMD01000013.1 GCF_001056295.1 Corynebacterium halotolerans
TACTTCCGGGAGGTGGTCGTCGGTGACGGCGATGATGGCGGCGGAGATTTTCACCAGGTGCCCCATCGGCACCACACCGCCAGCGCAGAACTGGCGGATGCGGGGCATGCGGTGGAGCATCACACCGACGTCGCAGTACTGCATCGCTCGGGCTTTGCCCGCACCGATCCGGGTGGCGATGGCCGCGGCGTGGGAATCAACGTCCGTGCCACCGGCGGGTCTGCAGGCAATCGCCATGTCGACTTCGGCGATGTTGCGCTGACGGGCCAGGCAGGCCAGCGCATCATCGTCGCGTTCGGTGACCCACCTCTTGCGCGGCGATGCCCGCTCGGCAGACTGGGGCGACGGAGCCTCTGGTGAGGAGGACTGGTGCGATGCCTCCTGCTGGTCGCCGGCCCCACCATCCCGATCGGCCGGATCGGGCTGGTCTACGGGGCCGGGTGCGTCCCGCCCACCGTTGTCGGGTGGATGGGTGCGTTGGTTGCGGTGGTGGTCCGGACAGTTGTGCTCATCGTCGTCTGCATCGGATGGAACATGGTCGAAAGCCATGTCGATTCCCCCAC
>NZ_JVMD01000014.1 GCF_001056295.1 Corynebacterium halotolerans
TACAGCGGTGCCTTCCACACCTCCATGCCCTTCTCGCCCGGCGAAGGATCAAGCCAGCCTCCGGGCAGGAACCGCGTACGCCCCGCCCCGGCCCGCTTGGCCTCGACGAGCAGCCCCTTGTCCACCAGTTCCGACGCGGTGGCATCGATGTTCTTCTTCCGCCACCCGTTCCATTCGCGGATGTTCGCGTCCGTGGGAGTGGCCAACGCGAGGACCTGGAGGAAGTACCGGGCGGCATCCTCGTCAAGACCCAAAGCCTCCATCACCGCCGACACGGTCTCCGGCGCCGACACGAGCGGATCCATGGGGTGCCCGTCGGGGGCGCCGCCGGCTTCCCCGGATCCCGCATGCGGCTCTTCGGCTTCACCGGACCCGGCATGAGCCTCGTCGGATTCCAGATCCTCCAACAGTTCGTCGAGGATCCCCTCGGTGAGCACGCGATGGATTTGCAGCCCCGTCTCGTTCTCCACGGTCGAGTAATCCCCGCCGAGCTCGCCCTTGACCGATTGGACGAACCGGGGCGCCTGGAGCGACTGCTCTATTCCGGCCGACAAACGCCGGAACTGTTCCCGCAGGAACGGCCGGATCGGGTCACCCTCGCCCCGCATCGAGGCGAGCGTCAACAGAGGAGCCACGTAGAAGTTCACGTCGTGCGGGTTCCGCCCGTCCAGCTGCAACGGATGGAGGATGTCATCGATGTACCTGTCGGCGTTGACGCGGACGGTGCGACCGATGGCGGCGCGTTCGGAGTCGGTGACCCGGAAGCCCAGGTCACCGGTCTCCCGCCGCCAAGCTTCCACCATCGCATCGGCGTCCGGCCCCTCGTCGATGGCCCGGGACACGTCACCGCCGGGCAACCCCGCCAATGCCATCGCGGCGATGACTCGCCACGGCATTTCCTGCACGGCCGCCTGAGCGCGGTTGAACGCGGCGGCCGTCATGCCGAGCGCTTCCCTGTGCGACTCCTTGCGCAGGTCCTGCGCCGCGCCCCACTTGCGGACCGTCGTCGCGGAGGTGCCGCCTACGACGAGGCCCCACGAGTGGGCCCTCGTCGCGGAGGCGCCGCCGACGAGGAATCGGGCGACGTCGGCGGTGAGGTTCGTCCCGGCGGCCACCGCCTCCGCCTGCGCGGCGAAGTCGGGGACCCCGTCCCCACGTGCGTCGAGCGCGTCGAGCCCCGCCAGGAACTCCTCCGCGGACATCCGGTCCTCGGAGGCCACGGAGTCGTCCGGGGCGACGACCAGCCACCACCGGCCTTCATCGTCCCCGATCACCTCGGCGTAGAAGGCGCCGTCTTCCCAATGCGGCGATCCGTCCTCGAGGACCAACGGCACCTCCTCTCGGCGCGTCGTCCACCCGGAGCACAACACCCCCGCGTCGACGAGTTCCCTCAGGAGCTCGGTGATCTCGCGGACGAGCGCCCGATCCAGGGCGGGGGCGGACAACATTGCGAGCAGACTCCGCTCGTGGCCGATGTACCGGACGAATCCTTTCGTCCCCTCGCCGCCGTGCCCCGCAGAGCATCCCGGTTCCGCCAGTTCGGCGGCGAGCGCCGCCAACGCGACGGGGACTTCCTTGTCGGCCCCGGCGAGGTACCGCGTCCCGGACAGGTCTCCGAGCAAAAAGTGGGCGCCCGCGGACATGCCGAACCGATCCGCCGGCTCTTCGTCGGAGGAGGCCAGCGCACGGAATCCGCGGGACAGCGCCGCGACGTCGGCGGCGACCTCGATCACCGCCCCGACCAGCATCGGGTCGGAGGTGCCCAGCAGCCGCCGCGCGATCTCCCACGCGTCGGTACCCGGCTCGGCGTCGACCGACCGGGCCGCTGCTTTGCGACGCCCCCTATGCCGCCACTCGGTGGCGATGGGGTCTTCGACGCCCTCGAAGTCCACCTCGCGATCCGGCTCCACCGACATGGCGGCCAGAAGTTCTTCCGCATCCTCGGCGGTGAAGGAACGCATCGCGGCGCTCGCTTCCTCCGATCTCGTTCGCAGGAGGTGGATCGCCGACGCCGGCAAGTCGTCGAGGACCCCGCCGTGACGGATCAGCAGCCCACCGTCGGAGGCGTCGACGAGGCGCATGCCGTCCACGAACCACCGCCCGCCGCCGGGGCGCGAAATGACCGCGTCAAAAGCCCGCGGCGACCGGAAGTCCCCCAGCGGCGTCGTCGCCCCCCATTGGTCGTCGATGGCGTAGGTGACCGCGAAATGCCGCCCGTCGGTTGCTCCGGCCGGGCTGTCCGCGGTGGCCGGGAAGGCCGGGTACGCCTCCACGCCGCGGATGTCGCCGTGCATCGGCAACGGTCCGATGCCGAGGATCCCCGGCAGTTCCGCCGCGTCGACGCCGTCGCCGGTGAATTCCGCGGCGTCGGCGTCCCACTCGAGGAATCTCCCGTGAACCTTGGCGAAGATGCGCGAGCCGTCGGCGGTGCAGGCGAAGTCCGCTCCGAAGCCGATGACGTCCGTCTGGCCGGGGGCGATCATGCCGGCGCCCGTCAGGCGGCCGCCGTCGACGGGCAGGCTCATGGTGCCGTTGCGGGCACCCAAGTACCCCGTCGTTTTCGCCGACGTGGCGCCGTGCCAATACACGTGGGGCGACCAGCTGTTCCCGGTGCGGTGGAAGAACACGACGTCGTCGCCGACGGTCACGGCGAACTCGACGTAGTACGCGTCGACGGGCAATTGGCCCGATACCGTCGTCTCGCCTTCGTCGATGACCTCGAACCGGTCACCGCAGATGATGATGAGCTGCGGGTACGAATCGAACACCTTCACCGGCCGCGGCTTGTCCGACTCGGCGTTAAGCCGGGCCGCCGATTCCTCGGCGGCGGGAAGGGTCATCTCGGCCAGTAGGCCGGCCCGCAGGGCCTTCGCCAGCGTCTCGCCCGGGTCGAGGTGGCGCATGGCCTTCACGGCGGCGGCGTTGACCGACTCCAGGCGGGGGTCCGTGAGGTGCCGCAGGTGGTTCTCGAGGCGGTGGGCGAGGTTCGGCAGCGACCCGCCGGCGTCGGCGACCCCGGCCGCCTGGCCGATCAGGCGCATCTCCACCAACCGGCGTCCGCCATCGTGTTCCAGGAGAAGGCCCAGGTTTTCGCCGATGAACTGCGACGACAGGCTGTCATGGGCATGGACCCGCAGCCGCGGGTGGTCGAATATCGCGCGGAGATCGCGGGTCCGCCTCTCCTGGTTCGCCCACTCCTTCCAGCGCATGCTCTTGAACGAATACCGGTACCGGGGTTCTACCCACGACACGCCCGCGGCAGCCAGGGCATCGACGTATTCGATGGGCAACCACGCGAACTCGGCCGTGACGGGCGTTCCGGCGAGCCTCTCGCCCTGCGCCTCGATGGCGGCGAGGAACCGCGGGCTGAACTGCCGCAGTTTGTGATAGGCATCGCGCCCGAGCGCCGCTCGCGCCCACTTCAGGTATGCACCGACGTCGGCGATGAGCCGCTCCCACGCGCCGATGTCCTCGAGGAACCGCAGCCAACCCTCGATGCTCAGTTCATCGGGGATGCTGTCCAGGTAATGGTCGGCGCGTTCCGGATGCTCCTTCAGCCACGCCACCAGGGATCCCCGCGTGGCCTTCCAGAAGCCCCCTGGCGCCGCGTCGAAGGCGGCGAGGCCGACGGCTTCGTCGTAAAGCCGCACGTCGACCTCCGCCGGCGTCAAACCCGCGGCCTTGCCGACCTTGCGCAGATCCCGCAAGCAGTGCGCATACGGCTCCTTGCCCGAGCGCATCCGCGAGCAGTTCAGGCGCAGCACATACTCGAACGCCTCGGACGGATCGCCGAAACGCCCCATCGCGTCACCGGCCTCACGGGTGAGATCCTTGGCGCCCACGATGCCGCGGTCCGCGAACTCCAGGAACACGGCCTCATGCCGCACCGGGTCGACGTCGATGCCGTGGGCCCGCTCAACCTCCCGGGCACGGCCGAAATACTGGCGGGCGAACGCGTCGTTGCCGGCGTCGGCGTAGATCCGCGCAAGCTCCTCCAACAGCGTCGGCACGAAATGCGGCGCCGACCGCGTCAGATCACCGACGAGGGCGTCGAACCGTTCCTTGACCTTCTTCGCCTGATTGCCCGCATGCCGCCGCGCCCACTCCAAATCACCCACCAAGTTCAACGCATGGCGCGCGTTGCCCGGATCCGTGATGATCGGCCACGCCGGAAACCCCACCGCCCGCTGCCGCGTCCGCCCCACCGGGCGCACACCATCCGGCTCCAGGCCAACCGTCGCCTGCGCGAGAGTTTCCGCCTCCACCAGCGCCTCCGGCACCAGCTTGACGACGAC